>JAVBPH010000088.1:0-56486 GCA_031549725.1 Treponemataceae bacterium
GAAAGCGGTGGTTGGGGGATCATGGTTCATCAACGGAGCTCCGCCTGTGACCGGGGAAAACAGTGATGGGGACCTGAACCAGGATGGAAAGAATAACCTGAAGTTTGTAAAAAGCCGGTCCGGGCACATGATAATCTTTGACGATACGGAAGGTGCGGAAAAGGTTCAGCTTATTTCCGGGGATGGGAAAACCCGGTTTGAATATGATGTAGCCGGTGAGACCGGAAACCTGACCACCGAGTTGGATATCATGATCGGGGCCAAGGGAAGCGTAACGATAAAAGGTGAAAGTGTGAAAATCCTGAGTAATAAAGCGGTTGAGATAAACGGGGAAGAATACAAGGTATCTGCCAAGAAAGAAATAAATATGTCGGCGGACAAAGATGTATCCGTGAAAGGGTCAGGGATAGCGTTGAATTAAATTATATACTGTATGTCAGCCGTATATATGGACTGCTCAGGCAGGTTTTACTGCATCCAATCTCCGTGGGGATTGTAGGAGTCGATTTTCATATTTTATGGCGGAAAAGGCTGTCAGTTTTCCTGGGAAATACAGAAAAATTACACCGTCTTTATAAATCTTGTCTAACTTTTGGGTGCATTTCACAGCCAAGGAACTGGACGGTTTTGTGATGGGGGCGGTCCCTGAGCCCCCCCAAAATCCCGAGATTTCGACGGTGATAAAAATAATCAAAAAAGAGATAACTTCTTAACTTCAATCCCCTAGAATTAGCCTTCCCAACATTGTAAACTAAAGATACATAAACCAAACAATCCTTTTGGATTAGTGTCTGTTATGAGAACCTTTAAAAACTCGGTTAGATTTTTAGAGGTTCTCCTGGAGAAATTTCTATTTCTTTATTCTATAACGAAATAAAAAAGTTTCTCCATACTTACATCTAAGGAAAACTTCTAAAAACTGAAGTTTTTAGAAGTTCCTTTATATCAATTATTTTATTAATGAGGAGCTTTTATGAATTTCAGCAATCTTGATACCCTGGCGGCATATAAAAAATTATTATCCCTGGCTCCGGAGGGAAAACGGTTTGATTTCAGGCGTATCCTGGACGGTCAGCGGGTGGAAACATGCAAAACAGCCATGGCCGGGGGCCTCACCTATTCCTGGGCTGCCAAGCCGGTTAATGACCAGGTCCTGGAATTGTTCCAGAACCTGGCGGATGAAATGGAACTGATTTCCAAATACAAAATGATCCTGGATGGGGAAACCATGAACCCCGGGGAAAACCGGAAGGTCCTGCACCACCTTTTACGTGGGCAGACGGGCAACCCGGTGATCCACGAAGGAAAGGATCTGGGGAAATTTTATGCCGGTGAATTGGCCAGGTTTTCTGCATTTGCCGACCAGGTTCATGACGGAAAAATAAAAGGCAGTACCGGGAAAAAATTTACCTCCGTGGTCCAGATTGGGATCGGCGGTTCGGATCTGGGACCCAGGGCAATGTATCTTGCCCTGGAAAACTGGGCAGAAAAGGAAGGGCGGAAAAAGATGACCGCCCGGTTTATTTCCAATGTGGATCCCGATGACGGAGCCCAGGTAATTTCCCAGGTAAACCTGGAAGAAACCCTGTTTGTTCTCGTATCAAAAAGCGGGACCACCCAGGAAACTCTGACGAATGAACTTTTCGTGAAGGATAAAATAAAAAAAGCCGGGCTGGATCCCAGCAAACACCTGGTGGCAGTGACCAGTGAGACCAGTCCCCTGGCAAAAAATCCCCAGTATCTGGATTCATTTTATATTGATGACTTTATCGGCGGCCGGTATTCCTCCACATCCGCGGTGGGTGGGGTGGTGCTGTCCCTAGCCTTTGGCGGGGAAACCTTCAGGGCTTTCCTTAAGGGAGCCCAGGAAGCGGATAAGCTTGCCCTGGAAAAGGAAGTCCTGAAAAATGCGGCCCTGCTGGATGCATTGATCGGCGTGTGGGAAAGAACCGTCCTGGAATATCCTTCCACCGCGGTGCTTCCCTACAGCCAGGCCTTGTCCCGGTTCCCCGCCCATCTCCAGCAGCTTGATATGGAATCCAACGGGAAAAGGGTCAACCGTTTTGGAGAACCCGTTTCTTATCCCACAGGTCCCGTGGTATTCGGCGAACCCGGAACAAACGGGCAGCATTCTTTTTACCAGCTTCTGCACCAGGGAACGGATATTATTCCCCTGCAGTTTATAGGATTTGAGGAAAGCCAGCGGAAGGATGATGTGGAGGTGGACGGAAGCACCAGCCAGACAAAATTAAAGGCCAACCTCATTGCGCAGATTGCAGCCTTTGCCAAGGGCCAGGATGATACCAACAGAAATAAGGAATTTCCCGGAGGCCGTCCTTCGGGTTTGATTTTCGGAAAAAAGCTCACCCCGGAAGCCCTGGGTTCATTGCTGGCCCATTTTGAAAACAAGGTGATGTTCCAGGGATTAATCTGGAACCTGAACAGCTTTGACCAGGAAGGGGTTCAACTGGGCAAGGTCCTGACCAGGAAGGTTCTTTCAGGAAAATCCGGGGACAGTGCCCTGGATGCCTATGGCCGCCTGTTAGGTATTTAAAAGTTTTTACAGGAGAAATTAAGATGAAACAAAACGATGCGGCACCCGCTGGAGCACATTGGCTTGAAAAACCTGTATTTGAAATTTCCGGTAACCCCTTTACCATGATTGGGGATGAATGGATGCTTATCACCGCGGGAAAGGCGAAATCCCGGGCCGGTGAAGATAACTGGAATACCATGACCGCCTCCTGGGGAGGACTGGGGATATTATGGGGCAAACCGGCTGCGTTTATTTTTGTACGCCCCACCAGGCATACCTTTGGTTTTATCGAACCGGACCGGATCTTCAGTCTGTCATTTTTTGATAAAAAATACAAAAAGGCCCTTTCCTTCTGCGGGGCCCATTCCGGAAAGGATGTAAATAAATCATCCGAAAGCGGACTTTCACCGGTGGTGTTCCCGGATACAAGTATCGGATTCGATGAAGCCCGGGAGATCCTCACCTGCAGGAAAATGTATTATCAGGATCTGGACAGCCATCATTTTATGGAATCTTCTATTGAGGAAAACTATCCCAAAAAGGATTACCACAGAATGTATGTGGGGGAAATTATTTCATACCGGGTCCGGGGATAAATTAAAACTTGTTATCCCCTGCACAGGGCGTGGGCAAAACGGACGACCTGGGGATAATGCCGGGGGGTTAAAAAGAGTTCCGCATCCCCGGGACCGTTCAGCCGTTTCCATGTTTGAGGAATAAAGGGAAGCTCATTTATATGCTGCTTCCCTTTTTTTACCAGGACCTCCGAAAGATGGGGCTTTAAGCGAAGGGTATTAGCCAGCTCAGCGGCTTCTTCCGATGGAAGCACCGTAATTGTCTGTGCCGCTATACCCGCGGAGAGAAATCCCGCATCATCCGAAAACGGGGTGGGGACCAGGAGAATTTTTTTTATGATATTATTCCTGGCACATTCCAGGGCTTCGGTCCGTAATTTCTGAATATTCGAGCGGGTCTTATCTATCCCCCTGCCTTCCTTGTCCTTCAGGAGAAAATCCACGGTGGTTGAAACAATAATAGTATCCCCGGTACCGCAGGCATCAAAAATATAAAACCGTCCGCCCCTCATACCCAGTTCATAAAATATTTTTGCCAGCCCATAGGATCCCTGGTCCCGGATACTTCCGTTGGGAATTATTTCTTCTTTATCCGTAAAGATGATGAGCCAGTTTTTTTCTTTTTCATTGATAAGTTTTATGGCGGTTTCAATTAATTGGAACACCCCGGCGCTGTTGTCGTTTGCCCCGGGGCTTCCCGGAACCCGGTCGTAATGGGCCAAAAGAATACAGGTCCCTGAATTTTTTAATGCCCCGGCTATATCCGGGGTTACAAAAATATGATTACTGTCGGCAATCGATACTATGCTGAAGGGAAGGGCGAATTCGGATAAGATTTTTTTTAACACCCCAAGTCTGTCCGCGCCGGGAGAAATAAATTCACCGAAGTATCCGTATATTGAGGACATGCCGGAAGTATACAGGAATTATACCAACATACCAAGGGCAGTATGGTGCGTATTTTGCGTCTTCTGTGCTAAAGATATTCCCGGGCTTGCCCCTGGGGCTCATTTTCCTAAAAACCGGATAACATCATCGAACAAAAGATCCGAATTGCTGATATAGCTTTCGTGGTCATGGTTCTTCATGATCATCAATTCTGCGTTTGGCAGGGCCCTGGAAATATTTACAAAGGTTTCCGGTTTAAAGATATCATGTTCCCCTGCCACTAACAGTACCGGGACGTTAACCGTTTTAAGACTTTCCAGTTCTATCTGGGGTTGGGTGAGCATCATGTAGTAAAGGGGATCCTGGGTGTTTTCGTACATGTGCTTAGTATAATCCAGACATTCGGTAATGAAGTCCCCGGGTTTCAGGTTAAGCCCCAGGAGCAGCAATTTATTGATCAGGTCCTTGTGTTTCATGGCCGCCAGCAGGGCGACAATAGCCCCATCACTGAAACCAAGGATATCCACCTTTTTCAGGTGCAGTTCCTGTATAAAGGAAATGATATCCTCCGCCATGATTTCATAATTGAAATCATCCGTCTTTTGGCTGGCCCCGTGGTTCCTGGAATCTATGGCATATACGGTAAAATGATTCCGGAGTTTTTTTGTGATAGTTGAGAAAATAGTATGGTCCTCGCCATTTCCATGTAAGAGCAGGAGAGGAGGACCGACGCCGGCCTTTTCATAATAAAGATCGATACCATTAGCCCTGATGAGCATTCTTTTTTTCCGTAACTTCCAGTTGTTTTTTCTTCGGCAGGCTTTCCAAAATTAACCGGTACGATTCATCTATAAAACTTTTCAGAAGTTTGTCCGGGACCTTCCCGTTGCGGTTAATGGAATTCCAGTGGACCTTGTTCATGTAGTAACCGGGAGAAATATCCGCATATTTTTTTCTCATCTCATCCCCAAAGATAGGATCGAGTTTCAGGGTAATGATGGGATTGTGGTTTTTGTCCCCCCCATCCATTAAAAACATTTTATCAAAAATCATGTAACGGAAGGCTTCCCATTCAGCCTTGTAGTCCTTTACTGCCCCGGGTTTTGAAAGACAGTAAGATTCAAGCCATTCATATTTCAATATAATGCTCCTGAATGGAGTATATTTTTGGGACAGCCGTTTGTCAAGGAATATTCTGCAGGAATGTTAATTAACAGTAATTGAGTCATAAAGACAGATAAAAGTGATTATGTCATAAGTAAAATGACTGCTTTTACCAATATATGCTATCAATCGTTTGTTATATTAGATGTATGGTCAGAAATGAACAGAGGAGCAAGAATTATTATGATGAGAAAATGTTTCATGTCAGATAACTTGAAGCTGTCCTATCTGGACAATGAATGTGATGGAAAACCCGTTTTAATGTGCCTGCACGGGCACTTTGGGTGTGCACGGTATTATGCACGGCTGATGGAACAACTGACGGATTGGCATGTTTATAGTATCGACCAGCGTGGTCATGGTTGGAGTGACCACGCCCATACCGGGCATTATAACAGAAGTGATTACATTGGCGATATTTTGACATTCATGGAAACTGTTTTAAGCAATCAAGCCGTATTTATGTTAGGTCACTCCCTCGGCGGAATAAACGCTTATCAGGTTGCGGCAAGGCGTAATAATTTAGTGAAAGGTCTTTTGATCGAAGATGCCGGAGCCATTGAAAAAGATGACGCTTCATTTTCGCCTGAAATTGTTGACCATGCCGCGACATTGGAGGAACTGGGGGACAGCTTAAAAAAATTCAGAATTTATGATGCTGCATATTTTCTGGAGAGTGCGGAGGAAACTGAAAATGGTTGGCGTTACCGTTTTGATAAGGCGAACCTATTGGAATCACAAAAGCAGCTAAATGGTAACTGGTGGGATGATTTTTTAGCATCCTCCTGCCCGGCTTTGCTTTTACACGGTAAAAAATCATGGGTGGTAGAGCAGGAACATATTGAGGAAATGGCTAAGAGAAGAAAGAATACAGAATATATGGTGTTTAATAAAAGCAGCCATACGGTCAATCAAGACGAACCGGAATTATTTTTTGAAACAGTTAAGCATTTTTTAAACAAGCATGTGTGAGTATTAGGCATTGATGATTTTATCTCTTAATATATGTGAACAATTGACGGGTTAGCAGCAGCTGCTTGTGTACGACAAAATAACTCTGATTTCGTAGAAGGGATTGATGACCTCAATAGACCAAGTTACCTTAACAAATCTTTTGTTCAGGAAAACCCCCAAAAAATCTACAAAGGGAATTAAATCCGCCTGCGAATAAAAAACTGGCAAAAAAACTGAATATCCGTTTATAATGATAAAACAGCATATCGGGCCATTATTAAAACCCGGCTGGTTTTGAGAAAGCCCCTATCTTTTTTGCATTATAAGGAGTATCACCATGGGACCATATATTTTGGCGCTCGATCAGGGAACCACCAGTTCCAGGGCAATAATTTTTGATAAGGATCAGAATATTATGGGTATGGCCCAGCGGGAATTTGCCCAGATTTATCCCGAAGAAGGCTGGGTGGAACACGATCCCATGGAAATATTTTCTTCCCAGTATGGTGTGATGGCGGAGGTAATTGCAAAAAATGACATTCCCGCCGGGGAAATAAAAGCTATTGGCATTACCAACCAGCGGGAAACCACAATTCTCTGGGAAAAGGCCACGGGCAAGCCGGTTTATAATGCCATTGTGTGGCAGTGCAGAAGAACCTCCGGAATTGTGGATGATCTGGTAAACCAGGGGCTGGACGACCATATAAGAAAAACCACCGGCCTTGTGCCTGATGCCTATTTTTCCGGCACAAAAATTAAGTGGATCCTGGATCATGTTGAAGGAGCCAGGGAAGGGGCGGAACGGGGGGAAATCCTTTTCGGTACTGTAGATACCTGGCTGATCTGGAAATTAACCAATGGAAAAGTACATATTACCGATTACAGCAATGCCAGCCGGACCATGATTTACGATATCAAAAAACTCGATTGGGACGATACCCTGCTGAAAGCCCTGGATATCCCCAGGGCAATGCTTCCCCGGGTTTGTCCGTCCAGTCATATATATGGGTATGCCAACATCCAGGGACATGAAATACCCATTGCGGGAGCCGCGGGGGATCAGCAGGCAGCCCTGTTCGGCCAGTCCTGTTTTGAAAAGGGGGATGCCAAGAATACCTACGGCACGGGCTGTTTCCTCCTGATGAATACCGGGAATGAGCCGTATCAAAGCAAAAACGGCCTGGTAACCACCATTGCTGCCAGCATCAACGATAAGGTTCAGTATGCCCTGGAGGGAAGTGTTTTTATCGGCGGTGCTGTTATTCAATGGCTCAGGGACGAACTCCGGTTCTTCACCGATTCCCGGGATTCCGAATACTATGCGGGAAAAGTACAGGATACCGGCGGCGTATACCTGGTTCCGGCTTTCACCGGCCTGGGTGCTCCCTATTGGGATATGTACGCCCGGGGTTGTCTTGTGGGAATTACCAGAGGGACAAAGCGGGATCATATTATCCGGGCTGCCGAGGAATCCATCGCATATCAGAGCCTGGACCTGGTCAGGGCAATGGAAAAGGATACCGGAACCCAGCTGGGGGAATTAAAAGTTGACGGCGGCGCCAGCAGGGACAAATTCCTCATGCAGTTCCAGGCGGATATCATGGGCAGAACCATCCGACGGCCGGTGGTCCGGGAAACCACCGCCCTGGGCGCAGCCTACCTGGCAGGCCTGGCAGCGGGCATCTACCACAATATTGACGAAATAAAAGAACACTGGAAAAGCGATATGGCCTTTACTCCCCGGATGGAAGAACCCAGACGGGACAAGCTTGTTGCCGGCTGGCACAAGGCGGTGGGAAGAAGCCTGAATTGGGCGGATAAGTAGCTTTCCGTTAAATAAGATAATTAGAGAAGGAAATTTTCTTTCCCGGGTCCCTTCGACGTTTCGGGAACCTCGGCACAAGGATCCCCAGGGACCGCATTCCCCTTCGGTGGTTGAGGTTCTCGAAACCACCTGTAACGAGGAGAGTCTCTTGAATAATCAAGTGACCTCAGAACAAGCAGGCCTAAAAGGGACTGGATATAAAATAATTTCTCTGTTACGGAGAAACCTTCTTCAGCATGGAATGGAAGGAGGTTCCCCTCACGGCATCTCCGGGCTGGAAATTCTTTCCGTCCGGCAGGGCCATGAATTCCCATTCAACACATCCCAGGATGGAATCAAAGAATGGAGACAGGGCCGGAACGTCCGGGATGGGGCTCCGGGCGTCGTTGGACTGCCTGTACCGGGAGGAATACCTGGTAAGGAGCCTGGCATCCGCCCGGTTTTCGGCATATAAATGCCAGAGGAACCACGCCGCCCCTGACCGGAGTACCGTATCATTGGGGCTTGCTTTAAGATTGGGCCATTCGGTAATGGAGACGTCCTGGAATTGGGGGATAAATCCCTGGTTTACCAGGCGGGTGAAAAGCTCGTTGGCCTGCCAGGTCCTTCCCGCGGTAAGGAAATCCAGGAGCTTTGTTTCCTGGTTAGTCAGGTTGATCACATCCAGCCAGGTAAGAGTGTTTTTTTGTACTATAACGGCCGACGTGTCTTTTGTGTCGGATGCTACGTTTCTCAGGTCCCAGGCCCTGGTTCTGGATGGCCTGTACACTTCCTCGTAAACCGCGGAAACTTCCTTACGGTTCTGGTTAAACAGGTTAAAGGCAGTATCAAAAGCTGCCGCCGATTCGGAATACCGCTTCAGATCGAACAGTGCCCGGGCTTTTTCAATAAAAAGTTCCCCCGCATTGGGTTCAACCTTCAAAGTTTCATTAGCGTGTTCCAGACGTTTCTGCAGATCCGTTTCCAGGCGGATGGAAAGAACCATGGCCTGGATATTTCCTGGATAGAACCGGTCAGAATTCTGCAATGCCTTCCTGGCATCGCTGGTGTTGCCCTCAATCAGGGACAGCCGGCCGGACCAGGCCGCCAGCTGTGATTTATAGTAAGAATCCTGGAGGTTCTTTTTTTCCAATTCGGTAATTCTCTGCCTGAGAGGCTTCAGCGCATCCCTGGAAAACCCGCTGTCCAGGGGAACTATAGAAGCTTCCAGAGCCAGAATATCCGTATTGGCGGTTTCGGAAGAAGTGGATACCAGGTTATCCTTCTGCATGCTCTGGCATGAAATAAAAACACCTAGGAATAGAATAGATAGGCATAAAAACCCCCGGCGGTTTTTGCTGCGTCCTGTATTCTTCATGTTGATTCCTCCACTATCTATTTAAACTGCCACCGGTAAAGGGCATTATCCAATCCCATACCAATACACTCAATTTTTCCATCCCCGTTAAAATCACCGAAAACCGGTTTTCCCCAGACAGGCAGGGGGAAGCCGTCCAGGGAATTAAAGCTCCTGGAATAGCCGAAAAGATTATTGCCTTCCCCGGTGATAAACACCTCCGGAATTTTGTCATTGTCCACATCAACCAGCTGAATATGGGCTTCTTCTTCTGCGGTTAAGCCGGGAATCTTCTGGAATAATACTTCACCGGAAAGGGAAACCTGGTAAAGCGTCCCATCCTGGGCGATAATCCAAAGGTACTGGCCGTCAAATTCCGGCTGGACATAAAAAACCCCGGTAAGGGTCAGGGGGAATTCCGGCAGCAGGCTTCCGGATTCATCAAACAGCGACAGCTCCCCGGCCTGGGTTATAAAGGCAACCCGGACATTGTTTTTGTCACTGAATATCCTCGGTGAACCATAGGCAATACTGGATACAAACACCGGCCAGCCCGGATAAGGGGCTCCATCAATATTGGTAAGCCAAAGTTCTCCCATAAAACTTTTTGGGTAAGCTCCCATATACTGTTTATTGGAAACCGTATTAAAGTTGGGAGGCGATTTAAGGGAATTATCAAAGTTGATATTCATCTGGGTAACCTTGGCGTCACTTCCGATCACATAAACCGAACCATCCTGGTCAGGCAGATAGACCTTGCCGTTATGTGCCGCGGGGGGCGAAGAAAGCCGGCCTCCGGTGACCAGGGGGAACCCGTTCTGGGGTTCCATGTTCCCGTTCACCAGGCTGACAATTCCATTGTCGTTAATCACCCACGCCATGGGATCAGCCATGGATTTAACCTGTATTCCCTGGGCGGGGATAACATGGATCTTTCCGTTTCCCGCAAGTTCATACCGGATATTAACCGAAGGATCCAGGGAATACGCCCTGCCTTCCCCGGTGAAGAATATCCTGGCTTCACCTTTTTTTGAGCCCATCACACTGTAAAGAATATTTCCCATTCTGCCGCCCATATCCAGTGGGTAGCCGGTTACAGAGTTAAGACCCTTGCCCAGTCCGGGAATGACCGAAAGGGTAACCTTAAAGACCTTGTCCTTAATGGTTATCCGGGCCAGGCCCTGGCGGTACAGTTTCAGGATATTATCAAAGCCGGTGTTTCCCTTCAGGAAAAACGGCAGGGACCGGTCCAGAGAATAAAAAAGGCTGAAGGAATTCTGGTCTGAACTGGATTTAGCCAGGGTTTTCCAGGTTTCGGTTTTTGGCAGGGATGAATTCCTGCGGATGGAGTTGACCGTGGCAACCAGGTTTTCAGGAGATTCGGATATAAACAAAAAACCCTGCTGGACCGTATAATACGGAGAAGGTACGGTAATTCCGAATAAATTAAGGGTTTTTCCCAGGAAATTGGGAATCTGGATTTGGGGAATCCGGGTACCGTCAATCACACTGGATATATTTTCTTTAACCACCAAAGAAGAAAAAGCCTTGTCAAAAACTTCCTGGCGCTTTTTTTCATCCTTGATTTCCACGGCAAAAACCGGGAATGGCCTGCCCTCAAGACCAAAGACCGCTACCTCCGTGCCGGTCCATGAAAACAGCAGTTCATCCAGGGACATACCCAGCAATAACTTTGACGAACTGTCCGCGGTCTTTAAAGTTCCTGCCATTTCGGGACCGGAAATTGAAACCACGTAGTTCAAAATATCCTTGAAACTTCCAATGGAGATAAGGGTGCTGTACTGGGTGTTTTCCGGAAGATACTGCAGCAGCAGGGAAGTCCTGGAGTTGTTGGAGATCAGTGTATTCAGGGATTCGCTGGGAGACGACAGGGGGGATGTGATGGCAATATCCAGCTGTTTCGGAAATACCGATATGGTCAGTTCGGTGAGCCCCGGGAATGTCAGCTGGTTCATGACCGCATTAATTGCCGGATCCGAGTCGCCGATCATTTCGATCACCGATTTTGAGCTGACTAATAAACCTATATCAAAATCCTTTGAATAAAATGTTTTATGGGTTGATCCCCTGAGATCACCGTCCCGGGATGTGCCGTTCAGCACGGACTCAAAGAGTTTTGTGTTGTTGGATATTACCAGGAGATTTTTATAGGGACCGATAAAAAATACGGTTCCGTCATCCATCCGGTATTCCAGGCGGGATAATTTCCCCGCCTGGACGTAATAAAGGTTGGGGATGGTTACCTGCCCTGCCAGGTTTGGCAGGAAACGGAGCAGGGGAGAAAGGACCCCCATATCCCAGGCGGCGATAATTTCCCCCTTCTGCATCAATGCCGCATCCAGGGAACCCCGTCCCATGAAACGGACATATCTATTTTCAAAAATTTTGCTTTCTATCAGTGTGTTTACTATTGGAAGAAATGAGGACATCCCCGGTTCGGCCAGGATGTCCGGCAGGGGCTCATGGTCAAGGACCCGGTCTATGAATTTTACCGGATTCGGTATGTGGGCATATCCGGTAAAACTATCGGGAATCACCGATTCCGGTGTTATTCTTCCTAGAAATGATAATCCCGCGGAAATCAGCGGGATCCCTATAAAAACAAACAGCAAAATAAAAAGAACGATAAGTCCCTTTTTTAGCTTTTTTTCACCCATAATATGACCATTTTATCCCATTTTTTGAAAAGGTCAACGCTTTTCCTAAATCCTTTTCACTGATTTCATCAGAAACTCCAGACTGATCTCACTCCAGATGGGTCTGCCGTGGGGACAATGGGGATCCGGCAATTTCAGGGCTGCCTCCGCCAGGGCCAATGCTGCCCCGGGATCCAGATAATCCCCGTCTTTAATGGCTGCATGGCAGGCTAGGGTAGCGGCCCATCGGCGGGCCATATCCCCAGGGGCAGTTCTAAGACCAAGAATTTCTTCCACGGTTTTTTGATCATCCAGTTTCCAGTTCACCGGCAGGGCTTCTATATGCCAGATATGGGTATCTTCTTTTTTTATGATCAGACCCAGGGCGGCCAATTCATCCAGGTGGCTTTCAAGAAATGAATCATCCCCATCGCCCTCGGTTTCAAAGGGAATGGGTACCAAAAGTTCCTGCTTATGGATTGGTCCCTTCAAAAAACGGTCAAATAAAATCCGTTCATGGGCAGCGTGCTGGTCTATGATATACAGCTTTTCATCTTTTTCTATAACAATAAAAAGATCAAACACCCGGCCCAGGTATTTAACGGCGGAGTCCTTATATGAGCCAGTTTCGGCTGCGGTTTCCGCCTGGTCCTGTGCGGATTTCCGCGGCGGCTGTATAAATGAAGGTTCTTTTTTCAGAAATGATTCCATGGCGGACCGTTCATCGTAAAGGGAACCCCGGGTTCTTTCTCCGGCAGGGGCGGCGGAATTTTTTCCGGAACCGGGAAAATCGAAATTGAAAACCCGGGTCTCCCGGGAAGCCCTGTTTATATTGGCAATTCCCAGGTGGTGCATAAAGTTTTTCAAACTACTGGTGATAAGATGATGGATGGTGCCGGAATCCTTGAAACGGGCTTCCCGTTTTGCGGGATGAATATTAAAGTCCGCCAGGGCCGGATCGATATCAATATACACGGCCCCCACCGGATGGGTTCCATTGGGGAACCATCCTTCGACACCGTATTCCAGGGCCTGGATAAAGGCGAATTCCTGGATTCTCCTCCCGTTGGCTAAAACAAACTGCTGCCGCCGGTCCCGGCGGGAAAGTTCCGGTCCGCCGAATACTATATTGATGGTAAAACCCTCCCCGGAAGCTTTTATTTCATGGAGAAAGGGTAGTTCGTTCTGTTCCAGAATAGCCGCCCCGAACCGGTCCTTTAAGGTTGATACCCCGGGCAGGAATAATTTCAGTTTACCATCCTGGATAAACCTGAAGGTGAGTTCCGGGAACGCCAGGGCTTTATCTATGAGGGCCTGTTTGCACAGGTTCGCTTCGGTGCCATCCCGTTTTAAAAACCGTTTCCTGGCAGGGATTGAATCGAAGATCCCCGTGGTTCTCACGGTGGTCCCCCGGGTATGATGGGCCGGGGTAATACTTTCCCGGGTTCCTCCGGGGAACACTTCCAGTTTAAAGGCTTCCCTGCCGTCCCGGCTGGTTATAATTTCCAGCCGGGATACCGAAGCAGCCGCGGACAACGCTTCCCCCCGGAACCCCAGGGTTCCCGCATGGTTCAGGTCTTCCACGCTTCTTATTTTGCTGGTTGCATGGGTCTGCCAGCAAAGGGACAGATCCTCCCTGGACATGCCCCCACCGTCATCAATTAGGGACAGCATTTTTGTGCCGCCGCCTTCGATGTCCAGGGAAATATTTTTGGCCCCCGCATCAATGGCATTATCAATAAATTCCCTGGCCAGCGCAGCAGGCCGGTCAACCACTTCACCCGCGGCAATTTTCCGGGCTACCTCCGGGGAAAGAACAGCTATGTGATTGGGTGCCGGGGTTTCTTTTTCCATGGTGTATCCGGACCTAATCATCAAACAAGGATAATTCGGGAGTCTCATCCGCCTTGGCGGCGGGTTCGTTCATAAGTATTTCGATACGGCTTTCCACTTTTTCCAGTTCCTTTTCCAGTGACCGGGCCAGCTTGATGCCTTCTTCAAAGGCCTTGAGGGCTTCATCCAGGGGAATATCGTTTTGCCGGATCTTCCCGCCCAGTTCTTCCAGACGTTCCAGCCGTTCCTCAAAATTTTTCATCCTATATCTCCTTTGGCCGGGACCTGGGGTACCGCCTTTTCTTTTTTCGCATGCGGGTTTAGTACCCTCTGTACGCTCCCGCGTAGGTGCTTTAAGGCAGGGTTGTTGGTCCTGATACGCCTTTTCTCAATTAGGCCTGGGAATTATCCTCCGCCTGTACGGTTTCCGTAACTGCGTTTATCCGGCCATCCCTGGGACGGATCAACAGGTTGTCCCCTTCCCGGGCATCCTTATAGCTGCGGACCAATTTACCCGTCCGCTGGTTAATTACCAGGGAAAATCCCCTTTCCATAATGGCCCCGGGATTTCCCGCTTCCAGGGCGGTGAATGCTATTTCGAGGCGGTGCCTCAATAGGGCGGTCCGTTCCTTCAGGGCATCGATGATTTCTTCCTTGGCATCATCAAAACGGACCAGCCGGGGCTGCAGGATAGCCCTGAACTGGTATTCCATGTTTTCCCCGGAAAAAGGTTTCAGAAGAATCCGGGTAAGATGGATCCTATTCTGAATGGCATCATAGAGATCCTGCTGCCACTGGATAATCCCCCGGCGGACCTCCTCCCGGTTTCCGCTGACCAGTTCCGCGGCCGCCGAAGGGGTGGGCGCCCGGAGGTCCGCGGCATAATCGCAGAGGGCCCAGTCTATTTCATGACCCACGGCGCTGATCACCGGGATTTCCGAAGCCGCCACTGCCCGGACCAGGGATTCCTCGGAAAAGGGCAGGAGATCCTCCAGGGAACCTCCGCCCCGGCCAAGGATGATAACATCCGCCAGGTTCCACTGGTTTGCCTGTTCTATCCGGCGGACCAGGATAGGTGCCGCTTCAGTTCCCTGGACAGGGGCGGGCAGAATGACCGTATGGATTCCCGGGGCTCTTCGGGCAAGGACGTTCAGGATATCCCGGACCGCCGCACCGGTGGGGGAACTGATCACCGCCACCCGGCCTGGAAAAGCGGGGATAGGTTTTTTACGGTCCCCATCAAAAAGGCCCTCCCCAGCCAGTTTCTGCTTGCGTTTTTCCAGCATCAGCAGAATTTCACCGGCCCCGGCCTGTTCCATTTCTTCGCATACTATTTGGTAGGTTCCCCTCTGGGGATACACCGAGATACTGCCCCGGACCCGGAGAAGCATTCCGTCCTTTGGTTCAAACTGGAGGTACCGGAGTTTATTCTTGAACATCACCGCGGATATGGCGGCGTTGGTATCCTTTAAAGTGAAATATAAATGTCCCGTACTGGAGGGCCGGCAATTCGAGAGTTCCCCCTCCACATATACCGAGGAAAAGCCCCCTTCCAGGGTCAGCCGGATTAATTCGGTAAGTTCGGAAACAGAAAGTTTTTGGTCTAAATCCATTAAAAAAAGTATATCAGAAAAGGTGTTTTCCGTCAGCTTCATTTTACTTTTTGCTGAATTTGATTAGGAAATCTGGTTTAATGCCCTGCGGCTTGCCGCGGGGAGGTTCACTGTCCGGATTTTCTGTAATCCCTTCAAAAATCCTTCCGTATCGGGCTTAATCATGTAAATCCCGGTCCCGGGATTGCCGATATTTTTAAAGTATGAGTAATCTGGCAGTACTTTACGGCGGTGAATTGAATAGTTTTGCAGGGGAACCCGTGTTCAACGGTAAAAATGCCCTGGAAGCGGCTCTGGAAAGGGTGAAATCCTTTCCGGATGTTTCAAAATGTTTGGTGTTATTAAAAGATAACGGACCTGTTAAACCTCTTTCCGGGGATGTGCAGATAATCCGCCGGTCCTCCTGGACCAAACGGGATTTTTTGGAATGCATTTCCCATGAAGGAGAGCAGTTTGACCATACATTTGTCGCCTGGGCCGACTGTCCTCTCCTGGATCCGGACCTGGCATCCGCCATATACCTCCGGCATACCCGGTATGGAGCGGAATATTCCTATGCCGACGGCTGGCCCTATGGATTCTCACCGGAAATTGTGAGCCGGGGAACCCCGGGAATTCTGGCAAAGATTCTGGGAGAAGAGGATGGCCCGGTGGAACGGGACTGCATCTTCTCGGTACTGCAGAAGGATATCAACTCCTTTGATATCGAAACCGAAATATCCCGGACGGATCTCCGGGGATACCGGTTAAGTCTGACCGCCAATTCAAAAAGAAATATGATTCTGTTAAAACGGCTTATAGAGGCCGGGTTATCCGGTGCAAAAAATGCGGATACCATTATTACACAAAACCCAAAGGCCCTGCGGACCTTGCCGGCGTTTTACGCTGTACAGGTTTCAGGTCCCTGTCCCCAGGCTTGTTCCGTCTGCCCCTATCCTGATTTTGGCAGGCAGGGAGGAACATCCATCCTGGAACGCCGGGATTTTATGGACCCAAAACAGTTTGAAAACCTGCTGGATAAGATAATTGCCTTTTCCGGGGATGCGGTGATAGACCTTTCCCTTTGGGGTGAAATTGCACTGCATCCCCAAAAGGAAGACCTTATCAGGGCTGTGCTGGACAGACCCGCCCTGTCCCTGGTGATTGAAACCTCCGGGATCGGCTGGAATGAATCCGGACTGGAAAACATTGCTGTCCTGGCTCAAAAAGCAGAACCCCGGGTAAACCGGGAGGCAACGGTTTCATGGATTGTATCCCTGGATTCGGATAATCCCGCCCGGTACAGGGAAGTCCGGGGAGCCGGTTTTGCGGAGGCCCGGGGGACTGCGGAAAAATTATCCCGGCTATTCCCCGAAGATACCTATGTACAGGCAGTCCGGATTAAGGGATATGAGGATGACCTGGAACAGTTTTACCGGCAATGGAAAGAAAAGGGAATAAACATTATAGTACAGAAGTATGATGATTTCTGCGGAAACCGGGGAAGGCTTCAGGCTTCGGATCTGTCGCCCGTAAAAAGGCAGCCCTGCTGGCATATCATGAGGGATATGTCAATTTTGATTGACGGAACCGTTCCTCTGTGCAGGGAAGCCCTGGCAGGTCATGTCCAGGGAAACGCCTTCGGGGATTCCCTGGAATCCATATGGGAAAAAAGCCTGGGAATGTACCTGGACCATGGGGAAAATAAATATCCGGGAATATGTGCGGTGTGTGATGAATACTATACCTACAACTTTTAATCATTTCCTGCCTTCCTATACCGTAGTAGGCGGTATTCAAAGAGCGGGAAACACCGGTTTGTCCGCGGTATTGCTGAACCGGGGGGGCCGCTATCCCCGGCGAACCCTTTTTCAGGAACTGGAAAAAAACGGGTTTGATTATATTATTTCAATTGAAGGTCCCCAGGAACGGTACGATGTGGAGGACCTGTCGGGCCGTTTCCCCTCGGTAAAATTTATTCTCCTGAAAAATCCTATTTCCATAGGGGAACAAATAAACCTGGCGGTATCCGAACTTTCCAGCCCATTGTTTTTTGTACTCTGGAACGATATCAGGATTCTCCACGGCGGCGGGGCCGTAAAAATATCCGAAAGGATGCTGAACGAACAGAAGGATACCCCCGATCAGGAAAATTTCAGGACAAGATACAAAAGACTTTGTACTGCCCCGGTAATCCAGAACAGCCAGTTTGATACCCTGCCCACATTGATTTCCCCCGCGTATTACCAGGGTGCTTTGAAAACCGTTCCTTCCACCACCACCAAGGAGGCGGGGTTTACCCTGTATCCCTTTGACGGGGTTGGTATTTATGACAGGGAACGGTTTATCCAGTTGGGGGGCTTTGACACCACCCTGCATACTTCGTATTGGCAGCTCATGGATTTTGGTTTCCGGGCCTGGCTTTGGGGGGAAACCATTGCCTGTACCCAGCTGGTCAGGATGTCCTACGACGGGGATATCCCTTCGGAGGATTCCACCGCGGAGGAAAGTTATAAACGGTTTTATCTGAAAAACCTGGCTCCGGTATACCGGGGAGACAGCGCCCATATTCCCCTGCGGCGGTATCCCTCGTATGTGCTAAAATCCGGGGATGGTCCCTTTGAAGCCTGGGAAGATTTTTCCGTTGCCCGGAAATGGGTGGAAACCAATAAGTACCGGTTTAAGCAGGATGCCCATACCTTGATAGAGTTATGGGAAAAACCCGAACTATGACAGCCCTTATTCTTCAATCCCGGCTGGATTCGACTAGGCTGAAGGGCAAAGCCCTTCTGCCCCTGGGTGGGAAACCCATGATCCAGCGGGTCATGGAGGCTCTCAAAAAAATCAGGGCGGATGTATTTGTCCTGGCATGTTCCGGGGATAGTTATAATGCCTTCGAACCCCTGGCCGGAGAAAGTGGTTTTGAAATAATCCGGGGTTCAAAGGAAGATGTGCTCCAAAGGTACTGTGATGCCATCCGCCGGTACAAACCGGACAGGATTATCCGGGCCACCGGGGATAATCCCTTTGTTTTTGCGGATGCCGCGGACCGGCTCCATGAAGAAGCCAGCCGGCTCCGGGCGGATTATGCGGGGTATGCGTACATTCCCTACGGCGCGGGAGTGGAATCCGTTAAGGCGGAAGCCCTCCTGAAAGCTGAAAAAGAAGCATCCCTTCCGGCAGAAAGGGAACATGTTTGTCCCTATTTGTACGGTCATCCGGAACTGTTTTCCCTCCACAGGCCCCTGGCTCCCTTAAAATGGCAGCATCCGGAAGTCGCCGTTTCTGTTGATACCCGGGAAGACTACGAAAGGGCCCGGCGCCTCTATGATACGCTGTACGGCGGGCGGAAAATACCCGGTTCCGGTTCCGGTTCCGGGGAAATAATCATCAAACAATATATGGAACTTTTTACGTAACATGGAAACAGAAATGAAACAAACAGAATCAGGTAAAAAAATACTGCTGGTACCAAGAATCGAAGAGAAAAAGGGCGGGGGACATTTCCTCCGTTCCGCAGCCTATATAAAAGAACTGCGCCAGGCAGGTCTGGAAGCATTTTTATTTATCCATGAGAAAATCCTGAACAGTGCCTTGGTGCTTCATCTGTCCAGCATGGTCCGGATAAACCAGAAGTGGATCATATCATCCAGTCCGGAAAAGGAAGACTGGTCATTCATTATTCTGGATAATTTTAAAAGCAGTGAAACCGAATATGCCTTCTGGACAAGAATTGCCCCGGTTATAGCCATTGATGAAGGGGGGCCAAAAAGGGATAGCTTTGATTTCCTGATAGATATTCTGCCGGGGTTATCCAGCAGAAGTAAAGTGAATATTTCCAGCCCCAGTCTGCTGCCGCTGCCGGAAAACCGCCGTCCCCGGTTTATCAATCAACCTCATAAAACCCCGTTTAAAATTCTTTCCGTCTTTGGGGCGGAGGATTCAGCCTCCCTGGGCCTGCCCCTGGCGGAAAGTTTAACCTCGATAGATGGAGTTTTTATCGATGTGATATACCATGGTCCAGGCATAGATAAAAAATCATTGCCCCCGAATATTAAACTTATAGCACCATTCTATGGCTTGAAGGAAGAACTCCACCAGTATGATCTGGTCCTTACCCATTATGGTCTGACCGCATTTGAAGCGATCCATGCCAGGGTTCCCGTATTGATCGCCTCTCCCACCCGGTACCATGAAAAACTTGCCAAACAGACCGGGTTTATTTCCCTGGGAACAAAGAACCGGATTGCCAAAAGAATTGGGATTTCAAAAAAACTGTTTCCGGATTTTAAAAAAGATTTTATGGAAAAAATCACCGCAGCGTCCCGGAAAATATCCCACGAGCAGGGGTTGAATACGGAAAACCCCCAGTCCCTGGTCAGTTTCATAAAAAACCTGGACTGCAGGGCACCCCGGCAATGCCCCGCCTGCGGGGAGACCTCCCTGATGCATCCGGTGAAAAACCGGATGAATGACCGGACCTACCGCCGCTGCAAAAACTGCTCCACGATATACATGCTCAGGCTGAATCCTCCCCCCATAGAATACACGGAAAATTATTTTTTCAGTGATTATAAAAAACAGTACGGAAAAACCTATTTGGAGGATTTCCCCCATCTGGTGGAAATGGGAAAGGAACGGTTAACCCGGGCAAAGGAACTGCTAAAAAACGGGGGAAAGCCCATTCCGGCTTCCATTGTTCCTCCGCCGCTCCGGGTTCTGGATATTGGGTGCGCCTATGGCCCGTTTTTACAGGCCGCTAAAGAAGCAGAATTTGAGGGATGCGGCATTGACCCCGCGGAGGATGCGGTAAAATATGTGTCCCAGACCCTGGGAATCCCCTCTGTCCAGGGGTTTTTCCCGGACATCAATTTACCAGAGGATATGTTAAAAGACGGATTTGATATTATCTCCCTCTGGTATGTGGTTGAACATTTTGAAGATCCCCAAAGCGCACTGGAAAAAATATCCTCCTGGTTAAAACCCGGCGGGGTTCTGGCATTTTCAACCCCTTCGGGATCGGGTATTTCCGCCCGGCGCAACAGGAATATGTTTCTGGATAAAAGTCCCGGGGATCACTGGACTATCTGGAATCCCGGAAAAACAGCAAAGATATTAAAAAACCATAACCTGAAACTGAGGAAAATTGTAGTTACCGGACATCATCCGGAACGTTTTCCCGGAATAAACACCCGGGAAGGGGTAATATATAATATTGTATACAAGTTGAGTAAATACTTTAGCCTTGGAGACACCTTTGAAGGGTATGCGTCAAAGGCGTAATGCGATTACATCCTGATTGGTTTTTGGCAGGAGTGTTTTAATAAAACCCAGTTGGGTTTTCCGGCCCAACTGGGAAGCATAATGGGTAGCTCTTGAGGAAAGTCTGTTTTCTTCTTCATGATTATTGAAAAAAGGGATTATCTCCAGGGATTCCTCTCCGGCTTTTATCAGGTGACCCTGGAAGGCTTTATCGCTTAAATCACAATTCAGTGAGAATAAATGATTTTTCAGCCCGGTATCATCGGGAGCAATAAGTTGGCCCAGGATCCAAATCTTCGTAACATCCCCGGGTAGGCTGAAAAACGCCATAGATATCCCGTCCTGGTCATCCTGGATAAACACGGGAGAAAAATCATCTATCCACGTTTCGAAATCACGCATGGCTAAATCCGGAAGACCATCAAAATATGCATCATCACCGAGCTGGTCCGTAATAATATATGCATAAGATCCATGGACCAAACTGCTTTCCCTTTCAATAAAAAGATGAACCTCATTTTTTTTATTCTGATTTTGTGCCAGATTGTCCGCCAACTGTAACATTTGATTCATTTCATCCATTAGATTTAAGGTTGGGGATATCCAGTCCGTATCAGAATTTGATGCGCCGGAAGCACATGAGAAAAAAAACGGCAGAGAAATAAAAAGAACCAAAACAAATACTATTTTCTTGTGCATTTGCATGACATCCTTAGAATTGAGATAAAAAATAATTTTTTCTATTAGAGGCTTTTTCAAAATGTCAAATTTTGAAAAAGCAACCTTAGATGTAAGTGCAGAAAGAATACTATCTTATTTATGGGTAAGGAAATAGCATTCTTTCTGCAAAAGCCTTTTTCAAAACTAACCGAGTTTTGAAAAAGCCTATTATATAATATCCCGGCATAACCATAAAAACAACATATAAGCTACTACTTCTGGTTTTTATTTCTCCGCCGATAATATAATGAACCCCGCCTGTTTTTACAGGCCGGGATTCAGGATTGGAGTTTACATGAAAGAGCGGATCATCATCCTTGGAGCCGGAGTCATGCAGGGCCCGGCCATTACTATAGCAAAAGATATGGGTCTGGAAACCTTTGTGGTGGATGCCAATCCGGAAGCTCCCTGCATTCATTTAGCGGACCATTTCCAGTGTATTGACCTAAAGGATAAGGAGGGGGTGGAAGATTTCGCCCGGTCACTTAAGGAAAATGGTGGGCTTTCAGGGATTTTGACCGCGGGGACCGATTTTTCAGCCACCGTTGCATGGACAGCGGAAAAACTGGGCCTGCCGGGAATTCCCTATGAAACAGCGCTGGATGCATCGGATAAACAGAGGATGCGCTGCCGGTTTAAAGCCGCTGGGGTTCCCTCCCCGGAATTCACAATCCTGAACCAAATTCCCCGGGAGGATTATCTCCTTCCTTTTGATTTTCCCGGGGTGGTCAAACCTGTGGACAACATGGGATCCCGGGGCTGCAGAAAAATTAATTCCCCCCGGGACCTGGCGGATGCGGTCCGGGACGCCCTGGGTTTTTCCCGGTCAGGCCGGGTTATTGTTGAAGAATATATGGATGGCCCGGAATTTTCGGTGGATGCCATTGTGTATCATGGGGAAATAACCATCTGCGGCTTAGCTGACCGGCATATTTTTTTTCCCCCTTGCTTTATTGAAATGGGTCATACCATGCCCACCATCTTGGATGAAAAAAAACAGGAAGAGCTTCTTGAAACCTTTGCACAGGGAATAAAAGCCCTGGGAATAAACCACGGGGCAGCCAAGGGGGATATCAAACTTACTTCCCGGGGCCCCATGATCGGGGAAATTGCCGCCCGGCTTTCCGGGGGATACATGTCGGGATGGACCTATCCCTATGCCTCCGGGGTGGAACCCACCCGGGGGGCAATTATGGTTGCCACAGGAAAACGGCCGGACAAGCTTGAACCGGTTAAATACTGGACCAGCGCGGAACGGGCTTTCATCTCCATTCCCGGAACAGTCAAATCAGTCCGGGGAGTTGAGGAAGCCGGGGCTGTAAAATACGTTAAGGAGATTTTCCTCCGGACCGGGGAGGGGAGCCAGGTCCGGTTTCCCGAGAACAATGTGAGCAAGTGCGGAAATATTATTTCCGCAGCTCCCACCCGGGAAGAGGCGGTACACGCCGCGGATTTTGCTGCCCGGACAATCCTGATCCGCCTGGATACGCGGGACCATGAAACAGAAGCATTCTTAACTTCAGAAACGGATTTTCCTCCCGGCGCGTTTATCCTGGATGCGGCCTTGGTGGATCAATTGGAAAGTCTGCCCAAGGGCAATATTACCCTGGACAGCGGTAAATCCCTGAGTATTTACCCGTTCCCGGATTTTACCCAATCGGGTATTCTGGATTACACCGGCAGAAGTATTGCCCAGGTTTTTGCGGCTGCGGGTAGTCTTACCGGATATACTTTGGAAATAATAGAACCCGACGGTCCCCCCAAGGACAAATTCCTTGGCAGGGAATTCTGGCAGAGCCTCATCCGGGGAGGCTATCAGGGTGCGGTCTATTACATTGATTCTTTGTCGGCGGAACAGATAACCCAGGGGTAAACAGTTTTGATAAAAAGAGAAGTACCGAAACTTGCCATTCTGTTTATATTAATATCCACTCTTTTTCCTGCACCCCTCCAGGCGGAAACTTCGAGGGCATTAACCACCGCTGAAGCCCTGTCAAAAACCGGTACCAGCCTCCGGTGGGACCCGTTTTTTCAGTCCGGGGTCCTCGTTTCCGGGGACCATCAGATTTCATTCCAGGCGGGGAATCCCGGAGAAAGTTCCCTGGTAATAGTGGACGGCAAGGACCTGCTGCACCTCCCTAATCCTTATCTGGAAGGGGGGGCTCTTCTGTTTCCGGAGGTATTTGTAAACCAGATTACCCTGGCCCTGGATAATTCAAAAATATATGACCAGACCAGACTCAGGATAGCCGCGATCATTGTGGACCCCGGCCACGGCGGAAAGGACAGCGGTGCCGTGGGGACCCACACGATCAGCGGTAAGCAAATCAAAGTCGTGGAAAAAGATATAGCCCTGAAGGTTTCAAAGGACCTCAGCGCCCGGCTTTCAGCATCATACCCGGATAAACGGATAATTATGACCAGAACCGACGATACCTACCCGACCCTGGAAAAACGGGTGGCCGAAGCCCATTCGGTACCCCTGAAGGATAACGAAGCCATTGTTTTTGTATCCATCCATGCTAATGCATCATTTAATAAAAATGCCCGGGGTTATGAAGTATGGTACCTGTCTCCGGAATACCGGCGAACCGTCATCGATAAGGATAAATACGGAGAAAGTACCGACGTAGTAGATATTCTTAATTTGATGATGGAAGAGGAATTCACCACCGAAAGCATCATGATAGCCCGGTCCATCATGAACCAGTTTGACCATACCATAGGCAAATACGGGCCTTCCAGGGGGATAAAGGCTGAAGAATGGTTTGTGGTCAGAAATGCCCGGATGCCCTCGGTATTGGTGGAACTTGGTTTTGTATCAAACCCGGAGGATGCAAAACTGATGTCCGACCCGGAGTACTTGAAGAAGCTTTCGGATGCATTGTATAAAGGAATAGTAGATTTTGTAACCAAGTTTGAACAATCCGGAGGGTTTACCCAAATCCAATGAGTTTCAGGGAATTTGTAGAAAAGACGGGCAGCTTTTTTTACCATAAGCATGTTATCCTGCTGTGCAGTTTGATCCTCTTGGGACTTATTGCCCTAGCGGATTTTCTTATAATCGGCAATAACCGGTACACCATGGTTTTTTACTCGATCAAGGAAGGAACCCCCGTTATAGAAGACCGGATGATCCCCTCCGCAAAAACCAGGGAAGAATCCTTAACCAGGTATATTGATGAGGTTCTTTTAGGATCGGTTGATCTGGACACGGCGCCCCTGTTTCTGGAGGAAACCAGACTGGAAACCCTTTTTTACCGGAATGGAGAGGTTTATATAAACCTCTCGGAAACGGCTGCCCTGGCGCCGGAAGATGGAATTCATGATGTAAAAAAGAATATATCCACCCTTGTGTCGGGGATTAAGCGGAATTTCAGCTATATCGACAAAATTATAATTTTTATTCACGGGAATGAAGTTTTTTTTGACAAATTTGCCGATATATAATAAGTATCTGTAAGGATTTAGCAGAAAAAGCGTTGACAAATAGGATGTATCTCGTATACTTCTATATTATCCAGATTAAAGGTTAAATTTGTAATAGAAAGGAGCTGTGAATGAAACGGATGTTCATTCTTCTTGCCATCGTTCTGTTGACTGCGGGAGTTTTGTTTGCGGACGAAGCTGTTTTAATCGATTTCAGTAAACTTGTTGCAGACATTATCCCTGACCAGGACGATAACCCTACCCAAAACCGTGCGACCATGATGGACTACTCTAATGTGGCCGGCGGCAGCTTCACACAGGAACAAAAAGCTGTGATGAAGTCCTCGCTTGCAATTCCCAACTGGGATGTGGTGCTTGCATCCTCCTCCAGGACTGTTGCTAATCAGATCCGGAGCTACGCGATGGAAGCTCCTTCCAAACAGTTTGGTGCCGTCATGGGTGTAAGGGTACACTTCCCTGTGGAACCTTTCCAGTCATGGGCTATTATCAAACCGCCGTTCGATATTCCAGCATTTGAACTTCCCGCAGACGTGGATGATCAGGGGAATATCACCGCATCCGGAAATGGTTCCATCAGCGGTCCCAGCCGGTTTGAAGACGGTTTTGGTGTTGTAAAGAATGTCGGAACCATTAAGGCTATTGCAGTGGATGCCTACGGCCTTAATTTCCCCCATGCCCTGAGTGCTATCCTGATCGACTCCCAAGGCATCGAACAGACCGTGTTCCTGGGTTATCTCCGGTTTGACGGCTGGCAGCAGCTTCAGTGGAATAATCCCCAGTATGTCCAGGCAGTCCGCAACCGCGAACTGAGACTGTATCCCCTGTATCCCACATCAACCCCCTTCGTAAAGTTCGGCGGATTCCTTATTCAGAGGGACGCTGCCCATGAAGGCGGAGACTTTATCGGATACTTTAAGGATGTAAAGATTATTTACGATAAGGCCGTTTTGGATGATGAACGGGATATTGATGACGAAGCCCTGTGGAACATCATCAAAGAACGGGAAGCACAGAAGAAAGCCTTTGAAATGTCCCAGTTTGGTCATCAGCAGGTACTCCGCTACCTGGAAGGCCAGAAACAGGCTACAGAAAGCAGCTTTACCCCTACACCTACTAATAATCAGTAATTAACCGGGTATTCACCTGTTTTTAATGAACCGTCTTAAAAATGATCCCATTTTTAAGACGGTTTTTTTTATTGAGATTTTATAAAAATCATTGTATTATGGAAGTCTCTAGGGAAAATATCTAAAAGCTGAAATTTTAGATATCCATATGGGGAAGTCCGGTTTAATAGCCCGGGTATTAAACCGGACGGTATAATAAATTTCCTATCGAACGAGCCTTTGCTGGATACAGCTCATAGCTGAAGATACCCGGGGGTTCATTCGGAAGTAAAGAACTAAATCAAATCCAAGTGGTTTTAATGATGCAAAGCATTGAATTGCCCGATAAGGGTCAGCTGCAGAAGCAGTTTGATAAATACAATACTGCCAGGATGTCGGTGGTAAAGGATCTTCATGAGAGGATTGAAATAATCCTTGAAGGGTTACCCTCCAGACCGTCTATTAAAAGCCGCCTTAAGGATTTTGATAGTTTTTTTAAAAAGTATGTCAGATTATTAAAAAGTACCGACTGCGAGGACGGCAAACCAATCATTGCGGATCTTATGGGGATCCGGGTTATCTGTCCCTTTATGGAAGATCTCCATCATGTTGAGGAGACACTGAAAAAAAGTTTTGAAATTGTCGAGATAGAACGCAAGGGATCTGATTATTCCTTTAAGGAATTCGGGTATGAATCGACCCATATCATCATAAGGATTCCCGTTGATATTTTAAAAAAATACGGCGACTGCGGCAGCGATATGGCAGAAATCCAGATCAGGACCATCCTGCAGGATGCCTGGGCTGAGGTGGAACATGAGCTGGTATACAAGGCGGAGTTCACCCCGTTTGATGATCCCCTAAAACGCAAACTGGCGGCGGTAAACGCCACCCTCTCATTGGTGGACATAGTTTTCCAGGAAATCCGGGAATACCAGCGTCAGCTGAACCGCCAGTTGGGTAAGAGAAGGGATTCGTTTTTTAAGAAAATTGAAGATTCCACGGATAAACTCATATTTACCGAGGGGGAAATACCCTTTCCGGAGGATGACGATAAAATATCAATTATTCCTTCCAGCCAGGATTATCCTGTTCCCGGGGGCTCCCTGGATGATATGCTCCTGAATGCCCTGTATGCCCACAATAAAAATGAGTTTTCCCGGGCGATACATATCTACAGCCAAATCCTGGAAGCGGACCCTCCGGATAGTATTAAAGCACTGATTTATAAACACCGGGGAATGGCCTATTTTGCCCAGTCAAAATACCAGGAAGCCATTGATGATTTTTCCAGGGTGCTGGAATATGATCCCAAGGCGTATAAAGCACCTTATTACCGGGGAATTGTGTATTCTGTTTTCCAGAATTATTCCAAGGCCATTGATGATTTCAGTTACTCCCTGGACATTAATCCATACCAGTCCTTTTGTTTATTCCGGAGGGGCCAGGCATATTATCATGTGAATGATTATCCCAAGGCTTTGTCCGACTGTGAGAATGCCCTGGTCCTGGATCCCGGATCGGAACCAATAAAGAAATTCCGGGGACTGGTCCTGGAAAAGCTTAAAATGTAGGGTTTCCCCTGATTTGCAGGCGGGTTTAATACACGCCGCAAGCAGCGTGTTGTTGGTTTTCCGCGGAGATTATCCAGGAGCTTGCCGGAAAAGCAAATCTTTGTATTTGAAAAATGCAAAGATCCCGGTAAATCGGTTCTATTAATAAGCTACCGGGACGAAATTATGCAATTTGTTGGATAATTTCCTTTGTTAGCAACCCGATAAAATCTTTTTTAACGATCCTATTGACATTATCCACCGGGTTGGGTATAAATATCTCCATCAGGCCGCTGTAGCTCAGTCGGTAGAGCAAAGGACTGAAAATCCTTGTGTCAAGGGTTCAATTCCCTTTGGCGGCACCTAAAGCTGTTTGTAAAGTTTTTCTTTACAAACAGCTTTTTATTTGTGTATTGTGTATATTGAAAGCGGTTTCATAATTAGTACTTTTCTTTTTTACTTAAATGGGCTATCATTTTATCCATTGTATCATTATTTTATAAACATGATGGTCTTTTAGTCCTGAATTGGATTGAAGTGTGAAAATATATTTAATGGCCGGAAGAATGTGGAATAAAAGATGATAAAAAATAATTTTTTTGTATTACCTTGGCTGAATAAATTTCATGAACATTTACCGGGAGAATTGCTGCATGTTTTTCTCACCGGGTGTGCTGTTGCATTATTTGCGTACATATTCATATCGTTAATCCGGAAACCAAAGAAAAAGAATAAAATCAAAATCCTGAATATCCTGAGCTGCACCGGGCTTTGTTTAATAGCTGCGGGATTGATTTTATTATGGTTTACCTATAACACACCTTTTATAGTGGGCTGTATTTTTATCACCGCGGGACTTAACCTGTTTTACCTCTGCAGCTGTTTAACCCTGATTGGTTTTGCGCATGATCAGGATATATCAAAAAGATTGATCGTCCTCTATAGTGTTCTTGTTTCGGCGGCCATCCTTCTTCCTGTGGCCGGACTTGTATCAGCCTGTTTAGGGGCGGCTGTTTTTCTGGGGGCGGCTTTTTTCCTTACCGGTCTGTTTGCCCGGGGCTTTTTTGTTAAAAATAAAAACTACCGGAAAATCCCCATTCTTTTTTTCCTGGAAATAGTTTTTATTGAACTATCCCTATTTGCTACAAATGTTATTGTGGGGTTGGGTTTCTTATGCGCCGGAATTCTGATTTGGGGTATTTGCTACAAGTTTATAAACCTGTATTTATATAAGGTACCTCCGATGGAGGAAGCTCCGGAGGTACCCCTTGCGGAGGGCGCATCCTTTATTCCTGATAAAAAATTTGCCGAAACCACCGAAAGTTACGACGGGTTAAATCAAAGTGTGACCCGGATACTGAATCCCTTTGTACCTGCGGAATTTTTAAATATCCTGAATAAAAAATCCGTGGCGGACCTGCGGCTGGGGGATCATGCAAAGCAGGAAATGACCATATTTTTTTCCGACATCCGGCAGTTTACGGACCTGTCGGAAAAACTGACCCCCGAGGAAAGTTTCAGATTTATCAATTCCTACCTTTCCCGGATCGTCCCTATAATCCAGGAACATAATGGTTTTGTGGATAAATATATGGGGGACGCTATTCTTGCCTTATATCACCGGAACGGCGGCGCGGATGCGGCGGTACAAACCTCAATAAATATCCAGAAAACAATTGCCGAGTATAATATCCACCGGCTGAAAATGGGGTACCGGCCTCTTTCCATGGGAATAGGGATCCATACGGGACCCCTTATGATTGGGGTGGTTGGGGTCGAGGACCGGATGCAGAATACGGTTATTTCGGATGCGGTTAATCTGACCAGCCGTCTGGAAAGTATTACCAAGGTTTTTAATATTTCCCTGGCCATCAGTGAAGAAACATTCAAGAAGCTGGAAGATCCGGGATCATATATGTACCGTTTCATCGGAAAGGTCCGGGTAAAAGGGAAGGTTGATCCTGTTTCGGTTTTTGAAATTTTCGACGGGGTCAATGAAAAAGAGCTGGAACAGAAAATGAAGGCCAATATATATTTTGAACAGGGAATGATCAACTATTACCAGAAAAATATGGTTGATGCGGTGAGCAGTTTTAAAAAGGTCCTGGAAATTCTTCCCAAGGACGGGGCCACCGTTTTTTACCTGGAAAATTGTATGGCAAAATTAAATAAATAGGTTATACTTCTCTATTAGTTATTTGTTCTCATTGAAAAACTCTTTTATTCGCCGGCGGGTTTAAAACACGCTCTTTAGGGCGTTTCTTTGAAGCAACAAAGAAATTGTTGTGCGTGTATAAAACCCGCATATAATCCTGTACCTTACCCCGGTGCTTGCGGGGTTGTTGATTCCGAAATTAAAAGAAAAGAAAAAGGAAAACAGTTGAAAATATTAATTCTTCATGATGAAAAAGAACTGAAACTTCCCGGAATACTGTTTAAATTGCTGGAAGAAAAATCAATTGATACCGAAATAAAATCCCTGGGGACAAACTGGTACCGGGAAGATTCCTTTCTGGATATGCTCACCGCCTATTCTCATTTTATTGTGGTAAATACCGTCGACCCGGAATCATCCTGGGGAAGCCTGTGTTTGGGATATGCCTTTGGAATTAAAAGCCCTCTGGTTATTTTAGGTACCTTGCCTTCATATTTTCAGAAAAACACCTCGGGGGATTTCAAAATAATCAAAAAAGAAAGGGAGTTCGCAGATTTTCTGAACGGCGAATTCCAGGAATGGATTGTAAAGGATAAGCAGAAACAGGCAAAAAATGATCTTCTGGACCTGGGGATTCCCTATAATGAGGAATCCTTTGAACGCTGTATTCTGGACAGGAACAGCAGGGCGGTGGAACTCTTTCTTCAGGCCGGTTTTTCACCGGATGCGATGGATAAAAACGGGGTTCCCCTGTTAAGCCTGGCTGCCCGGACCGGGGACCCGAATACCGCCAGAATACTGCTTCAGGCGGGAGCCCGGATTAATCAGCAGTCAAAAGACCGGGGAAGTTCCGCGCTGATGGATGCCTGCACAGGCAAAGCCCTGGATATTGTCAAAGACCTGCTTGCCGCAGGAGCTGACGTGAATCTGAAAAGCAAGGACGGCCAGTCCGCTTTAGTTATTGCGGTTGGTTTAAACAATTTGGAAATCGCCGAGGAGCTTTTGAAATCCGGTGCAGATGCGGATGATCCCGATGCCCTGGGGGCCAGCGCCAGGAAATATGCAACCCTATTCAATAAACCCGGGATGGTAGCCCTGTTTAATACATACGCCCCTTTAAAAGCTGCGGTGGTAACAGCGGAAAGTTAATGTAGTCCGATAAATTGGATTATTCAAATTATTGTTTTTTGATCTTATGCGACATGGGAAAGGCTGCCAATAGGGGCAGCTTTTCTGTTAAAAGAAACAGAAAAAATATGAAAAACATGATATAGTGGTGTACTATGAGACATATACCGGGAATATTTTGTCAATTAATACCAGGCTGTCCTTCCGTAAATAAAAATCATGAACAAGAGGAATGAATCATGAAGAAGTTAATTGTTTTTATTGTGGTTATTTTAAATGTATTGTGTGAGGGTTTTTCGGGTGGTACGAAGGAAGTGGTAGACCCAAATTATATGATTAACAATACAATTATTGTCATGTCCGCAGAAGAGTTCGCCGCTGAGTTTATCCGTGATGAAAATGCGGCGGCAAAAAAATATGAAGGAAAAACATTACAATTAACAGGGTATATAACAGACGCCGCATTCAGGCCATCCCATGGTTTCCGCAAAGAGTCACCCTTTGATGTTTCATATCTTGGCTTTTTGGATTTAGATAAAAACAAAATATTTATTAGTTGTTATTTCGATGTAAATGTTGCGAGTGGCATTAAATTAAATACTGAAATGACCATACAGGGCGAATATTTTGAATATACGAAGAGAGAAGATTTGGATTATCGGTTTATAGTGTTACGTCATTCAAGAATTGTAAGCCAGAGTCGAAGTGTCAACTGATTTCTGAAAGGAAAAAAAATCTTCCTGGGATAAGGCGGAATATCATGAGAACAAGAGGGAGTGAATTATGAAGAACCTAATATTATTGTTTTTGCTTTTATTTTCGTTTCAAAGTTTAAATTCACAGGAATTGGGCGGATACCATGGAGTTATAGATCCATTTACTGATAAAGAAAACATATATTCAAATGTATCCGGATATTCTTTTCACAATAATGAATATGAACTTACTACAACCAGAGATAATGCAAAAACAAAAAAGGAAATTCCGGAAAGTTATGTGGAAAATAGCAGAGATATGTATGTTGAGGATGGAAAATATAATATTATATTCAAAGGAAAATTGCCCTTTATTAATTTTACAAGTAATTCGGCATTTACCTATAAAAAACAATTAGGAATATTATGGAATAATAGAAGGATGTATTTATATGATAATAATCAATTATTATTTCAGCCTGATGAGGGTTTGCGTTTTGAGGGATATGTGCCGCAGGTTGTTGATGTAAAAACAAGTTCATATTTTTCTGAAGGAACAATAAAATATGATGGCAAAAATTTTATACCATTAAGCATGAAAGAATTAAAACCCTGGGCAGCAGATAAAGGGGCAAAAGGTATAGGAGAATGGATTGAACTGACCATAGAAAAAGAGGATTGGCAGTTCGGCGTGAACAGTTTCTTCATATCAAATGGTTATGTAAATTTTAATAAACCGGAATTATACATCAATAATTCGCGGGTCAAGAAATTGCAGGTTAGTTGTATAGAATCAGGTATAGATGCCATATATGAACTGGAGGACACTCCCAATTTACAAACCATAAAATTACCTAAGGAAATAAATACCCAAGTAATAACAGTCCGGTTTAAAATTTTAGAAGTTTATCCGGGAAATAAATGGGAGGATATTTGTATAAATATGATTGTACCCATGGGAGATCATCCGTAAGAAAGGGCCGTATATTGACGACCATCCATTTTATATTAAAAAATATTTATAGAGGCTTTTTCAAAACTAACCGAGTTTTGAAAAAGGCTCTATATATAAACTTTTTATAATATCAATTTGCTCCATAAATATCGATATATATTTATTATACAATTGATAGATACTTGACTATCTTAATTATAAATTATTAATGTCTGTATATTTATAATAAAAAATAGAACAAAAGCATTTATTACATAAGCTTTTTTAAAAAGGTACCTTTTGTGTAACGCTGATTTTTTCTTGAAGGGGTATCAAATTGTTTATTGTTAATGCAATGAATATCAAATCCAAACTTATTGCCTCATTTATGCTGGCCTTGGTTGTTTCAGTGGTAATGGGTATAACCGGTTTTATTCATATTTACAGATATAACAGACTGGTCCGGCTGGATGAACAATTGGTTGTCGTACCTATGGTCTATCTTTCCAGGATAATATTTGATATAGGACATATCAGGACCTCCCTCAGGGATGTTGCAATAATTTCCGAGAAGAATCAGCTGGAAGAATCTTTCAAGGACCTCGAAGTAAATCTGGATGATCTCGAACTGCAGGTTGCATCATACCAGAGGGAACTTAAAAATCTCAGTATGATGGATTCGCTGGAATATGAAACGGTCAATGATTTATTGGAGAAAGTAAAGGACTGGTCGGAGGATGTAAGAAAATCCGCTGCCATGTCGGCGGAATCCCGGACCGGCGAAGCTCTGCATTATATGTATTCCATTATTATTCCCCAGGGACGTGAGATTAATAAAGTCCTTACCGAACTTATCGAAATGAATGAAGCCCAGGCTGCATGGGGAAGTACCGAGGCGGAAAATCGATTTTCTGAAGCAATAATTACTATGATTATTATTTTTATGATTGGTGTTATAGTTCTTATCACCGCCGGTCTTGTCATTACCCGTTCCATTACGAATCCTATTTCAAACATAGTGGATGCCGCGGTATCTTTAGCGATAGGCAATACAAACATCCATGTTCCTTCGGCGGGGGATGATGAAATAACTTCCCTGGCAAATGCCTTTAAGGAAGTTTCCCATAGTATATCCGCCCTTATCGGTGAGACTAACCGTATCCTGATTACAGCCCGGAACGGCAAGCTCGGTGAACGGGGTGCCGTGTTGGATTATCATGGTGATTATCAGATGCTGATGCAGGGGGTCAATTCGGTCCTGGAAACCATGTGCCTCCATTTTGATGCGGTACCTGAAGCAATAGCCTTCTTTGACCTGGAACGTCACTTCCTGTACGGTAATGACACATTTCATGAATTTCTTGATACCCACGGGTTCATAGTTAATGAGGACGAACTTCTTTTAAAGATATATCTGAAAGGCGGAAGCCCTTCGTTTGACTCGGATATGCGGATGGTTTTTGAAGAACATAATAGGCATATTTTCAAGGAAACCATATCCCTGAAATCCATCAATGAAAGTATCTGCCGGATATATTCACTTTCACTGCACGGGACAGGACGCAACGAATCCTCCGGGGAAGCTACCTGTGCAATGTTGGTTATTTCCGATATTACAGATCTGGTTAATGCAAAAATTGAAGCGGAAAAGGCATCCCGGGCAAAAAGTGAATTCCTGTCCCATATGAGCCATGAAATACGGACCCCCCTGAATGCCCTTATCGGTATGACCCAGATAGCCCGCCGGTCGGATAATCCGGAAAAAATCCGCAGCTGTGTTGATAAAATTGAGAGTTCCTCCCATCATCTTCTGGGAATCATCAATGATATATTGGATTTTTCAAAAATTGAAGCGGGAAAACTAACCCTTGATATCGAGGAAGCTTCCCTGTTAAAAAATCTTCAATTTGTCATATCCATGATGGAGTCCCGCGCCAAAGAACATGGTATTGCCATAGAACTTTCATCCAGCATTATACATGATATGATCCGGACGGATCCGCTGCGGCTGAACCAGGTTCTGATGAACCTGCTTTCAAATGCGGTTAAATTCTCCCCCAATGGGGGCCGGGTTACCCTGGCGGTATGGGAAACCCCGCTGAACGATAGGGTTTCTTCTTATTCTTTTTTGGTTAAGGATGAGGGAATCGGGATGACCGAAAAGGAAATGGCCAGGCTTTTTGTTTCATTTCAGCAGGCCGATGGAAGCATAAACCGCCGTTTCGGAGGTACCGGACTGGGGTTGGCCATTTCCAAAAGCATTGTTGAAATGATGGACGGTGAAATAGGTGTAACCAGTGTCCCGGGAAAAGGAAGTGAGTTTACTTTTACTATTCCCGCAGAAACAATCATGGAAAATTTTCAAACTTCCTCTTCAGAAATTACTGCAGAATATCCCCCGGGGTATGTTCCTGATTTTTCAAATCTCCGGGCTCTTATAGTGGATGATGTGGATATTAACAGGGTTATCATAAAGGAACTGCTTGAAAACACGGGATTAAAAATGGAAGAAGCGGAAACCGGCAGGCAGGCGGTGGATCTCTATATGCAATCCGGAACAGGATATTATGATTTTATTTTAATGGATATACAGATGCCGGAACTGGACGGATGCACCGCCACTTCCATTATCCGTGCCTCCGGACGGTCCGATGCGGAATCTATTGCTATTATTGCTTTGACCGCCAATGTCTTCCAGGAAGACATTGAACAGGTTCTGAAAGCAGGGATGGACGGTCATATCGGGAAACCCTTTGAAGCGGATACGGCGATTTCCACTATTACCCGGATTGTTAATTGCAGAAAGGAAGGCAGAAGTGATCCCTTGTCTAAGGACCAAAATGGACCATCATGACAGGAAAAACACGGATTTTAAGGGTTTAGTATGGTAATAGCCTAGCTGGTCAATTAAAATATCTTTAAACACCAACATTATTCTAACCGGCTATTATTGCGGAAAGTGGAAAAATCTTGTATTTTTAATCTATGAATAAGATAGCCTTCACCGGCGGTGGTACCGGGGGACATATATACCCTGGCCTGGCGGTAATTTCCCGTTTACAGGATGCTTTTCCCTGTTCAATTTTTTGGATTGGATCTGAGAATGGTTTGGACCAGTCCATAGTTGAATCTGCGGGGGTCCCTTTTTACAGTATCCCTTCGGGAAAATTGAGAAGGTATTTTTCATTTCAGAATTTTGCGGATATTTTTAAAATATTTTCCGGTTTTATCAAAGCCCGGCGGATTTTTAAAAAGGAAAAGCCGGATCTCCTTTTTTCCAAGGGTGGTTTTGTCAGTGTTCCCCCCTGTATGGCGGCTAAATCTCTTGGCATCCCTGTTTTTTCCCATGAGTCTGATTTTAGTCCCGGCCTGGCAACCAGGCTTAATCTGAGGGTGTCCGAAACTATTTTTACCGCCTATGATGAAACCATATCCATGCTTCCTGAAAAATACCGGACCAGGGCAAAGGCCATGGGGAATCCGGTCCGGAGGGAATTCCGCGGCGCCGACGCAGGCAAGGGTATTGCTTTTCTCGGAATTAAGGACAAGCTTCCCATAATCCTGGTTCTTGGCGGAAGCCAGGGCGCTTTGGAAATCAATGATATTATCCGGGGAGCCCTGGATGGACTGACAAAAGAATTTAATGTGGTTCATCAGACCGGCGACAAGGATAGCGGGGAGCCCGTATCCCGGGAACATTATTTCCCATACCGGTACATAAAAAATGAAATGCCCGATGTTTTGGCGGCAGCCGATATGGTTGTGGGCAGGAGCGGTGCGGGGACCGTTTGGGAATCCGCCAGCCAGGGTAAACCCATGGTACTGATTCCCCTCTGCGGTTCCGGTACCCGGGGAGACCAGGTGGAAAACGCCGGGGTTTTTGAAAATGCCGGGGCAGCGGTGGTCCTGAACGGTGAAGACCGGACCTCTGCAAAATTAACAGAAACTATTGTATCAATCTGGAATGATAAGGAGCGGTACGGCGCTATGAAAAAAGCCTCGGTAACCCTGGGGAAAAAAGATGCCGCCCAAAGTATTTCGGAATATATTAAATCATTTTTAGAGAACAGGAGAAACCAGTGACCATCGCAGCGTTTGATATTATTTGCGCAGTACTCATGTTGATACTTATTGTCCGGTGTGCATTAAGGGGATTTATTGAAGAGGTAATGTCCATGGCATCGGTGGTGCTGGGATTGCTGGCGGCTCTCTTTTTCTATAAAAACGGTGCCGTGTTTATCCGGGAAAAATGGGTCAACATGAATGTGGTCCCGGAGATTCTATCGTTTGCCGCCATTTTTCTGATTGTATTTTTAATTATCCGGTTTGTGGAATTTCTCTTAAAGGATATTATTTATGGTATTAACCTCCACGGGCTGGACCGGTTCCTGGGGGTTCTTTTTGGTATTCTGGAAGGGGTTGTCCTCATTGCCCTGATCCTTTTTGTCCTGGTGGTTCAGCCCCTTTTTGATCCGAAACCGGTTCTGCAGAATAGCATAGTAGCCAAAATATTATTGCCCTTGGTAACGAATGTCCAGGTATCATTTTTTAAAGTGGCGGGGTTGTAAGGTCCTATGTTTGAAAATGTCCTGAACCAGGATGCGGCGGATCAGATAATCAAGGATCTGGAAATAGGCTTGCTGGCGCCGTCCATGATTTTTTCAGGTCCCGCCTGTTCAGGCAAGGGGACCGCAGCCCTGGAATTGGCCCGGGTTCTTTCCTGTCAAACACCGGGGGCTCCCTGGAATTGCGAATGCCGGGACTGTAAACAGCACCGTCTTCTGGTCCATCCTGATCTTATCCTCATGGGAAGCAGGATTTTTTCTGCTGAAATCAGTGCCGCGTCGGATACTTTTCTGCGGAACCAGGGTAATTCCGCTGCCCGGCTTTTGCTTATCCGGGCGGTACAGAAACTGCTTGCCCGGTTTAATCCGGTTCTCTGGGAAGATGATTCAAAAATTGATAAGTTAAATGATACGATTGTAAAACTAACCGAGGATTTAGATGATCTTCAAAGGTTTTCCCTGTCCGGCGAAAAGGACAATCCTATAATAGTAAAACTGGTTGAATCCATTGATGCCAGATCCTTCAAATTGGAGAATGACGGTATATCTGAAATAATACCCGTGGGACAGATCCGAAGGGCTTCGGCCTGGAGCCGCCTGGCTCCATCGGGAAAACGGAAGGTTCTGATTATTGAACAGGCCGATAGGATGCAGGATGCATCCTCCAATTCGCTGCTGAAAATCCTGGAAGAACCCCCGGATAACCTGTCGATAATTCTTACCACCTCATATCCCGGGGCTATCCTGCCTACCTTACTTTCCAGGCTAAGGCCCTACCGGTTTAGCCAGCGGGACGGGAAAACCGAAAGCGAGGTTATCCGGCGGGTTTTCCGTTCGGGTGATCCTGAAGCAGTGTCCGGCGGCTCAAACAGAATTATGGCTTACCTGGATTCCTTTCTCCCTTCCAGGGGGGACGAATTGTATCCCTGGGCGGCCTACTTTGCCGCCAGTGTGGCCGCATCCGCGGTGATCCAGCTGCGCCGGAATGGAATCGGTGAGATTCCCGGGTATATTCTTTCCCTGGGGAAATATTCAGCACCGATTGCGGAAGCCCATGGCCCCGGCCGTCCTTCAACGGATACCAAAACCATTGTATCCGCGGTGGTGAAAGGGGGAAATAATTTTGAAATTCGGAGCCTTTTTTCCGTATTTTTAAAATATCAACTAGAAATTATTTCCGGTGCTGTCCGGGAAGACGGAGGGAGTCCCGGGGTAACCTGTCTTGCATCGGTCTGGGGAAAAAAGGTCAAGGAAGCCGAAGTAGGGGTTTCCACTTTTAATCAAACCCCGGGAGCCGCTTTGGAAAGGCTTTTTATAGAATTAAAAGAAACTCTCAGTTCAGGATTAATAAGGGATTAAGCCATGAGGCAATTTATTGAACGGGCCTTGAAAATACTTCCTAAGCTTACCCATGAGCAGATTGAAGCCCTGTTTGTATATACCGCCGACGAAAATGAACGCCTTGAAACAGTACTGGATTCACTGGCAGAAGGAATTATTGTATGCGATACAACCCATGCCATTGTTCTGGTCAACAAATTCGGCGAACGCCTGCTGCCCATGGGACACTATGAACAGGGGGTTCAGCCCATATGGACCGTTATACGGGATGACCCCATGGCGGATTTTTTAAAGGAAACCCTGATGAGCGGCGACCGGGTTGAGGACAAGGAATTCGATGTGGAGGTAAAAGGGATCCAGCGTTTGCTGAGTATCAGCATACTGCCCCTGGTGAAAAATAAACAGGTCACCGGGTCCCTGATCCATGTGGAGGACATTACCGAAAAGAGGTCCCGGGAAGCCCAGCTCCGGAGGGCGGAAAATTTAGCCAGCCTTACCACCCTGGCAGCGGGGGTTGCCCATGAAATAAAGAACCCCCTGGGATCAATTTCCATTCATATACAGCTCATCCATAAAGCCATAGTTGCAAGTATGAGCTTTTTTGAAAACGAACTGAACCGGGAAAAGCCCATCCCTACGGATGACAAAAAGGTACAGGACTATTTTAATTTGCTGCAGCAGTACCTGGGAGTGGTGAATGAAGAAATAGACCGGCTGAATAAAATAGTGGTGGATTTTCTTTTTGCTGTCCGTCCTATGAATATGGAATTCCGGGAGCGGGATGTAAACAGTCTGATCCAGGAAATGGTTGATTTTGTCCAGTTCGAACTGAATGAAGCCCACATCAAGCTGGATCTTCAGCTGGCCATAGATCTCCCATTAATCGATATTGATGAACGCTTTTTAAAACAGGCCCTGCTGAATTTAATAAAAAACGCCATGGGAGCCATGCCGGATGGGGGGATTTTATCCATGAAGACCTATGTAAAAGACAACGATATCTGCATCAGGATATGTGATACCGGCATAGGGATTCCTGAAGAAAATCTGTCCAAAATTTTTGAACCATATTTTACCACCAAAGAGACCGGGTCAGGACTTGGGCTTACCCTGGTTTTTAAAATCATCAGAGAACACCAGGGAGATATAACCGTTAAGTCAAAGGTGAACGAAGGAACCTGTTTTTATATTTCTCTGCCTATTCCGCAAAAGGATACCAGACTTATTCCTTATGGAGGAATTGACGAATGATTTTTAAACTTCTTGTGGTAGATGATGAAAAAAATATCCGGGAAGGGCTGGCGGCTTCTTTGAAGCTGGATAACTATGATGTGGAAACCGCAGCTAATGGTGATGAAGGCTGGAAGCGGTTTGAGCTGGGCGATATTGATTTGGTTATCACGGATCTCCGGATGCCCGGTTTGAGCGGTGAGGAGCTGCTGAAACGCATCAGTATAGAAAGCCCCGGGGTACCGGTCATTGTTTTAACCGGCCATGGCACGGTAGAAAATGCGGTGGATGCCATGAGGAACGGAGCCTATGATTTCCTCACCAAACCGGTAAACCTGGACCGCTTATCCCTTCTGGTTAAGCGGGCCCTTCAGAACAGGGAACTGGTTTTAAGGCACAAGCGCCTGGAAGAAGAACTGGAAAAGAGCAAACAGTTCAAAACAATGATTGGAACCAGCGCCCCCATGAGAAAGGTTTTTGATACCATCAGCAGGGTAGCTCCTACCAAGGCGTCAATCCTGATCACCGGCGAGTCCGGGGTGGGTAAGGAACTGGTGGCGGATGCAATCCATGAGCTTTCGCCCCGGAAGGACAAACCCCTTATTAAGGTTCACTGCGCTGCCCTGGCGGCCAGCCTTTTGGAGAGCGAATTGTTTGGACATGAGAAAGGAGCCTTCACCGGAGCCACCGCCAGGAAACGGGGCCGGTTTGAATTGGCCCATGAGGGAACTCTTTTTCTCGATGAAATCGGCGAAATAGACCAGAACATCCAGATAAAGCTCCTCCGGGTTCTGCAGGAAAAAAAATTCGAACGGGTCGGAGGGGAGGAAACCCTGGAGGTGGATGTCCGGCTGATTACCGCAACAAATAAAAACCTGAAAGAGGAAATTGATAAGGGAACTTTCCGGGAAGATCTTTATTACCGCCTTAATGTGGTTAATATTGATGTACCGCCCTTACGGGAACGCAAGGATGATCTCCCCCTGTTTATTTCATCTTTTATAAAGGAATTTGCCCAGGAAAACGGCAAGATAATTGAGAATATAGATGAACGGAGCCGGGCCGCATTGTATTCATACAACTGGCCGGGTAATGTCCGGGAACTCCGGAACTGCATTGAAAGCGCCGTGGTGATGTGCAAAGGAAACAGTATTACCATGGAAGACATGCCCCCGACCCTGCAGAATAGTTCCTATGAAGGATGGATAAGAATTCCCCTGGGGACAAGCCTGTCGGAATCGGAAAAAATAATTATCATGGATACCCTTTCTTCCCAGAAGGGGAATAAAAGCAAAACCGCCGAAGTCCTTAATATAGGACGGAAAACCCTGCATAGAAAACTGGCGGAATTCAATGTGGCTGATCCGGACGATGAACCGCCGGAAGAAGAATAAGTTTAAAAATACCCGGATTCAGAAAAAGCTATTCAACTTTACCGGTTTCATACCATACTTCAATTCTGCGGTAGGATACATTAATCCTGGAAGACCGTTCGGTGGCTTTTTTCATATTTCCTTCGTGACCCGCATGCCGGTCCGGGTGGTGTTTTTTCAGCAGTTTTTTATAAGAAGCTTTGCATTCGGCCAGGCCGGAACCAAAATCAATGCCCAGCTCGGCAAAATCCTTCCGGAGGGCTTCCGGCACCCGTGGAGTTTTGGGTTTTTCCTGTTTCTGGTCTGCTGCTTTTTGGGCTCGTCTTTTAGCGGATTCTTCATGTAAGTAATCAGTATAGGAACCATAACCGCCGTTCCAGGACTGGTCCGTCTTTTTTTTCCCCGGAGTTTCATCTCCCCATGAGGATGACCGGGTTTTTTCCCGGTTAAGGTATTCATCCAGTTCCTCATAGGCCGCATCCAGGTCCGGATCATTCCGGGAATTGCTGCTCCGGGATTTTCCGAAAATCCGCTCATCCTCATCGTTGAGATAACTTTTTATGACGTCCCCAAGCCGGTCAAACAGTGACATATCTATACTATACCGTAAAAAATATTTAATGAAAATACATGCATTGGATAAATAAAATCACCATTTTTGGATCTTTAAAACCCCTGTCTGCTTTATTCGCAGGCGGGTTTAATACCCCGCATTTTAGGGCGATACTTTGAAGCAACAAAGAAATTGTTTTAAAGATGAAAAAACATGCCCGGGATTTTATTAAAACTATTGATAAAAATGATGTTCAAACAATTTTGCTGTCAGGAAGTGTTTCCCGCGGCGATTATTGCCCAGGTATAAAAGGCGGGATGATTGATTTAACGGTAATGAAAAAGCATGGTTCGGAAATGACAGCAGAATCATTGTTTGGAAAAAATGAAAAACCGCATATTCCATACCACTGCATACCATGGAAAGGAGAATGGTTTGCCATACTATTTACTGATTTTCTTGATAACGGAATATTTACAACTTGTGTACAGGAATCAAGAAAATTTGCCCTGGTGGAATCCAAAATACTATATGATGAAGATGACAAATATAAAAATGAATTAAACCTGATCAAAAACCTTCTGCACGCTTTCGCGTGCGAGGCAGAGCGCGCGGGGGCGGCGAGGTTTGTTGGTTCTGTAAGGTATGGATTTTATGTGGGTTTAATACCCATACAATTTTGATTTACAAGATTTTTAGAACGCCGCATATCCTCGCACGCGGGAGCGTGCAGAAGGTATTAAACCCACTTGCGAATAAAAAAAACTGCAAAAGAGGAACAAAAACAGGAATTGGAGAGTAATAAGAATTACATACATTATGTAATATCAAAGGAAAAACGCTGGGAAAGAAGGGAAGCATATTCACAGATGCATCAAAATTTGAATTTTGCCATAAGTATGGGAATAAAATGTTTGTATTATATAAATAATAAATATACCCCTGCAGAAGACAGACGGTTGTATTACACCTATGAACTTAAAAAATTGCCTGAAAATTATGAAAAGTTAATGATAGAACTATTAAAGCAAAAAGCGGATTCCGGAAAAGATTATGAAAGAAGAAGAAATTTGTTTATTGAAGAATTTATGTCTGTAATATAGCATGCAATAATTTTAGGAATGAAATTATATAAAAAGAATCTGTACAGGCATAACTATTGCCTGATACAATAAATGTACAATAAGGAGAATCATGCTTACCATTCGTCTGGAAGAAAAAACCGATCACCGTCCGGTGGAGGAGATCACCCGGGAAGCTTTCTGGAATCATTTTGTTCCCGGGTGCGATGAACACTACCTGGTCCATATCATGAGAAGTTCCCCTGATTTTATCCCTGAACTTGATTTTGTGGCGATTTTGGATAACAGGATTGTGGGTAATATCATGTACACCATATCCTCAATTAAAGAGACCCCGGGAAATGAATTTCCTGTCATTACCTTCGGTCCTGTATCTGTGCTGCCGGAATTTCAGAACCAGGGTATTGGTTCGGCATTGATTAGACATTCCTTTGATGAGGCCCGCAGATTGGGATATAAAGCCGTAATTATTTACGGTCTCCCGGCATACTATAGCCGCCTGGGATTTGAACCCTGTATCAAATACAATATTTCCAATCATGACAACCGGTACCCCAGGGCTATGCAGGTGTTTGAACTGGAACAGGGAGCCCTGAATCATGTGTCCGGCGTTTTTCAGGAGAGCCCTGTTTTTATTATTGATCCCCGGGCAGCGGAGGAGTTCGACAAAACCTTTCCTCCCAAGGAGAAAATAGCCGGTACTCCTTTTCAGAAGTTATTTCTGGAAACAGCTTCGGCCTACTGGGAATAATCTGCTTTATATTTCTTCCATCCTCCGGGATAAATAGATTTGTACTCGTGTTTTTTTTATATACATGACCCCCAAAATGGGGTATAATAAAACATCAACGTTTAAAGGAGTTTCCCTTGAAAGTAAATAAAAAAAACTTTGGTGTGCTATACAGCGGTAAAAAAGTAAGTCTTTATACTTTAAAGGCGGGAGATTTAACGATGACCCTTTCAACACTGGGGGCCACCATGGTTTCTCTTTTTGTTCCTTCCCGGCGGTTCCCCAAGGAAGATATCCTTTTAGGATACAGCACCCTGACCGGGTATACCAATAATACACCGTTTTTAGGAACCTCCATCGGACGGGTGGGAAACCGGATTGGCGGAGGAACCTTTTCCCTGGACGGGAATACCTACAAACTGCATAAAAACGATGGCCAGAACACCCTTCACGGCGGCCGCCGGGGGTTTGACAAGAGAATATGGAGTTCCGATTGTTACGAAGAAAATGACGGTGTTTTCGTGAGGTTTGAACTGGAAAGTCCCGACGGGGATGAGGGGTTTCCGGGAAACCTGGAGGCGGTTATCAGTTATGGGGTGACTAAATCCAACGAAATCATAATTGATTATGAAGCCTCGGTGGACCGGAACTGTCCTATCAACCTGACAAACCATGCTTATTACAACCTGGCCGGTGAAGGAAAAGGCGATATCCTGGCCCATGAACTATGTATCCATGCTTCCCGGTATGTGGAGGTAGACAAAAACCTGATCCCCACGGGGAAAACCCCCTCAATTCTAGAGGGGCCCTTTGATTTTACAAACCGTAAACCCATAGGCCAGGATATTGCAAAAACCAACGGCGGTTATGATCATTGTTATATCCTGGACAGTGCGGCCGATGATGGGGTGCTGAAACCCTGCGCAGAGGTATTTGAACATGTTTCAGGCCGGTCCATGAAGGTCCTTACCAGCCAGCCCGGGGTTCAATTCTATTCGGGAAATTTCCTTGATAATGAGACGGGTAAACTGGGATCGGTGTACCATAAGCATTCAGGATTCTGCCTGGAAACCCAGCACCTGCCGGATTCTCCTAATCAGTCAGAATTCCCTTCCTGCATCTACGGACCTGACAGGGATTATCACGAACGGGCTCTTTTTGCTTTTGACTGGTAATGAGAAACCATGTCCCTTCAGATATATGAAGGCACATGCAAAGAGGATCTTTTAATCCCGGTGGTTCCGAAAACCTCAACCACCGGGGGCCGGTCCCTGGGGCCGCCTGTGCTGAGCTCCTCGAAGCATCGAAGGAACCGGCACAAGAAGGCCCTAATTCCCGGTGGTTTCGAGAACCTCAACCACCCGAGGCCAGTCCCTGGTGTTCCTTGGACATGGTATTTAAAATCAAACCTGTAAACGCCGGAAACCCCGGTTTTTCATATATGTTTCCTTAATTCTGACATGGAAAATAAAATATAAGCCCGGAAAACCATCAATCTGCCCTTGATAATTAATTATTAAAAAACTACAATCAAGGTAAATTTTATTCTAGGAAAAACTTATTCTTTTTGCCAAGTCCCCATTTATTGGGTTCTCCGCAGTACGCGGTTCATAATTATCGAATTATAAAGAGGAGATCATGGACGTCCAACTTCAAGAACTTATTGATAAAATAAAAAAGGATGGGATCGAATCGGCTTCTGAAGAAGCAAATAAGATGAAATCCCAGGCAGAGGCTGAGGCAAAACGTATTGTTGAAGCTGCCCAAAAAGAAGCGGCATCAATTGTTGAACGGGGAAAGTCCGATGCGGACAGGTTTGAAAAGGCCAGTATAGCCGCGGTGGAGCAGGCCTCAAGAAACCTGGTTTTGGCATTTAAAGATGAAATCCAGGCATTGTTGAATAAAATTGTAGTCCAGTCTGTTTCCGGTGCCATCAATGATGATGTGCTCAAGGCGGCTATCCCGGATATTCTCAAAAATTGGGTTTACAAGGGCAGTGATAAGCTGGCTATCCTTTTACCCGAAGGGGATCTTAAAAAACTTGAATCCTATTTTAAAGATAAACTTGCGGCGGAACTGAAAAACGGAACCGAGCTTAAATCCGATAAGAATCTTGGATCCGGTTTCCGGATTGCCGCAAAAGACGGTTCCGCTTATTATGACTTTTCCGCAGAATCCGTGGCGGAGCTTCTGTCCGCTTACCTGAATCCCCGTTTACAGGAAATCCTTAAAACTTCGGTGAAAGGAAGCTGAACGTGGGTTCCTATTATTACCTGATCGCCCAGCTCCCTTATCTCATCTACGGCCAGGATGCACCTATCTCGTCGGGACGTTTTAAGGATCTTTGCAGGGAGCAGCTGGGTAAAAAGGATCTAAAACTCCTGGAACTCTGCAGCCTGGATCCGGCTGCGGGACAGGCGGGATATGCTAGGCCGGCGGATCCGGTTTCATCCAAGTTTATTAATTCCTGGAAAGGCTGGGAAAGGGCCCTCAGGCTTCATCTGGCAAAATTCCGGGCTCAGAATTTGAAAAGGGATAATGCGGCGCCGGTGGATCCTCCCCAGGACCCCCTGGATACATCGTCGGCTGCAAAGACGGCCATGACCATGGATTCTCCCCTGGAAGCTGAATTGTATTTAGACAAAGCCCGGTGGAACGCCATCGATGCCCTGGAAGGGCTGGAACATTTTGGGCTGAACACCGTGTTTGCTTATCTTCTTAAACTGTATCTTATTGAACGCCATTCCCTGTTTAATGCGGAAGGCGGCTTTGGGGAATATAAATTACTCTATAATTCTATTATAAATCAGGCTTCCGTAGCGGATAACCGCCTTGGCGAAGCTATTTCAACTAGTAATGAATCGGGAGAACCGAAATGACCGGAACAAAAGGAACAGTGGTTGCAGTCAATGGTAACATGGTGAGCGTCCATTTTGACGGGAACGTTTCCATGAACGAAGTTGGCTATGTGAAAGTAGGCGGAAAAGAGCTGAAAAGCGAAGTTATCCGTATCAGGGGTGATATCTGCCAGCTCCAGGTTTTTGAAATGACCAAGGGGATCAGCGTCAGCGACCCGGTGGAATTCACCGGGGATATGCTTGCGGTGGAACTGGGGCCTGGCCTGTTGGGACAGGTTTTTGACGGACTCCAAAACCCCCTGCCTAAATTAGCCAAGCAGGCCGGTTATTTCCTGGAACGGGGAATTTATCTGGAAGCCCTTCCCGCGGATATTGCCTGGGATTTTACTCCTGCTGCAAAAACCGGGGATACGGTAGAGCGGGGTGATACCCTGGGAACTGTTCCTGAAGGCGCTTTTACCCATAGAATCATGGTGCCCTTTAACATGTACGGCACCTATACGGTTAAATCAATCAAAGGCCAGGGGACCTATAAGATCCGGGAAACCATTGCCGAACTTCAGGACGAAAAGGGCAGCACCTTTCCGGTCACCATGAGTTTCCGCTGGCCCGTAAAACGCCCCATAGATTGTTATGCGGAACGGCTCAAACCGAATGAGCCCATGGTAACCCAGACCCGCATTATCGATACCTTCTTCCCGGTTGCCAAGGGGGGAACCTACTGTATTCCCGGTCCCTTTGGTGCAGGAAAAACCGTCCTTCAGCAGACCACCAGCCGACACGCGGACGTGGATATTGTAATTTTTGCGGCCTGCGGTGAACGGGCGGGTGAAGTCGTGGAAACCCTCAAGGAATTTCCGGAACTCACGGATCCCAAAACCGGCCGCTCCCTGATGGAACGGACCATCATTATCTGTAATACCTCATCCATGCCGGTGGCCGCCCGGGAAGCTTCGGTTTATACCGCGGTTACCCTGGCTGAATACTACCGCCAGATGGGTCTGAATATCCTGCTTCTGGCGGACTCCACCAGCCGCTGGGCCCAGGCTATGCGCGAAATGTCCGGCCGCCTGGAGGAAATCCCCGGGGAAGAGGCTTTCCCGGCATACCTGGAATCCACCATTGCCAGCTTCTATGAACGGGCCGGTTTGGTGAGGCTGAACGACGGTAAAGTCGGTTCGGTTACCATCGGCGGTACCGTAAGCCCCGCAGGGGGAAACTTTGAAGAACCCGTTACCCAGGCGACCCTCAAGGTTGTGGGGGCCTTCCATGGCCTTTCCAGGGAACGTTCCGACGCCCGTAAATATCCTGCTATCCACCCGCTGGATTCATGGTCCAAGTACAAGGGTATTATGCCCCAGGACAGGGTTGATTATGCCCATGGCTTCCTCGCCAGGGGAAGTGAAGTTGAACAGATGATGAAGGTAGTCGGTGAAGAAGGCACCAGTCTGGAAGACTATATCATTTACCTTAAGGGGGATCTCCTGGATGCGGTATATTTCCAGCAGAACTCCTTCGATCCTGTGGACTCATCGGTCAATACGGAACGGCAGAACTATATTTTTACCATTCTGATACAGATCCTGGGAGCAAAGTTTACTTTCAAAGATAAAAACGAAGCCCGGAGCTGGTTCAACCGGCTCCGCCAGAGGTTCCTGGACTACAACGGATCCGAATGGAAAACCGACCGGTTTAATTCACTGGAAAAGGAAATCCGGGATTCAATAAAGGAACGGTCCGCGGGATTGGATAAACAGGCAGAAAAATTTTTGGCATAGGATGGTAGAGAGGCTATGAAAAAGGTATATAGTAAAATTGAATCAATTACCGGTAGCGTTATCACCGTCCGGGCGGAAGATATCCGTTATGGTGATCTGGCGGAAGTAGATACGGCCTTTGGGACATCCCTGGCAGAAGTAAACCGCCTGGAAAATGATATGGTTTCCCTCCAGGTATTCGCCGGGGGCCGGGGAATTTCCACCGGCGATACGGTCCGGTTCCTGGGACATCCCATGGAAGTATCCTTCTCCGAAAACCTCCTGGGCCGGATATTTTCCGGTTCCGGCGATCCCAGGGATAAGGGACCCGCATTAAAGGACAACCTTATACCCATTGGGGGACCTTCGGTTAACCCCGCCAACCGTATTATTCCCCGGAGGATGATCCGGACCGGTATCCCCATGATCGACCTGTTTAATACCCTGGTGGTATCCCAGAAGCTTCCCATCTTCTCTGTTTCCGGGGAACCCTACAACGAACTTCTGGCCAGGATAGCCATGCAGGCGGAAATTGATGTTATTATCCTGGGAGGTATGGGTCTTAAATATGACGATTATCTTTCCTTCAAGGAAACCCTGGAAGAAGGGGGAGCATTGTCGAGGACGGTAATGTTTGTCCATACCGCTTCGGATCCCATCGTAGAATGCCTTATGGTTCCGGATATCTCCCTGGCGGTGGCGGAACAGTTTGCCCTCCAGGGCAAGGACGTGCTGGTACTTCTCACCGACATGACCAACTTTGCGGATGCCCTGAAGGAAATATCAATTATCCAGGAACAGGTTCCTTCCAACCGGGGGTACCCCGGCGACCTGTACAGCCAGCTTGCTTCCCGGTATGAAAAAGCCGTTGACTTTGATACAGCCGGATCCATTACTATCCTGGGGGTAACCACCATGCCCGGGGATGACGTGACCCATCCAGTACCGGACAACACCGGGTATATCACCGAGGGCCAGTATTACCTTAAGAACGGTCGCATCGAACCCTTTGGTTCCCTGTCCCGGTTAAAGCAGCAGGTAAACGGCAAAACCCGGCCGGACCACCGGGCCCTGATGGACGGGATGATCAAACTGTATTCAGCCTTCAAGGATACCCTGGAAAAGAAAGCCATGGGCTTTATCATGACCAGCTGGGATGAAAAACTCCTTAAGTACGGTGAAAAATTCGAACGGGAAATGATGGACCTGTCGGTTAACATTCCCCTGGAAGCGGCCCTGGATCTGGGCTGGGAAATCCTGGCGGATTGTTTCAGCCCCGAAGAAACGGGACTCCGGACCGAACTGCTGAACCAGTACTGGCCGAAAAAGGACTAAGCTATGGCTAAGATCAAGCTGACCAAAAATGAGCTCAAGAAACAGAAGGACGGGCTCAAAATGTATCAGCGTTATCTCCCCACGCTTATGCTTAAAAAACAGCAGCTCCAGGCAGAAATCCGGATTATTGAAACCAGGATACGGGAGCTTTTGCAGGAAAAAGAACGGGTGGACGAAAGTTTTAAGTCATGGATTGGGGTATTTGGAGAAACCGGCATATTTACACCGGATATTCTTACCATTGATGAAATCAGGTCCGATGAAGGAAATATTGCGGGTGTGGTTATTCCGGTTTTTAAAGGCGCTGATTTTACCATAGCTGAATATGATCTGTTCCGGACCCCCCTTTGGCTGGACATGGCGGTGGAACGGATGAAGCAGGTTCTTTTGCTGGACCTGGAAGCCCAGACCCTGGAGGAACAGCGCCGGCGCCTGGACAGGGAACTCAGGACCACCACCCAGCGGGTAAACCTGTTTGAAAAGGTTAAAATTCCCGAGACCAAATCCAATATTAAAAAGATTCAGGTTTACCTGGGGGACCAGCAGACCGCTGCGGTTGTCCGGGGGAAAATAGCAAAACGTGGTATGGAGAGGGCTGCCCAATGATTGTACCCATGAAAAAGGTATCCCTGGTGGTCATGGACCAGTACCGGGAAGAATCCCTGGAAAAACTCCGGGAACTTGGCGTGGTTCACCTTGAAACGGGAAATGCCTCGTCGGATAAACTGGCATCGCTCCTGGACAGGAAAGCAAAAATTCTGCAGGCTAAGGCGATCCTGAGAAATTATGCGGATAAAGCAAAAAATCTCCAGAATGGGGACAGGCCCCTGCCTCCGGTCAAGGGAATTATCTATTCCACCGACGGCCTGAACAGGGAAGCCGCTGAAGACCTGGTTACCCGGGTACTCAATCTGGGGGATGAACTAAAATTCCACCAGGAAGAAATTGTTTCCGATTCCCGGGAAATCAGCCTTCTGGAAGTCTGGGGGGATTTTAATCCCGGGGATTTACAGTACCTTGCGGAAAACGGCATCAATCTTACTTTATATGAACTCCCCCTGAAGGTGTACAATTCCCTGCCGGAAGACGTGACCGTCCTGGTTATATCCAGACAAAAATCCGGGGTATTCTGTGCGGCAATCAATTCGGCTATTCCCGGGGAAATCCCCCTGGCGCTGCCTAAAACTTCCATCAGCGGATTTTATAAAAATATTGCGGAGCACCGGGATGATATTGCGGGTATAGAGCATCATCTTACCCATTTGACCAAATCGGTTCCTGAAATTGATGCTGAGCTGGAAACGCTGAACCAGGAAATTGAATTTGAAACCGCCAGGATAAATATGGAAATCCTGGAAGATGCCCCGGCCAGCCTGACCATTTCCTGGATTCATGGATTTGTGCCGGAGGACCTGGCAGGGGTGGTTAAAAGGGGAGCGGCGGAAAACGGCTGGGCTATCATGATAGATGACCCGGAGGAAGATGATAACCCTCCCACGCTGACAAAAAACAATAAGTTTGCCAGGCTGATCCAGCCACTGTTTAACCTGCTGGGTACAGTGCCGGGTTACCGGGAATACGACATCAGCCTTTCATACCTGATTTTCTTTTCCCTCTTTTTTGCCATGATTTTTGGTGATGCCGGATACGGCTGCCTCCTGCTGATTGCCAGCATTGTGATGGGGGTAATGGCAAAAAAGAAAACCGGAAAAATTTCAGATGCGGTTATACTCCTGATGCTTCTTTCTTCATGTACCCTGGTTTGGGGGGCTATCACCGGTTCCTGGTTTGGCATCAAATTGGATGCCCTGCCGGAGTTTCTGAAAAAACTGGTCATACCCCCGTTTTATCCGAACCCCGGGCTGCCTGAAAAAGAAGCCACCGAACTGGTACAGCAGAATATCAAACATTTCTGTTTCGTCGTAGCAATACTTCAGATGGGACTGGCCCATATAAAAAATATCATCAAGGAATTCCCGAAACTTACCATGTTTTCCCAGATTGGATGGCTCTGCATGATGCTCGGGCTCTACTTTGTGGTGCTGTACCTCATCTTGGGTCCCCAGTTTGCCATACCTTCCTTTGCCATTTACATGATCGGCGGAGGATTGGCAGCATTTTTTATCTTTGCCAACCAGACAGGGGGGAATTTCTTCAGGAATGTGGGTAAAAGTTTTGCCAACTTCCTGACCACGTTCCTCAATGCCATATCAAGTTTTTCCGATATTATCAGCTACATCCGGCTATTTGCGGTCGGGTTGGCGGGTGCATCCATTGCCAGCAGCTTTAACAGCATGGCCATGGGATTGCCCGCGGGACCTGTAAGGATTATCGGGGGAATAGTTATTCTCCTGGTGGGACATGGCCTGAACCTGGCAATGAACGCATTGTCGGTAATTGTCCATGGGGTCCGCCTGAATTTATTGGAATATGCGGGACATCTGGGAATGGAATGGTCCGGCCATAAATATTCACCCTTTGCATTGAAAAACAAGGGGAAGAAGGAATAACGATGGGAAAGCCGGAAACCGGCGGACCTTTGGATTCCCCGGTTATTAAATGGCCGGAATTATGCATTGTAATTATTTACCGGGTAAATAATTAAGTTTTATTCAACCGGTAGACTAAAATCTAAGGAGATTTCAAATGGATATTGGAACAATTGGACTTGCTGCCTGTCTTGGACTTGCTGCTCTTGGTTCAGCCCTTGGGATTGGCGTTGCCGGTCAGGCAGCCATTGGAGCTTGGAAGAAATGTTTTGTTCAGAATAAACCTGCGCCGTTTATCTTGATGGCCTTTGCCGGTGCGCCCCTGACCCAGACTATTTACGGTTTTATTCTTATGAATATCATGAAAAGCGGAAGCCTGGATGGTGCCGGAAAGTTAGGTATCGGTGTCTTTGCCGGTTTGGCCATGGGAATGTCCGCATTCTACCAGGGAAAATGCGGCGCCGCCGCAGCCGATTCCTATGCTGAAACAGGTCAGGGGTTTGCCAATAACCTTCTCGTGGTTGGTCTCGTGGAAGTGGTTGCGCTCTTTGTAATGGTATTCTTCATGATGAATGCGAACTAGGCTGGTTTTAAAAACCATCTTTTCCTTGTAATATTCACTCGTATGTCCCGGTACAGTAATGTGCCGGGATATATTTTGTTCCGGAAACTCCGGTATGCCCCTATAAAAGATATATACCGGTTCCTCTGATGAAATAGCATGTTCTTGGAATTCTCCCTCTTAACAGTTTTGTATATAAATGCAAGTTTTCTAATCTTTAGGCAAAAACTGCCAAATCCGTTCAAAAACCAGCCGGGTTATCGAACAGATTTAATCTGCCGATAATAAGTCATGGCTGTACTTCAATCATCCAGGGTAATAAAAATTGGCGGATTTGGTCATCTCGATTCTGTCCTTCTCGGGGGTGATTATCCTGTGGCCATACAAACCATGTACAAGGATTCCCTTCTCAAACAGGATCTGGAAGAAACCAAAGGTGAAGCCCTGGTTTCAAGAATTGCGGGTCTCCAGGCATTGGGGTGCAAACTTCTGCGGTTTGCCGTGCCTACCCTGGAATCCGCGGATGTTTTAGGGCATCTTGCATCCATGGTGTCCATGCCCCTGGTGGCGGACATCCATTTTGATTATAAAATAGCCCTCCGGTGCCTGGATTATCCCATTGCAAAAATCAGAATAAACCCCGGCAATATAGGAAACCGGGAAAGGGTGGAACAGGTGGTTTCCAAGGCCGCATCCCGGCATATCCCCATCCGGATTGGGGTTAATGCGGGAAGCCTGCCCCAGGATCTCCGGAGCCGGGTTGATGCGGGAGAATTGTCCAGGCCGGAAGCCCTGGTGATGAGCGCAGAAAGGGAATTGGATGTATTTGATGAGCTCGGCTTTGATCATGTCCTGGTTTCCATGAAATCATCATCTATTAAAGAAACCGTGGAGGCCAACGAAATACTGGCTTCCAGGACGGATGTTCCCATCCATCTGGGGGTTACCGAAGCGGGGCCCCTTATTCCCGGGGTGGTTAAAAGCGCCATTGCCTTTCATACTCTTTTACGGCAGGGTATAGGAGCAACCCTAAGGGTATCCCTTTCGGATACCATGGAAAATGAGGTTGTTGCGGGCAGGGAAATTCTGGGAGCTTTGGCCGACAGTACGGGAAAACAGAAAAAAGGGGTGACCATTATTTCCTGTCCCCGGTGCGGCAGAAACAGTTTTGACACCCATGGGTTTACGGAAAAATGGAAGGATTATTTGTATAAATTTGATAAAAATATCACCGTGGCAATCATGGGCTGTTCCGTTAACGGTCCCGGGGAATCCAGACATGCGGATCTGGGGATTACCGGAGTAGGGGAAAAAGTCCTCATATTCAAGCATGGTGAAATAATCCGGACCGTCAGCCCTGGGGAAGCAGACCAGGCATTTAAGGAAGAGGTGGAAAAGCTTTGAAAAAAAATATATTTCTGTTGGTAATTCTCAGCGTTTTTCTTTCCCTTACCGTTGGGGCCCAAACCTCAAGCGGCCCCTACTGGTTCACCCTGGAACAGGGAAAGTTTTATTTCCGCAGCCAGGATTACGGAAATGCCCTTGTATCCTTTGAGGAAGCCCGGCGCCAGCGCCAGAATATGTACACCAGGATGGAACAGGACCTGATCAGTGTTTTGTCCATACCCGAGGTCCGGCGTTTTAATGATTCATTAAGCAGTGTGGAAAAATATATCAGTGACCGGAATGTGATCAACGCCTCAAAGGCGCTGGATGAACTGTATTACCGTTTTCCCAAATCAACCTTTCATGATTCGGCGGATGAGGCCCTTAAGGCCCTGGGATCATTGAAGGAATATCCCGAAGCGGAATACTGGATTGGGGAAGTATTCAGGGCCGAAGGGGAACTGGGGGTTGCCCTGAGACAGTACCAGAGGGCCTATGACCTCCGGAGCCGTCTGGAAACACCGGATTTTGCAGTGGAGATCCTTTACCGGATTGCGGACCTCCGGAAGATCCGCCAGGAATATGCTTTGATGGAAAATACCTACCTGGAAATCCTTAATAGCGATGCCCTCTGGTCGGATCCTGATACATTTATTAAAAATTCCATGAACCGGGTTCTGGAAAATGACGGGGTCGACCGGTTCCTCACGGTATACAGATATGACAATTATTACGCAGAAAAGGCCCACCGGGTTTTGGGGTTTTTCTATTATGCCTCAGGCCGTCATGCCAAAGCCGCGGATCATCTTTTATTTTCTTTTTTAATTCAGAATTCAATCATCATCCGGGACATGCTGGATAATCAATTTGATTATTCATTTACCACTACAAAAGACATGATGAACCGGATACCTGGAAATATGGATTTACAGAAATATGCCCTGGAAGCTGAATATTATAAAACCATATATTATTTGGGCAGTGCATTCTACGGAAACGGTAAATTGAAGGCCGCCAGGGATTTCTGGGGACTTTTGGCAGGCCGACCCGAGGCGGGGGAATGGAGAAGCCGTTCCGAAGCCCAACTGAAAAGTCCCTTCATAGAAAAAATAAATGAGATGCCCTAGGGAACCGCTGATTAAACCTGTCGCAATATACGATCAATCAGCGATTCCCTTCGCAACTCTTTAATACAGATTACTGAAGGTATTGGCGGCCTTGAGCCGCAGGAAAGGTACCCTATGACCTGGAATTAAAGGCGAACACAATCAACAGTTCCAGGGGAACCGCAAACAGAAAGACCATCCAGGAGTACCGGAACCCGATGATGAATCCCAGGGTGACGAACAGGGCAAGGATAAACAGCCAAAGCGCTCCGGAAAGAAGTCCCATTTTCTCTGACCTGGGGCTATCCGCATAATTCCTCTGGTATTTTGCGATGCTGGCCTGCTGCTCCTCGATAACCCAGGGCTTATTCCTGTTTTTCTCGGTAAGGATCAGAAATATCAGTAGCATTGAACCGGGAAGAACAAAGGGAATAAGAGTAGCTATTGCTTCAGGCAGTCCGGTACCGGAAATGAAAAACATCATTGAAAAAACATTCAACCCGAAAAGGACCAGCGCAGCGGCTAATGTATAGATCAGGGCACGCTTCCATGACATGGGATTATTCCGGGCGGTCTCCTGGGTCAGCCCCATGAAGAGAAGGCCGCAGGCAGGAACAATAAAAAATGGGATCAGCGAACCCAGACCCGCAACTGCCATTTCAGAATAAAGGTATGCCAGGGCAGCGATAATCAATCCGAAAGCCATGATGCCCCCCAGGAGAACATACGCCACCATCCTTTTTGTACTGATATATTTTCTTGTTTTCATATACATCTCCTCAAATATTTCTTTCTTTTTCCTGAAACTCATTTCATCCGCAATATCCGAAATATCCCCCAACTCGGCGCTGGCCTTGTCCCGGGCTTCCCCGGGGGAGGTTCCTCTGGATTCCAGGTACCTGATCCGGTCCTTCAAATTTGATTCAAGCTCTTCCTTGAAATCCTCCAGGGCTTCGGTATTTTCATATTCGGAAAACAGGTTGTTAATATACGTTTTTGTATCCATGGTTTATTCCTCCAGAAGAACATTAAGTATTTTCCGGGTAAAAGCCCAATCCTTTTTATTCTGGGCATAGAGCTTTTTTCCCTTTTCAGTTATATGGTAGTACTTCCTCCGTCCCCCCTGGGTTTCATCTCCCCAGTAGGCGCTGATGTACTTTTCATTTTCCAGCCGTTTATAGCTGGAATACAGGGTTGTCTCCTTCAGTTCATATTCCTCATCCGTACGTTCCAGGATGGTTTTGTAAATCTCAAACCCATACTTATCCCCTCCCAGGAGAATCCCCAGAACGATCGTATCCGTATGCCCCCTCAGAAGATCCGAAGAAACCTTTCCGTCCATTCCACCTCCCTGACAATCAATGATATACGATTGTCATAGTTATATTATAAATCATAGTACTACGACTGTCAAGTATATGTTAAAAATGAAGGTATGATGTGGAATAAGTCCGAAGATTTTCCAATAAATCATAAAATATATAATTCCCCCGCAAAATTGAAACTGAACTTGGGTTTTATTCGCAAGTGGGTTCAATACCTTCTGCACGCTCCCGGGTGCGAGGCTCCGGGGTGTTCTAAAAATCTTGTATCGGTAGAGGCTTTTTCAAAATCCGCCGGACCGCAAGGGCCGTAATTTTGAAAAAGCAACCTTAGATGTAAGTGCAGAAAGAATACTATTTTATGTATGGGTAAGGAAATAGCATTCTTTCTGCAAAAGCCTTTTTCAAAACTAACCGAGTTTTGAAAAAGGCTC
>JAVBPH010000075.1:0-9704 GCA_031549725.1 Treponemataceae bacterium
CCTGGAGGACCGGAAGATAGAACGGAAAAACGGTTCGATCATCCTCAAGGATATTGAGAACAACGAGATAAAACGGTGGAACTTTTTCCGGGCCTTCCCCTGCCGGTGGATTGGACCAAAACTGGAAACCAACCTGAACAGTGAATACGCACTGGAACGGATTGAAATTACCCACGAAGGACTGATGGTAGACGGTAATTAATACCTTACCACAATAGGAGGAATATATGGCATTGGAAAAAGCGGTAATAACGAACCTGGATAACAATGAAGAGATAGAAGTCCTGTTTAATCCTAAGGAATACGTGATTGAAAAGAAGACCCCCTGGTCGGAAATGAACGTGTTCGGCATGGATTCCCCGCCGGTACAGTTTACCATGGGGGAACGGAAACGGCTGAGCATGGAACTGTTTTTTGATACCTCGGAGGAAAAGACCGATGTGAGGGAGCATACCAACAAGGTGGAAACATTGATGATGGTCAATGCCCAGGAACACAGGCCGCCTATCTTAAGATTCTCCTGGGGAACCTTAAGCTTTGACTGTGTGCTTGAAGACATGGTCCAGCGGTTTACCCTGTTCATGAACGACGGGACACCCTTACGAGCTATATTGAAAGTGGTATTCAAGGAATATGCCACGGCAGCTACCCAGCTTTCCAACACCCGGCGGGAATCCGCGGACCACACCAAACGCATGGTAATCCGGGAGGGGGAAACCATTTCCTCCATAGCTGCCCGGGAATACAATGACCCGGGGAAATGGCGGGTAATTGCCCAGGCGAACCATATTGAAGATCCCGAGAACGTCAAACCGGGAACCATTGTTGAACTGCCCCCGCTGTATTGAGGGAGATGAAAGATGGCAGATAACAAACACTTAACCCCGGTCTGGATTATGTATGCCGACGGGAAACGGCTGGATGTGGAACATGAAGGGGCATTACGGAAGATCGTGATTACCGACCGGTTAAATGGCATCTCATCGTTTTCTTTGACCTTTGACACCACGGAGACCAAGGTGGCCGACAAGGGATTACTTTCTTTGGAGAGCCAGCTTGCCATTCACCTGGGATACAAGGACGATGTGGATGAGGTCTTTTCCGGTGAGATTCTGGAAATGAAAGCCCAGGGACCGGAATACGGAACCGAACAACTGGAAGTATCCGGGTATAATGTATTGCACAAACTAACCCATGGGGAGCATACCCGGAGCTTTGAAGAGAAAACCCCTTCGGATATCATCAAGGGTCTGATTGACGGGTATTCATTGAAAGCTGAGGTGGATGACTTTGGAGCGGCCGGGGAATATACCATCCAGGATGGTTATACCGATTATGATTATCTTATGCAGATGGCTATTTTTTATGGGAAGGATGTGTTTGCAGACAAAGATACGATTTATATAGCTAATGACATTACCATAAGGAATGATGAAATCATTCTGGAATGGGGAAAGAGCCTGATCAACTTTGAGGCAAGCCAAAGTATAAAGAAAACCATATCCGGGTATGATTATGTGGGCTGGGACCCTTTAAAGAATGAATCCTTTACCGCGAAAGCTGCGATGTCCGACCTATCCTCAAAGGTGGGTGGTTCCAAGGACTGGACCAAAGTATCCAAGGGGGGAAGCGGAAAGTTTATAGGAAACACCTCCGACCTCCGAATGTACGATGCGGATGAAGCTAAACAGCGGGCTCTGGGATTACTCCAGAAGAACTCCTTCCAATTTGGGTATGTAAATGGGAAGGCAGAGGGCAACTACAAACTGAGGCCAGGCATGAGAATAACGATGAAAATGATAGGGGAACGGTTTGAGGGTGAATACATAGCTGAAACAGTGACCCATAGGTTTGATTATACCAATGGATACACCACCAGCTTTATAGCAAAACGGAATATGTGTTCATGAGGGTACACCGGTACCTGCCGTGTACCCGGGTGAACGGACCCGGAAGGCGGTTTGCGTTGTGGGTGCAGGGCTGTTCCCGGAACTGCCCGGGATGTTTTAATCCTCTGACCCAGAAGAAAAACGGCGGATCCGAGGTGGCGGTGGATGAGATCATGAATCTGATTCCCATACAGGATGTGGAGGGGATTACCATTTCCGGAGGGGAACCCTTTGAACAGCCCGAGGAACTGTCAAAGCTGTTAACCCTGGCGGCGTTGTCGGATTTGCACAGGCTGGTATACACGGGATACCGGTATGAGGAACTGAAGACCATGAAGAACTGGAGCATAGACCTGTGTCTGGGATTAACGGATATGCTTATTGACGGGGCGTATGACTGGACTATTCCCCAGAAGCACCCCTGGGCAGGGTCCGGGAACCAGCGGATACTGTTTTTGGAGCAGGGAAAGATTGTTGATGACCAGGAAACCCTGGAGGCCATGGGAATCCAGGAGGCATTTACCGGGCTGGGAGAGATTACGATTGACAGTCTGGGTGGAATAACCGCAACGGGATTTATGGACAGCCAGGTATTACAGGAGAAAGCATGAGCGCAGAGAGAGATTCGGGAATTATGATAGAAACACTGATCAGGGCGAGGTATCCCCTGGTCTATGTGGTGTCCTTTGAGGACGGCCGGGTGGACCGGCGGCTGACCGCCATTACCGATGCGAGAAAGAAACAACTGTTTAACTGGACCATCACCAATGGCCTTGAATTACCCGACGGCTCCTGGATTACCGAATTAAAAGACCCGATTAAGGTCCTGGAATACATTTTACAAAGTGATGTGAATGGATTATTTGTGCTCCGGGATTACCACCACTATTTGAATGACCCTGTGGTGGTACGGAAGCTCCGGGATGTGGCCCACGCTTTGAAGATTACCCGGAAGAATATTATTTTCCTGTCTCCGGTATTGAAAATTCCTACTGAACTGGAAAAAGAGATTGCGGTTATTGACTATCAGCTTCCGGATAAAAAGGAAATTGGTGAGATCGTCCGGAAGATTATCGGAACCTTGGATGACACCAAGCATCTTGATATCCTTCAATCCCCGGAAAAGCTCGATAAGATTGTGGAAGCCGCATTGGGGTTAACCGCGGAAGAAGCGGAGAATGTGTTTGCCAAGAGTATGGTCCAGAAGGGCCAGTTTGATATTAGCATTGTACTGTCCGAGAAAGAACAGATTATTAGAAAGTCCGGGGTACTGGAATACTACCATGCCACCGAACAAATGCAGGGTGTGGGTGGTTTGGAAGAACTGAAGAAATGGTTAGGTAAACGGGGTAAAGCCTTTACGCCAAAGGCAAGGGAGTTCGGGTTACCCGAACCAAGGGGAATATTATTATTAGGTATTCCCGGATGCGGAAAGAGCCTTACGGCCAAGGCCATTGCCAGTATGTGGCAGCTTCCCTTATTGAAACTGGATGTGGGAAAGGTATTTTCCAGTTATGTAGGGAGCAGTGAAGAAAATGTACGCCGGGCGATCCAGACCGCTGAGTCCATTGCTCCCAGTATCCTGTGGCTGGATGAAATGGAAAAGGGGTTTTCCGGGTTGGGTTCATCGGGGATGACCGACGGAGGGACCACGGCCCGGGTATTCGGGACGTTCCTGACCTGGCTGCAGGAGAAAAGCACTCCGGTATTTGTGGTAGCCACAAGCAACAATGTGAGCCAATTACCCCCGGAATTACTCCGGAAAGGCCGGTTTGATGAAATCTTTTATGTGGATTTACCCTCCAAGGATGAGCGGATTGATATCTTTAAGATTCACCTGGAAAAGCGGAACCGGGACCCCGAAAGTTTTGATTTGGATAAACTGTCCGCGAAGACCCATGGGTTTTCGGGATCTGAGATAGAGGAAGTGATTGTCAGCGGATTGTACGATGCGTTTGACAAGGATGAACTGCTGGAACAGAAGCATTTGGAGCAGGTGGTTGAAACGCTGATCCCGCTGTCCCAGACCATGGAGGAACAGATCCGGGGAATCCGGGACTGGGCAAAGCTCCGGGCCAGGCGTGCCAGTACAATTCAATGGGAAGAAGAAGGCGGGGCTACCCGGAAACTCGAAATATAACATACTGAGGGAAGGAACCCTTCCCCACCCTAACATGGGAGGCATACTATGATGGATTTGGAACGGGAAATTGAGAAACTTTTGGAAGACCAACCTGACCCCAGGTTAGGGGAATTCGGGAAAGTCATGTTTAATGAGCGGCGGATCCGTGAGGAAGCCCTTCCCCGGTATGGGACAGTTTCCGACAACAAGGACCCCATGTGCTTAGGAAGGGTCCGGGTTGCCTGTGATACCATAGCCCCTGGTGCGGTTACCCCTTGGATTCCCGTGATCCGCTGTTATGCCAGCAAGAATGCCGGTTGGTGGTACCTCCCGGATATCGGTACTCAGGTTCTTTTGGGGTTTGTGGGGAATTATACAGGCCGTCCTTTTGTGTTTGGATGTATCTATGACCTGAAACACCGGCCTCCAAAGCATGCCACGGAAAACCCTGCCAAAAGCATTCTTATACAAACCAAGAAGCACCGTTTAGAAATGATCGATGAAGACGGGAAAGAAACCGTGATTATCAGTACCAAGGACGGGAAAATCCGGCTCGATGTATCCAAGGGAAAAGGCTTACAGATCATCAATGAGCTGGGGGATATTAACATCAAATGCCGGAAGCTGAGTATTACCGGTGGGAAAGAGGTAGCGCTTCAAGCGGAGAAAAAGCTTAGTATCCAGAGCGGGGATGCCTTAGCAAGCAAGAGCAAGAAGAATACCGTGGTCCAGAATGACAAAGAAGTGAAAGTTAAGGGACAAAACATCAAGCTGAATGCCTCCAAGGGGATAACCACCGAGGGGAAACAATTAGCGGCTGAAGGAAACAAGGTCATGGGCTTTGATGTTCATATGATGGTGATACCCTCAGGGAGCGGCACCGCCACGGTTCCCCTGCCCCACCCCTATATCGGGAAGCTGAATGATAAGTTATCTGATAATGTTCGGATTAATAATCATGATGCGGCTACCAAGGGAAGCAAGAGCAAGCATGATAATCCGGTTCATCTCCAATTACCGGGAACCATCAAGTTTTCTAAGAACCCGAATAAGATCGGGGAAGTGACCGGGGGAACCGGGAAAAAGCTGAAGATTAACGGGAAGGAAGCAGCAGTCATTGGAAGCATGCTGACTACCTGTAATGATATAGGGATGAAGAACAACAGTGTAATCCTGGCTCCTGGGGCAAGTATGCCCATGCCCATGATAATAAACCCAAAGAACATGGAAGAGTACAACCGGGAGAGGGAGGAACAGGAGGCTAAAAAACCTGAGTTCACCACGCTTAAGTGGGGGAAAGGACAAGTTAAGGAAGGGGAAGAAATTGAGCTTTCCGCCCAGGTAAAGGATATAGACGACGGGAACATGGTGACCTTCCAGGTATGGAAAGATGGACAGGACCCGAACAGCCATATCCCGCAAATGCAGATACCGGCGACGATTGATGGAGGGATAGCGAAGGCGAAGTGGCAGTACCGGTTGGTGGATATGGAGACAGTACCTGAGGAGGATCCAAAGTTTTTCTTCAGCGCCCATAGTGCCTGGTGTCCGTTTAAGAAGAGCGGGAATGCTGCGATACAGTTGAAACGGCCTGAGCTGTCGAGTCCTGAGTGGAAGGACAGTGAAGGGAGCAGTACCGGCAAGGGACTGGTGGGGGAAACCTTAAAGCTCAGTGTATCCTGCAATTCCGACATGGAAGAAGGGGCCGGGGTTACGTTCCTGGTGTATAACAGCAACAAAGAAAAGGTGGCTGATCTGTCCGGGACGAACCAGGGTGGGAAGGCTGAAGCTGAATGGGTCTACCGTTACAAGCATGACCCGGATAATCCCTTGAAGGAGAAGCCGAAGTTTACCTTCAAGGCTAAAGCCCTCAAAGCTAAGGATGCGGAGAGCAGTAATCTTGAAATAACCGGAGATATATTGATTACCATTGTTGATAATGCAAATAAAACAGTTGGAGATATACCGCTGGAAATACATTTTGGTGGTACCCTTGAAAAAGTAAAGACTGACAAACAAGGCAAGTATGAAAAGAAGGATATTCCCCCTGGCATTGCAGAAGTGACCGTTGTGATAGATACATCATACAAAAGACCTGACCCTGGCGATTATACCTTCAAGGAGGATGATCATATCATTCCTGTGTCTGCTGAAATTGGCAAACATAGTATATCCATAGAAACGGGAAAAACGATTATTATTCAGCTCGTTGATAATTTCCAAGGACTTTCTACTTAACAGGCGGAGGGAGACATGAAAATAACCATACCTTTTATAAATCAGAATGGTAATATAGCAAATATGTGGGAGAGCGCATATGCTAATGAAAAAAGCACAAGCAGCGGAGTCTACCCTATATCCAATCGACAGGTATGGCATACCGGCATACATCAGAAAGGACTTGACGGTACAGGTTTCATCAAACCCATAGTACTCGGGGAAATCATTGCGTTCAGGCTTATCAAAGAATATCTCTATTTCCCCATATCCAATCAGTCAGAAATAACAGAATCAAAAGATGAGATAACAAAAAAAATAAACGCTGCAAAGGATAACCGTGTTACAGTATATAATACATGCTTAACAGCCCTAAATGTAACCACCGCTGCTGCTGCCGCTGATAAGTTAAAATCCCAAACACCACCCTTAAGTCTTACGGAAGATCAGTGGACTGCTGTATCCAAAGTCCTTCGTCCTTATTCGAACGCTTTTGTATTGACAAAACATACCGTAAAAACGGGAAATGACACGGTAAATTACTTTATTCTGTATAATAATCTTGCGCCGTTGGATGAATACAAGCCGGAAAATGAAGTGTATAAATGTTTTTTCAGGGAGTGGAAATTACAATATAATAAAATTGAAAAAGGTAATGTAGCAAAGGTAAATCTATATAACAGCAGAGAATTAACCGGCGCTCCTGCCGGGTATCTTGATACGACAGGAAAATACGATGTTGTACAGGAAGGATCAGAATACGCGGATGATGCATTTAAACATGTGTATAAAATCAAACCGTCGAATACATCAGATTCCTTGTTGTATTGCAATATACCGCCGACTAGTAATTTTTTTAAAATGGTCAGAACTAAGATAGGATTATCAGAGGTAGAAGAAAAAGGATATGAAATTTATTACAAATTGATAAAACCTGATACCATAGAATCTCTGACCGTATATTATGACGAAGAACACATATACCCTAAAATAACAATCAATGCAAATGCTTATCCGGTAAAACTGGAAAAAAGTATAAAGTACTATAGTGTAACTTATAACTGTGCATCATACATAAACACGTTGACTGGAAATGCTGCATCAACCATGCTAAGCCAGGAAAATGTGATTTGTCTTAACTTTAAAAGCAATTCCCAATATACCTACAGTGATTATGTTAAACAGTCGGATTGTTTTATTTGTTATCGGAGAAATGCTCTGACCTATACAGGTGGTAATAAATACATCAACAAAATACCTGATACGCTCTTTATGTATGAAAAGAAAACAGATTATACGCTTTTGTTAAATAAGGATGGAATTGTACACTTGGAACTAGTGGCCGGGTTTGGATATTTAGTATTACATGACCTAAACCAAGCTAAAATAAATAACGGAACGATCAACTTTAATGCAAATGATACTGCCCAGACCCCAACCATGGAACACTTATACTTTTTATCTTTATCTGATATCAGTAAATTCACAGTAGTATCAGAATCAAACAAGAAATATAAAGTAAACCAAAATCATACTTTTACATTCAAAAAATATTCGAAAAAAAAATGGAATAATCCTTCGGGAGCAGCATTGGATGTAAAACTTTTTCTTGACGATATGATCACTATTAAATCAGGGTATCCAAAAGGTGCGGCAGGCAGCAATGCTTTATGTGTCATGGAACTCAGCAGAACAAAGACTGGCGGAAGTTTGCCAGGGTCTCAACAAATAGGATTTATAGGGGAATCGACCACTCCTGCAAAATCAATCTTTTCCAAGCATGATTTTGTGGAGCTAAAATTTCCTGACGTGGGAGCCTCCTCAATTTCAAATTCGAATAATGAAACAAAGCTGACCACCGGGGATGGATTTTATCTTTATTCAGAACATCAGCCAGATGGGGATGCCCTGAAGCGTACTATTTTTACCACCGAAACCACCGCTAACAGTATTATTTTGCTGGACCAGAAGAAAAACTTTAATGCCACTAATCTTAATAAATGCAGTTATGGTGAAGACGAATACCGAAAAGTGCAACTGACCTTACAAAACGGAACGGAACCTATATATGGTGCTGTTAAATTGAATTGTCCTGTAAGTCAAAGTTATTTTACTGCAGCGACCCGGGCTGGAACCGGGAATCAGGATATTGCAAATGGAACAATATATACCTCAATACCCGCGGGGGCTGATCATTTTGATTATATAGGCAAACAATGTAAAGAGGGAGATTCTGATGTCCATGTCGAGTTGTTTTCACCCCGGATAAATCAATTGCCCCAGAACATAAAAAATCAATTTTCCATACTGTCCACCCAGTATACCAATCTTCAAATTGATAAACCAACGCTTAATAATCAGATGGCTCAGATTCCATCCAACCAAACGGTAGATTTTGTTTCGAATAATACGCTGTATTCCAGCGCTGGAAATCTGGCGAACCAGATTTATAGTCACTCCTTAGTGTATGAAGCACTGAATAAATGTGTAATCCATTGTCCCAGTTTCTGGGAATATAAAGAAACGGGTAATATAACGCCCAGCGCGTATGGATATCCGGTTACCATTGCCGCAAATGATGAACGGTACAGGACATTTATTCAGAAAAACCTCTGTATAAATGATGCAGTACGTACTAAAATGGGAGTAGGCACTCAGAAGGATTATTACTTTTTCCATCCATTCCGTTTTCTGGAGAAAGTTGCGGATGTTCTTGATCCTATATTTAATCCCTATGAAGGCAACATAGTTATCCGTGGGTTTAAACGCCAAAAGTTAAGGGATAATCCCGGATTTGCCCCCATAGGAATTGAAAACGATTATACGTACAATCATTCCACGGGATTAAAGAAATTTGCAAAAATAACCGGAGGTTTCAATGAATCTTATGTTAACCTGGATACATACTTTTACAGACGAACCGTATTTTGTCATGAAGGCATAGATTTCCGTGCCTCTCTGGGAACTGATATTATGTGTTTTATTAATGGAACAATCATTTCATATGGACATATGGAAAATTATGGTTTCACAATGTTAATAAAGGATACCGATCCTGATAAACCGAATATACTATATTTACTTGCCCATTTAAGTGATATTGGAACCAAACCTGGTGGTGGTACATTTGCAGAAAATGATACGGTGAAACCGGGAGATATTGTAGCAAAAGCTGGAAACTCCGGTCCTGGATATAATCAGACTAATTACCCAAAACATTTACATTTGGGTATTGTAGATACTAATAAAAGTCAAAAAGACGATATAGTATTTGAATTAGTTTCCACTAATACTATTCCGACATATTCATGGCAACTTGACAAGCCGGGAGATAAATATCGAGATGGATTTGAGCATGATTCAGGTAAAAGTGATAAGACGGTTGAAAGAAGAGATAGTTGAAAGATGAAAAAATTATGTAGTTTTATAGGCATACTTCTCTGTATTCAGTTTTCAATACTCGGTGAAGAACTTTA
>JAVBPH010000077.1:0-16613 GCA_031549725.1 Treponemataceae bacterium
GAGGCTTTTTCAAAATCCGCCGGACCGCAAGGTCCGTAATTTTGAAAAAGCAACCTTAGATGTAAGTGCAGAAAGAATACTATTTTATTTATGGGTAAGGAAATAGCATTCTTTCTGCAAAAGCCTTTTTCAAAACTAACCGAGTTTTGAAAAAGGCTCAGGAATCAAAATATAACATGCAGGGTTAAAAATATTGCTGTAAGCCTGAAGGAGATTGAATAAATAATGAAAAAATTATTTTTGATTTTAAGTGCGCTGATATTTGTATCATGTATTGGATCAAAGGGACCAAGCAAAAACGATGCTGTTGCATTTATGAATGATTATTTTGAAAAGGTAAAACTGCAGGACTTTTCCCTGGTAGAATCATATTATTCCGATGATTTTTATAAAACCATGCCCAGGGAAAAATGGGAAGAAACATATAATAAAATTCATACGGATCTGGGTCCTCTGGTATCAACTGAATTGAAATCCTGGGGTATCAGATCGGTGGTAGGTACCTCCAATTCCGGAAAATATTTTACCTTTGTATATCAATCAAAATATAAGAATGGAGAAGCCACCGAGACGGTCGTGCTCTTCGCTCCCCGCGATTCTGATGAAATGAAAATCAACAGTCATAATTTCAATTCTATGGTGCTGGATCAGAATAATTCCAACCGGGAATTCAGTCCCGGGAATATAATTGCGGATAATAATATGATCCGCAAATTCAGATGGATATAAACCTTAGTACAAGCATAAGAGGGCTAATTAACCTGGCCTTTGGGGAATGTAATGGCTAAAGATATTGAGTTAAGCAAGGACGGCGTGTGGATCTGCGGAAACTGCGGAAATAAAAATGAAATTTACCTCGCATTTTGCAGTAGGTGCAGCAAACCATTTAATGTCAATATTGAAATGGAAAATGACTTTAAGGATTTTCTTGAAAAAAACAATCTGGAAAAATATATTAAAATTTTCGAAGAAAGTAATATTTTCAATTTTGCTTCTATCCGGAAACTTTTTGAGTTTGTTCTGGGAAACATTGGAATATCCTCTCCGGAGGATAAGAGAAAAATCACAATGCTGTTTGCCGAATATCTTTTGAATCATGAAGATACAGAGGATGAAAATGTTATAGTAGAAGAATCAGAAAAAACAGATGAAAAACCATTGATTAATACTAGTGAAACACAACCACAAGTAGAAATGGAAAATAATAAAGATGTCTTAGATGAATCAACTTCTAATATTGATATAGCTCATAATGAAAAGACTGCCTTGCCAGAAGATACAAATACTAACGTTCCGCTGGGCTTGAATTCGGAAACAGCCGGGTCAGGAAAGGGAATCCTTGAGGACGAAATGAGAAAAATATACGAACAGCTGAAATCTTAAATGCCGGAAGATTTTGGAAAAGCCTCTATGGCTAAAAAAAATAAAATAATTTGAATAATTCCATAAAAATCATGGTATACTTTCAGTATGGACAAGATTCAGACCCTCAAGTTTTACAATGAAATTCTTATCAATACTTCTTTGTATAAATACCTGTCAATAATAATAAATGAAAGAAATATTTCCCAGATTGTCCGGGAGGTTGAGTATGATAACTTCATTGAGACCACCAAGGCTTTTTTGGAAAATAAAAATGATTTAATGGATAACAATTATGGAAATGAGATGCTGGCTCTCTATAAAAAATATATAGAAAAGACACTGTACGGCGGTGAAATCGGAATTAAAAATAATTTATTGTCCTCATCATTTATGACTTTTGAACTTTTCCTGAATCATTTGATCGGGATTTACTGCAGAAAATTCAGCAGACTGTATTCAAATGAAAATACCAGGCTGGCCTATGATATCGTAAAGGAAATCAAAACAGAGGACGAGCTGAAGGACTTTTTTATTGAAGCTTTTATTGAGAAGTTTTTTTCCTACAGCTTTTCCGAGAAAATATCATATATCAAAAAAAATCTTAAACTTGATTATGATGATATATGGATACTGAATGGAAATGAATATATCTACGAGATGAATACGGTCCGGGAAAATATTCTGCATGGGGGTGAACAAATTCAGTTTGACGATCATGATTTTTACCGGTATATAAATTATTTATGTTCACTGATATTTAAAATATCGGCATATTCCCAGGCAAAATACGGAATTGAATTTGAATGGATTGCCAATACTAATTTGAATTTTAAAATATCTGATCAGGGAGTATTGTAAATTCCTGATGGCTTCCTAAGGAAAAAATTCTGTTGCCGTTCTCATATGATTTTGGCTGCAAGTTTGTTTTTCCATTACATTTCTTATTAATATGGTAATTTCTTAACAATTCATTGCAGCAAATGACGGATGACTTTTACGGGACATTGACGAATATATTCTAAGAAACCTGGATCAGTAAAAGAGGTGAGTGATATGAAATTTTTAAAGGTCATGTTTATTATGTTATTGGTGGTATCCAGTTCTAATCATTATTTGCATTCTGAAGAATCTGGTCAGAAAATAGGTATCGAATATGTCATAGCTAAATATTTCCAGGGAGAATATCAGGAATCAATTTTATTACTGAATAATAATTTTTCTGTCCAAAATGATCCAAAGATAGCTTATTTATATGGGCTTTGTCATTTGAAGTTACATATGAATAAGATTGCAATTAATTATCTTGAAATTGCATTGGAGCAAAATGAAGATAATTATGAAATCCTGAATAATATTGGTGCGGCATATTTTCAGGAAAAGGATTATCTGAACGCGATGAAGTATTTTCATCTTTCGTTTATTTCCAATTCCGATTATGTAATTGCGAAGGATAATTATAACACAGCCTATGAATTATGGACTTCAGGACAGGATGGTATTGGAGTATATACGGTGATTCCATTCACGGAAAAACCGACAATTTATAATTCATTGGGTTGGTATTATTATTATATGAATGACCATCAGAACGCCATTTACTATTTTAAAAAGGCAATAGAGGAAGATGAAAAATATCATTTTGCATATATTTCCTTGGCTTATTTATACGATGAACAAAATAATTTTGAATCGGCGTTGTACTATCTTGAGCAGGCTGAAAGGATTGACGCAAATAGTCCGGATCTGCAGAACAACCTGGGGATAATATATTATCATATAAAGGATTACGGAAAATCCGAGGAAGCATTCAAAAGGGCTATTGCTTTAAATCATAATTTTCCCGAACCCTATAATAACCTGGGATTTTTATATTTGGAAAAGGATGAATTATCCCAGTCGGAATCATATCTTAATAAAAGCATTGAAATTAATTTAGTTAACCAAAGACTGAAAGCAGAAACCCTGGCGGGGTTGGCTTTTGTAAATTTTAAAAATAACAATATTTCAAAATCCATACAGTATAAAAAGATGTCAATTTCATTAGACTATAAGATGAATGATGTAGCCTATTTGATTGATATTCTCCAATGGAACAAGGAATTAATTACTATTTGGAATAGTATAAGCTATTAATCTTCTTTTGAGTTATTTCAAAAAAGCTGTTTTCCGCCAGTGGTTTCGCAAAGCTTAAACCAGCGGGGGTAAACCGCATCAAGACTATATACGGGATAGCTTCCCTTCCGTTAATCCCGCTCACCCAGAAGGGACTTAAGCTCCCGGATATCCTTGACCAACTTGGTTCTGTCCATGCTCTGGAAGCGTCTGGGGACCATCTCCTTGGATGTGCATTCCAGGACGGCCACCAGGTTCTGGTATTCAATTTCATAGGGATAAGCCGGCGGCACAAAGTCGCCCATCACTTCTTCCATGTCTTCCCTGGTTACAAATGTCCTGTCCGACATGGCCGCCTGCAGTTTCGCCCGGATCAGCACCGCCTCCAGGTCCGCTCCGGAGAATTCATGCTTGAATTTCTTGAATAGTTCCGAAATGGAAAACTTCCTGATGGAAAGATCCAGTTTTTTTACCAGGATTTCAAAAAGATCTTCCCGCTCGTCATCGGTTTCAGGGTAAAAAAGAGCCAGGTGTTCCTCCGCCCTGCCCTGGCGTTTCAGGTCAATAGGAATCAGGTCCGGCCGGCAGGTAATAAGGAACCAGATGATTTTTCCCCGGTACTCGGTGTTTCCCATGAAACTGGCAATCTGGGCAAAGACCCGGTTGCTGGTTCCCGAATCACCATCCTGATCCCGGTCTCCCAGAAACGCGTCGGCTTCGTCAATCATTACCGCCACAGGCGACATGGCTTTAAGGATGTTAAGGACCTTCTCCAGATTCGATTCGGTAACACCCTGCCATTTGGAACGGAAGTTACGGAACTTCACCATGGGAATCCCAATTTCCCCCGCAAAGGCCGAGACAATAAAACTCTTTCCTGTTCCCACGGGACCTGCAATAAGATAACCCATGGGCAGCACATCCAGGCGGCCCATTTTAATTGCCCGGGAGGCGCTTTTAAAACGCTTCTTTACAAAAGCATGTCCTGAAACATAGGACAAATCGTGGTAGGTATCCATGAACTCCAGAAGCCCCGCGGCTTCGTTTTCAATAATTTCTTTTTTCTTTTTTCCGATATAATCCAGGGACAGGGGAACATCCTCCTGGTAACTTTCGGAAACCAGCCGGTTCAGGTTCTGCAGGTTAAGGCCGCTGGTCACCGCAGCCACCCGGTCGGGATCAAGCCCCCGGTCAAGAAGAAGCTTTTCTTTCCGCTCCATGGAATGGAGGAAGCTTGCCCTGACAGCCCTGTCGGGAATGGGGATTTCAACCTTAACCGTAGAAGGGGAACCCACCAGCCGGGGAGAAAGGTCCGTCAGGTTTTCGGTTAAGAGTATCACCGATATATCACCCTTGGTGAAAATAGGGTCATTGGACCAGCGGTTCAGGGTGACCAGGCAGTACCGGTCCTCATCGGAAAGCCGGATAAGATCACCCGCGGGTATAATGGTTTCCGCATAATCCATAATCAAAACGATACGTTTCTTTTCCTGGATTTTCAGGAGGAAATATTTTTCAAGATAGAAAAAACTTTTTTCAGGATCCTGGGACAGGAGCTCGTCATCGGTAATTTCGGGATAACGGCCTTTCATGGTCTTTGAGTATGCCGATGCCATGGCGGGTTCACAGAAGGATACGCCGCTGGACCGGTCATAAAAAACAATAATATCCCGGTTTCCGAAAAGGACTTCGGAGACATATTCCTGAATCCGGGCAAAAATAAATTCGCCTTCGTTCATCTTATGGGGCAGAAGATCCCGGATATTTCCATGCAAAATATAAAGGTTCGCCGTCTTGGAACAGTATTTATAGGATAATTCCTGGGCCCAGGCGGGCAAAATTTTTATAAACGGCAAATTTTTTAGTATGAGCTGTTCAGACACTATATTCCCCTCTGATAAAAGTATACACCATGCGGTGAGTCCTTACAATCTATACTTTCCAGTGCTGCCAGAAGCGCTTTTGAAGCCGCCGCCGGAACTTTTTTAAGGTCCCCAGGTATAATTCTGTAACATTTATGCCCGGATTATGGTTTTTATTCAAAATTGTAGTATTATGGAAGATAATGAAGCATAGATACCTTATCATCTTATCCCTTTTTCTTTTGCAGGGATTTTTGTTTGCCCAGAGCAGTACCAGTCTGCCCAGACTTGAGCCTGATCCCAAAGCGTTTGAATTTGCCCGGATTGAACGGACCAGGAATTATTTCTGGTATGAAATTCTTGATATGGCCCTTTGGGCGTCCGGGACAGGGTATTCAAAGGATGGGGCTCTTCTGAATGAAGGGGCTGCAGCCAGAACTGCAATTTTTTCAGCCGGCGAATCCCTCCCCGCATTAAAGGACCTGCCCGCAGCCAAGGCTGATCAGGGGGATTTTCTCCTCAATTATATGCATCAGCGTTTCCTGAAAACGTATGCGGAAAGGCAAACCAGGCTTGATTTGCTGGTTACCACCGGCAGGTATAACTGTGTTTCATCGGCGGTGCTTTATACGATCCTGGCATCTGCCATCGGCCTGGAATCCAGGGGAATCCTTACCAAGGATCATGCCTTTGTCCAGGTTAATACCGGGACAGAGCTGGTGGATGTGGAAACCACCAATCCCTACGGGTACAATCCCGGAAGTAAAAAGGAATTCCATGACCGTTTTGGAAATACCACGGGTTTTGCGTACGTGGCTCCCCAGAACTACCGGGACCGGAGTGTCCTGACCCAACTGGAACTGGTATCCCTCATTCTTACGAACAGGATTGCGGATCTGGAATCCCGGGGGTATTTTAATGAAGCGGTAGGCCTTGCGGTGGATAAGGCTGCCCTGCTGTCCATGAGAAGCAACCCTTCCAATTCGCCTTTTTTTATGAATCCCCAAAAGGATGTGGTGGACCGGGTTTTTAATTATGGGGCATCCCTGATAAAGGCCGGCAGAGAAGAGGACGCGCTGAAATGGGCGGACCTTGCCAGTCCCGGATATCCCGACAGCCGCTGGCAGGATTTCAATTATGCAGCCATGAACAACCTGCTCTTAAAAATGATCCAGGCAAAAAAGGTATCCGATGCCAGGATTATGCTCGATATGGAAGCTTCCCGGTTTAATCCAGTAAATTACAATAAACTGGAGGTCATGGTGACCGAGGCCGAACTTGTGCAGGTCACTACCCTGGCATCCACCACGGAAGAGGCCGAACGGGCCCTGGAAATTATCACCCGCACGGAAGGCCGGGGACTTATTTCCGCCGCCAGAATTACGGAACTCCGCAATTTTGTATTGTTAAAGGAAGCCGAACGGCGTTCCAAAGCATCCGGGTGGCAGGGGGCCATCACTTATATGGAAAGTGTTATTAACCGGTACGGCAGCAATCCCCAACTGCAGAATGCCCTTAAAACCTACAAGAGCAACCGGGTAATCGACCTGCATAACCAGTTTGCGGATCTGTATAATGCCCGCAAATACGAAGATGCCCGTTTGTTTATATTGAATGCCCTGCAGGAATTCCCCGGGGACAGGCAGCTGCTCTCGGATCAAAGTATGGTTGAAAAGGCGCTTAAGCAATAGCAGGGGAGAACCGGTTTGGGTTTCCTATTTAAGGTACTTCAGCTGGGCCAGGAAAAAAAGATTATTTGCATCCGCCATGGCTTTCAGCCGTTCGAAATCTTCCTTTGTTTCCGTATCGGAGCCTGATAGGATAAGCTCATTTCCCCGGCGGCGGTACCAGAGGTAATGTTTTCCGATAATCCTCATATTATAATTTGCAGGATGCTGCTGAATTCTGGATTCCAGATATTCCGCAAGGGTTATATGGTTTTCATCTCCGCTGAGCCAGATAATTTCTGTATTGGTGATAAAGATAACCACCCGTTTAAAACCATCCTTGATGCTGACATCGTTGCGGAATGTATCAACAATCAGGGTCTGTCCCCCCAGGCTAAGATCATAACCCTGGAGCCGGAGGGCTTTTCTGAGATCCGTGATTTCCTCCCGGATTCTTTGTACGGTTTCGCTGTTGTTTGATATTTGAAGCTCTGCCCTCCAGGTACGCAGCTGTTCTTCATACTGGTTAAAATCCGGGGTACGGCTGAGAAATGCGGTGGTATCCGAAAGCAGTTTCCACACATCGGTAAACCGGTCGGACAGGACTTCGGCAAAGGTGGTTTTGTTTTTCGCCATTTTTTACCCTCCCGCCCAATCTATTGATGAATACCTAATTCGAGTATAAGATAAAAGTATAGAAGAATGCGAGCCCTTATTATATCAGATATTCACGGAAATCTTGATGCCCTGAACAGCGTTTTAGAAGACGCAAAAAACAAATACGATATCCTTATTTCTCTGGGGGACCTGGTGGGGTATGGGCCCTGTCCGAATGAGTGCGTTGATATTGTTGCGGACCGGGCGGCCATATGTCTGGCGGGAAACCATGACCTGGGTGTATGCAATAAGATTGATGCGGATGATTTTTCCCCCCGGGCAAAAAAAGCCCTGTTCTGGACAAAAGACCGGTTAACCGGCCACAGCCGGGATTACCTGGGTTCCCTGAAATCTACCGCGGATTATAAGAACCTCCTCCTGTCCCATGGAAGCCCCGAGGATCCGGTCTGGGGATACGTTTTTTCCGAAATGGATGCGTTCATTTCTTTTTCCTCCGTCATTTTTTCCCTTTCTTTTTTCGGTCATACCCATGTACCTTCTTTTTTTTCCATGCCAAACACCGGTGGAACCCCCGGGGCTCCGGTCAGCGCCCTCTACGGCGAACATAACCTTACCCTGGAAACAAAAAAATCCGGTCAGCGGATGCTGATTAATCCGGGCAGTGTGGGTTTCCCCAGGGATGAAAAAACCCAGGGTAGTATGAACAACCGCTGCAGCTATGCCCAGTATGCCCTGTTCGACCTGGAATCCGGGGTTTGGCAGTTTAAACAGGTCCAATATGATGTGGACAGCACCGTAAAACTGATGAAACAAAATGGCTTACGGTAATCCCCGGGCGGATTCGCAGATCGATTTTGATCCCCCCGATTCATATCTTTTAACAGTTTTATTCATTGACTGTTATACCTAAAGCAATCTATAGTTAGTACAATGGGTTTATTAACAAGTCAGAAACTGATCGGTTTATATGAACGGTATAAGACAATAGATGTTACATACACAAAGGAAATTATTCAGGTCACAGGACTGGTAACCCAGCAGGTGTTCCTGAAATGTGTCAGCGATTTCTGGCCTTGTGTTATATACTCATCGTCCTTTGTTGGGGCTAAGGTGGTATCCAATATTAAATCCGGGCTGCTGCTGAAATTACAGCAGTCCAATAACCTGGTAAGCCTTAGGTTCTGTTTCAGCAACAGCGACACCGGCGCGCCGGTGCCTTTTTTTGTATCCGCAAAATGTACGGGATATTCCCTTTACAACGATTCAAAGGATGTGGCGGTTTTTACCCTGCAGTTTACCCAGCGCCCGCCGGATGATCTTATAGAGATCATGGGCCGGATGCTGGATGCCAATATCAATTCAGCTAAAAGAAGGGATGAACGCATCACCATTACCCCGGAAACCATGAGAAGGCTGCATATCGATTCAAAGGATACGGCGGTTTTCATACAAAAGGTTCCCCGGCGCTGTATCCTCCGGGACATTTCCTTTTCCGGGGCAAAAATCATTATGATGGGAATTTCCAAATTCCTGGTTGATAAGGATGCGGCTCTAAGGATGGATTTTGATGATCCCCGGGAATCCTTTCTGGTGCCGGGAAAGTTCATCCGGGCGGAAAATGTGGAAGGCCGGAAGGAGCTTATCGCCCTGGCCATGATGTTCAACGAAAAGCAGGTCCCCATGGGTTATAAAATGAGGATTAATGATTATTTAGGCCAGGTCCGGGCGGATACCCGGGGAGACCAGAATACGGAAAAAAATGACAGTGAAGGATAATTCAAGCAGAATAGTGTATTTATCGGTCCCGGAGTCGCTCCGGGGAAAAATTGAAACCGTATCGAAGGGGGATTTTTCCATAGACCCTTCCATTCCTATACCCGTAGAACTTCCTCCGGGCGAGGAGACCCTGGACCTGGAAAACCTTTCCTGGGAAATGATTCTTTCCGGGATGATCCGGGTAATTTCCCAGGATCCCGGTGCGGAGGATGCGGATTATTACCGTAGATTTGTTTTATCGGTAAAGCCGGATATTTTCAACGAGTTCACCGAAGCCGCCATCCTTAAGGCAAAAAACCATGATTTTGATATCGCCCTGGAAATATTTGCTGCCCTTCGGGGCCTCTTTCCCCAGTCGCCGGTGGTGATGCTCAACATTGCCCTCATCCTGGAAGACCGGGCGGAAATGCTGGAAAACACCGGCCAGGAGGAACTGGCGGAACAGGAATACGAACGGGCCCATCTGGCATATAAGGATCTGCTGGAATTTGACCCGCCCTTCCCGAACAGCCTTTTTAATGCGGGTTTTTTCTACATGAAGCGGCGTAATTTTGATAAGGCCCTGGAAAATTTCAAAGCCTATATTCCCCTGGCGGACGATGACGAAAAACGGGCCAAGGCCCAATCGATTGTAAACGAAATAGAAAGCCGGAACCTGGATGACGAGCAGTTCCGGGAAGCCTATGATTTCATCCGGATGGGCAACGAAAAAGAGGGGATTGAAAAAGCCCGGCTTTTCCTGGAACGCCATCCGGACGTGTGGAACGGCTGGTTTATCCTGGGCTGGGGTTTACGGCGGATGGAACGCTGGGAAGATGCATCATCATCCTTCCGGAAAGCCGCTGAACTGGGCGGCGATAACAGCGACACCCGGAATGAGCTGGCTATCTGCCTCATGGAAATGGGGGACCTTAAGGCTGCCCGGAAGGAGCTGGAAACCGCCCTTCATGAAGAACCGGAAAATATCAAAATCATTTCCAACCTCGGTGTCCTGGCCCTCAAAAATGGTGACGATGATGAGGCGGCGGCGTTCTTCAGAACGGTCCTGGAAATTGAACCCAACGACCAGCTTGCCCTGCAGTACCTGTCCCAGTTCGAACAAAATAACTGAACCGCCGGTTATTCCGCCAGTTTTTTCAGATTTTTCCCGCTCATCCTGTATACGGTCCAGTCTGACATGGGTTCTGCTCCCTGGGCTGTATAAAAATCGATGGATGGTTTGTTCCAGTCCAGGCACCACCATTCCAGGCGGCCGCATCCGCGTTCCACCGCCAGACGGGCCAAGAACTTCAGGAGCATCTTGCCCAGACCTTTCCCCCGGACGGATTCACTGACATACAGGTCTTCAATATACAAACCCGGTTTGCCTAAAAAAGTGGAATAGTTATGAAAAAAAAGACAGAAACCCACGGGGGTCCCTTCGAATTCGCAGAGAATAACCTCGGCCTGGTTCTTTTTGAAAATGCTTTCCCGGATATTTTCCAGGGTGGCGGTTACCAGGGCGGACATTTTTTCGTATTCCGCCAATTCTTTGATAAACTGGAGGATCAGGGCTGCGTCTTTTTCTTCCGCGAAACGGATCAGGGTTTTTTTATTTATTTCAAAAGTTTTCATGGTATCTCCGGAACATAATTACTATTGGTTTTATGCAGGATTTAGTATATCATAAAAGAGAGGTACAAAAACTTCGGTTTGGGAAGTTCCTGTAAATAATTATGGCGGGCATCCGCTGATGTTGCAGCAAGGAAGATGTTTATGATTATCGGAATTGATATTGGAAGTACCACCACCAAAGCTGTGGCTATCATGAATAAGGAAGTTGTTAAGAAATTGAAGACCAAGGCCTTTGATGCGGTAACCTCCGCCACCGGGGCCCTGGGTAAAATGATCCTGGAAGAATCAATTACTTTGCAGGACATAGAAAAAATCGTCATTACCGGCGTAGGATCCTCAAAGATCAACAATAATATCTTTGGAATTCCCACCCAGAAAATTGATGAGATCACCGCTATTGGAATCGGCGGGATGTACCTGGCAAAACAGGACAATATCATCATTGCCAACATCGGTACAGGAACAGTCATTATTGAGGCAAACCGGGAAAAGATCGTCCATTACGGCGGTTCCGGTGTGGGGGGCGGCACCATCGTCGGCCTTTCAAAAAAACTGCTGGGAATAGAAAATATCGATACCGTGGTAGACCTGGCAAGCCTGGGGGATCTGCGGAAGGTGGACCTGGTTCTGGAAGACATAACCGACAAGGATTTAAGTTTCCTGAACAGGGAAACCACCGCAGCCAACTTCGGGAAGATGCTCGAAACCGCGGGAAAATCCGATATTGCCCTGGGAATCCTGAACCTGGTATACCAGGTAATCGGCGTGCTTTCCGTATTTGCAGCCCGGAGCAGGGATATCAAAAAGGTGATAATCACCGGAAACGGGAGCAACAACCCCATCGGCCAGAATATCCTGGCAGCCATAACCGGCATGTATGGCGTTACTTTTGAATATCCCAAGGATGCGGAATATACCACTGCCATTGGGGCGGGGTTGTCGGGGTAGGCGGAACTATGCCGCCAATAGCTGAAATATCAATATATATTTCTGTTGCGTTTTTATCAAGGTTTGTATTTTCCTGTCTTGACCTTCTTCATTTTCCCTGATATCCTATTCAAAACGAGCAGGAGAAATCTACGACGTTGCTATTATCTTTTAAAAATGCTTTTATTTCTGATTTTTTGAGTTCTGTCTTATCCAAGCCTTCATTCAAATTATCCGGATTTTCTCATCTTTTATTCAAAGGGGTTGCCATGTCCTTGTCTCTGCTCGCTCCGGATAATAGTTGACCCGGAGGAGCGTCCATCGTGGATGGACGGATTTTTAAAGACCCGGCAAGCCGGGCAAAGGCGGCCTTATGGCTAAGAAATTGTATGTAGGAAATCTTTCCTATCAAACCTATGAAGAAAGTCTCCGGAACCTGTTCTCTTCTTTCGGTAATGTGGAATCTGTAAAAATTATTACCGACCGGAATACGGGTTATTCCAAGGGTTTCGGCTTTGTTGAAATGAGCACCGATGAAGAAGCAGCCGCAGCCATCCAGGGAACCAACGGTTCCCAGCTTGACGGCCGGATGATTAAGGTAAATGAAGCTATGGATAAGCCCCAAAACGACCGGGGGGGCAACAGGAATTACAGCAACCGCTGGTAATTAACTGTTCCTTTTTATAGAATAGCCGCGGATAGGCAATGATGAATAATGTTGTATTCATTTTGTCTGTCCGCGGCTATTTTTTACGAAAATTCCGGGAATTTTCTATTTTTGTGATATGGTAGGTGATATGGAGCTTAACCGCTGCCCCTGGTGTCATGGGGATGATGATTATATCCGGTATCATGACAAAGAATGGGGGAAGCCCCTCAGGAATAATCAAAAATTATTTGAATTGCTTATTCTTGAAGGAGCCCAGGCGGGCCTCTCCTGGATTACCATATTGAAACGCCGGGAAACCTACCGGCTGGCATTTGATAATTTTAATGTAGAAAAAATTGCTGCTTATACCGATAAGGATATAAAACGGCTTCTGGAGGATCCGGGCATTATCCGGAACCGGCTTAAAATTACATCCGCCATTGAAAACGCCAGGGCTTACCTGAAAATGATGGAAGGAAAGCAGACCTTCTCCAGGTGGCTTTGGGATTGGGTCGATGGTGAACCGCGGGTTAATTATTTTTCGGCTTTGAATGAGGTGCCCCCATTCACGGAGCTTTCAGAAAATATTTCCCGGGAACTGAAAAAGAAGGGATTTTCCTTTGTGGGTCCCACAATTATATATGCTTACATGCAGTCAGCCGGGGTGGTGAATGACCATCTTACCGGTTGTTTCAGGCATCCGGATAATATAAAAAAGTGATAGAAAAAGGAGTTGATTATTAAACGCATCATTTTTATTTTTGCCTATTTAATAATTCCCTGCTTGAGTTTACTGGCCAACCCCTCGAGTAATGAACTCCGCAAAGCTATCATCGAAACCGCAAAAAGGTATCAGGGAACACCCTATATATACGGGGGCATTTCCGATACGGGGTTTGACTGTTCCGGGTTTATCTGTTTCGTCTACCGGAATGCGGCTAATATCCAGCTTCCCCGGACATCAAAAACCATGTGGAGCAGCGGTACCCCCATCAGAATAGCCGCTGCGCAGCCCGGCGATATTATTGTATTTGATACGGTCGGTGGTGCGCCCAGCCATGTGGCCATTCTTGTGGATCAGGATACCATGATCCATGCCGTATCTGCAGGGCCAAAGACCGGGGTAATTATCAGTTCCCTCCAGGACAGATACTTTGCCCCACGGATTATCGGGGTACGTTCCTTTTTTGCTGCGGAACAAACTCTCCCTGAGGCTGTCCCGAAAACCACAGCCCCTGCGAAACAGGAAATCCCTGTGGAATCCCTGGGATTCACCATTACCAATGAAGTGGTAGTATACAACGACAAAATACCCGCTGTTACGGGCAGCGGTATCCAGTTTGCCATCACCAATGGGACAGGAAAAGACGGTGCTTTTGAAATTCTTTTTTATAAGATGGACCCGTCGTTCTCCAATATAAAAACTCTTTACCAGACGAGAGTAAAAATTGATGCGGGTAAAATGGTTGAAACCGTCCCCTTTGTATTCAGCGAACCGGGACAGTATAAGCTGATTCTTAAAACTCAAAGTAATCTGAAACGGGTGGAACGGATCTGGCAGGTGGTAGACCAGAAGTAATTCCTGTTGCGGAGTATCTTTACAATGGTTTAATAAATTTCCTCATTTTTTTTAAAATATTTTTCTGAAATTCAAAGCGAAAATCAATTCTGATCCCTTAATTAAAGTACACGGACAATCCGTTGTTCGTACTACTTTATTCGAGTACCAGATACTCAAGGAGGGAGAGAATGGATGTAACCTTAGTTATGCCGGAAAAGATGTTTGTTTTATTCTTCAAGTATTACTATTGCTGGGACACGTTTTGCCATCAATTCAAGGAAAATACCGAAGAGGATACGCAGCTCCGGCAGCTGCTTCTGGATTCAATTAAAACCCACCGGCTGCCCTACGGGATTGGGATTCAGGAGGAAACCGGCGAATATACCTTCCCCAGGAAAATTAAAAACAAACTTCTTAAAGGTTCGGAAAAAGTACAGGAAAGGTACCTTGGGGAAACCCTGGTGGGTATGCTGGTGAACAGGGATTACCATGACAAAAATGGTGCCTATCCTCCTGAAAATCCCCGGAACCAGGAAGAACATCAGGAAATTCAGAATGCCCAGTTAAGGTATAAATTTGAATTATCCAAATACGGGATAAGCCGGCTGAGGCTGGTAAAATAAAATCACAGAATGGAGGCAAAGGATGAACACCATTTCCATGACCATGCCAAAGCATATATTTGAATTATTATTCTCATACTATTATTCCTGGGATTATTTTTGCCATACATACATCGATGATGAGGGTGAAGAGGTAAAGGTTATGCAGCATATTTTATCCTGGATAAAGGAACAGAACATTTTTGATGGGGTATATTTTGATGAAGATAAAAAACAATATACCCTGACAGAAAAAAAGGCCGATGAGGTTTTAAAGGACCATGATGAAATAGTCCATCAATTCCACTGGCAGGACCTGATAAAAAGCCTTGCCGGCAGGGATTTTATGGAAAAATATGACGGCAAAATTCCCGGGGATGATGAACTGGAGGAAAAATACAGGGAATTGCTTAAAATCATGGAACACTATGAACACGAGTTTTCCAAACGGGGAATCAAGTATTTGAAAATCGTGGATTAGTTTTCCCGGATTGTAAAAATTGCCCCGGCTGCCAGTCCGGGGCTTTTAAGCTTATTGAGGGTAGGTGGAAGGTAATTATCAACTCTGTACAAATTTTCAAATACTTTAACAAAATAATATCATCTTAGATTTTTTTTAAAATTATAAAAATATTAGAAATCAAATAGAAACAAATTGTGTAAAATATTATTGCTGTTGAATGCTATTCTAAAAGTTGTTGAAATGTCATTACTCATATTTTTCTTCTTTTGTAGCCGAGAACAACAAAAAATGCCTGTTTATTCTTTACTTTTGAAATAGACTTTTAATATTCCGGTTATTCCAATGCCGCTTGGGGATAGCCTTAAAAGAAAATATGGGTTGCAAATTGATCAATTATAATCAGGGCTCCTAGGATTGACACATATACCGCAAACCCCTTCAGGGAATGGGATTTCACAATTTTCAGCATAAACCGGATGGCCAGGAATCCCACCAGCGCCGCAGTGATTGTTCCCGCAGCCATGGGGATAATCCCGATCCCGGTTTCCGCGCTGTCTCCTGCACCGGCAAAATCCTTCAGCTGAAAAACCAGGGCACCCAGGATTGCGGGAATTGACATTAAAAAGGAGAACCGGGCTGCCAGCTCCCGGTCCAGTTTCCGGGACAGCGCCCCCGAAAGGGTCATTCCCGACCGGGAAACCGCAGGTATAATTGCTACGGCCTGCATAATCCCAATGATCAATGCATCCAGCCAGTTCATCTTGTCTTCCCCCCGGAGTTCTCCGGGCCTTTTTGAAAGGAAATCGGAAACCACCAAGGCAATGGCGGTAATAAAAAAAGAAAAGCCCAGATATTTTGCGGAATGAAAAGCCTCTTCAATAAAATCATTAAAAAACAAAGCTGCAATAACGGTAGGAATAGTTGCCAGGATAAGCAGTCCGGTCATTTTCTGAACAGGTTTTTTCAAGATAGCCCAGATGTCGGACCAGAGTACCACAAAAACAGCGACCAGGGTTCCCGCATGGAGCATGGTATCGAAAAGGAGGGTCGGTTCATGGATGCCGAAAATTTTCTGCAGCAGCACCAGGTGTCCGGAACTGGAAACCGGGAGAAATTCGGTAATCCCCTGGACTGCTCCAAGGATGATGGCTTCAAGGATGTTCATGAATCGATGGTAACCGTTTTTGCGGAATGAGGACAAGTACTGCCGCAGTATTTCTATTAAAGAAATTTACATGGTATTTCAAAAATATTATATATAGAGCCTTTTTCAAAACTCGGTTAGTTTTGAAAAAGGCTTTTGCAGAAAGAATGCTATTTCCTTACCCATAAATAAAATAGTATTCTTTCTGCACTTACATCTAAGGTTGCTTTTTCAAAATTTGACATTTTGAAAA
>JAVBPH010000113.1:0-16843 GCA_031549725.1 Treponemataceae bacterium
CTTTTTCAAAATGTCAAATTTTGAAAAAGCAACCTTAGATGTAAGTGCAGAAAGAATACTATTTTATTTATGGGTAAGGAAATAGCATTCTTTCTGCAAAAGCCTTTTTCAAAACTAACCGAGTTTTGAAAAAGGCTCTAATTTTAAGAAATTAGCATAACCGAAAAGAGGGACTGCAATGAAGAAAATTGTAACTTGGATAATATATTTATGCCTTATGATCTGTATGCTGCCCGGATGCAACAGAGGAAGCGGAATGCAAAAAGAAGATATCCGGGTGGTATTTGTCCCCAAGCTGACGGGTAATGCCTTCTTTGAAGCGGCCCACCAGGGCGCCCGGGCCTATGCTGAAAAACACGGGTTTATTGTGGATTATCAAGGCAGCGCCCAGGCATCTATTGATGACCAGATCGCTATCATAAAAAAAGCTATTAAAGAGAATGTCAACGCTGTCTGTGTATCGGCCCTGGACGCGGCGGCCCTGGATCCGGTGATGAAGGAGGCCATGGCTGCGGGCATCACGGCGGTTACCTGGGATTCGGATGTTTCAGGGGATGCGCGGATGCTGATGGTTTCCCAGGGAACACCGGATCAATTGGGAACAATGCTGGTTGAAATGGGAGCCAAAAGCCTGGCAAACCGGGGAAAAATCCGACCGAGGACAGGATACGCTATGTCTGGCATTATTCCCAGGATATTGTGGCTGATCAGAATTCCTGGAATAAAGCCGGCGAGGCCTACATTAAATCCGCCTACCCCAATTGGGAAAATGCGGCACCGGAAAATTACTACAGCCGGCAGAATCCCGGGCTCGCCCTTTCGGTGGGGAAGGAAATATTTGCGGAACATCCCGGCATTGATCTTATCATCTGCAATGATTCCACTTCACTGCCGGGGCAAGCCCAGGCAGCACAGGAGTTGGGACGTAGCGCTGCGGACGTGACCATCACAGGATTTGCATCTCCCAATGCAATGAGGGAATACTGCAAGGCAGGAATCGTTGAACGCTGGGGACTTTGGGATTGTCAGGTGCAGGGTGCTTTGGGCTGTTATCTTGCATACTACATCGCGGGCGGCAATAAACTGAAGGTGGGAGATAAAATAGATGTGCCGGATATTGGTATTGTAACAATGATGCCCAACACCGTATTGGATCCCGCTGCTTACACTGCCCAGGATTCCGGGGTGGTGCTTCTGCCCAGCCGTTCCGAATACACCGCGGAGAATGTAGATTCCTATGATTTTTAAAACTCTAGAAATGCAGAAATATATCAAGCTGAAAATGTTGTTTTCTGTTTTACTGGCTGTTCTGTTTTTTTGCGCCTGCGAAGGCAGGAGCGGTGAAATGCATGATGGTTTTTATACCGCCGAGGCCACTGCATTTGATAAATACGGCTGGAAGGAATACATAACCATCTGTGTTTCCGGAAACACTATTATAACTGTGGATTATAATGCAAAGGACTCAAGCGGATTTATTAAGTCCTGGGATATGAGGTATATGCGTCTGATGAATGCCGGGGATGGGACGTATCCGAACAAGTATACCCGGGAATATTCCGAGGCGCTTTTGAACCGCCAGGATCCGGATAAGGTGGATGTGATTGCCGGAGCAACCCATTCCCATTTCACTTTTCAGCAATTGGTCAAAGCCGCCATTTCCCAGGCAGCGGCCGGTGATAAGAATGTGGCTTTTGTCGAATTAGCGGAGTACCCGGAGGATGAATAATAAAAAAAGACGCGAAAAAAGCATAGCCCGCAGGATTATTTTGGTAACCTGTCTGGGGGTTGTCAGTCTGGGGCTGTGCCTGGTGGCGGTCATGGTCCATTTTATGTCGGCGCTGACCAATTCCATAACATTGAATATTCTGCAGCCAACCGCGCAGATGGCTGCCAAGAGTGTGGAGGCCAATCTCCATACCATGGCAGACCGTCTTTTGCTGATGCGGGAAAACAGTTCCTTTACCGCAGACGCGGTTCCTTTGGAGGATCAGCGGCGGCAATTGGAGAACTATTCTTCGGGTATCGAATTCGTATGGATCGGCTTGTACAATATTAATGGATCCCTCCTGACGGGCAACGAAGGTTGTCCCCGGAGCGTTTCCGGGCGTGAACTTTTTTCAAAAATAAAGAACAGCAATAATTTAACTATTGAGGATATTTCCGTCGGCCGGAACGGCTTGGAAATTGCCATGGGCGTACCCGTTCTGGGGCAGAATACCGGGGAAGTAAAGGGATATCTGGTCGGCAGTTATGAATATGATGTACTTGCTGATGTACTGAACAACATCAATATAGGCGAGGGCGGTGTTGCATTTATTATTAATGACGATGGAAAAGTCATTGCCCATAAGAATCTGGGCATGGTGTATGCCCAGGAGTCCCTGTCTCATCTCTGGGGCGGCTCCAGGGAAGTGGATGAACTGATACTGAGGATAAGGCAGGGCCAAACCGGCGCGCTGAATACCAGGCTGCAGGAGGGCTCCATGTTTATCAGCTATGCTCCTATCCGGGGCACCCGCTGGTCATTGGGTATCCGGGTGCCGGACAGCACATTCAGCGCACCCAGGAACCAGGCTATTTTTATTAATGTGGCAGCAACGGCTATCCTTTTGATATTGTTTATTATCCTGTTCTGGACCCTTGTAAAGAAGACACTTACCAATCCGCTGAAAACCATCACCGGCAACGCCCGGGACCTGGCCCGCGGTGACTTTAAGCAGGAATTGCCCGGACACTTGGTGGAAAGGGAAGACGAAATCGGCCAGTTGGCGACGGCGTTCACCACCATGTCCGCGGTTGTTCAGAAGATGGTCCTGCGCATTGGTATCCTGAGCCGGACCGTACGTTCCGGCTATCTTAAACGGCGGGTGCCGGTTTCTGATTTTCAGGGAGACTATAACCGTATCATTGAAGGCGCCAACGCCACATTGGATGTTTTTTGCCGGTATCTGGACGTGACCCCCGGTGCTCTTGCACTGTTTGACGATCAGCGGCGGTTAATCTACCGCAATACCGCCATGAACCAAATCATCGAACGCCACAATCTGGACCCGGATGATGAGGGAATACTGGAAGCGTTAACCAACAGTAAAGAACAGGAACAGTATTCCGCCGGAATCGACAATCTGTTTTCATGTGAAATTGAAATTCCTGATGGGGATATTTATTCCATAAACCGGGCAATAAAGGACGGGCAGGGGGAGATCCATAACTACACCCTCACATTACGGCGCACCAGTACGAGACTTGAGGAAACTACCCAGGATTTTTGTGTGTTTCTTGTTATGGGCGACACCACAGTGCTTACCAGGGCAAAGGAAGCCGCGGAAAGCGCCAACCTGGCAAAATCAAGTTTTCTGTCCAACATGAGCCATGAAATCCGGACGCCCATGAACGCAATTATCGGTATGACCGTGATTGCCCAAAAATCAAAGGATATCCAGCAGAAGGATTATTGCCTGAACAAAATCAGCGATGCCTCCAACCATCTGCTGGGAGTTATAAACGATATTCTGGATATGTCGAAAATTGAAGCAAACAAATTTGAACTTTCGGAGACCGATTTTAATTTTGAACAGATGCTCCAAAAGGTTGTAAATGTTATTACCTTCCGGATCGATGAAAAAGAGCAGCAATTCATTGTGTATCTGGATGAAAAGATTCCTCCGGTGCTGGTCGGCGATGATCAGCGTATTGCCCAGGTGGTGACTAATTTGCTCGGTAATGCGGTGAAGTTTACCCCCGCCGGTGGTACCATTAGTCTCGATGCAAAACTCATAGACCGGGAAGACGATACCTGCACCCTGCAAATCACCGTAAGCGATACGGGCATTGGTATAACCAAGGAAAAGCAGGCCCATCTCTTTGAATCCTTTAGCCAGGCCGATAACAGTACGGCCCGCAAATACGGCGGAACCGGCCTTGGGTTATCCATCTCAAAACATATAGTGGATTTAATGGACGGGGATATATGGGTAGAATCGGAACCCGACCAGGGATCAACCTTTGGTTTCAGGGTCCGGTTAAGGGTAAGCAGCCAGCAAAACCTTGGGATGATCCGCAGTCCGTCGGTGGACTGGTCCAAACTTCGGATACTGGTGGTGGATGATTCCCTGGACCAGCTGGATTATTTCCGGAACATTGCCGCCCGGCTGGGGATTGGCGGACTGCAGACAGCCCAAAGCGGTGAAGAGGCCTGTTTGCTTATTGAGCAGGAACCACCCTTTGACCTGTACTTCGTGGACTGGAAAATGCCCGGCATGAATGGTATGGAACTGACCCGCCGTATTAAAGCCCTGGGTAAACAGTCGGTGGTAATAATGATCTCCGCAGCTGAATGGGGACGCATTGAAGAGGAAGCCCAGCAGGCCGGGGTTGATAAATTCCTGGCAAAGCCGATATTTGCATCGAGTGTAGCGGACTGCATCAGTGAATATGCGGGCAGTACCATGCTTCTTCAGCAGGACCAGGAGGATGATTCAAACGGATGTTATGCAGGCCATTGCATCCTGCTGGCAGAAGATGTGGAAATCAACCAGGAAATTGTAATCGCCCTGTTTGAGCATACCGGCCTGCTGATAGAATGTGCCAGAACCGGTCTGGAAGCGCTGGAAATGTTTGAAGCAGGTATAAATCGTTATGAAATCATCTTCATGGATATCCATATGCCGGAGATGGACGGGTATGAGGCAACCCGGAGAATCAGAAAATTAACCCATTCGCGGGCTTCGGAAATTCCGATTATTGCCATGACTGCAAATGTATTCCGGGAGGACATTGAAAAGTGCCTGGAAGCCGGCATGGATGCCCATGTAGGCAAGCCCTTGAATTTTGATGAAGTGAATAACATCCTGCGGCGGTATTTGCTGCACACCTGACGGACATACACATTATAAATATTTAATGAAGGAGAAAAGTGTTTTTACGACCCGGGTCGTTTAGAACTTATCCCATACCGGAATCCAATACTGGTGCATAGATGTACCAAGGATATGAATATGGGTTCTGGTATGTAACAGAAGATCAACAAACAAGAAAGGTACATCATTTCTTTATAGAAAACAAAGTTGCGGGGATAGTAGAATAAGTCCTGGAAATAAAAATATACCAATAGATATTGAGAAGGTAATCTGCAAAGAAGGAAAATTATTTATTTGTTGCATCAATGATTCCAGTTTTATATATGATTTAGACAAACGGGATATAGTTGAAATCTATAAATCCGATCTCGATGAATCTAATTCTCCTCTTAGAACAGTACAACTTTTTCCGTTTGGAGATAGAACTTGTGTTTTTATTAGAAATTCAATATGGGCGGAGTGAACGGTCTCACCTTTTGTATAAACATTTCCATGCTATAATCCTCCCCATGGAGCCCCCGTACCCATGATAATCTCCGCATCCCGCCGGACCGACATCCCCGCCTTCTTCGCCCCCTGGTTCTATAACCGGATCTGCGGGGGTGAAGTGTGCGTCCGGAATCCCGTGAACCCGCGTCAAGTTTCCCGGATCATCCTGTCCTCGGAAACCGTGGAGTGCATCGTATTCTGGACCAAGAATCCCTCCCGGGAATTTACCCGCGGACTCCCCATGCTGGACGGGCTCGGTTATCCCTATTACATCCACTTCACCCTGACACCCTACCATCAGGATATTGAAAAGAACCTGTCCCCGAAGCGGGAAATCCTGGATGCTTTTATCGCCCTCTCAAAGCTGATAGGCCGGGAGCGGATTATCTGGCGGTATGATCCGATTCTCATCAACCATGAATACACCCCGGAGTTTCATGCCCGGGCTTTTTCCTCCCTGGCGGAAGTCCTGGGGGATTATACAGAACTCTGTGTCATCAGTTTTATTGATGCCTACAGAAAAATCAGGGGAATCCTGGAGAAGGCGGGTATCCGGGAGTTGGATGAACCGCAGATGGCGGACCTGGCGGGGATAATCTCCGGCGCTGCGTCCCGGTATGGTATCCGGGTAGAATCCTGCTGCGAGGCGGCGGACCTGTCCCCCTATGGCATCCGGAACGGGAGCTGCATTGACGGCGGCCTGGTCAGCCGGATCGCAGGAAAGCGGTATGTCTTCAGGAAAGATACTTCCCAGAGACAGGACTGCGGCTGCGTTGCCGGTATCGATATCGGGGCCTACAATACCTGCGGGAACGGCTGTATCTACTGTTATGCCAACCCGGCGGGGGGACCGCGCCCCGGGGCGGATCTCTATGATCCCGCAAGCCCGCTGCTCTGTTCCCGTATTGCGGATGGGGACATTATCGGTGTCAGAGAAGTGAAGATGGCCGGTCTGGGGGAAAACAGACTTTTTGACTGATCCTGAGGATCCGGGATTGACCGGATGACGTCATATCCCATACGCTGCTCTATTGCCCGGTCCCCCGGAGGGGCCGCTTCATTTCCTCACCCATTCTAACCCAAGGTCAAGATAAAAAGTACTAACCACAGGTATTATCCGGAGTGTCTCCAAAAACATATCCGGGAGATACCCGAACCGTACCCGTACCAACCGGCCGCGGCGGGCCGGAAAGTACCCGCTTGTTACGGTGAGGGTACGGAGGTATTATGGGGGTGATACGTTAGTCCGGTTAAGTTAATAACCGGAGTTATATTTCCCCGGAGATTCCGGATGGGGTATACTCATTCCGGATGGGAAGCGGCTCGGGGTTGTTGATTGACCCGGAAAAACTCTGCGGGTTTTGATTGAAGGAGACGTTTTCGTATGTTCAAAATCTGCTATACTAAAATCAAACAGGTCCTTATATTATTGGCCATATTTCTGATTAGCATCCCCTGTGAATCATATTCTGAAGAGGATTACGAAAAAAACATCAGGGCATATATGGAATCAAATCAGCAGACATATCCTGTTCATATCAATACTTCCCTGGATAATACCTTTTACCGTACCTCAACGGATGAGGAAGAATTGGATTTCGAGATTACCCCGGTCCAGAAGGAAATGCTTGAACGGTTTGTCCGGGCATTTATGTCCAGCCCTGAACATATTGAGGAATTAATACGGCAATCCCAAACAGAAACCTTCTCGGTTAATTCCGTTTTTATAGAATATTCTGATTGGAAAAATGAAGACCATATAGTCCTGGGAATAGTATCTTACAGTGACCGGAAAATATACGAGATGTGGCAGTACAGCGAAGAAAATAAATTTTGGTGGCACCTCAATCTGGCCTATTATTCATTTGATGATAATGGAATTGAGCTTTTGGGATGGGGATTTTAGGATGTTTGTATTCTCCCGAGGTACCAATTGGACTGCGGGAATGATAAGCAGGCTGACCTAATAAGCATCAGGCAATAACGAATGTGAGTTCATTATGGGATTAATTGAAATCCGCTATGTTCATTATTCCTGCCATGATGATGCTTTCCTGCGGGGACGGGTCCCGGGGATTATCCGCCTGGGTCTGGGAGATGAATAAAGCCGTTTCCTGCCGCTGATGTACATCATATATATAATCCTATAGATGAGAGAAAAGGCTGGAACTGCCTGTACCGTTTCCCGGCCCTTCCTTTTGTTGTTTTGCGCTATCCCTGTCATAATACCTGTGGTAAAATATGGGAATCTTTGTCCATTGTTATAGTTGTCTGCTGTAGACACCGTAGTATTAACTTGGGTGGACATCATGCAGGAAATACCGCAGCCCGGCTTTTCCTGATCCATGAGTGCCCTGGCAAAAGGAGATGGAAAATGAAGAGGTTAGTGCTTTTTGTTCTGATAGTTTTGCTCCCCATATCGGGTATATTCGCCGCGGCATCCAAGGAAGCCGCGTCATCGGGCAACCGGGGACGGTATTTGTCCGGCATGGGATACATCATTCCCCCCGGGGAAATTCAGATCGATTCCTATATCTCCCAGTATGATTACGATTATCCCCTGCCCAAAGATAAGCCGGTAAATACTATTCTGGAGGTGGACCGGAAGGATGATGTGGCCCTCCTTATGGTCGGGCTGAAAGGAAAGAAAGAACCCTTCAATGATCTGCCTCCCCTGAATATTTCCTTTGTGATTGACCGGAGCGGTTCCATGTCCGAGCGGGACAAGATGACTGTAACACGCCGCCAAACTTGGCAAAAATAATCATCTAGTTTGTCAAAAAACCCTGTTTTATCGTGTTTTTCCCTGTTTTATCGTGCATTATGGGGCATAGCTTTCTGTCCACATGGCATAAAAATAAGGCGTTTTTTCAGACAGTGTTCCCTGGATATCGAGTCTTATTTGTTTTTGACCAAGAAGAGTAATTGTATTTGCCGAAACTTCGTCCGCTGGAACAATATAATACCGATTAGATATATAGGATGATCTTTTCATTATCTTAGAGAAATTCCCTAAATACCTAGCCTCAACATAAGGAATTTCCACCTGAGTTACATTCCCCCTTATTATTAATTCAGGGGGATATGATACGCCAGCAGCACCAGCATACATAGCCAAACTAATCAATAAATCACCGGTCTTAAGGTATGGGAGCCTTACATCTAAAATATTAGCTGCCCTGGTCCAGTTAAATAAGGCAAGCCCCCCATCATTAGAAGATGTTGCAGCAGCTTTACCAACTGACCCCCCATATCCGGTTTGCAGGGTTCTTCCAGCAGAAAAACAAAAATTTGTATTTCGTTCTGCCTGCCCCCATCCCGAAAAATATGTGGTTGCCACAGTCCCAGTAAATCCAAAATAGGCATATCCGTTTGCATCCACACGAATATCCTCTTTATTGTAATCAAAGGGAAACCATTGATAATAACGGAAATCCTGGGCATCACGATTTATGGGAGATTTGAGTAACGATATGCCTTCACCAGAACCTTTATCTGGAGAACCGCAGCCTAAATACATTGCAGGTTGTTTTGTGCCTGGGTCAAGCAGGTATCCTTGTAATGACCCGTGAGCCCAGCTATCGGCATTAGTTGATAGAATAAAAAAAGTCCCATCAGCTATATTACCTTCGGAATCCTTGTTTGGCTTAAACCGGATACCGAAAAAATTAACCGGAAATGCAGATGGAGAGGTAATAAGGGTATGACCAGTCAGTGTTATCATAAATTTATTATTCCAAGTGCTGGTGCTGTACCTTGTAAATACCGCAGTACCAACAGTAAAAAAGTCGCTAAATGGTTCAGCACTTATTACATCAGCTGGACAATTTGTGACCCCATTCCATTTTATGATCCCATTTTTATAGAGGGGATTCGCAGCTTTGCTTTGTCTGACCAAATCCTGAAAGGATATATTCAGATCATTATAAACCTGTGTTAAATGATTGACCGCCGCAATTACCTGATCATTGGAATAAGCCATAATATAAATTCTCCTCTAAATTATTTTTATGAATGGGTATACCGATTTTGATTTAATCCGTGTTTCATTGGCACTTCGTCCAGTCATAGTTTCCTCGGTATAAAGACCGCTGTCACCCCAATTGTTGTTCCAGTAATTCCGTCCATAATCACCCCATCCGTCCGGATTGCCTGATATATTTACCGGATACTGCTTGTGCTTGTGTCGTTGCAGTGCATCAAATTGATACTCATTTACAGCCGACGCCCCTTCCAATCCCTTCCCATCATCGACAGCCCTTAATACAACACCCCTTAAGTCTGGGAGCCGTGGATAACCGCTTAACGGATCTCTGCCGCAGTATCCAGGGCTTAGGGGATCTCCCAGGGATGAGTTGAGCCACATTGAGTAAAATTCAGGATATAATTCAGTAAAAAAGACAGAACCATTACAGTATAGATACCCATCAAAATTTGTTTTATTCATACAATAAATAACCGTTCCAACAGGTACACTTTTTTTCAAGACTTGTTCGTTTACCATTCCTTGGATAAGATTAAAAAATATCGATGAATCGGCTTTTTTAAGGGCTTGAGCTGAATGGTCATAAATATAAAATAGATCTTCCGTCTCTGCTAACATATTCAGGGGACTGAGCTGAGTAATATCCGGTACAATTTGTCCGGGGTCACCTTTAGGAAGGACAAAATCTAAGACCGCAGCAGTATTGCTTCCTGTATTCGTAATCGCCGCATCTTCTGCAGAATCCCCTGGTATAACAGTTCCAATTTCTATAGTTGCTGCATTTCCATCCTTGCCATTTTGCCCCGGCAGCCCCTGGATACCTTTGTCTCCTTTATCCCCTTTTTGTCCGGGAGGCCCTTGTATATTGGTAATTGATCCATTGGCAACATACAGTTTTGCCCCATCAAAAAGACGGTAATAGGTCCCCTTAGCATCCTCTCCACGACCATGAAAACCGGCACCAATATTAAAACGGGGAGACTGATTTACTTCATCAAGCGTATATATTTCAAGATTTACCCCAGTTCCTGGGAAATATGCCTTTCTTTCATGTACAAAACATGTATGCCTTTCTGACTTAGTTGGCATGGTAACTGTTTGGAATGTCATTGATGATAGATTTAATATTTCAAGTTCTGTTCTAGAATTTGATGGAAAGTATGCTTTGCCTTCATATATGAAAAATGAATACCTCTCCATATGATTTGGCATCGTGACCGTTTGAAAAGTCATTGATGATAAATTTAATATTTCAAGTTTCGTTCCTTGGCTTTGGGGAAAATATGCTTTATCTTCATATACAAAACATACACTCCGATTCATACTATTCGGCATAGTGATTGTTTGAAAAGTCATTGAAGATAAGTCTAATATTTCAAGTTTTGTTCCACCGCCAGCCTCCGGAAAATATCCCTTTCCTTTATACTCAAAGCACGTCTTTCGATACATGCTATTCGGCATAGTGACTGTTTGAATCATCATTGATGACAAATCTAATATTTCAAGTTTTGTTCCACTCTCTCCAGGGAGATACACCTTACCTTGGTAAATAAAATATGTTGCCCGCCAATTGCTGTTTGGCATATCAATTATATCAAATGTCATCGAGGCAATGTCCAATACTTCTATTCTTTCTTCACCGGGTCCCGAGCCAGGAAAATATGCTTTTCCTTCATGTAAAAAACTTATTAAACGATGCATACTACTTGGCATAGTAATAGTTTGAAAGGTCTGTGATAAGAGATCGAATATTTCGAGTAAGTTTCCACCATACCGTGGAAAATATGCCTTTCCTTCATATTCAAAAGAAACATATCGGGCCATGAGATTTGGCATAGTAATAGTATCTTCGAACCGTTCAACATAATTTTGAAATGATACCTTCCCATCTAGTATGAATTTGATCTCTTTTGTGGTTTTATCCCGCCATTCCATATGATCTTCAATATGGGAAAATTCAATATTATCAACCGAGGTTATAACCTGCCTGCCAACAGAAACATCACCATTTTGCAATACTTCTAATGTATTTAGTTCTCCTTCGGGTGTGTTGGTAGTGTCTTTTTTTACCTGAAACAGCCCCCTGACTGTTGTTATTTCATTGCCCGGGTTGGTTCCCGGATCAGTGTCAAAGGTTGGTTTCGCCGTATCGCTATTCTGTTCCCTCCGGAATACCCGGAGCCTTCCGAATATGTTTGAGGCGATTGCATCAATAACCAGCGTGGCTAGTTTTATGGCCATTTGCCAAATTGAACCATCCCACCATCGGCGCAGGTATGCTTTATCATTCTCCGATCCGAGGAGTAAGGTTCCTTTTTTATTCTCATTCCCTGGGAACCCATCAGATAAAACCAATTTATAATCCGGGCCACCTTCGACCTTACCGAGATTTGCAGATATGGCGGACAAGTCCCGGGTTTGGATGTTCTCTGCAATGATTTTCCCATCGCCAATACGGTATACCTGGGGGGTAATTAAGTACCAGCGGTTGTCTGGATCATAGGAAGTGAAATCACCTTTTATAAAAATTGATGCTGTAGTATCTGTTACTTGAATACAAAATACATCATAGGAACTATCCATGGCATGGGGAGCCGGAACAGAAGTAATATCTATCCTGTTACCTAGAATATAGGTTTTATAATACTTCTTTTCTGAATGGGTAAAATTTTCAATAAAATACGGAGTTGCCAAAGTACCAGCGGGTACCCATGCATTATTCTGCCAGTCAAAACGATATACCAGATAGGAGGCAGCGGGGCCAAGGCCAAGATACAGACCGGACCCGGAATTGTCTGACTTCGCAACCAACCCAAATTTGACCTCGTACATACTATCCGGCAATACATCGAAAGCATTGCTTTTAAAATATGATCCTCCGCTTATTTCAAGGACATACATTCCGATATCAGTATCCAGGATAACGGTTCCATGGTCTGCTTCCCAACCATCCTTGGTCCCATCAATACATGGATTTATGATGTTCTTCGCCAGGACATTCAAGTTTTCCATGGTGACGGCCCCGGGCTGAAGTTGCGCTGTCCCTATGGCATTTTCAACCACATCCTTAACGCCAGTGGCCTTTGCCATGGTTGTTTTTTTACCGGACCATTCGCTCCGGTGTAAAATGGTTTTATCATCCTGTAAAGAGATTGCCCGGGAACGGTAATAATAAGTTGTGTTTATGGGGATGTTTTGGGTTTGCCCTTCCAGGGGAAGTTCCTGGGTAATTTCCCCATTCCTTGCGTATACGAAAGCATCAACTTCCAAGTGCCAGGCATCTTCATAGACATAGGCATCATTTGTATCCAATGATGGTTTATACCAGGTAATACCGTCTTTACTGATTTGATAGTCATTTCCTCCAGGTCCATACCAGTCCTGTCCTGAAGCAACAATGTTAATGGTCCTTCCTGCAGAGGAGGAAATAAGTTCCGGAATAGAAGGAAGCCAAGTTTTATACCGGGTATAATCAATGGTGGTCATCGTGTAGGTATTACTTTCAACTTCATAAATGGACACTGATTTTATCCGTATCCGGAATTGTTCCAAGTCTGTCTTTTCGGGGTATCCATCTTTTTCTCTGTCATAATAATACCAGAGACTATTTATATTTGTTAATTGAATCTGATCCCAGGATGTACCGGCATCCCGGCTTATCCAGAGCTTATAATAGCTGATTTGACTTGTCTCATCATCCACAAGGGGTTTATCCCAGGATAGGCGGATAAAGTCTTTATTATCTGCTATGGCGGTTAGATTCAGTACCGGATGGGGAGGATTATATACCGCCACAGTGATTTCGTCCCCATGGGAAAGTTCAGATTCATTTCCCGCCCTGTCTGTAGCAGAAATAAAATAGGTATAGGTAAACCCTTTCTCTGTATCTTCATCGAGGTACTGTCTGGGCATCCAAGCAGGAATTTCTATTATCTTTTTAACATCGTCGATTCCTTTTTTGCGGTAAATAGTATAGGCGGCAACCCCACTATGGGTATCCAGAGAAACCGTATATTTAATAAGAACCCTGCCCCGGGAATCACAAGTTAATGATGATATTTCTGGAACTGTTGGAGGAGTGGCATCCGGTAATGGGGTTTTGTCCCCCCGGTCATCACTGGCATATTCCTTTTCCCGGGTTATATCCACAGCCGGATCGGTGACTGACATTGAGGAAAAGGTATAAATATCATTAGAACAATCCAAGGTAAATGATAAAAGAAGAAGATCAACCATAAAACCGGAAGCACCGGTATCAATGTTAAGAAAGGTACCGGGTTCAATGGGTATATTGTCTGTAGAAAATCCTACACTCACATTCCCCTTAGAAATATACCTAAAAAGGGTGTTTGCGATGCTTTCCGCCCGGTCTGCGGTGTATACATATTCCAGTTCTGATTTGAATGTCTGCTCTTTTGCCCCGGACCCAACGGTAATATATCCAGTTGCATTTCGATATATGGCATCTGCCCGTATGGCAAACTGACGTAAGGAAGCGTCCTCCTCACCTGTGTTTTGAAACCGGACAGCAGCCCGCTGGGATTCAAACTCAGTACGGTCTATAACAATAGAACCTGCCCAGTCTTCAACTACCTTATGATTATAGGAATAAAGGAGTGTTGTGTTTTTTGATCTGCGGTATTCATATTCACCGTTATACTTTTTCCGGCTTTCCGCATATCCAGAAGCAAAAGATTGATAGACCTTACCTTCCGTTTCTTCAATCCGGGGGTCTGATTCAAAGGGATAATAAACCTCCGGTTGAAGAATTATCGGAGTGGGACTATGATCACTGTCATACCCAAAGGATTCAAAAAAGATTTGTTCATTTTGCTTTTCTGTAAGAGTGGAATACCCGATTTCTACGGCGTCATATTTTTTCTTAGTTTTCTTCACCGGTACATCTGCCATTATATCAGTAAATAAAGTGAACGCTTCGGGAATGGAAGAAAAATTGAAAAAAGATAATCTGCCAAAAATATCAAAATAAAAAGCAATTCCGTACTGATAACAAAGAGCATCCAAAACGGAATTAAATTGCTTCCCTGCAGGCATTACAAAAATGGGGACCATGATATGGGGGACATTGGTAAAGTCAATGACAAGACCACACTGGTCGGCAATGGTTTGGATGATTTTGTTGAGTGTGACGTTTCGCAGAGCCAGTTCTTCCGTAGTGGTGATAGATAATTTAGAAGTGTAATCCCGGATAGTCAAAGACAAATTTTCTATTGGATAAGGCACCCCCATATCATTCCAGGAAATATCCGTAGTTACCATACCGGTAAAAACAATTTCCCCTGTTTCACTTTTTACGATTGCATTAAACTCTGGATAGGTAATAATTTTTTGAAAAAGCTCCGGTTCATAATTTGCTTTAAACGTGCAGGAATTCTCTACATGCTGTAGTGATTCATTACATACTGCCCGGTTCAGGATGCATGAGGTTGGGGATATTGTCCAGGAAGTATTTTCATAAAAACAATCAATCGTTACATTCATGGTATATCCTATGCCGGTAACGGGGTATATTCCCCCCGTTCAATTCCTTCAGATATTCCCTCATATATTTCAGTTATGAGTTCATCCTTTTTTATAACACTACCAGCAACATGCACTGAAACATAAATAATGGTGCCAGAGCCTGAAGATGACTTTGAATTTGTAACCGCAAAATCTCTTTTACCAACCAGGGCATAATCCCCGGATTGAATGCCTTCATTGAAAGTCCGAGGGATAATACCTTCCCCCTTATGAACCAAGGCGGGCATATCATAAGGAACATAAGAAGTCCCAACATCAAATCCGAATAATTTTTTAAATCCATTCCAAATAGATTTTCCTATATCTACCACTGCCCCGGCAATGTGTCCAAGAACGGGAACAGTAGACCCCCATTTTTGTGCATAGGTTTGATTTACATTACTTTGTTGTGATTGAGAGAGAGCGGCATACGTATTTATATCAATTTTCTCAAGTGCCTGGAGCATCTTTTCGTTTATATCAAGAAGTTTCTCATCTGCTGCGGCCTGGTATTCTTCTGCGGCTTTTTCATATTCCTTCCTGCTCATCAATCCAAGTTCATACTGAGCCCTAATGGAACTAATCTGGGCAGAAAGTTCATCCTTCACCCGGTCCTTTTGCCTCTCGTACATATTTGTTATCAATTCTTTCTGCCGTTCGATCTCTTTAGCAATATCTTCTGCGACATCTCCAATTTCCTTCAACTTCTCAATTTTCTTAATATTTACTCCAGGGATTTTATTTAATAATCCAATAACCGCATTTGCGACATTTATGATCGCATTACCCACGGGTAAAAATACGTAATTATAAAGCCATTTAAAGACCTCTCCCACGATTTTTAATATAGCAACTAAAGGTTTCAGAGCAACCACAAGAAGATCATTAGTAATTTTTGCGATCCCAATAAATATGGGAAGAATGTCTGCAACCACTTCAGCTATTTCATCCAATAAATCAAATACTGATGCCATGGAGTCTGATATTAAATGATCTACTTTTCCCAGGGTATTACTCACAAACCGGGATATCATATTCAGTGCTTCTGTAAATGATTCAAGTTGTGCCACCGCATCGACTACGATAGATATAAGCATCAACCAAGGATTTCCGCCGGAGGATGATGCCATTGAAATTATTTTTCCCGCATCCGTGTCAGCAATAGTGCTCATAATGTCAGCACCGGCATATTGCATATAATCACCGGCATTGCCGTTTCCGCCTTCAATTTTTTGCCTAGCCAATTCCCGCTGGTATTCCCATTCTTCTTTATATTGCTGCATCCGCAGGTCATGTGCTTCAAGGATCAGTTCCCGTTCCAATTTCTGCCGTTCCTGTCTTTCCCAACGGAATAAAGCATCCCGTTCCGCTTGGTAATCAGCATAATCGGCATCCGATTTTGATGACTTATTATATTGTTCTACCAGTTTTTTAAGACCTTCTGACAGCTGCTTTGTTATCTGCTCCGATGGTGAAAGAAGTTGGTCCCGCCAGGTGCTACCGATAGTTTCGTATGATTTCTTTAAAGCTTCTTCCCGTTTTTTATCATAGAAGGCATTGAGTGCTGCCAATTCCGCAATATACCCGGCCTGGGTTGCATAGCTTTTTCCGTATACATCAGCGGCTTTTTCCTGAAGATCTTCCAGAGACCGCTGCTGTTCCCGGTTTACCGCATCAACTCCTTCGAGAATTTTATCCTGCCAGGTTGTACCAAGACTTTTTACTTTACCCTGTGCGTCATCGAGATTCTTTAAAAGCATTGCAATAATAGCCTGAAGCTGTTTTTTTTGATCGGCGGTAGTTGTTGAATCTGAAAGATAGGCTCGGGCTTTTGCAAGTTGTTCGTTTATTTTTTTTATCTTTGATTCCTGGGTATCTCCAAAAAGGGTCTCTATAAAGTTTTCTTTCTTTTCGACTAAAAGCCCCTGAATACGCCGAATAGATTCCTCTGCTATCTTAAGTTTTTCCTCTTCCGCTTTAAAAG
>JAVBPH010000016.1:0-16814 GCA_031549725.1 Treponemataceae bacterium
CTTTTTCAAAACTCGGTTAGTTTTGAAAAAGGCTTTTGCAGAAAGAATGCTATTTCCTTACCCATACATAAAATAGTATTCTTTCTGCACTTACATCTAAGGTTGCTTTTTCAAAATTTGACATTTTGAAAAAGCCTCATAATAATAACAATTTTTTAAGACATTAAGTTACTTGGTTAGTATAGTAAACCAATCCTTCCTGATTGTGAATAGAAGGGGCTGTCTCCATTTTTGCTTGTATACCACTAAATTTACTTCTATATTAAATTTAAGGATAGAATTTCTGCGATAATATATAAAAACAGCCGTCACCGGGGTGCATCATGTCCAAAAGTGAAAGCCAAAAACACCTCCAATATAAAATCCAGAGGGATGAAGCCACCAGCCGTCTTACCAAATCTTCTGAGACCGATCCGGAGGCGCTGTTACATACCCTGGGATCTTCTATGGAGGGGTTGGGGGAGGAGACAGTTGAATCCCAGCAGGATAAATTTGGACCTAATAAGGTTACCCGGGGAAAAAAGAAATCCCTTATAAGAAAATTTGCCGAATCTTTTTTTGATCCTTTTACTGCAATACTGTTTATCCTGGCGGTGGTTTCCTATATCACGGATATTATTCTTCCTGCCCCGGGACAGAAGAATCCCATTACGGTGATCATCATTTTAGCTATGGTAATGATCAGTGGTCTTCTGCGGTTCATCCAGGAAACCCGTTCGGGGAACGCGGCCAAGCGGCTGAGTGAAATGGTAAAAACCACCATCACGGTTGAGCGGAAAGGTCAGGGCCAGGTTGAAATTCCCCTGGAAGATGCGGTCGTAGGGGATCTGGTCCATCTTTCCGCTGGTGATATGGTGCCCGCGGACATACGGATACTGAAATCCAAGGACCTGTTTATAAACCAGTCCGCCCTGACCGGGGAAAGCAACCATGTGGAAAAAACCCCGGAGACAGTGAAGGCAGGAGAATACAAACAGCTGACGGATTATCCCAATCTTGCTTTTATGGGGAGCAATGTGATCAGCGGTTCGGCACTGGGTGTGATTGTGGTTACCGGAAACAATACTGTCTTCGGGGGTATTGCCAGAACCCTGGAATCCCCGCCGGTAAAAACTTCCTTTGACAGGGGAATCCGCTCGGTTTCCTGGACACTGATCCGTTTTATGCTCATCATGGTACCGGTGGTATTTTTTATCAACGGATTCCATGACGGGAATTGGCTGGAGGCTTTCCTGTTTGCTATATCCGTTGCGGTTGGGCTGACACCGGAAATGCTCCCCATGATTGTAACCACCTGCCTTGCCAAGGGCGCGGTGGCCATGTCGAAAAAGAAAACCATCATCAAGGATCTTAATTCTATCCAGAATTTTGGTGCCATGGATATTTTGTGTACCGATAAAACAGGAACCCTTACCCAGGACAGGGTTGTTCTGGAATACCATCTTGATATTCATGGAAAGGAAAATCACCGGGTTTTGGAATATGCCTTTCTGAACAGTTATTTCCAGACAGGCCTGAAAAACCTTATGGATAAGGCGATTATTGACCGGGCATGCCAGGAAGAAAATACAAAAACCGTTCCCGCCATATCCGAGCTATTTGAAAAGGTTGATGAGGTTCCCTTCGATTTCAGCCGCCGGAGAATGAGTGTGGTGGTACAGGACCAGAATAGAAAAACCTGTATGATCACCAAGGGGGCGCTGGAAGAAATGCTTCAGGTTTGTTCCTCCGTTGAGGATGGCGGCGAAATCAAACCCTTAGATGATGAACTGAGGAAGTCCATAACCGGCATGGTGAGCAAAATGAACCATGATGGCCTGCGGGTTATTGTTCTGGCTCAAAAAACGGATCATTCCCCTGTGGGAAGTTTATCGGTCAGTGATGAAAACAATATGACCCTTATGGGGTATCTTGCATTCCTGGACCCGCCGAAGGAAACCACCAAATCAGCAGTGGCCGCGCTCCACGAATGCGGGGTCAATGTGAAAATATTAACCGGCGACAATGACCATGTTACCCATTGGGTCTGCCGGCATGTGGGAATTCCATCGGCCAATCTTCTTCTGGGCGAAGATATAGAGAACATGAGTGACCAGGCCCTTGGAAAAGCGGTGGAGAAAACCACTGTTTTTGCCAGGCTTTCCCCGGATCAGAAAGTCAGGATTGTCCGGATGCTCCGGACCAATGGTCATACCCTGGGTTTTATGGGGGATGGGATCAATGATGCTGCGGCAATAAAAGAAGCGGATGTGGGTATTTCCGTGGATACCGCGGTGGATATCGCCAAGGAATCCGCGGATGTGATCCTTCTGGAAAAGGATCTGATGGTACTGAAGGATGGTATTATCGAAGGCCGTAAAACCTATGCCAATATGATCAAGTACATCAAGATGACCGCCAGTTCCAATTTCGGGAATGTTTTTTCCGTCCTCTGTGCTAGCATCTTCCTGCCATTCCTGCCCATGGCCCCGATCCATCTTCTTCTGCTCAACCTTATCTATGATATTTCCTGTTCATCAATTCCCTGGGACAATGTGGATCCGGAATTTCTTCTGACGCCCAGGACTTGGGAAACATCTTCTGTAGGACGGTTTATGCTCTGGATGGGACCGACCAGTTCGATTTTTGATATTACCACATTCCTGCTCATGTATTTCATTATTTGTCCCATGGCTGCGGGAGGGTTGGGGTATCACCAGATTACCGATCCGGCGGCAAGCGGTAATTTTATTGCCCTGTTCCGTTCAGGCTGGTTTGTGGAATCCATGTGGACCCAGACCCTGGTTATCCACATGATAAGGACGCCGAAAATACCATTTATCCAGAGCAGGGCATCCTTTCAGGTGGGCGCCCTTACCATTGCGGGTATCCTGGTTCTTACCGCAATCCCCTTTACTCCTTTCGGTGTAGCCATTGGACTGGCGCCGCTTCCGGCGGCCTATTTCCCATGGCTTGGGCTGACTGTTTTATTATATATGATACTTGCTACGGTGATGAAGAAGATCTATGTAAAACGGAACGGGGATCTGCTGTAAAATTGAAGATAACCGGGCGGTGATGCTCTTGAAGGAAATTTTTCCTATAACAGGCGGATTCAAGAACCCTTCGATGATTCAGGGACCACACCCGCCGCCGGCGTCTCTGGTCCCTGTAAGAAACAGGAAAGATTTATTTCTTTAATTGACGGTTCAGCAGAGAAGCCAGACGGTGTCCCATATCGATATGTCCCATATCCGAGGGATGGAGCAAATCAACAGTAAGCCAGGACAAATCCCTGACCACATCCGAACCCTCGATAAGGTATAACCTGGGATGTTTCAGTGAAGCATGAAGCTCCCGGAGGATATCGTTGTACTGCCGTTCGTTGATCGATGCCTGGGTTTCGTTTTTCTGGTAGGTTACTGCATTTGGGAATATGGTAATCAGGAATATCTTTTTATCCGGATGGGCGTTGATTACACCATTCAGCAGATAGCTGACCCGTTTTTTGAACTCCTGGGCGCTGAAAACTCCCCGCATATTTACACCCAGTTCAAACGTGGCAAAATCCCAATCCTTCCTGTAGGCAAAAAAATCAGCCACTTCTTTTTCGCACCGGCAGGCTCCGCTGATGCCCGCATTAAATACATCAACCCCCAGTTCTCTGGCGGCTAACTGGACATAGCTGTTTACATTTTGGGTGGCATTCAACCCATGGGTAATGGATGAACCATAGGCGAGCCACTTAAGGGTGGGCATTTCGTTCTTTTTAGGAGGCCGTATGGATTCCCCAAAAGTTTCCACCCCATGATATATGGTACAATAATGGGAGAAAAAAACCCTCCAGACATCGGGGGAAAATCTGGAAGACTTGGTTTTGAGAACCGATTTATCCACCCCGCTGAATTTTTCATGCTTTTCCAGGGTGATAGCCGTGGGTTTGCCGGCTTTTAATCTATAGCTGGAATGGAAATAATCACCGCTGAAAACCAGAACATCCCCGTCGGTTTCATAGGCTGAAACCGTCAGTCTAAGGGGGTCCGCTTCGGTAACAAAACGCAGTTCGCATCCGCTGGACTGCATTGCCATGGCTGCACCGTTTTTTCCCAGGGCGTCCCGCACCAGCCGGGGAAAACGCTGCAGGCTTTTTCCGTTAAATCCCGGAACCGACTCAAATTCAACCACATTATGAAAATAAATATTTTCTAAATTCATATGTAAATGGTAAGCTCCTTACATGCTACTGTCAATAGAGATATTATTACCGGCAGAACCTGTTTGATTCCGGAAATCGGGGCTCCGGAGGGTTATTCTGGCGGCTGACCGGGAAACCAGGAACCTGTTCTTTGGAAAATATTCCGCAAATAAAGAAGTCCTTTACCTTTTACTGCAGCACCAGGGTATGATAAAACTTTTCCATCACTGCAATACAGGCTCCGATGGAGGGTGCTGTTTTTCCGAAGGTGGAAAGCTTTATTTCACATTCCGGGGAACGGTTCATGGTCCGCTCTTCTACGCCCTTTTTAAAATTGGCGTACAATTCTTCCGAAGCCCGGAGGACATCACTGTTGATAACCACCGAAGACGGTCCAAAGGCATTGATCAGGCTGACCACGCCGGCGGCGGAGTAATCAATAAAATGGTCAAATACGGGTTTGCTCCATGCGGGCCTTTCCGCGGCAAGCTGTAGCATCCTTTCCTGGCTGGGAATTTTCCCGTCCCCGGCTTTTGCCAAATTTTTACGCAGGGCGGCTTCGCTTCCCAGCCAGTCCCAGCATCCGTAATTGCCGCAGGGACAGCGGGATCCGTTATATGCAATGGTCATGTGCCCGACTTCACCGAATTTTCCGCTGTACCCGTAATGGACCGATCCGTTTATGTAAGCCCCGGAACCGATCCCCTCATCAATAAGAACACAGATCAAATCCTGGGATTCCCTGTTGTAATATTCCCGTTCTGCAACGGTTGCCAGGGTGGCATCATTTCCGATGTGGAGAATACCTTTGTATTTTTTTTCAATCCGGTTCCTCAGTGAAACATTCGTCCAGTTGAACCTGGCGCTGAGAATAACCTTTTCACCTTCCCGGTCTACAACCCCGGGGATGGCTATCCCCACGCCGGTTAATCCATAAAACGAAGGGGGCAGCTTTTTTTCAATTTTACGGATAACCCTCAATATTAATTGGAATATTTTTTCCGGGGCAACTTCAGTAACAGGAACCAGGTTTTCAATTACAATTTTCTGGGACAGATCCATGGCAGTCACATGAAGGGACTCACTGATGATGGAAATTCCCAGGGTATATCCGGCGTTGCCGGCAATCTCAAGCATGACCGGTTTGCGGCCTAGGCCGCTCTGTCCCGTACCGGTTTCCCGGACAATCCCCATTTCGATCAACTCGCCAATTTGGGAAGAAACGGTAGCCTTGTTGAGGCCGCTTTTTTTTGCCAGGGAGGCCCTGGAAATACTGCCTTCCTCCCTGAGGATATTCAAAAGAAGCCCCCGGTTCACCGCCTTGCTGAGACTTTTGTCTCCTGTCATGCCTTCAACATATGAAGGAAGCCCCATGTCAATCATGTTAATTTTGCTCCTTTTGAACTGCCTTTTCTTAGAACACCCATTAATTTGTATGATCAGCAAACTAAGTATACCATATTAGTCCAATTAGTCAAAAAAATAATTCTATTAATTGAAAATATGTTCTTCTTTTTTATTTCAATCTGGTATATAATTTAGTCACCAAACAAATTAAGGAGTGGTATATGAAGGATGTATACCGTGGTATATCTGAGGAAAAAATCGCCCATTATACAAGTTTTAGAACTCCGGAACCTATTGTTATTGACGGAAACCTGGATAAACCTGTCTGGAAAGCAGCCCAAAAATCCCGGCGTTTTGTGGACCTGGTAAGCGGAGAACCCGGCTTTTTTGACACCCGGATGGCAAGCCTGTGGGACGATAAAAACCTGTATGCGGCTTTTTGGCTGGAAGAGCCCTTTGTCAGAGCCAGTTTTACCGAAAGGGATTCCCTGATCTGGTTTGATAATGATGTGGAAATTTTTATCGACGGGGAAGACTGTTATTATGAGTTTGAACTGAATGCCTTCAATACTATTTATGAAGTCTTTTTTATCTATCAGGATGCGTTAAAAAAAGGCGGCCGTTTTGATACTCCCCAATTCGATCTGCATACAAAAAATGTGGATGTCCTCTGCGGGTTCCAGGACAGCAGCCGTGTTAATAAACATCACCGGGGAAAACGCTGGGCTTTTATGGATTATGATTTTCCTGGCCTGCAGACCGCAGTAAAAATTGACGGGAAGATTAATGATCCTGCCCACATTGATAAGGGATGGACGGTGGAACTGGCCTTTCCCTGGGAAGGTATAGAACAGATGTTTTCCAAGCGGAAATTCCCTCCAAAAGAAGGGGAAACCCTGCGGGCTGCTTTTTTCCGGTTTGAGGCATTGCAGTACCATGGTGAGACGGTTAATCCCAGTGTAGCCTGGGCGCTTAATGAACATGGGGTATACGATTCACATATCCCTGAAAGTTTTTCTTACCTTCATTTTACCGAAAAGGCAGTAATGTAATTAAAACCCGGCATTTTCATACCAGGAATTCTGTTTCACAGGAAAGTCTGCTGCGGATTACTCCCAATACAGATGGTAAATACCGCTGTCCTCGGTTTTAAAAATGATAAATCTTTACTTTTGGGTTAAGTAAATATATAATTATTAGGACTGCTTTGTGTAGTCATAGGTTTGCGTCGTTCTATTTAAAGAGGAGGAAGAAATGAGGAAAAGCATAGGTGCTCTCATTGTCCAGATTGCGGTTGCTTTGTATCTTTTTGTAAACGGAATCTGGGGGTTGTCAAATAAAAGCAGTGATTTTGGAAAGGTTTTTGGTACTATTTTTGGCAAGGGCGATTTTACCGGTTTTATAACCATCGTTTTTTCAGTGTGCGCACTGGTAGCCGGAATTTTCCTTATCCTTGAGCTGCTCAATGTTTCATTTGCATTCACCGATATCATAATTCTGGTCTTCCTGATTATCTGGATTATTTATATGGTTTTTGCGGATATTATCAATCCTATCAGGGCATCCAATTCAATGTTCCGGCAGGGCAACTGGCTGGCATATCTCCGGGATCTCTCATCCCACCTGATGGTTCTGGGAGCATTCTTCTCGGTGAGCAAGAGGTTTAACGGCTAAGCAAGGCCGGATTTTAAACTGATAACATTATAAATCAAAAGCCCGGGTCCTTGGGGATCCGGGCTTTTTTGTGCCGGAGTCTAATACCTGCAACCTTAGGACGGGGTTGCTGATTTTTCTATGGACATATCCTCCCAGCCCAGGCCGTATTTGGCCAGGTATTTTTTCAGCCGGTCCGTATCGTTGGTGCTGTCCCGTTTAAGCCGTGAGCAGGCAAAGAGTTTCCTCCCTGCTTCTGCCAGGCTTTTACTTTCCCTGCATACCCGCAAAACCCCTTCCAGTTGAATCCGGTGAAATTCATCCAATTCGGGAATCCTGGAAATAAGCATATCCGGTTCATGCTGATTTTCTGCCGGATACCAGGATTCTTTCAGGCGCCGGGTTTCTGCTTTCGTATCTTCCAGACTGATCCGGGTTCCCCCTGCCAGGGTACACATGCGGATTACCGAGGCTTTCAGGTCCCGGAAATTTCCGGTCCATAATGCCTCCGGGGCCTGGGCAAAACCGAGAAAATGATTCAGTGCTTCCTTATTAAAGGAAACCCGGGTATTGGTATTTTTTTCGTAAAGGGCCAACTCGTATTCCAGGTTGGGCAGGATATCCTCAGGCCTGTCCTTCAGTCCCGGCAGGGCGAAGGTCCAAAGGTTGATCCGGGCCAGCAGGTCTTCCCTGAAGCGGCCTGCCCTGACGGCTTTGGCCAGATCCCGGTTGGTACCGCAGATTATCTGAAAGTTGCTGGAACTTTCATGGTCGGCTCCAACAGGGAAAAACCGTTTTTCCTCAATGGCATGAAGCAGCATAGCCTGTTCATCCAGACCGAGTTCTCCGATTTCATCCAGGAATATCATACCCTGGTCTGCCTGGGCGAGAAGGCCCAACCTGTCCCGGACAGCCCCGGTGTAGGCCCCTTTGGTATGACCGAAAAGGGCGGACATGGCCGCATCACCCCGGAGGGTGGCACAGTTCAGTTCGACAAAACCGCCGCTCAGGTTATTCCTCTGTTTTTTCAGGGCATAGATCTGCCTGGCCAGCCTGGACTTTCCCGCCCCGGTGGCCCCGGTCAGAAGGATGGGTTCACCGCTGCGGATAGCCACCCGTTCAATTAACTCGATCAGTTCATTGAATCTTTTATTCCGGGTCTCAATCCCTGATTTAAGAAAAGCAATATCATCATGGGTTTCTTTTAGGAACCGGCTGGCTATCCGGTCGTACTTGGAAAGGTCCAGATCGATAATGGAAATGGAACCTTTTGGATCATTTCTGGTGTTGGATGGGGAAGTCTGAAGAAGCTTCCCGGGAAACCGCCTTGATTCGGTTAAGAGAAAAATACATATCTGGGCCACATGGGTTCCGGTGGTGATATGAAAAAAGTATTCCTCGGTTTCAGGGTCAAAGGTATTGGCCTCTATTAAATCCAGGAGCCGTCCGTAGACTTCTTCAAAATCCCAGGGATTGGAATACTTTTCAGTTTCCTGGATAATCCTTGTATCCGGCGACAGGATCGCAATATCCCGGATAACCTGGTCTGCCAGGGATTTGTACCGGGGTGAATAAATCAGATGCAGCCGGTCCACTGCAAAATCATCCTGCTGGAATATGGAAACATTAGGCCGCCAGCGGTTCCACCGGTTCTGCTGCATCCCCATATCAAGCTGGGTTCCCAGTAAGCTGTATACCACGGTTTTCATGATTATATAACTATATAATAGGGATATATATTTTTATACTCCAAATTCTGTGGAATTTATGGATGTCTGCAGAGGCTGTATGATGGTTTATCACCGTTAAAAACGGGTCAAAACTCTCCGAACTCTGTGCCTATGGTTGTGTCCGGCCCATGTCCTGGAAATACCCGGGTATTCCCTTCGATAAGGGACAGCCGGGTCAGGCTTTTTTCCATGGCGGACCAGTCGCCGCCGGGAAGATCGGTCCGGCCGATACCCCCGGCAAAAAGGGTATCCCCGCTGAATAACCGGGCTTCGGCCTGGTTATAAAAACATACAGAACCAGGAGTATGCCCGGGGGTGTGGAGCACCCTTAAAGGACCTATCTCATCAGCTTCTTTCAGAAGACGGGTAGGGGCGGGCATGATTTTCCAAAGACTTTTAACATAGCTGTTCCCCCAAACCGAGGAAAAATCCGCCAAATGAGCCGGCATCGCATCCGGGCCCAGACGATGTGCATCTTCATGATGGACGGCCAGTTCAGGGGAAAACTCCCCAAAAAAATCCATCAGATCCGGGACAGCCCCTATATGATCAAAATGACTATGGGTTAATAAAATATGCCTGGGATACAGATTTAATGTTTCAAGCCGTGCTATAATAAGAGAAGCATCTGCTCCCGGATCTATAATGATACAGGGAAACAGATTTTTTTTAGAGGATTTTTCATCCAGGGGGATAATCCAGCAGTTTACGGAAAGGTCCCCCACGATTACCCGTTCTGCCATGGAGGAATCATACCCTGCGTGTTTATGATTTGCTAGTCATTCTGAGTATCGCTGCTCTGTGGTACGGGATTATTCCGGTGATCGGCGCTTTTTGGGTCCGGAGAAACTGGCGGCAGTTCCGCAACCGTTTTGATAATCTCCGGTTGTCCTCCCTTTTAAATTATGGTCTGTACCAGGAGCCGGAAAGCCAGGGAAAGCTGTTCCGGTTCCTGGGAGGGCTGGAATCCATTACCGATGACCAAACCCTTTGGGTCCGCAATTCGGATATAACCATTCCCGTGGATCTTAAACGCGCCCACATATATCTTTTACCCATGGCTGAAGGGGAACTGCTGAATTCCACCGGTTCGGGAAATGTTTCCCCGGAACGGATCCGGTTTAACCGGGTTTCTTCATTAACCGAAGGCGCCAAAGTATATATAGGCGGTATACTGGATATAAAAAATGACAGGCTTACCTTTATATCCACCAAGGAACATCCGCTGCTGATCATTTTTTACGATGGGTCTGACCGGAGCCTTTCAATCCGGACTATCCAGGCGGGGCGGCATAAAAATGAATACTGGAATGGTCTTACCCCGTATTCCCTGGCTTTTGGAGCTTTTTTTGAACTGATTTATTCCTTTAATTTTATTGCCAGGCCCGCTTTCCGGTTGACCTTGATTTTTGCCATCCTGGCCATGTTTGGACCTCTATTTCCCCTGATCCCGCCGGGAATCCTCTTCACTAACCTTTACAGCCGTTTATGGCGTCAGGCCCGGATGTTCCGGGCATACCGGGATTTATTCAGGCTGCCTTTAAAATACCTTCCTCCGGGAAAGTCCGAAGGCCTTTTGCCTAATGGTGAAAGATACGGTTTTTTTGCCTATGATGTTCTTCCGTCCTGGGTCCAGGAAGATGATATGTCGTCCCTGCCTTCGGAACTAAAAGAAAGGAATCCTGGTAAATGGTATGTTTTTGGCGCTCTTACAGGAAACCAGGATGTCCCCCTGGGGATACCAAAGGACCCCCTGGCAACATTTTCCGCTTTTCCTGATGAACCGGAAAAGCTTGCCAGGGGATATGCCGCCAAGGCCCATGGGTTGGAAATATTCTCATGCATTTTGTTTGCTTTGGGGATTGGATTGAACTGTCTTTTTATAATATTGATCGTGTATATGCTTTTATTAAGATAGTTTTCCTATCCTGTTTCAGCCGAAATAAAACAGGATGATATGGCAAACACCGGGAAGCACCGCTTTTGTTTGGGTTAATCTCCGGTTCTTCGTTGTTTTGAAGATATGATATTATGAATTTTCGTCGTTGGCTTCCTGGTTTGCCAACTCATGCTGAATCTCATCATCACCCTCTTTGCGGTTTCTTGCAAAATTGACCACCAGGGTCCGGCCCCTGAAATTTTTGCCGTTTAAAGCCTCAATGATGGTATCCGCTACGGTATTACGGACCTGGATGAATGAATAATTGTCCAGGATACGGATAGCCCCGATATCTTCTTTAGGTATGGCGGTTTCGGAATTGATGAGTCCCAGGATTTCCCTGGGAAATACCCGGCGGTTTCTCCCAATACTGACAAAAAGCCTGACCGAATCATCCTCCGCAAGGGGATAACGGCCCGGTTCGCTTTTCGAGCTTTCCGTGTTGGTGGTACTGGAAAAACGGGATTTTTTACCCCGGTTATCATGGAACTTTTTGCCCCGGTAGCCGTCCTCAAGCTGCATAAGCAGATAAGCTGCAAAATAGGAGCGTGTAAAAAAGGATACTTCTTTTCTCAGGATTGAGCGGTATTTATTCAACAACTCAGGATCAGCTTCTGTTTTAATTTTTACAAGAATTTCCTGTATTTTTTCTTGCAATTTTTCTTTATCAAATTGGGAAGACATCGATTTCCTATTCCTATATAAAATTATTTTCTATAGCATGCCATAAAACGCCATGTTTGCTCAAGTGATATTATACACCCTGGATGAAAGTTTGTCAGTCAAATAATGTACTGGTTATTTTCCTGTACTCCGAAACCTGATCAGAAAATATCAGCTTTCTTCTTTATGTTTTATTTCAAAATAATATCTGGTCTCGTAAGGGGCAAAGGCTTCCCGGAACAGCACCCTGGAAAACCCCTCCGAATTGACGGGCAGGTCTATTAGAATATGGGCCATTTTGGTCTTATCGATGTGGGCAATAAAATGATTTAATAGGGCCTCTCCAATACCCAGTCCCCGGTATTCCGGCATAACCTCCAGGGCAATGATCCTGGCGCTTTTTCCTTCTTTTTTTGCCAGAATATAGGCGGTAAAATCCCCGCCGCTGTTTTCCGCTACCCAGCTGATATCTTCTGGAAAATTCCACTCCGCCAGGCGTTCCCTGGATAACTCCTGGGGAAAATCCCCTGAAGCGGCTTTACAGCATTCTTCTATGCAGAGTTCGTGGAGTTTCAGGGCTATGGTTTTATCCCTGTCGAGGGGCTGCCGGATCCTGAAATCTTCCAAAATGAGATCTCCGGTTTCTTCCGGTTCTTCGCCTATTTTTTCTATTCCCCATTCTTCCCGGAGGGCATTGTACCATTTCAGGATATGTCTCCGCATTTCCTGTTCTTTGTATTTATACCAAAGCTGCTCTACCTCAGGATGCTGGTTTAATACATCCTTAAAAGCCCTGAAAACCCCCCTGCCCTGGTCCAAAGCCTGGGTTAGGGCTTTCTTTACAGGGGGATTTTTGAAAGAAGAGGCAAACCGCTCCATCAGCCGGAATCCGTCGTTGGAATCCCATTCGGGGAGATGTATATACCGCTGATCATCCTGTTCCTCAATCTCATTGCAGGAAACAACAACTTCTTCCTGGGTATCCACCAGGAAATCATTATTTTGATCTTCCATAGAAAAAAGAATTGAATCCGCCAGTATTTCATCTAGTTCAAATTTCATATATCCCCATTTTAGGTATAAGTTTTGAAAACCGTCAAGTTTATAGGGACAAGTCCCGGAAAAATGTTGAAAATAAGGGTACTTTGATTAGAATAACCAGCCCAGGCCTGAATTTGGCTTCATAATTAGGACGTTAAATTCAGATTTAGACTGAAAATTGATACTATAAAAGGATGAGCCTTTTTCAAAACTCGGTTAGTTTTGAAAAAGGCTTTTGCAGAAAGATTGCTATTTCCTTACCCATAAATAAAATAGTATTCTTTCTGCACTTACATCTAAGGTTGCTTTTTCAAAATTTGACATTTTGAAAAAGCCTCGGATAATAAAAAATTACGGCTTTTACAAAAAACATATTTCATTGTAGAATAAATCAATCAATTTGTTAAACATTACATCTATTAAGGAGAGTAGATTTTTATGGATATTAAGTCATTGGAAAAAGCGGCCCTAAGTTCCAGAATTCTTTCAATGGATGCCATTCAGAAGGCAAATTCTGGTCATCCTGGTCTTCCCTTGGGGGCTGCCGAACTGGGAGCTATTCTTTATGGTGAAATTCTGAAACACGACCCTTCGGATCCGGCTTGGGTTGACCGGGACCGGTTTGTACTGTCGGCAGGACATGGTTCCATGTTCCTTTATTCATACCTGTATCTTTCAGGGTATAAGAGTATTACCCTGGAGGATATTAAAAATTTCCGGCAGATTGGGTCTCCCTGCGCGGGACATCCTGAATATGGTATGGCCGCAGGGATTGAGACCACCACCGGGCCTTTGGGTCAGGGTATTGCCGCTGCTGTGGGTATGGCAATTACCGAGGCATCTTTGGCTGCCCAGTTTAATACTGGTACCCGGAAGGTGGTGGATCATTATACCTATGCCCTGGTTGGTGATGGCTGCCTTCAGGAAGGTGTTTCCGGCGAGGCCTGTTCTCTGGCGGGTCACCTGAAGCTGGGAAAACTTATCTGCTATTACGATTCCAACAAAATTACCATTGACGGCAAAACCGATCTTTCCTTTACGGAAGATGTGGGGAAGCGTTATGAAGCTTACGGCTGGCAGGTCCTTAAGGGATCCATGTACAATTTCGAGGAAATTGCAAAGCTCACCGAAGAAGCAAAAAAGGAAACCAAAAGGCCCAGCCTCATCATATTAACTTCAATTATTGGAAAGGGCGCTCCCAACAAACAGGGAACGAACGGTGTTCACGGTTCACCCCTGGGACCCGATGAAATTGCGGCGGCAAAAAAAGCCATGGGTGTTTCGGGTGATTTTTATGTAGCCCCCGAAGCTGAATCGTATTTTAAGGGTAAACAGGAAGAATGGAAGAAAAACCGGGCTGCCTGGCAGTCCGAATTTGATGCCTGGTCAATGGAAAATCCGGAATTGCGCAAGGAATGGGATTTTTACTTTGGCGGGAAAGCAAATATTCCCGTCCTGCCCAGCTTCAATAAGGGAGACAAGGTGGCTACCCGTACCGCCGGCGGAAAAATTATGGAAGCCATTGCCAGGGTAAACGGAAATCTCATGGGCGGTTCCGCTGACCTGAAATCCCCCAACGCGGTTTCTCTTGGGAGTGATGCCAAGGCCTTCACCCCGGATACGCCCCAGGGCCGGTGGATATACTTTGGTATCCGGGAATTCGGGATGGCTGCTATTTCCAACGGTATTCAGCTTCATGGCGGACTGCGGGCATTTAACGCAACATTCATGACGTTCTCGGATTACCTTAGGCCGGCCCTCCGGCTTTCTGCAATTATGCACCAGCCGGTGATTTATATCATGACCCATGATTCAATTTATATTGGAGAGGATGGACCTACCCATCAGTCTATTGAACAGCTGAGTTCCATCCGGGCTATACCTAATATGACCCTGCTCCGGCCCGGTGATGCGGAAGAATGTCGTGAAGCCTGGACCATGGCCATGGAAAAAAAAGATGGCCCTGTTCTATTGGTATTAAGCCGCCAGGACTTGGTAGTGTATGACAAGGCTGATCCTGAATGGAAGAGCATGATCCGTACCGGTGCATATATAGTGAAGAAACCCGAAGGTAAGCCCGATGTGGTGGTGATTGCCACAGGCTCCGAGGTGAATCTGGCGTTGGAGGCAGCAGGGAAATCCAATAAAAAGGTACAGGTGGTTTCCATGATGAGCCGCGAGCATTTTGAAGCTCAGCCTGAAGCCATCCGGAATGCGGTGGTTCCTCCGGGAGTCAGGGTGGTAACCTGCGAAGCCGGCTGCCGCATGGGGTGGGAACGCTGGGCAAAACCGGAAGATATTATGTCGATTGACCGTTTCGGTGAATCCGGTCCTGGTTCCAAAGTAGCGGCCCATTTAGGTTTTACCGCGGATGCACTGACTGCATTGATCAACAAGTAATTATTTATTTGGCCCATGAGCCCTGTCCCCGGACAGGGCTTTTTTATAATGTTTTGATGCATCAAAAAATATGACCTGGGGTTGATATTTACCTGTCTATCACAGAACGCCTTTGGAATGTTGTGATAACACGAGCCTGGGGTAATTCGCCCTTAATACTTATTATGTGAATTTCCGGAAAATTGCCGGTATAAAATTTATTGTTTAATTAGGAGGAAAAGTATGTCTCACTACAAGTATCTGGGGCCCAATGACAGACCGCCCCTGGGATATTGGATTCCCTTGAGTCTCCAGCATGTTTTTGCCATGTTTGGCGCTACAATCCTGGTTCCGCTGCTGACAGGGTTAAGTCCGTCTACTGCTTTATTCACGGCAGGTACGGGAACTTTATTGTACATTGTGATCACCGGAGCTAAGGTTCCGGCATTTCTTGGATCTTCCTTTGCCTTTATCCCGGCACTGATTGCTATTTCCCAATCCTATGGAATGGCCTATGCCTTGGGAGGTGCTTTTGCAGCAGGTCTTTTTTACTGCGTGGTGGGGTTTATTATCAAATTTTCCGGGACAAAGTGGATTGATAGAGCTTTACCGCCGGTGGTTATTGGATCTGTTATCGTAGTGATTGGACTGAACCTGGCGCCTACGGCTATGGGTATGGCTATGAATGATGCAAACGGTGAATACAGTTTGGCCATGTTCTCAATTGCCCTGGTAACCCTGGGGGTCATTGTGGTGGTGAATATTTTCATGAAGGGATTTTTCAGTACTATTCCGATCCTGATTGGACTTGTAGCTGGTTACTTGTTTACAATGATTATGGGCCGGTTTTTCCCTGCCTATGATATTATCGATTTCCAGAGTGTCCGGGATGCGGCATGGTTTGGTTTTCCCCGGTTTGAAATTCCGAAATTCAGCTTTGTTCCGATTCTTACATTTGTCATTGTTTCCCTGGCTACTATTTGTGAACACCTGGGGGATACCCTGGTAACCAGCAAGGTAGTAGGGCAGGATTTCTACAAAAATCCAGGGCTCCATAGAACACTGGCCGGTGACGGATTAGCTACAACATGGGCATCCCTTTGGGGTGGTCCGCCCAATACGACCTATGGTGAAAATATCGGTGTCATGGCCATTACCCATGTATATTCTGTATGGGTTATTGGCGGAGCCGCGGTCATCGCGGTAATTCTTTCATTCTTCCAGAAGTTTGGCGCCCTTATTCAGACCATTCCGACCCCGGTTATGGGCGGCGTTTCCATGCTTTTGTTCGGAATTATCGCATCCAGCGGATTGCGGACTATTGTGGAAAGCGGCGTGGACTACAAAAACAAACGGAATCTGACGATTTCCTCTGTGGTGTTTGTTATTGGTATTGGTGGAGGCCGGCTGGCATTTTCCATCACAAATGACCTTCATTTTGAACTGGCTGGGGTTGCCCTGGCTACTGTGGTCGGGATTTTGTTAAATCTGATTTTCCCGCAAAGCAGGTCAGTTATCAAGGATGAGTAATAGGATGGGGACAGCTCCGGGGCTGTCCCCATAAACTTATGTAGTTATATACAACTATGTAATGTTCAGTTTTTCTTAAAAAAATGTTTTTCCCATCTTTTAGAAAATTATCAAATATTATACTGAGGTTTTGTATCATATTACCCAAAAAGTAATATAGAATATAAAATAATGGATATTAATCTCTTTCTAAAAAACTATTTATTTTTGTATCTGGAGGCTTTTTCAAAATGTCAAATTTTGAAAAAGCAACCTTAGATGTAAGTGCAGAAAGAATACTATTTTATTTATGGGTAAGGAAATAGCATTCTTTCTGCAAAAGCCTTTTTCAAAACTAACCGAGTTTTGAAAAAGGCTC
>JAVBPH010000116.1:0-24039 GCA_031549725.1 Treponemataceae bacterium
TGTATTGTGTGTTTGTTCAAAGGCTGTTATGGGATACAGGGAAGAAACAGAACTATTTGAGGCGGTATGGGTATTAGGCTGTACTTGTGTCTGTGCCTGAACAGGGGCCGGTTCTTTGCATGCAAAAACAAAAAGAGAACACAATATGATCATGGTTACACATGCATTAGAATTTCTTTGTTTCTCAATCCTCATCCTTTAATCCTCACTATTTTGATATTTTTAACCCGGTGTTTTTGACGATTATCTGCACAGGCTTTCCAGTGTTTACCTTCACTGGTGTAGTCAGTAAATCTTTAATATCAATCTCTATTCTGACTACATCGTCATTTACTGAATCTTGTTCCGTTGTTTGTTCTTCTTCACTCATGACTTTTCCTTCTTTGTGAATATTACTTCCCATATTCCGGGGATAGTCTCCGTTTCTTCAACCTTTTCGGAGGGTTTTCCATTCAGGGTTTCTCCTGAACTATGCTTCAATTCATATTCGTATTCTTCTCCGAGGGCATGCAGATATTCGTCGAGGAATTCGATGTCCAGGATATCATGAATTTCTATATCACCACTCTCGACTTCCTTAGCTTTAAGTGCTTTAGCTTTGAAAGTAAACTTAGGCTTTTCCTTCAAAGGATTATCCGGGTCATGTTTGTAACGGTAAACCCATTCAGCTTCAACCTTCCCACCCTGGTTCGTCCCGGACAGATCAGCCACCTTTTCCTTATTGCTGTTATACACCAGGAACGTAACTCCGGCACCTTCTTCCATATCGGCATTGCAGCTGACGCAGACCTTTATGGTTTCACCCACCAGCCCCTTGCCGGTACTGCTTCCCTCACTGTCCTTCCACTCAGGACTCGACAATTCAGGCCGTTTCAACTGTATCGCAGCATTCCCGCTCTTCTTAAACGGACACCAGGCACTGTGGGCGCTGAAGAAAAACTTCGGATCCTCCTCAGGTACTGTCTCCATATCCACCAGCCGGTACTGCCATTTCGCCTTCGCAATCCCGCCGTCAATCGTCGCCGGTATCTGTATTTGCGGGATATGACTGTTCGGGTCCTGTCCATCCTTCCATACCTGAAAGGTCACCATGTTCCCGTCATCTATATCCTTTACCTGGGTAGAGAGTTCTATCTCCTCTCCCTCTTTAACTTGTCCTTTCCCCCATTTAAGCGTGGTAAACTCAGGCTTCTTCTTCTCCTGGTCCTCCCTCTCCCGGTTGTACTCTTCCATGTTCTTTGGGTTTATTATCATGGGCATGGGCATGCTTGCCCCAGGAGCCAGGATCACACTGTTGTTCTTCATCCCTATGTCATTACAGGTAGTCAGCATACTTCCAATGACCGCTGCTTCCTTCCCGTTAATCTTCAGCTTTTTCCCGGTCCCCCCGGTCACTTCCCCGATCTTATTCGGGTTCTTCGAAAACTTTATGGTTCCCGGTAACTGGAGATGAACCGGATTGTCATGTTTGCTCTTGCTTCCCTTGGTAGCCGCATCATGATTATTAATCCTCACATTGTCGGATAACTTATCATTCAGTTTCCCTATGTAGGGATGGGGCAGGGGAACCGTGGCGGTGCCATTTCCCGAGGGTATCACCATCATGTGGATATCAAAACCCATGACCTTGTTTCCTTCAGCCGCAAGCTGTTTCCCTTCGGTGGTTATCCCCTTGGAAGCATTCAGCTTGATGTTTTGTCCCTTAACCTTCACTTCTTTGTCATTCTGGACCACGGTATTCTTCTTACTCTTGCTTGCTAAGGCGTCCCCGCTCTGGATACTCAGCTTCTTCTCCGCTTGAAGCGCTACCTCTTTCCCGCCGGTAATACTGAGCTTCCGGCATTTGATGTTAATATCACCTAAGTCATTGATGATCTGTAACCCTTTCCCCTTGGATACATCGAGCCGGATCTTCCCATCCTTGGTACTGATGATCACGGTTTCCTTCCCGTCTTCATCAATCATTTCGAGTCTATGTTTCTTGGTCTGGATAAGAATACTTTTTGCAGGGTTTTCCGTGGCATGCTTCGGAGGCCGGTGTTTCAGGTCATAGATACATCCAAACACAAAGGGACGGCCCGTATAATTCCCCACAAAGCCTAACAATACCTGGGTGCCGATATCCGGGAGGTACCACCATCCTGCATTTTTACTGGCATAGCAGCGGATCACGGGAATCCAGGGGGTAACCGCACCGGGGGCTATGGTATCACAGGCAACCCTGACCCTTCCTAAACACATGGGGTCCTTGTTATCGGAAACTGTCCCATACCGGGGAAGGGCTTCCTCACGGATCCGCCGCTCATTAAACATGACTTTCCCGAATTCCCCTAGCCTGGGGTCGGGTTGGTCTTTTAAAAGTTTCTCAATTTCCCGTTCCAAATCCATCATAGTATGCCTCCTATAACGTATATAAAATGGTCCTTTAATTAAAAATGATTGATTTTTGGAATATTAAGAATAGATTATTATGTATTGTACCACAGTGTTGTATGTTAGTATAGGATTTTAAATTTAATTGTGTTTTTTATTGAGCATGTTACAATTCATATTATTAAAACAAATGGTTATCTTTTCATAAAAAGGAACAAAAATACATTTTTTGAGCTTGCGGCGTGATTGTTTATTTTTAACAATTAGTTTGTTTTATTAAAAACAGACTTAAAATATTCAAAATAATTTTTTGGATCGGAATAATACATATTTTTTTCTTTATAGACAATGTTGCTTATTACTGGTATTAACGTCATAGCAAAAAACCCGGCACATATGATATAAGTTATTTTTTCCATAAAGTGCTCCTGAATTTATTAGGGCTGGAAAATCCTGATACATTACAACCTTAATTAATTAAGAAATTTAAGTACAATAAATTTATGAAAGAAAAAATATGACTATCAAAAGTGGTACCTGGATGATATATTTATAGGAACCAATGGGATATTATCAGGAACGGGTTATTTATTATCTTGTCTTAATATCAGAAATCGATAAAACTGATAATGAAAAACAGATGAACCTGGATATATAGTATAAAACAGGTATTATTACCCGGAGGCGATTTAAAATGATGGGATTTTTACTATTAATACCCTTTTTTCTGATACGGTTTGGGCTTTTAGCCGTATTGAATAAAAATGCAATAAAACGCGCCGCCTATTTTCCGCCGTTATTGAAAAACGAAAAACCGGCATACTGGCTTTATCAAATTTCCAATGCGGGTATTTTTGTTTATATGTTTTTCCTAAAAGTCGTGCTCGTTCCGCCGTTGCTGTTTTATGCGGGGTCAGCTGTATATCTCGCAGGAACCACACTGCTCATTGTATCGGTAATTAATTTTGCATCCCCCTCTGAAAATGGTATCAACCAGAACGGGCTTTACCGGCTGTCCCGCAATCCCATGTATGTGGCGTATTTTATATTTTTCATAGGGTGTGTGCTGCTCACGCAATCACTGCTATTGCTTGGGTTTGTATTGGTATTTCAGATAACAGCCCACTGGATTATTCGTTCAGAGGAAAGATGGTGCATTGAAAAATTCAACGGTTCGTATCTTCAATACATGAAAAAAGTCAGACGCTATATTTAACCTATCAGCAAAGGAACCAGGATCACCGTATCATAATAAATAAAGAAAATAATCCTAAGACCAATGTACAAAGGAAAAAAAACGGGGCGCCTCTGAAATACCGGCAGGCTTTCAGAAATACCCCGGTCATAACAAATTCTTTATCCGATCACTGATACTCTTCGGATACCTTCAGGAACTCGTCCTGAATACTAAGCACCGCATCGGTGACAATCGGGTCAAACTGGGTGCCCCTGCCCTCGGCAATAATTTTGATTGCCTCTTCATATGGGAAAGCCTCTTTGTAAACCCTGGTACTGACCAGCGCATCGTACACATCAACGATGGAGAGTATCCTGGCTGAAAGGGGAATATCCCGGCCGGACAGCCCCTGGGGATAACCCTTGCCGTCAAACCGTTCGTGGTGACAGTAGGCAATATCCCGGCAATGTTTCAGATAAGGGGAATCCTGCTGTATCAAAATGGATTCAATGATATTTTTCCCGATGGTGGTATGGGTCTTTATCACTTCAAATTCTTCAGGAAGTAGCCGGCCCGGTTTTAAGAGGATTTTATCGGGGATGCCGATTTTACCCACATCATGCAGCGGGACGGACTTGATGATGATTTCCGGTTCAAGGCTTTGAAGCTCCCCGGCATACTCGGATGAGTCCAGCAGTTTCTCCACCAGAAGTTTCGACAGGAAGAAAGTCCGTTTTACATGGCTTCCGGATTCAAGATTTCTGTACTCAATAATGTTGGCCATGGCCTGGAGCATGTTATCCAGGGTTGAGGTAATTTCCGCAGCCTTCTGCTCCACCATGGCTTCCAGGCTGTCGCTGTAATTTTTCAGTTCTATCTGGTTGGCCACCCGGAGCTTTACAATTTCCGGTTGGAATGGCTTGGAAATAAAATCCACCGCCCCTGCCGAAAGCGCATCAATTTCCGAATCCGAAGTAGTAATAAATATTACAGGAATCCGCTTTAGGGCTTTATCCTGCTTCATGACTTCGAACATCTGATACCCGTTCATTTCGGGCATAATGATATCCAGAAGAATAATCTTAGGGAGTGTTTTTAAACTGTATAATTTATCCAGCGCCTCGACACCGTTCTTTGCAGTAATGACATTATATGAATCTTTCAGAATTTCTTCGAGAATTAAAAGATTCATGTCCACATCATCCACCACAAGTACGGTGGGTACTGCGTTAAGTTGTGCTGCCATTTTCTTCAATAACCTTCTCGATCTTTTTTATTGTTTCACCAAAGGTATTCTTAAGGGACTCCATCATAACCTGATCGGCAATCCCTTCTTTGATCCGGGATTCCAGTTCCTGGGTTTCCAAAAAAAGTTTTTTCAGAGAAAGATTTGCGGCAATGCCTTTTATGGTGTGGGCTTTTTCCCTGGCAACCGAAAGGTCATTATTGCTGATGGCATCCACTAATCCTGTGAGGTCTGTTTCATCTTTAAATTTTTTTAAAAGTTTTATGTATAAATTTTTATTGCCCAGCACCCTTTTTAGTCCCTCTTCTATATCGATATAATCAATTTCACCGGACATTTTTTCTCCATCCTCCTTTAGTAAATACCGTTTAAGCTTATTTAAAAGTATATCAAAATCCACGGGTTTTGCTATATGATCGTTCATTCCCAGGGCCAGACATTTTCTGATATCCTCCCTGAAAACATTTGCAGTCATAGCAATAATTGGAATATTTTGAATACCGCGGATATCCAGCTGCCGGATCCGCTGGGTGGCCTGGTAACCGTCCATGACAGGCATATGTATATCCATTAATATTATATCATAAATATTCCCGTTAAGTAACCGTTCCACCGCAATAGAACCATTATCCGCAATATCTATTTCTCCATGGGTATCTTTCAGAAACGAAAGGATTATTTCCTGGTTTATCTGGATATCCTCCACCAGGAGGATCTTTTTTCCGGTGAAATCCGGGACAGGTTCCTTCCGGGTTCCCCGGGAATCTTTGGAAATACCCGTAACCTCGTTGATAATGTTTACCAGATCCGAAGGAAACAGCGGTTTGGAAAGGAATTTCTTGACCCCCGCTTTCACGGCTTTTTCCTCAAACTGGTTGAGCTGGGCCATGGAAATAAGAACCACCACCGCATTCCGGGTATTTTCTTTTTTCAGCAGCTCCGCGAATTCAATGCCATCCAGTTCCGGCATAATCCAATCGGTAAATATAATACTATAGGGATGGTTTTCCTTATTTGCCTGTTTAAACAGTTCCAGGGCCTCCCGGGCATTATTGGAAACAGTATATTGAATTTTTAATTCCTCAAAAATTGTAGAAAAATATTCGAGAATTGCCTCGGAATCATCCACCACCAGGATCCTCAGGGTGGACAAATCCACATGGGAAGAAATGGCCTTTCTTTCATGGTGCACGGATTTTTTTAATTTTACGTTAAAACTGAAGGTACTTCCCTTTCCCGGTTCGGAAACCACATGGATACTGCCCCCCATGAGGGTTATTATTTTTTTCGAAATCGGCAAACCCAGTCCGGTCCCGCCGTATCGCCGGGTTTTGCCCGTATCAATCTGTTCAAAGGGTTCAAAGATGGATGCCAGCTGTTCCTGGGTCATCCCGATTCCCGTGTCCTCCACCTCAAAGAACAGCATGGTATCCGCATTGCCGATATCCATCGCCGATACCCTGAGCCGGATGGTCCCGAAATCGGGGGTGAATTTTATGGCGTTGGCCATAACCTGGGAAATAACCTGGGAAAACCGCAGGGCATCCCCGTAGAAAAAATTCGATATGTTAGGCGCTATCTCCATCAGGAGTTCCAGATTTTTTTCATTGGATTTTATCACCATGGAATCGGTTACTTCTATAAGAAGTTTTTCCAGGCTGAATTCTTCATTGGTCAGCTCAAACGTATTGATATAAATTTCCGACATTTCCAGAATATCGCTCACCACCGACAGAAGCTGGTTGGCGGCTTTATCAATTTTGGAAACGTAATCATTTGCCTCGGCAAGGCTGCCTGTTTTTCGGACCATACTTACCAACCCGCTAATTGCATTTACTGGAGTTCTGATTTCGTGGCTTATCCTGGATAAAAAATCAGTTTTAATATTATTGGCTTTGGTGGTTTCCTCCATGGCAGAGGAAAGCCTCTTCTGCAAAGCATCACAGGATTCCTGCAACACCGCATTTATGATGATCAGGTTCATCATATATCCCATGCTGTGGAGAAACCTTATCACCGGTTTGGGCCATACGTATCCGTCTTTAATTTTATCAAAACCGATGCAGCCCCAGAATGTTCCGTTGATCTTAATGGGTGTAATAAAAAAATTCGTTTCCGGGTTTGTTCCTGGCCGGACCGGATTTTTCTGGGGACGGGTACTGCTGTCAACAATGATATACTCTTCCTCTAACAAAGATTTGTAGAGGGGAAAACTGCTGTCCAAAGGTACATACTGGTTACCGGATTTTATGGAAGGTACATTTTGATTAACCCATTCATAATCGCAATGGAGATATAACTCCTCACCTTCCTTATCCTGTTTTAATATATAAATCCGGTCCAGCTCCAGGGGCTTACCGATTTTGACAAATGCTTCAATTATCTTTTCGTCAAAAGAATGGTTTGAACAAAAAATCTCGGAAGTTTCTTCTGTTAAATCACAATATTTAAATGTTCGTTCTATGGACATCAAAATACCCCAATTATTGAATATATGATTATATGAATCAGGTTTTTATTATGGCTAAACTAATTATATATCCCATAGTAATATGTTTTTATTGTTTTGAAAATAGGCAAAGCGGTAATGAAAGTTCAATTTGCCAAAATTAAAGGAACCTTTATTATAAGGAGCTTTTTTCAAAACTCGGTTAGTTTTGAAAAAAGCTTTTGCAGAAAGAATACTATTTCCTTATCCATAAATAAAATAGCATTCTTTCTGCACTCACATCTAAGGTTACTTTTTCAAAATCTGACATTTTGAAAAAGCCTCTAATGCTAAACCTGAGGAAACTGGAAATTCCCGGGGCCGGCGCCTGTTAAGGGGATGGAGAAAAGTGGTTCCTTTGGTGGTTTCGAGGGCTCAACCGCCGCTGCTCCGGCTCCGTCCTGAAACATTGAAGGGACCTCTGGGGAGGTATGACCTTCTAAAACCGGACCCGTAATTTAATGGTTGTTAAAAAAGCCGAACCGGTCCTTTCAGGGCCCAGTTCGCCTTTTTTCCCGTTGGAACTGAACATGGACCCATCCAGGGGAAGCCACGCGGTGGCGCTGATATTAACCCCCTGGGATAAATCGTGGGAAAAACTGACCGACGGGGAAAAGGATGCATCACTTAATCCTGCTACACAGGCCAGGCTGGCATTGGTGTAATCGGTAAAATAATACATAATCATCCCGTAGAGATAATGGGTTTCACTGAACTGCTGCGAGGTGACCGAAGATTCTCCATTATACAGATATTCGGCCAGGACATAAAATTTACCGTCATAAAAGGAATAATCAAACCCGCCGCTGGCGGAAAGCCCCTTTATTCCAACGGCGTTTTCCGAATCGTAGGTATAGAGAATATCCGCCACCCAGCCCAGGACAAGATCGGCTTTAAGGGAAATTCCCGGACGGTGAACTCCCCAGGGAAGATCATTGGAAGGAGTTTCGTAGGCGTACAGCAACTGGATACTGGCCTTGCGCCAGTGGTAATCCCCGGCAACACCAAAAATACTTCCCCCGCCGTCGGAAGAAAATGGGTCTCCGGGGGCTACCGCATACGCCTGCAGCTTAAGGTTATCCATTGGATAAAAATTTGCATCCGTTCCCAGGACAGCCCAGGGCCGGGCATCCGGGAAAAGGGGGTTCCGGGGATTAAGAAAATCCGAGGGCGCCCAGACCTGGCCATACCCGAAGTTCATCCGCATCAACCCTGTGTCCAGGTCCATTATTTCCGTATTGATTCGTACGTAGAGCCGTTCCAGTTCCAATGCGGCGGCAAAGTTCTCACCGTATACCATGGCGTTGGTGGATAAAAAAACATTGGCCGCTTCCCTGGCCCGGGCTGCGGAATTAGCCGCCTGGGCAATATTGCCGGAAACCGCAATCAGGTTGAGCGCACCATAAAAGGTTGCCATGGTTCCGATATTTGCCTGCATCCGGAGATTGGCGTATTCTTCTACGCCATAGGAAAAACCCGGAGTCTCCCCTGCCCCGGCGGCCATGGCGAGCTTGCTGTCCAGGTAACCCGAGAATTTCAACCCCTGGGCAAACGACGGCATGGAAATGATACATGCCAAAGCCAGCGCTGCAAAAATTGTTTTCATCAGCGCTCCAAATTCCTCTGGGAAAAGACGGAATCCGGGATGGGGGCATCCAGGACTATCTTCTTCAGGATAAAGGTGGTTTTGCTTCCCTTACGCAGGAGGTCCCTCATTTCCGATTCCACCGGGAAACGACGGCTTCCAAAGACTTCAGCCTTGATAAGACTGTATTCCTTGAGTTTTGCTCCGGAAAGGGCAAAGAGTTCATAATGGAGAAGATCGTTGTTTTCCTTATCGATCCAAAGCTTGCGTTTCGGATAACTTTCGGTTTTCTTTTTTGCCGTCAGCTCAAGCACCCAGGCGTCCCGGCCGTTCCAGGTTTCACTCCCCGAAAGGACCGGATCGTAACGGGCTGAAAGTTTTTCATTGTCGATGGTATCCTCATAGGAAAGATCCGAACCCATCATGGATTCCTTCAGCATGTGTCCAGAAATCAGCATTACCCCTTCGCTGTCGGGGCTGTAAACGTAGAGCCGGCCGTCTTTTTTAAGGTACTTGGTTCCCTGGTCTTCCGGATTGATGAACTCGATAAAACTGTCCGAGTTCCCCCGGGCGGAAGCCTTCATGGTTTTCACATACCGGCGGTTCTGGTAATCAATGATCATTTCACCTTCGTACTGAATGGTATTGTAGACCTCGTTGTCATCAACCCGTTTCAGCAATTCCGCTGCGTCGGGGTTCTGTGCAAAGAGATTTTCCAGACTGGTTATAAAAAATAATATGGATATACAAAACAGAATTCTCTTCATATAAACACTCCTTATAAAATATCTTCGCCGGTTATCTCCGCAGTGCTTCCACCGGTTCAATAAAGGCGCTTTTAAGCGATGGTATGAGAGTACAGATTGATGAAATGATCACCCCGAAAAGGAAGCCCTTAAAGATTCCGGCAAAACTAAAATGCATATAAAGGGTTCCCGACATGGGGAATTCCTTTAAACCTCCGCCGGTAAAAACCTGGAAATCAATGGGAAACAGGGAAAGGGCAAAGGTCACCAGCCCTCCCACAACACAGCCAATTAATGAACCAATCACACTGAGGAAAATGGCCTCAAAGAAAAACACCTCGACTATTTCCCTCCGGGTCATGCCCAGGGAACCCATCATACCAATTTCCTTGATCCGTTCATGGATAACCATGATAACCGTATTTACAATCAGGAAACTGGCTACTATCTGGAACACCAGGTAAATTACCACAAATATGGTATTGCTTTGCTGCATCATGGAGATCCAGTAATTGTCCTGCCATTGCCGGACAATCACATCATCCCCCAGCATTGCTTTAGCTTCTTTTGCAATTATTCCGCTTTTTCCTGCATCATCCCCGTAGATAAACAACTGCTGGGTCCCGCCTTCCAGCACCAGAAGTTTCTGGAGCCGGTCGAACTGCACGATGATGGTTTCTTCGTCGTATATTACATAATCGTATTCAAAAATCCCTGTCACCCTGGGAGTCCAGTATTTGTCGGAAAATTGGGCGGATACCACTTTAAGGGGAATCCCGTCCCCAATGGTAAGCCCCGCCTTTTCCGCGAATCTGGTCCCGATCATGCATTCGTTTTCGCCTTGTTCCGGGAACCGGCCCTGTACCAGGCCATTGTTCCTTTCGGACAGATTGAAATTGTTAACGGCATTTTCCTTTTCAATATCAATTCCCCAAAGCCTGGCATGTTTTACCACCGAATCCGACAGGGTTGCATACGCGGTGATCCTGGGAAATGCAGCCTTAACCCCCGGGATATTCTCCACCCCGGCAACAATTTCCCCGGCATTCCTTCCGTTTGCCAGGGGATATTGAACGGGATAATATTCTTTTTCTTCTTCAAACTCCCTGGATACCACATTAACATGGCCGGTATCAAAGGTCTGGACTGCTTCTTCAATACCCTCCAGCATACCCTCTATCATGGACTGCATTACTATACTGAAGAAAACCGCTATGGCCACAGCCGTAAAACAGAGGATGGTCCTTCTCAGGTTCCTCCATATATTTCTGTAAGCAATGGTCAGGAGGCTTCCGAATCCGCCTTGTTTATTAACGCTTGCGCTCATGCTGTCCTCCTATTCAAACCGGAGACTTTCGGTTACCCGCATCCGGACCGCCCGGAGGGTCGGGAAGTAGGCCATCAGGGCCGAGAGCAGGGTCGCTACTATCCCGGTTCCTGCGATAACCCCCGGTTTCCATACGCTTCTGAATACCGATGTAATACGGTACCCGAAATCCCCCCCGGCCTGGATAGCTACATCCGAAAAATCCATACCGTAGGTAACCATGGGAATATTGATAAGGCACCCCAAAATAATGCCGAAGATGGAACCGATCAAACCCACCAGGCCCGCCTCAATCATGTAGGCCATAAAGAGCTGGCCGTCGGTCATCCCCAGGGCCCGCATCATGCCAATTTCCTTTGTCCTTTCCAGAATAGCCATCAGCATGGTATTGGCAATGCCGATAAACGATAGCACAAAAAGCATGGCTATCATTATCCTGGTGCTGATGTTGTCCCCTGCGGAAACCGCCAGGTAGTCCGCGGCATATTCCCTCCAGCCAAAAACGCCCAATTCGTCCGGCAGGGAACTATTTTCTGCGGACAGGCCGGTCTGCAGGGCTGTGTTAATTGTACCGGGGGACTCAAACCTCCCGGGGAAGGCGGAATCGCTGGCGCCGTGTTTTCTGATAAGCAGTTCCGTTACATGGCCCTGAAGCATCAGCCCGGTTTCATCCTGGAGAACATCCAGGGGTATGTAGGCAATATTGGCATTGGTTTTCGGGTTAGGGGAATTAATAACCCCCACCACCACGGCTTCCACCAACTGGTTTACATGACGGATGGCTCCGCTGTAATCGTACTTGAGCATGGCCGCCAGGATCTGTTTCCCCAGGGATTCATCATCATTCACCAGCATATAACTGCTGGTAATAGTATCCAGTTCATAGGCCTTTAAAAAAAGATCCCTTTCGCCGGCGGTAAAAACCGGGAGCAGTTCATTATTGAATTTCTGGCTGCTGATGGTTTCCGGAATATCCTTCATATCAATTACCGTGGAAATCCGGACCGACATCCTGCCGGTGGAAGCAAGAATATTCCAGAGCCGGACCATGGAATCCCCGGGGATATTTTTTTTAAGGACCATCCGTTCATTCCCGTCCTGGAGCACCTCTTCTTTGGAAGCAAAAAATTTATTTTTCTGTTTCTGCCGGCTGGAGAGAGGTTCGTAAAGGGAAAGCACAAAGTCCCTATCCCCGGGATTTTCTACAGATTCAACAATTTCACCTTCCAGTTCAAACCTGGTCGGCCTTTGGGGAATGCCAACCTTAAGCCTATCCGCTGCCATGGAACCGACCGCAACCTCAAAGACCCCGTTATGAATATACCGGCCTGATTCCATATACTGGCTATACCGGAGCAATGTTTCCTCCGCTCCGGGTTCAACCGCCACTATCTCCATGGGAGCCTGGGCGCTGGCAGAATACATGGTACCGGTAAAAACAAACCGTGGAGCCGAATCGTATCCGGCATTTTCCAGAACATCCGAATAGGTTTCCCATCCATTAAAATTCTCATACATGGGCAGGTCATCCTTTTTATCAAAGTATGCTTTTGACTGGAGTTTTGCCGCGCCCATTTCATATATGATGATATTCCGTTCAGAATCAATATTAATTCCCGAAAGCCAGGAATCAACAAAGATATACAGGCAGACACTGACCATCACCGCGGCAATGGTGATAATACTTTTCACCTTATGCCGGGCCAGGTTCCGGAAAGCCATCTCCGTAATCATGGTAAATGATGTTTTCATTTCCCTGCCTCTTCCCGTTCTACCAGTCCGTCCCGGATATAGATAACCCGGCGGGCAAAATCCATGACCATCTGGTCATGGGTGGAAAAAATAAATGTGGTTCCTTCACGCTGGTTCAACGCTACCATCAGTTCCAGAATTTCCCGGCCGGTGGCGGAATCCAGATTCGCCGTGGGTTCATCCGCCAGGATAAGCGCCGGCTTTTTAACCAGCGCCCTGGCAATGGCCACCCGCTGCTGCTGGCCGCCGGACATTTCCTTGGGCTTCCGGTGTTCCATACCTTCCAGGCCCACGCTCCGCAGTGCCCCGGAAGACCGTTCCCTGATCTCTTCTTTTTCAAAGCCCAGCAGTGTCAGGGGAAAGGAAACATTTTCAAAGGCCGAAAGCACGGGAATAAGGTTATAAGCCTGAAAGATAAAACCTATGCTGTTGCGCCTGAGCAGGGCCAGCTCTTTTTTTGACATGACCGCGGTATCCCTGCCGTCCACGAAAATTGAACCCGAGGTCAGGGTATCAAGGCAACCCACCAGGTGAAGGAATGTGGATTTGCCGCTCCCCGAGGGACCTGCAATGGCAGCAAATTCCCCGGCTTCAAAATTGAGGCTTATCCCCCGGAGGGCATGGACTGTTAAATCATTTAAGGAATAATCCTTTACTGCATGTTCAGCTTTTACTACGGTCATTCTTTATCTCCTTTCTTTTCCGTGTCTCCGGATTCTTTTTTCCGGCGGATTTCTGTCAGGGCCTCAAGACCGAAAATATCCCTGGACTTGAGTTCCTCCGTGATGGAGTTGGGGACCAGCATCATGGAGTTCCCCGCCTTAAGACCTTCATTTAAAATAGAAAGAATTTTGAGTTTCATGGCGGGTTCGGTCTTGGCGTATATATGGACCGCTTCTTCCAGTTTCCGGGCTATTTCGATTTCCGCCTCGGCCAGAAGAATCCGGCTCTTCTTTTCCCGTTCCGCCTGGGCCAGACGGCTCAAAGAATCCTGGAGATGTTCCGGGATCTGGATATCCGTAATTTCAATATGCTGCACGGTGATCCCCCATTCGGTGGTTTTTGCATCCACCTCGGCCTGGATCTGTTTTTCAATGACATCTCCCCTTTCCAGGAAGATGGAAAGATCATGGCTGGAAACCGCATTCCTCAGGGCGGTCTTGGAAGAGAGGATGACCGCATCCTCATATTCCTGGACTTCCAGGACCGCCTTTTCAGGATCCCAGACCAGCCAGAAACAAATGGCATCCACCGTGACGGTTACCGAATCCCTGGTTAATGTTTCCTGGGCGGAAAAATCCGTAACCCTGATCCGGAGGTCCACCACCCGGGCTACCCGGTCAATCAGGGGAATAAGCCAAAAAATCCCCGGTCCCTTTACCCGGTGAAACCGGCCCAACCGGAGCACAATTGCCCTCTCCCATTCTTCCATTTTTTGAATCGACGGAGTAATAAGCACTGCCAGGGATGTAAAAATGAGGGCCAGCCATATTTGTGAAAACCGGATAATCCCGAGAATACAGGCCAGGATGATAATAATTTTAACGCCCCAGCTCCAGCGGGGAACAAAAACCATCAGAATTAATGCGGCCAGAGGGACACCCAGGAGAATTCCCAGTTCCCGGAGCTGAGGCCATGAACGGTTGACGGTAAAATATATAAGACAAAAGCCAAAACATATCACAAAAAGCCCTATTCCTACGGCATTTAGTGTAAAGTCCCGCTGGGGAGCCTCTCCATGAATATTTTTAACCAGGGGCTGTTTCTTTTCCTTTATCAATTTCACCTAATCCTCCTTGTAATTCCGAATCATACCGAGCATTTCCTCCTGGCCGACTCCCAGTTCTCCCATTTCCTGAATAAAACGTCCTACAATTTCCCTTATCCGCTGATTTTTCCGGTAATCCTGTTCTGCCGGCTTTTTATCTGAAATATAGGTTCCGCTGCCCACCTGGGTGACCAGGATTCCCCGGATTTCCAGTTCTCCGTATGCTTTGGCGATGGTGTTCGGATTGATTTTCAGTTCCACCGCCAGGGACCGGATAGTGGGGAGCCTGTCCCCGGGTTTAAGCCGGCTGGCCAGAATAGCATGTTCAACCTGCTGGATGATCTGCCGGTAAATAGGTACCCCATTCGATGGATCCAGGGAAAAGCTGATTACCGTATCTTCAATTGTACTATTCATCTAGTACAATTATAAATGAACTAGTACAATATGTCAAATTTTTTGATATTTTTCCGCAGTTCAAGATGGTCCTTTCCCTGTCCCTGGTTCCGGGTCATATATTTCTATTTATGGATTATCCATATATAATTGAGGAACCTCTAAGGAAACACTGATTAATGCCTAGAGAGCATTAATCAGTATATTCTTTATTATCGGCAATTCTTTGTGCAGCAAAGAATTGCAAAGGGAACCGCCGATTGCATTTTTAGACATACCGGAGGATACAGTATGACACCCCAAAAAACGTTATTCAAAGAATTTGATAAGACATTGAGAGGGAAAATCCATCCCCGAGACAGGATGGCACCGGTCTCCGTGCGGTTATATATAGAAAACGACACTCTTTTTTATAGCTCCCTGAATACTATTGCAAGAACAAAATTTGTGAACGACTGGGTTGATTTTCTGAAGGAAGAAACCCGGTATTCCCCTCCTTTTGCCCCTCTGACGGTGGAAGTAGAAAATAAAAGTGACCACGCGGAAATCACGGATACCCTAAAACAGATTGTCCAGGAAAATGTTATCGGCGCCATACAGGAATCCCACCGGGAATTAAACCGCAATTTGATTCTGGCGGCATTCCTTTCCATAGCGGGATTGTTGTGTCTCGGTTTTATTGCCCTGTTTTCCCTTTTCGTCGACCAGTTTATTTTCCGGGAATTTTTTGTGGTAATAGCCTGGGTACTTATCTGGCGGGCGGTGGAACTATTTTTCTTTGATGCATCATCCCTCAGGCTTCAAAAATACAAACTCATGCAGCTTTATTTTGCAGATTACAAAGCGGTTTAATCCCGGTATTTGACTTTTTAGGATCCCCACCCTAAAATTCCATAAATTTGATAACAGAAAAATATCCCTAGGAAAAAAATATTTTTTTATTTTTTCTCAATTTATAAAAAGTGTTATATAATAAATTTTGTTAAAAATAAATAAAAAAATTCACATTACGTGCAAAACACACTAAATTTGATTATAAATATATTATGAAGTGGTCTAACTATTGTGGCATTATTATGGTATTGGAGGCCTGCGGATGAGAAAAAAGCAAACTAAATATTTAAAAAGAACCTTTAATCCCGCACCTTATTTATTTTTGCTTCCCTGTTTAATCATTTTTGCAATTTTTGTGTTCTGGCCTTTTGCCAAAACCATTGCGTATTCCTTTACCCTTACTAATTCCAGAGGTAATCCTGTGGAATTCGTCGGATTTGAAAATTATATAAATTTGTTTAAAAGTGAGCAGTTTTTAAACAGTCTTAAGCTGACCCTCATTTTTGCTCCCATGGTGGGGATTCCTACTTTTATAGTGGCGTATTTTCTGGCGGCCCTGGCAACCAACAAATTAAAAGGCGGAAGACTTTACGAAGTTATGTATTCGCTTCCCATGGCCATTGCTTCTGCGCCTGCGGCGGCTATCTGGTTTATGCTGCTTACCTCGGGGAAAAGAGGTATCATCAATCATATTCTGGGTACCGATATCAGTTGGCTCCTGGATGCCCGTTACGCCATCTTCGGTGTTGCCTTTGTTACCATCTGGCTGAATGTGGGAGCCAGTTTTATTTTCCTCCTGACCGGTTTCAGAAACGTGCCCGATGATGTGATTGAAAGTTCCATCATAGATGGTGCGGGCTACTTCAAGCGGCTTTTCAGGATTGTCACCCCCATATCTTCCCCGCAGATATTTTTTGTCATATTTTTAAACATTGTTAATTCCTTCCAGGCTTTTGCCCAGATCCGGCTGTTAACCCAGGGAGGGCCAAGTTATTCCACCAATGTGCTGATATACACGATTTATCAGGCGGCTATCAGGGACGGGCGTTTTGAAACGGCCTTCGCCCAATCGGTGATTCTGTTTTTCATTATTCTGATTATTACTATCATTCAGTTTAAAACCGAAAACAAGGCGGTATTTTATCAATGAGAAAACGCGGCGTTATTTTATCCATTTTTGAATTGCTGACCGGATTGATATATAAACATCGCAATGCCATTTCGTTTCTGTTCAAACTGTTCATTGGTCTGGTAATTATATCTCCTATTTTATTGGGTGTGGCCATGAGTTTCATGTCCCCTTCGGAGATGGCCTCGGTGCCGCCGCATTTTTATCCCCATGAGCCGATATTCACGAATTATCAAAAAGCCCTCGGGACGGTACCTTTATTCAGTTTCATGGCCAATAGTTTTATTGTATGCGCCATAATCATTGTTGCTCAAATGCTGACCTGCAGTTTTGCCGCTTATGCCTTTTCGTTCTTTAAATTCAAGGCAAGTAAAATAATCTTCATGATTATCCTGTCCACCATGATGATTCCCGTGGACGCGATCATCATTGCGAATTACCTTACTATTTTCCAGCTTCAGATGCAGAATACGTATATGGGACTGGTTGCTCCCTATTTGGCATCCGCCATGGGAATTTTTTTGATGAGGCAGTTTTTCATGACCATTCCCAAGGAACTGCATGAAGCGGCAATCATTGACGGCTGTAAAAATCTCAGGTTTCTTTTCTCAATTGTTATGCCTATTTCAAAATCCGCGCTCGCATCATTGGGAATATATATTTTTATACAGGTTTACAATCAGTTTCTCTGGCCTCTTCTGGTGACAAATACCAATGAAATGCGCACGGTCCAGGTAGGAATGAGTATATTAAGAGAAGCGGAAGCGGTGGATTACGGGGTTGTTCTTGCGGGGGCTGCCTTAATTCTGATCCCGGCGGTATTTGTTTTCATCATAGGCCAGAAATACCTGGTAAAAGGCATGACCGCCGGCGCTGTAAAAGGATGATTTTAATTTTGGGTTCATTAAAGGGAAATATCCCTTTTTTTTTCTGGCCGGTATTAACCGGCCATATGCGTGATATGCCGGAACGAAGAAAAGTACCGGCATATAAATACGGGCCTTTAAAATCGAATTGAAGGCTGGCGTTAGTAAGGAGAGAAAAATGAAAAAGAAAGTTCTATTGGTTATGTTTCTTGTAACATTGGTAGCCGTTCTTCCTGTTTTTGCAGGGGGCGGTACCGACAAGCAGCAGTCCGGCGGGAAAATGAAAGTTGTATTCTGGCATGCCATGGGGGGGCGCAACCAGGAAGCATTGGATAAGCTGATCAGTGAATTCAATAATTCCCAGGATAAAATTGAAGTGGAAGGCCAGTACCAGGGAAACTACGATGATGCCATTACAAAACTGAGGGCCACCCCCAAGGGAAAAGGTCCGGATGTGATGCAGCTTTATGATATCGGGACCCGGTGGGCCATCGACAGCGGTACCACCTTGAAAATGCAGGATTTTATCAACCGGGATAAATATGATATTTCCGATTATGAACCCAATATCCTTGCATATTACACCCTGGACGGACAGCTCTATTCCATGCCTTTCAACTGTTCCTCACCGGTAATTGTTTACAATAAGCAGGCCCTGGCAAAGGCTGGTTTGGATCCTAAAACTGCCTTTGCTACCATGGATGCCTGTCTTGCCTCGGCAAAAAAAATGGCCGCCTCGGGTACACCCATCGGCGGATCCTTCACCAACTACAGCTGGGTATTTGAACAATTAATTTCCATCCAGGACAAGGACTTTCTGGATAACGGCAACGGCCGGAAAACCCGGGCCACCAAGGTAGTGGCGGACAGCAACGGCGCATTGCTCAATATTATGACCAAACTGAAGCAGGTTGCCGGGGATCCTTCCAACAAGAACTTTGGCAAGGGCACCGCGGAATCCAAGAACCAGTTTGCCACCGGTACCGTGGGGTACATCCTCGATTCCTGTTCCGTATATGTGGATATTTCCGCAGCCGCGGGAAATAAATTCCAGGTAGGATTTGCCCCTGTCCCGAAGGTAAATGCCGGTGATACTGGAGGCGTATCCGTCGGCGGCGGCTCCCTTTGGCTGATGGATAACGGCGACAAAAACCGGGCCGATGCGGCATGGGAATTTGTCAAATTTGTCACCGGAGCAAAGCAGCAGGCCGAATGGTCCATTGGAACCGGATATCTTCCCATCAGGAAATCCGCGGTGGACCTTCCCTTCTACCAGGATTATATCAAGAATACCAATCCTGAACTTATTGTTGCCATTGATGCCCTCAGGAATTCAAAACCCTCCTGCGCGGGGTCCGTCATGGGCGTATTCCCCAAAGCCCGGGTAATCATTGAAAACGAAGTTGAAAAGATGCTCAATAATCCTTCGGTTACTCCCCAAGCCACGGTGGACGCCATTGTTAAACAGATTAACGATGAAATCACCCTTTACAACCGGACTAACAAATAGGATATTCTGGGAAGGGTTTTTCATGGGAGAATCCTTTAATAGTTAATTTCAGGCCGTCCCTAAAAGGAAGGGCTTCAAAAAGCTCCGGATTTATCCGGAGCTTTTTTTTATCTGAAATTACTTCTATAATAATACAAACGTAATTTGCGGAGGCTTGTCATGAAAGTATTATTTATTGGTGGAACCGGTACCATCAGTACTTCCATTTCCGGAAAACTTATTGAAGAAGGTCATGAGCTTTACCTGATTAACCGGGGCAGCCGTAATTCCATGTTTTCAGGAAAAGTGAACGAAATCATCTGTGACATAAATGATGAAGAAACGGTTTCTCAAAAAATAAAAAACCTTTCCTTTGATGCGGTGGCGGATTTTATCGCGTATGATCAAACCCATCTGGAAAGGGACTACCGGCTTTTCAAAAATAAAACCCGGCAGTTTATATACATCAGTACCGCTTCGGCCTACCACAAGCCTGTCCCTGATCCATGGATTACCGAAGGTACCAGCCTGGCTAATCCCTTTTGGGAATATTCCCGTAAAAAGATGGCCGGAGAGGATTACCTGATGAAGCTGTACCGGGAAGAACGGTTTCCTGTAACCATCATCAGGCCCAGTCATACCTATGATGAGCGGAAAATTCCCCTGGGCCTCCATGGAACCGGGGGCAGCTGGCAGAACCTGAAACGGATGATTGAGGGCAAACCGGTGATCATCCATGGTGACGGTACATCCCTCTGGACTTTAACCCACAGCCGGGATTTTGCGGAAGCATTTACAGGACTTCTGGGAAATCCCCATGCCATAGGGGAAGCTTTTCACATTACATCCGATGAAAGCCTTACCTGGAACCAGATATATGAAACAATTGCGGAAATTCTGGGGGTGAAATTAAAGGCAGTCCATGTATCCAGCGAGTTCCTAAGCCAATGCGGAAAAAAGTATGATCTCCAGGGTTCCCTGTTGGGGGACAAGGCGAATACCGTATTATTCGACAATTCTAAAATAAAACGGACAGTCCCGGGCTTCACCGCAAAAATTTCTTTCAGTGCGGGCATTGCCGAAACTATCCGTCATATTCTGGCACATCCGGAATTACAAACCGGGGACCCCGATTTTGATGTTTGGTGCGACAGGGTCATTGCCGCCCTGGAAAAGGCAAAGCAGGAAATTAAGGGAACTTCTAAAAACTGAAGTTTTTAGAAGTTTTTTTTAGATGTAAGATGGAGAAATAAAAATTTCTCCGAGGGCACCTCTAAAAATCCAACCGAGTTTTTAGAGGCGCCCTTAATTCCTGACCTTGCCGAAGGGACCGGAAAAATCGATTTCCTGTCCCTTCGAAAATTCAAAGACCCGGGGACCATCCTACTTTTTATTGACGGCCGTATCTCCCCTCAGTTTTACGCCCCAGCTTTGCCTCAGCTGATCACAAATCTCCATCACCCGGAGGATCTCCGAATGGGGCATTTCGGGACATTCAATCTGTCCTTCTTTTATTGCTTTAACACAGGCTTCCACCTGGTATTCAAATCCGGAAATCTGTTTGGGGGTTTTATAGCTTTTAACCAGTTTGTAGGTTTCGTTCTGCCAGAGGTAAACATTCACCCCTTCACAGTTATTGATATTGAGTATTTCAATATATCCCTTATCTCCGAAAATCGATCCCCGCCGGTCACTTCTGGTGTTCATGCTGGAATGGAGAACGGCAATTCTGTTGTCCTTGTAAGTGAAGGTTATGCTTTCCGAAAGGTCCACCTTTTGGGGGGTCAGAATAACCGTGGAATCAATTTTTTTTATATCCTTCCCGAATACCATCAAGGCAAAATTGATGGGATATACCCCAATATCCAGCAGGGCGCCTCCGCCCTGGTCAACTTTCTGGAGACGCTCAATATCCGAAACCGGGTAACAAAGATTCGCGGTCAAGGCGGAGATCTTTCCAATTACACCGCTGGCAACCACATCATCAATCACCTTCCGCATGGGCAGGTATCTGGTCCAGATTGCCTCTGCCACCAGGAGGTTCTTCTTTTTAGCCAGCTGCAGCACTTCCTTTGCCTGGGCGGCATTAACCGCAAAGGCCTTTTCACAGAGTACGGGTTTTCCCGCTTCCAGGCACATTTTCATATGTTTGTAATGATCCGCAATAAGGGTGGAAATGTAAACCAATTCAACCTCCGGATCCTTCAGCATTTCCTCATATGAGCCATAGGCTTTTTTAAAACCGTATTTATCCGCATAGGCCTGGGCCCTGCCGAGGTCCCGGGCGGCCACCGCATAGGGTTCCACCTGTTTCATTTTACTAATGGTATAAGCCATTTTCTGTGCAATCTTACCTGCACCGAGTAAAGCAACTTTCATAGATATCTCCTTTTGTATTATATTATACATTAATCTATATGAATTATATAATAATATGATACTTTTTCAAAGCTAATCGGGTTTTTGATGTTCCCTAATACATATATTCTGGAGGCAACAGCATGGGAGATATACATATCCTGGAGGAAACCTTCGCATTGATAAAAACACAGGAAGAACTCCTGGGTTTTACACAATTTACCTGGGAAACATCCTGGCGGAAGATGCAAAAAGCAGAACATGACCTGACCCCTGGGAATATCTATTTGGCTGAACAGCGGGTCAATCCTTTTTCAGTATCTATGTGAATGAACAACGAAACCTGGATGAGGAAAAAATTCAATTCCGTCAGGGCACTGGAAAAAGCAGTCTTTTATTCGGAAGTCTGGTTTATACCCCGCGGCGTAATTAAACGGTTCTAAAGATACCCTGCAGCCCGCTGCGGGGAGGTCCATTCGTTCTGGAACTGGAAAAAAAGGGGTAAGAAAATTGAAGATCAAGGGCTGAACAGCACCGAATACACTGCCTCCGGAGGGGGATTTCCCGTCCGGATAAAAAATGCGGGGGCCATTGGTGCGGTTACCGTGTCGGGGCTTCCCATTATGAAGACCATGCTGTTATAGTCCGGTGCATCAGCAAATTCCTGAATGTAAAAGATGTGCCGGTGGTGGTCAGGATTTAATCTCCGCATATCCGGACATAAAAAACCGGTGTCAAAGCACAGTTTGAACACCGGTTTTTTGTACAGACAATGCTCCGGAGAGCATTGTCCTTTTCCTAAGTACGAAGGTATATTACCTGGTACCGCTTCTGGTTTCACCCTTTATAGACGGAATCTTTAAAACCATTCCGGGGAGGATGAGGTCAGGATTATCAGGCTGCGGGAAGGAGTCCTTATTGGCCTCGTAAATACGCCGCCACTGGGTCGGATCACCGTAAATGTAGCTGAATCCGGCAATTCTCCAGAGACAATCCCTTCTTTCAATATTAAGTTTTACAATATAGTTTGCCGCCAGGGCTCCGTCTTCTGTTCTGGGAACGAATTTAGGATCTATCCCCTGGAGAAGTTCAACCACCTTCCTGGCATCGGTAATACTATTTTCGTAATCCTTGTTGTTGAATTTAGTATTGGCATTGGCAAAATATGTCGATGCCTCGTTGTACAGGGTTGGATTTGAGGTTTTCAGATTGATCTGATTAGCCAAATTCATCCGGGAACGGGCAGCCGTCAGGGAAGACCGGGCCCGGTAGATCAGCTGCTGCTCGGCGATATACTGCCGGGAAAGGGCAGCGTACTGCTGGGACTGCTGGGCATATTCCTGGGCCATGGCATATTCGCCGTCGGCAATGGCTTTTTCCGAAAGCTTTTCATATTCCAATGATTTTTTGTAATAATCATTGTTCTGTAAAGACTGGGCAAAAACACCGGCCGCTAATCCGAACACCAGCATTGAAAAAATAATTAATCGTTTCATTACATTGCCCCCTGGGAAGCCTGATCAGCGGCCCTTTCTTTTTCAAAAGCAGCGGCTTCATCTTCCGCCGATTTGATCTCGGTTTTTGCTTTGTTAAGCTGGTCCAACGCGGCATCCCGCATCACCTTTGCTTTATTATAAGCATCCGTAAAGAGCCCTTCCGCCTGAAGATACAGCTTGATGGCATCTGCTTCCGCGGATGATTCGGCATTATTAAATACCTGCATGGCCTGGTTAAATTCATCTTTAACCGCCACATCCGCTTTGATCGACTTTGCCTTGTCAATGGCGCTCATTGCTCTGGCTTTTGCATCACTCAGGGTCACCACCGTATCCCCGGGTTTTTCTGTGGTACCAGAAGTTGTCCCGCAGGAAATGAGCAATGCAATAAGGGGAATTATTACAAAAAATTTCTTCATACTCAGCCGCCTTTCATAATCTTTGATATAATTATCTTTAATATAGTATACTAGATAATTTTTAGAATAAAAGTGGTTTTTTTAAAAAAAATACCAAAAAATAATGATTTTCAGGAAAAAATGGGACTTCCGCTCAGCAAAATCACGGGAGCAATTCATTTTTTGGCTATTTACCCGGCAGTTTCATGTCCCCGGATTAAGGGCGGGTAAATAGTACAAACAGGTCCGAAAATTCCAGGTCCGCCCGGTTCCCGGTTTAGGCAGATGCAAAGTTAAACAGGTCATGAGTTCCCTGGGCAACCGCAAACCCCGGAATATTACCCGCCAGCGAATTAACTTTAAGTCTCATCAAGTCTATTTAGTCTCAAAAAAGTCTAAAAAAGTCTTAACCTAATTTACGCAAGTAGACAAAAACAAAAAAACATGATTCAAAAATGAATTCTCAGACATCAGAGGCTTTTTCAAAATGTCAAATTTTGAAAAAGCAACCTTAGATGTAAGTGCAGAAAGAATACTATTTTATTTATGGGTAAGGAAATAGCATTCTTTCTGCAAAAGCCTTTTTCAAAACTAACCGAGTTTTGAAAAAG
>JAVBPH010000017.1:0-64265 GCA_031549725.1 Treponemataceae bacterium
CTTTTTCAAAACTCGGTTAGTTTTGAAAAAGGCTTTTGCAGAAAGAATGCTATTTCCTTACCCATAAATAAAATAGTATTCTTTCTGCACTTACATCTAAGGTTGCTTTTTCAAAATTTGACATTTTGAAAAAGCCTCTGAATTATCATAATAACATATCTAAAAAACATGTACTGCAAACGTTATCATATTATAAATACACCCTTTTTCACCTGTCAAGGCTGATTTCCGGACCGGCATAATGTTTGCCGCATTTCTCCGGCCTCCCGGAAACTAATCCAGGAAAAAGCACGGATCAGCATTAATAAGAATTTATTCACTTTTCAATAATATGATTTTTATATGGATATTTATGGAATATTTCAACAAAATTGCGAATATATGACATAAAACAAAAATTATTTACTTTCAATTCATTCATTTCTATGAATGTAATTTTTTTAAATCATTACATGATAAATCATCTTTTTCCCTGGCTTTTTTCGAATTTGTTTCATACATTTAAAAGAGGGAAAGGGAAAAATGCTTTACAAATATGAAAACATGACTTATTCTTAACTCTGACAACGTTTTCATATAGTTAAATATTTCATTTGGAGGCATAATATGGCAAAGAGGGTACGGATAGGGGTAATCGGCGCCGGTAGGATTGGAAAAATCCATATCGACAATATCGTTTCCATTCCGGAAGCGGAACTTGTGGCGGTGGCGGATATCAACATGAATTCCGAAATGGAAAAATGGATTAAATCAAAGGGTGTAAAAATAGTCACCAATAAACCTATGGACCTGATCAACTCCAAGGAAATTGATGCGGTGGTCATCTGCAGTTCCACCGACACCCATGCGGATTTTACGATTGCTGCAGCCAAAGCAAAAAAACATATTTTCTGCGAAAAACCCGTGGATACTTCGGTAGCCAAGGTGAAAAAAGCCCTGGATGAAGTCAAAAAGGCCGGGGTGAAACTTCAGGTCGGGTTCAACCGCCGCTTTGACCATAACTTCAAGCGGATCCGGGAATACACCCTTTCCAGGGAAATCGGGGATGTGCATGTGGTGAAAATCACCTCCCGGGACCCCGCCCCTCCTCCCGCCTCCTACGTTAAAGTATCCGGCGGCATATTCCTGGATATGATGATCCATGATTTTGATATGGCCCGTTTCCAGGCCGGCAGTGAAGTCACCGAAGTGTATGCCAGCGGCGCAGTCCTGGTGGACCCGGAAATCGGCCAGGCAGGTGATGTGGATACCGCTATCGTAACCCTCAAATTTGCCAACGGCGCCATCGGGGTAATTGATAATTCCCGGAAGGCGGTTTACGGCTACGACCAGCGGGTGGAAGTATTCGGCTCCAAGGGAAGCGCCTCCGCGGAGAACGATTTGTCCAACACGGTGCGGTTTTCCAATGCCAAGGGCGTGATTGGAGAAAAACCCCTTTACTTCTTCCTGGAACGCTACAAGGGAGCATTCCTGGAAGAAATGATCGCTTTTATCGAAGCGGTACAGAAAAACAAACCCGTGCCGGTTACCGGCGAAGATGGCCTGGAAGATATGTATGTCGCCCTGGCCGCCGCAAAATCCTTAAAGACAAACAAGCCGGTAAAGATTTCGGAAGTTAAGAAGGGATAAAAAAATGCAGTTACACCATAGAGCCCCCTTTAACCGGGGCTTTACCATGCTGGTACCCCGGAGCGGAGCCACGGCGGATATGCTCCAGGATCTGGGGGTTCTGGTTTTGAACCCGGGGGATTCCTATGAGTATGATTCTCCCGGGGATGAACAGTGCTGGCTCCTTTCCCACGGAACAGTCACCATAAGCTGGGATGGAAAAAGCCAGGAAATTTCCCGGCCAAATCTTTTTGATTATTCCCCCTGGTGCCTTTCGGTGCCCGCGGGAACAAAGGTAGTAATTAAGGCTAAGGAAAAATCCGAACTTTATTTCAGCGCCACCGATAACCCGAAGAAGTTCGCCCCCAAAATGTACACCCCGGAGGAATGCCGCAGCGAGTTCCGCGGGGAAGGTACCATGCGGGAAACCTCCACCCGGATTGTCAGAACCATCTTTGACGACACCAACCGGCCCGAATCAAACCTGGTAATCGGCGAAGTGATCGGTGTCCCGGGAAAGTGGTCCAGCTATCCCCCGCATCACCATCCCCAGCCGGAGATTTACCATTACCGGTTCCTGCCGGAACAGGGTTTTGGTCTGACCGCCATTGGGGACCAGGCCTATATCCTCCATGACAAGGATACAGTTCTGATCAGAGACGGAGAGGATCATCCCCAGGTAACCGCTCCGGGTTATGCCATGTGGTACCTTTGGGTTATCCGTCATATCGACGGAAACCATTATGGAACTCCCACCTTTACGGAAAAGCATACATGGGTTACCGGGCCGCAAGACAAGATCTGGCAGCCGAAGAGATAAGTTAGGTTATCCCAAAGGTCTATCCTTTGGGATGAATCTGAAAATAATACTTCGAATGGGCACTAATAAACATGAAATAGAAATCGGAATTTCATAAAAATGATCGACCATATTTTCTTTGATAATTTTTATGAGTATTCATTAATAGTATTTTCCAAGTATACAAAATAAAGGAGATCTAATGAGCACAGTAAAATTAACCGTAGGACAGGCCCTGGTCCGGTTCCTGGATAATCAATACATAAACGTCGACGGCGAAGAAATTAAATTCGTCACCGGTGTGTTCGGCATTTTTGGTCACGGTGTGGTGGTTGGTTTCGGGGAAGCCCTGGCAGCTAAGGATCACAGCTTAACCTTTTACCAGGCAAAAAACGAACAGGGCGGCGCCCATGCAGCCATGGGCTATGCAAAACAGAACAACCGCCGGAGGATGATGGCGGTAACCAGCTCCATCGGTCCCGGTGCCCTTAACATGGTTACCGCCGCAGGAACCGCCACGGTGAACCGTATTCCCGTGCTTTTCCTTCCCGGCGATGCCTTTGCCTGCCGCCAGCCCGATCCGGTGCTGCAGCAGGTGGAGACTCCCCAGGATTATACCTCCACGGCCAGTGATGCCTTCCGGGCGGTGAGCCGTTACTGGGACCGGGTAAACCGTCCGGAACAGCTTATGACCGCCATGATCAATGCCTTCCGGGTCCTGACCGATCCTGCGGAAACCGGGGCGGTTACCGTCTCCCTGCCCCAGGATGTTCAGGGAGAAGTATACGATTACCCCGAGGAATTCCTTGCCAAGAGGGTTCACTATATAGAAAGAAGACCCCCCACAAAATCCCAGATTGAACGGGCGACTGCCATGCTTAAGGCTGCAAAAAAACCTATGGTGATCTGCGGCGGCGGAATCCGTTATTCCGGCGCCGGGATAGCCCTGGAAAAATTCTGTAAAGCATACCATATTCCCTTCGGGGAAACCCAGGCCGGCAAGGGAACCATCCTCTGGGATAATCCCTACAATCTTTCGGGTATCGGGAACACCGGGGCCGAGGGGGCCAACAAACTGGCCAAGGAAGCGGACCTGATTATTGCCGCAGGAACCAGACTGGGGGATTTTACCACCTGCTCCAAGTGGCTTTTCCAGAATCCCGACGTGAAAATCATGGGTATCAATATTGCACCCTTTGATGCATACAAGATGAACGGACTCCCTTTTATTGTTGATGCAAAACTGATGCTCGAAGCCCTTAATAAAAGCGCATCAGGTTACAAAAGCAAATGGGGTGAGGAAATAAAAAAAACAAAGGAAGCATGGAACAAGGAAGTAGACAGTCTCTACACCCAGGAGGACCCCGCGGGGCTTTCCCAGGTCCGGGTGTTGGGGGAACTCAACGACCGGCTTCTGCCGAAAAATGCTATTGCCGTCTCCGGGTCCGGGTCCATTCCCAGCGACATGCAGCGGGTATGGCGGACCAGGGTGAAAGATACTTATCATATGGAATACGGTTTTTCCTGCATGGGGTATGAAATCGCCGCGGCCCTGGGAACAAAAATTGCCAGACCGGACCAGGAAGCAGTGGCCATCGTGGGGGATGGAGCTTATACCATGCTCCACACCGAGCTTCTTACCGCAGTACAGGAAGGGAAAAAAATTATTGTGGTGGTTCTGGATAATGCGGGGTTCCAGTGCATCGACAACCTCCAGGGCAGCCAGGGAATTGGCCATTTCGGCAACGAATGGAAAAAGCGGAATGCAAAATCAGGCAGACTTGACGGGGCTCCGGTCCAGGTGGACTACGCCAAAAATGCCGAAAGCTGGGGAGCCCGGGGACTCAGAGCCAAGACGCCTGAAGAATTAAAAAAGGCCGTCAGAGCAGCCCTGAAGGAAACAGGATCGGTGGTAATCGATGTGAAGGTCACCCCCAAATCCATGACCCATGGATATGATGCATGGTGGCGGGTAGGAACGGCCCAGGTATCTGCCAATCCGAAGGTTACCAAGGCAGCCAAGGAAATGCAGGCGGAAGCCGCAAAGGCAAGAAAATTCTAAGCTGTAATATTGGATGAAGACTTGAAGTGAACCCTTCAAGTCTTCAGGGACCGGAGTTATCCCGGTGGTTGAGGTTCTCGAAACCATCGGCGAAAGAAAACTTGTTCGTCACGGGGCCCTTCGAGAGCCTCAGGGACCGGAGTTTTCCGGTGGTTGAGGTTCCCGAAACCCACCAGCGAATGAAAGCTTGTTCGTCACGGGGCCCTTCGAGAGCCTCAGGGACCGGGGTTGTCCCGGTGGTTGAGGTTCTCGAAACCACCAGCGAAAGAAAGCTTGTTCGTCACGGGGCCCTTCGAGAGCCTCAGGGGCCGGAGTTTTCCGGTGGTTGAGGTTCCCGAAACCACCAGTGAATGAAAGCTTGTTCGTCACGGGGCCCTTCGAGAGCCTCAGGGACCGGCATTTGGGATTTGTTCTGATGCCTCCGCGGAATGCGGGGACATCCTCGAAATAAGAAAGGAGTAAATTGTATGGCAGAAAGCAAAATTAAACTGGCTATAGCCCCTATCGGCTGGACGAATGATGATCTTCCTGAACTGGGAGGCGGAATTCCCTTTGAGCAGTGTGTCAGTGAAATGGCCCTGGCGGGATTCCAGGGCAGTGAAGTAGGAAATAAATATCCCAAGGACCCAAAGGTTCTTAATCAGGCCCTGAAACTCCGGGGACTCACTATCTGTAACGCCTGGTTCAGTTCTTTCCTGACCACAAAACCCTACAAGGAAGTGGAAAAGGAATTTATCAAGCACCGGGATTTTCTGTATGCCGTGGGTGCCAGGGTAATTGGGGCGGCTGAACAGGGCCATTCCATCCAGGGAGATCAAACCAAATCCGTTTTTAATGATAAACCCACATTCACCGATGAGGAATGGAAACTGCTCTGTGAAGGCCTGAACAAACTTGGCAAAAAAGCCGCTGAAAAAGGGATGAAGCTGACCTATCATCACCACATGGGAACCGGGGTCCAGACCGCCGCAGAAATAGATAGATTGATGGAAAACACCGATCCCGAGCTCCTGGGATTGTTGTACGATACGGGTCACCTGGTGTTCTCCGGGGAAGACCATCTGGCGGTGCTTACAAAATGGATGAAACGGATCCGGCATGTCCATCTGAAGGACATGCGGCCGGCTGTCCGCAATAAGGCAAAAAACGGAAAATGGTCCTTCCTGCGGGCGGTCAAGGAAGGGGTCTTCACGGTCCCCGGGGACGGGGCAGTTGATTTTGCACCCATTTTCGATGCCCTGAAAAAGGCAAAATACGAAGGCTGGTGGGTGGTAGAAGCCGAACAGGACCCGGCTAAAGCGAATCCCCTGGAATATGCCATGAAAGCCAGAGCATATATTAAGGAAAAGGCAAAGATTTAATGTTTTTAGAAGTTCCCTTTATTTACTTCGGGGCTGGGAAGATTTATTTTGAATGTATTAAAGGGGAAACATGGAGCTGAAATCCTATCCGGAGACTGCTTAATAAAAGAAGATACGGAAAATGTTCGGCCCCGGGTTTACTCACCAAGCCCCGTATACAGGGAATAATATCTTAATTTATTTTCAAGGAGACAAAAATGGGAAAGGTGAAAGTAGGAGTAGCCGGGTACGGAGTAATAGGGCAGCGGCTGGCCGACGGAGTGGCGCTGCAGCAGGATATGGAACTGGTGGGAGTGGCGGATGTGGCGCCGACGCTTTCGGTGAGGGCGCTTAAGGAAAAAGGGATGCCCTATAGACTGTACACGGCCCTTCCTGAAAAACGGGAAGAACTGGACAAGGCGGGAATTCCCATATCCGGCACTTTGGAAGACCTGGTAAAACAGGTGGATGTGATGCTCGATGCCACCAACGCGGGAGTGGGAGCCAAGAACAAGGAACTTTACGCCAAATACAGCAAGAAGGGAATTTTCCAGGGAGGAGAAAAAAATAATGTGGCGGATGTTTTTTTCCACGGATATGCCAATTATGAAAAGGGAATCGGGGCGCAGTTCCTGAAATTGACCTCCTGCAATACCACCGGCCTTATCCGGGCGGTGGATTGTATGGACCGCAAGGTGGGGGTTGAAAAGGTGGCGATCACCATAATCCGGCGGGTGGCGGATCCCGGGGATTACCACCGGGGGTTAACCAATGCCCTCCAGGTGGACCATGCCCCGAGCCACCAGGCACTGGACCTGATGACCATCATGCCCCATGTGGATGCCACGGGGATCCTGGTGCATACGCCGGTGACCCACGGCCATATCATCTCCATCGTCATGACCACTAAAAAGGAAGTGTCTCCGGAGGAGGCGCTTAAATACTTTGACGAACACCCCCGGATCCGGCTGGTGTCCCTGGATGAGGGATTCCTGGGGAATGCGAGCCTGTTCCGGTATGCCCGGGACCTGGGTAATCCCCGGGGGGATATGTATGAAATCGCCCTTTGGCGGGACACGGTGGTGAAGAGCGGGAAGGACCTGATGTTTGCCATCAATATTCCCCAGGAATCGGTAACTATTCCGGAAACCATGGATGCCATCCGGGCAAGTATGGGCATGCAGAAAGACCGGATTGAAGCAACGAATACCACCAACAAATATTTAGGGATAGGAAAATGGAAGGACCTCGGCTGAAAATAAAAAGCCTTAAGGATTACAGCTTTAAGGGGAAGACCGTTATCTTCCGGCCCGACATCAATTCACCGGTTGATGGGAAGACAAAAAAGATCGTCAACACCAACCGGATTGAAAAGACGGTCCCCACCTTAAAGTACCTCCTGGACCAGGGGGCTAAGGTGGCGCTGATAGCCCACCAGGGGGATACCCTGGATTATGAGAACCTGATACCCCTGGCGGAACACGCGGAAAAGCTTTCGGCATTGATGGGGAGGAAGATCGGATATATTGATGATGTGTGCGGCCCCGCGGCTCAGGAGGCGGTGAAGCAGCTGAAGGACGGGGAATGCATCATCCTGGGGAACCTCCGGTACCTTACGGAGGAAGTATCCGGGTTTGAAAAGGAAGTAAAACTGAAGCCGGAGGAGATGCTGGAAACCTGGCTCGTCCGGAGTTTAGCACCATTGGGGGACATCTATGTGAACGATGCGTTTGCGGCGGCCCACCGGAATGCCCCGTCCATGGTGGCCTTCCAGGAGCTGCTTCCGAGTGCGGGGGGGCTCCAGCTGATGGAGGAATACACCGCCCTCAAATCGGTGATGGATAATCCCAAGCGTCCCTGTATCTTTGTGCTGGGGGGAGCAAAAATTTCCGATGCCTTCGGGATGATGCGGAAAGCCCTGGAAGATAAAACCGCGGACCTGATTCTGACCGGGGGTGTCACGGGCTTACTGATGCTTATGGCCAAAGGGATTGACCTGGGAACCAAGACAAAACAGTTTATGGCGGACCGGGACCTCCTGGTGTTTCTGCCGGAAGCCCAGGACCTTCTGGACAAATGGGGGGACCGGTATGTACTACCGGTGGACCTGGCTTACGAAAAGGACGGGAAGCGGATGGAACTGGATGTCAGGGATATACCCGCACCATTCTCAAATGATATCCTGTATCCTGATCTGGGACAGAAAACCATCAGCCTGTTCAAGGAACAGATCGCAAAGGCCGGAGCTATTTTTGTTAACGGCCCTGCGGGCATGTACGAAAACTCCCTCTTCGCTGACGGAACCAGGGAAATCTGGCGGGCCATAGCGGATGCCCCGGGTTATACCGTGGTGGGCGGCGGGGATACCATCAGTGCAGCCGCGGAGTTCACGGACCTTTCGAAATACTCGTATGTGTGCACCGCCGGGGGAGCCATGGTGAGGTTCCTGGGCGGGAAAAAGCTGCCGTTGATTGAGGCTATGGAAAAGGCCTATGACCGTAATATAACATCTCCCATAAGGAAGTAACCATGAAGATTGATCCAACCTTACAAAACCTGGGTTCCCTGTTCCCCGCGGATTTTACCGATGACCAGAAGGCCCAGGCGCAGACACTGTTTCTGAAAAACCTTTCCCTGGAAGCCCACCGTTTTTACGGGGGCAAGATGCAGACATTGCCAAAATGCGGTATCTATGGGCTGAACTGGTTTAATGTGTGGTATACCCCGGGGGTATCCAAGATATCAACCACGATCCGTGATGACAACGATGCATCCTTTGCCCTTTCCAACCGGGGGAACCTGGTGGCGGTGGTATCCGACTCCACCCGGGTCCTGGGGGATGGGGACTGTACGCCTCCGGGGGGCTTGGGGGTGATGGAAGGGAAAGCCATGATCATGAAGTACCTGGGCGGGGTGGATGCGGTGGCCCTGTGTGTGGATTCGAGGGGCAAAGACGGGAAGAACGATCCTGAGAAAATCATTGAGTTGGTGAAGATGGTCCAGCATTCCTTTGGGGCAATCAACCTGGAGGATATCAGCCAGCCGAACTGCTTCAAGGTGCTGGATGATCTGCGGGAAGCCTGTGATATACCGGTGTGGCATGACGATGCCCAGGGGACAGCCTGTGTGACCCTGGCGGGACTTATCAACGCATTGAAGATTACCGGGAAAAAACTGGAGGATGTGAAGATTGTCCTCCTCGGTGCGGGGGCATCCAACACGACCATTGCCCGGCTGATTCTGACCGACGGGGGAGATCCCAAAAAGATGATCATGTTTGATTCGAAGGGATCGCTCCACACCGGGCGGGAGGATATTAAGAAGGATCCCCGGAATTACCGGAAGTGGGAACTGTGTGAACAGACGAACCCGGATAAGGTAATGGCTATGGAAGAAGCCATGCAGGGAGCGGATGTGCTCATTGCCCTTTCTACACCCGGCCCTGATACGGTAAAGCGGGAATGGGTCAGGGCCATGGCGGATAAATCGATCGTGTTTGCCTGCGCCAATCCGGTACCGGAGATCTGGCCCTATGCGGCCAAGGAAGAGGGGGCGTTCATAGTGGCCACGGGGCGGGGGGATTTTCCTAATCAGGTGAACAATTCGGTGTGCTTCCCGGGGATACTGAAGGGAGCCCTCCTGGTCCGGGCAAAAAAGATTACCGACGGTATGGCGATCCGGGCGGCGCATTCGATTGCGGACTTTTCCGAAAAACGGGGCATCACTGCGGACAATATTATTGCCACCATGGAAGAAACCGATGTCTTTGCCCAGGAGGCGGCGGATGTGGCCATGGAGGCGATCAAGGAAGGGGTTGCCCGGGTCAGCTTGACCAGGGATGAGGTGTATCAGCAGGCCAAGGCGGATATCGCGGAAGCCCGGGCATTGGTGGAGGACATGAAGAAACTGGGACATATTAAGGAGCCCCCTGCGGAAATGCTCGAAGCGGCTTTGAAAAAAGCCATTGAAGCGGTAAGAAAATAAATATTCTCTGAGGGAACCAAAAACCTTCTGCACGCTTTCGCGTGCGAGGCAGAGCAGCGAGGTTTTTGGTTCTGTAAGGTATGGATGTTATGTGGGTTTAATACCCATACAATGTTCATTTACGAGATTTTAAGAACGCCCCGGAGCCTCGCACCCGGGAGCGTGCAGAAGATATTAAACCCACTTGCAAATAAAAGAAAAGGGCTGTTTAAACAACCCCTTTTCTTTTAACATTCTTTTATTACTGAACAATAACCTGCAGCATCGGCTGAATAAGGTAATTCCTTCCGGCCTGTACATCGATGGTCTGGTCAATTGCAAAATTGCCCGAAAGAATACGAATAGTGTGTGTTCCTGAACGGACCTGGAAGCTGCTCGACGACTGCTGAATTCCATCAACATAAATATCAACCCGGTCTTTGGAGGTTGAACTTCCCTGGCCTACCACAATTCCCTTGGGAAGAATAAAGGATACCGTGGCGAACCGTTCCTGCTGCAGCGCAATTTTTAATACCGTGGGACCATTTACAGCAACCCGTTCGGAATATGTTTCATACCCCGAAGCCGTAACGGTGATGGTATATATTCCGGGAGAAAGGGACGTAACATAGGGGGTTATACCAACCAAATTGCCGTCAATCTGAACCTGGGCTCCCCGGATATTTGAAACATCCACCGAAAGTGAATGCTGAAGGGCAGTAAGATTGACCGGGACGGTGATATTTCCGTTTACCTCCACCTGGGCGGAATAACTCTGATACCCATTGGCTTCAACCCGGATAGTATGGATTCCCGTATTCACCGTTGCGGCGTTTCCCAGAATTTTTGTTCCATCCACATAAATCGATGCATTTGAAACATTGGTTGTTACTGTCAGCCGGTAACTCAGGGGCGCCATGGAAATGGGAAATGTCATATTCTGCTGAAGGTTTATGGTTACCGAATAATCCGAATACCCCTGGGCTTTGGCGGTAACCACATGCTGCCCCTGGTTCAGCCGGATGCTGGTCCCGCTTACCCGGTTTCCGTCCACGTATACCATAGCGTTGGAAGGGGAAACCTGGAAACTTAAGGTGTACTGGTTTAGTACGGTTGATGCGGCCTTCATATCAATTGAATAGGTCATGTTCTGCAGAACATTTACCGATGCGGAAAAATTAGTGTACCCGTTGGCCTGGGCTGTGATGGAATGGGTTCCCCGGGTAACACTTAGGCTGTTTCCTGAAACCCGGTTCCCGTCAACATACACAATTGCGTTCGAAGGGGAGACCCGGAAACTTAATGTATACAGGGTACTCCCGCTGGAGGTGGAATTCATGTTTATCGTAATATTCATGTTCTGCTGAACATTTACCGAGGTTGAATAATCGTTGTATCCCGCAGCTTGGGCGGACACCGTATGTACGCCGGGAGTCACCCGTATGCTGTTTCCGGAGACCCGGTTCCCGTCAACATACACCACCGCATTTGACGGACTGGACTGGATATTCAGGGTGTAGGTGGTCCCGGTATTACTTCCCGGCTGGGACGTTGTTGTCTGGGCCATAATCACAGAGGAAAAAGAGAGTAATGATAAAAGAACCACAAGCCATCTTTTCATATAAAAAATATCTCCTTAAAAAATACCGTACATTCATCACCCTTAGATTCAGTATCCGGATATATAGCTATATCACTGCTGTTCTACTGTAACATATCCCGGAGTCCGGATGGAACGGATCTGATCAGTTTCATTTGGATTACCGCTGATCCATCCACCGCCGCTGGAACCGACTTTCCAAAAGCCCGGAGGATCCTTTAAAAGGGTTACCACCGATAAAACCCGCTCGTTGGTCCCGAACGCCACCGGATACGTTCCAAGATTCTCTTCGCCTTTCATAACATAAACCGTTGCCCTGGCGGAACTTTTACCGCTTCCGCCGGTGATAGATTCATTGGAAGTTTTCATGTGGATATAATAGCGGAGCTCCTCGTATGTATCGTCGCTCTGCTTGATAATTTTGATCGTTTCCACCAAGGGCTTGCCGGCATAGCGCAGGTCCTCATCGTATAGGTAGATAACCTTTCCAATGGGATCGGTAGATCCAGGGCCGGCTATTTTATCCCCGTCGGTACGTATATTGTTATTAGTATAATCCCGGACCATATAGGCATCTATATTAACAGCTTTGTTTACCCAGTTCACCATAACATAGATATCATTTTTGGTTAAAGCATCATTTGGGTCATAGGGGAATGCCAGCATGTCCGGTAACGTGGTATCATCCTGGACAATACTGATATATTGAGGAACAAAGGAAAAGCCCGGTTTGTAACCTTCAATCAGGTAATTACCGGGTTTGATTAAATAGAACGCATATTCCCCGGAACTGTTGACCACAGCATTACTGACACTCCCGGATTTCTGGTTGGTCAGTCTGATAGAAGCGTTGATCAGTCCATCCCAATACCTTGAGCCGGAAATAGTAACATTTATTGCTTTCCCTCCAATACTATTGATATAATCGTCCGAATAATTGGGAAAATTCCCGTCAATAATACATGAAGAAAAAATACATCCAGATATAATAAGAAACAGTATCCACCTCTTCACAACGAACTCCTTACCCCTTATTTATCTAAGGAACAAACAATGATTGGCATCCCTACGTTACAGGATGTCGTAGAATTTTTATCTATACTATTATTAAAATAATTTCGATAAAATCCGTATAATGTTATTAAACCCCGCAGGGACCGAAAAAAGCTCCTGGTTTCGAATAATTTATACTGCATTATTCTTTAATATATCCCGGAAAATCGTTTTATCCATTTTTTCAAATTACTTTAAAACAACCACCTTTCCGGCTGACATGCCTTTTTCAAGACAAGTAACCATATGGGATGTTTTATTCGCAAGTGGGTTTAATACCTTCTGCACGCTCCCGGGTGGGAGGTTCCGGGGCGTTCTAAGGAAACACTGATTAATGCCCATAGTGCATTAATCAGTGTATTCTTTAATGCAGGCAATTCTTTGTGCAACAAAGAATTGCGGAGGGAACCGCTGATTGTCCGCATATTGCGGCCGGTTTAATCAGCGGTTTCCTAAAAATCTTGTAAATGAACATTGTATGGGTATTAAACCCACATAACATCCATACCTTACAGAACCAACAAACCTCGCCGCCCCGCGCGCTCTGCCTCGCACGCGAAAGCGTGCAGAAGGTTTTTGATTAACCGCATAATTTTAATATATTAGAAATAGGATTCTGCGGATTATCCGGCGGGCTTTCCGGTTCTATTATTTTTATATGATCCGGTATATACTTTTTAAAATCCCTGGAACAGCATAGGTAGCACCCATGAAAATTGAATTACCCTATCTTGATAAAAAATATCCTCTGGAATTTCCCGATGAACAGCTGCTTGCCGTGGTAGAACCTAACGAATTTTCTGCCCCGGGGGATGCCATGGGTATATTAAAAAATGCCCTGGAACATCCGGTTGATAAAGATGGAAATGAAGGAAAATCCCTAAAGGAATTCCTGGAGGGCGGCAAAAAACTTCTTATCATTATAAATGATGCCACCCGGCCAACACCGACAGAAAAAATTCTGACAAGTTTGGTTCCGTATATTGAAAGTTCCGGAATTGAAAAAAACCGGATATGCATTCTTGTTGCAACCGGGGCGCACCGGCCGGCCACGGAAGAGGAATACCATCAGATCATGGGGTCGCAGTATGATGTTTTCCGGAACTGCTGCGTGTGCCATGAATCAAAAAAGGAAGAAGACCTGGTCGATGTGGGAACCACCCGGAACGGAACCCCCATTGTTTTGAATAAACGGCTTTTTGAAGCGGACCGGATTATTGCTACCGGTTCTGTGGAACCCCATTACTTTGCGGGTTTCACCGGAGGACGCAAGGCCTTTCTGCCGGGAATCGCCGCATTTAAAACCATCGAAACAAACCACAAGCAGGCCCTTTCGCCCAAAGCCAGAAGCCTTGCCCTGGAAGGAAACCCTGTTCATGAAGACATGATGGACGCCCTGCCCCTGATAAAGGCTCCGGTTTTTTCCTTCATGACTGTCCTGGACAAAAAACATGGTGTGGCCGCGGCCAGCGCAGGGGATCTGCAGAGTTCCTTTTTTAAATGCATTGAAACCGCCAGAAAAATTTTCTGCGTATCCGTACCGGCCCGGGCGGATATTGTGATTTCCGTGGCAAAGTTTCCCATGGATATTGATTTATACCAGTCCCAGAAAGCAATTGATAACGGAGCCCTGGTCCTAAAGGATGGTGGCTGTCTTATCCTTATTTCAGCCTGCCGGGACGGCATTGGGGATGAGGCCTATGCAAATCTCCTGGCCTCATCAAACAGCCCGGAGGATGCCATTGAACGTATCCGGCGGGGGTACAAACTTGGTTACCACAAGGCGGCGAAAATGGCGGAGGTTTCTGCCAGGGCATCGGTAATGGCCGTCAGCGGTTTGTCCAAGGAACGGTTAGAATCCATGTTTATCGAAAAAACCCAAAGTCCCCAGGATGCCCTGGACAAGGCTGTGTTAAAAGTAAAGAATACAGGAATTGAACGGCCGTCAATTATTATTTTAACCGACGGCTGCGTTACCATACCGGAACCAGAAAGGAAATAAACACCATGACCCGGGGAATTTTAATTGCAGGAAACGAATCTGCCCTTTCTGCGGCAGTCACCGCAGAAGCCGCCAAGCGGGTAACCACCGTATCCACTGCCCTTATCCAAAACCGGTTCAGCGAAGCCCGGCAGGCGGCAGCTCCGGTTCCTGAGGGCACCACCATCATCCCCATAACCTGGAATCCGGGAAGTCCTATTTCCGCCCGGTCACTGCTCCTGGCAGCGGAAAACCATCTGGAACATGTGGATGATGCCCTATTAATCTGCGATCCCCCGGCAATCAGGAAAAAACCGGAAGAATTAACCCCCTCGGAAATTGATTATGTAGTAAACGACCATATTAAGGGCTGGTTCTTCCTGGTCAGGGAACTGATTCTGACCTTCCGGGCCCGGGGAAAAGGGACCCTTTGCCTGATCACCACCGACATCAGTTCCGGCGGAAAGGATGATATCCCGGATATGGTTGGGCCTTCGGTATCTGCTTCATTTAGGGCCTTTGCCCAGGGGGTGCTTGCTTCGGCAGCAAACGAACCCTTCCGGGCTCTGGGGTTTTCATCATCAGAACCGGGCAGCGAAGGCGAGTTTGCGGCTTTCATTTATAAAATAATTGATGAAGAAAACAAACGCGATTCAGGGAAGTGGTACAAATTCGGGAAGCTTAATTTCTTTGGGAGATAACGAAAACCAGATGAAACAGAAAAGCTGAGTTTAATTATTAAAATACGGTATTAAACATGGTATCATCAGGTTAAGAGCAGAAGGATTAAAAAAGAACCTTCCCGGGTGAGCCCCGGGGTATTAAAACAGACGTCCGAATAAAATATTCCAACATAGAAGCAGGAATATATGCATATGAAAAAAGTAAAAAATGATATGTCTATTACTAATCCTATAGCTGTTATGTTCATCTTCTGTTTTGTTCTGGCTTTCCAAAGTTGTTACACCTCTGAAAAAGAAGGAGCCAGAGAAATTGAAAAAGATACAGATGGGAAATACATAATTTATAAATATCGTCCTAAAGAAAATATGGGGTATAATTTTTCCTTAAATCATGATTATGCGGTAAGGATTACAGAAAATACCGGATTATCTGTCGGCCATAAATATTATTATCATTTCTTTGATGGTACAAATGGGATAGAATATATTACTAAAGATCAAAGCAAGTTTATAGAATTATTGAAAGAACATACCCCTGAAAACGAACAGATATACTATTACAGAACTTGTACATATACAGTACTTGATGGAGAAAAAATATTTGAAGAGATATATGAGAGAGCGGAACGAGAAAATATAAGAATATTTGACCCAAATGAAACGATAATGGATATCTGTGGTTCAGATGGGTGGATACCGTTTTAAAATTACAATTAGTAATAATAATGTCCGCCCGGAACCATGAAGCCGGCTTCATGAAGCTGTTCTACTTCATTGAACAAAAATGCATACGCTGATGTTTGATGAATTTTAATTACAAATTAAATGCATATGCGAGGATTTATGAAGAAATACTTAGTAATATTATTTATTGCTTTTTTATTTATTGCATGTAACAACAAAGAAAAAATCACCGGAGAAGCCAAGACATTACAATACGGCTTAGTAATTGATAACAATTTAAGAATAAGAAATAATCCGGATATAAATTCTGAGATAATTGGGATATTAAATTTTGGTGATTTTATAGAAATTTATCAAACATCAGAAAACATTGATTCAATTGACGGCATGGAAAATTATTGGTATAAGATAGATCCTGCAAATTCAGATCATTCCGGATGGGTTTACGGAGGGTATGTTTATGCAGCAAATACCATCGAGGAATTAATAGCTTATAAAGAGACAAACACTTTACAAAATGAAGAAGAAAAAACCGCTGCCTTAATAGATTTTGAAAAATATATATTACTTACGAATTGTACAATAACTAAAAATTTCCTAGTCCCTTCAATGGATAATAGGATTATTGGCATCAACGATGATGAAGCTCCCTGGGAATTAATTAAGAAAAATGAGATAAGATATATTTTTGATGGAATACAAATACAATTAACTCCGGAAAATGGTACACATAAAAAAATATTTCTTCATATAAAGAATAGCAAGAATGAATTCTATAAAGAGTTAAATCTTTTGCCTGTAAAAAACTTTGACAACGAAAATATTTTTGGATACTATGAAAACATAAAAATAGAAAATAAATTTTGGCTGGATGATGGAAATCCCTGGATATTTCAAATTAAATCTGGAGAAAATAAAATCTTTGAAACAGAATTGAAACTGGGTCTTATAAATTCATTATTATTTAAAGAAATTCACGACACACCTTTTAGTGAAGATAATTTAACATATGTTTCTTTAAACGAGGAATATACATTCAGATGCCAAAGAGAAAACACAGATTTAATTGTTATATACTTTAGCCCTGATTATGGGGAGTATAAACCAGTACTTTATCTTCTTCCGGAAAACATTGATGAAAATGGTGTTATTGATATTAAAATAACCTGGAGTAACAGTATTTTAAAAGGAATATATTGTTTTGGAACATACAAGTTTGATAATCTCCCAAAAGAGAGAAAAACTCATGTAATTTTTGATTTTATTGGAGTCAGATAATTAAAACTGTGCCTAACAAAGTTTACTTGTATTGTCGCTCTGCTCCTCATCTTTTTTTGCCAGATCATTACATTTTCAACTAAAAACTCTAGTACATGTCCCCACCAAACTTCGTGTAACCCGGATATTAGATGCAATACCCCTGAAGTTTTTATAATTGTTTACTTATCAAAACTTCCGGTCGGCGGAAACAATTTTCAACATAGAAAACAATTGATACAACTGGATAATTAATTTAATATAAAACTATAAGGAGTTTTATAATGAAAAAATGCATATATTTTTTTGTGTTATTTAAAATATTCTTTATTATTACATCTTGTTCAAATAAATCGGAAAAAATGTCTATTATAGATAATAAAAATTTTTATATCCAGCAACTCGAATCACAATCTGTGAGTATAGAATGGGATATTGCAGATGACAATAAATCATATTATGCATTACTTTGGGATAGTGAATTATATTATAGCTTACTAAAAAAGTATACCGAAAAACCTTTTCCTAAAAACGCGGCAATAGATTCAATATTGACAGAATTTACTCTTTTTTCTCAAATAACAGATTCTAACATTGCAAAGTTCGAGAACTTAGAACCACAAAAAAAGTATTATTTTACTGTTGTATCTGAAACCCCTGATAAACATATATTTGGGATTTATTCAAAGTTACTTTTAATAGAGACTCCGCCGCTTCCCGAAAAAGACCCGATAAATATTGTTAGCAAGAGAGGAACACTAGTCCTTGTAGGAGATAACGAAGAAAATCCTGTAATAAAAACTAGAATCTATTGGTCTCCGAGAATAGGAGTTGTTGGCTGGACAAAGAACGGATTGTTTGCATATAGAAAAATAGATAATTATCAACAAGAAAACGGTGTCAAGCTTGTGATTATCAATGCCATAGAAGATAAAATAATTGAAGAAGAGAAAATAATTACAAGCTGGGAGGGCTGGAAAGAAAATTCAAAAGAGGAAATAGAAGACGGATTAAAAAAGTGGAATGAATTATTAAAAATATATGGATTTCAGGAAGAAATAAAAGAAGTTTTTAGTCAAACTAATTTTGTAAAACCTATGCAGTTTCCAATGTCAGAAAATGATAAAACTTATGATTGTTGGATTGATTCAGTTATAGAAGAACGAGATGATTATTGGACTACAAAATGGAATTTGATAGTCAGCAATGAAGAAATGAAAAAAGTAATAGCCTCTGGAGAAGAGAAAACATATGGATTTGATCATGAAAACAGTTACCTGGGAAGTGCTGTAATTGGTTATTTCCTCAGTCCATACGAAAATAGGATAATAGTGTTAATAATGCATTTTGATGCAGGAAAACCTGACATGATTGGCTGGGAAATAAATACTCGAATAAATTATTATGGATGTCATCTCAATATTGGTTTTAGATAAGATAATGGTCGATTCTCGGATTGAATTAAGGGACTTACAACAAAAGTTGTGGGAATAGAATCACTTCCGCCCACCGGTTCTCCGCCAGGACTTGGCGGACATCGGATATTTTCCGCCCAGGGCTGCAGCAGGGAGTTCCTCAAATGGGGCCGTGGTAGTTCTTCAGGATTTCATCCGGAACTTCTTTTGAAAAGACTATACTTTCTCCTTCTCCCAGTATAGTTTCTTACACGATTTTTTTCAGGTTTACAGAATAGGCTTTCCATTCTGTCGCCTTGTTTTGTACTTTTGATTAATAATATTTTCTAAATGATGGCGGCCATACTCTTTTCAGATGCCCGCTTGATGGAATGAACAAATATAAGAATTACTATGCAGTACATGGCGATTGCTATCAAGGATGATTCTACTCCAAAATTTCCACCTGTCAGCAATTTGGAATTACTGGCAAACTGATAGGTAACCAAACTATCTTCACTTACTTTATCGCCCAGATATAAAAAAGTTGACCTCAAATTCCACAAACCATGTACAAGTATACCGGCCCAAATTGAATTATTCTGATAGGCAATCAGTGAAAACATGGAACCAACACAGGTTCCAGCTATCAGCAAAAGTAAGGTATCAATCAACCCCATGTTATTGCCCATCGCTATATGAGCAGCACCAAAGAAAAAAGATGGTATCAATATACCTGCGACTATCCCCAGCTTCTTTTCAATGAACCGCATACATAAACCCCGGAATATCATTTCTTCTGTAATTGCAGCGGTTAAACACGAACCGAATAACCCAATGAACACTATCAAAAACTTTTCATATGAAGTATGTTCAACCGTCTGAAAATTTCCCGGGACAGCAACTATATAGAACATTGAAAACAGAAGTGGGAGAAGTATGGCAATGAAAATAGACATGGGACTAATCTTGAATATGGCAATCCGGATATCCCTCAAGGATAAATGAAAAATGAACCTGCAAATCAGGAAAACCACGATGAATACTAAAATAATTTGCGTCAATCCGTTTAGTATAATTTGCATTGGCTGCTCAAGGGCAACATATAATAGCGCCGGAACCTGTGAACCTATCCATATCGCAAATGCGGTTATCATAATACCAATGACAGAAAAGACAGTTTTACATCCTTCTTTCGCGGTGAGTTTTAATTTAAAAGGATGATAGGGTTCATTTTTCATATAAAATTCCTTGCTTCCTTAATACCAAAAATCGACTATCTCTGTATTGTATTATTATAACATGTAAATTATTTCACCGCTATAATTATGTAGATTATCAATAATATCCCAGTGCAGGATACACAATGCGATACTGCACTGGCCGTAAAAAACATCCCTGACAATAATCCATTTCAATATAGGAAAATTTGAACATTTAAAATTATTAATTTAAAAAACATGATACGTAATACATTTTTCCACTAAGATATTTATAAGAATGAAGAACCCCGTGGCAGAGCCTCGGGGTTCTTCATTGTAGAGGAAATTATTATACAGGCTGAGGGTTCATACCACATACAAACGTTTCAACCTTCTTCCAGGGCGTTAAAAAATCAACCGATGCAAGCATCCCGGCATGAACTCCAACAGCCTTCCAATCAAAGTGGTAATATATGAGATGTATTTTCGCTTCCGGTTTTTCAACCATGTCCATGTGCGACCATTTTACACGAAGTACTCTACCCCGGCTTCAAATATATGCTGCACCTTATTGCCCGGGATATTGATGTGGACGTACCGGCCGCACCGCTCCGAATGACCCATCTTTCCCAATATGCGGCCGTCGGGACTTAGGAGACCCTCCACCGCATAGGCTGAACCATTGGGATTATGGGGTTCTGCCATAACCGGACGGCCTTCTTCATCGGTATAACAGAATGCGACCTGGCCTTTCCGGAAAAGATCTTCCGCCTGGGCATCATCAATAGCAAGACGGCCCTCACCATGGCTGATAGGAATAAGATGCATGGAGTCGATTGGGTCTTTTGCAAGCCAGGAAGACTGGCTAGACATAACCCTGGTTCTTACCATTCTGGAAATATGCCTGCCGATGGTATTGAAGGTTAAAGTGGGCATGGTATCGTCCGCATCACGGTAGCTGCCGTAGGGGATCAGGCCCAGTTTAATCAGCGCCTGGAAACCGTTGCAGATGCCTATCATGAGTCCGCCCCGGCGGTCCATTAAGTCAGTTACCGCTTCCACGATGGGTCCTGCCCGGAATGCGTTGGCCACAAACTTGCCCGAACCGTCGGGTTCATCTCCGGCACTGAAACCGCCCGACAGGGCAACGATCTGGGCTTCCCGGATAACCCTGGCCAGTTCCGCGGTGGACTCCGCCACATCCTGCCTGTCCCGGTTGCGGAAAACCACCATCTTGGTTTCCGCTCCGGCATTTCTGAAGGCCCGTTCCATATCGTATTCACAGTTGGTACCGGGAAACACCGGAATCACCACCAGCGGTTTCACACCTTTTAATTGAACCGGGGAATGTTTATTCTCCGGTGCGGTTTTCGTATTTGAAAACAGGCGGCTGTCCACCAGTTGAACATTATTATCTTCCTCGGCCATGGTAGCCCCGGAAGCTGTCTGGGGATAGACCCCGGCCAGGGGATATTCATAGGCCCGCCGTAAAACATTGAGGGGAACCTCCGCAGCCTGGGTTTCGGGGGCTTCATCCTCCGCCAGTGACTGGAGGGATCTTTGATCGACCATTCTGAAAACCGGTTCGGGAATGGTAATCCCCGCCGGTGCCCATGATGCATCGGAAGAAATAATATCCTCCAGGCTTTGGGATTTTTTATCCAAAACCGGCTGATCAATTTCAACCAGGACAGAACCTGACGGGTCCGCCGGATCAATAAGATCAAAATTCTGAATCACCGTTTCAATACCGGCCATATTTCCAAAACCCATAAGAGCCAGGGATGCGGCGACACCGCCGGCCGCCACGGGATAGGCCGCTTTCACATACCCGCCCTTCTGCAGTGATGATAAAGCTTCCATGTTGGTCCTGAAGGTTTTCCATTCATCCTGCTCGGGGTTATTCTGATAAAAAAGGACAATGGGATTGCCCGCAACACCGCTGAGAGCCCCGGAGCAAACCCGGGCTGCATCGGTACTGCCCGCGGCAAAAGCCACCAGGGTAGGAGGCACTGTCAGATTAATATTCCGCTCATCATCTTTATAAGTACCGGACATGGAATCCTTGCCGCCGATGGCGGGGACACCCAAAGCAAGCTGGGCTTCCAATGCCCCCAGCAAGGCCGAGAAGGGTTTTCCCCATGCGGCGGGGGATTCCAGCCGTTCAAAATATTCCTGCAGAGATAACCGGGCTGTTCCCAGGTCTCCCCCAAGGCAGACAAACTTTGTCAGGGCTTCCCGGACCGCGGCTTTTGCTCCCCGGTAGGGACTGGCCGCTGCCAATTCCGGATTGTACCCGAAACTCATAATACTGGATGTCCGGGGGTGTTTCCCCAATGAAGGAAACAAGGCCGCCATGCCGCATTCGGGGGTTCCCTGCTCCCGGCCTCCCCAGGGAAAGAGCACCGACCCGGCACCGATGGAACCGTCAAACCGTTCCTGGAGTCCCCTCCGGCTTCCGGTACGCAGGGAAATAAGTTCCCGTTCCAGTTTGTCCAGCAGTACCGACGGGGAAGCTCCGGACTTTTCAGGCTCCCCAATACGGTGATCCTGAGATGACACGCAGACCCGGGCTGACCGGGAAGCTCCGTGGGAATCCAAAAAACTCCGGGCAAGATCGATAATGGGTTTTCCCCGCCAGAACATTTTGAGCCTGGCGTGGCTTTCATCATCCCCGGCGGTAACCTCCGCAATAACCACCACGGTCAGGTTTTCCTCCGCGGCAAATTTGATAAGGGTTTCCGCATCTTCCCTGGAGGTTACCACGGCCATCCGTTCCTGGGACTCGGAGATGGCCAGGGCGATACCGTCCAGGCCCTCGTACTTCCTGGGAACCGCATCCAGGTTGATATCCAATCCTGCGGCGAGTTCCCCCACCGCCACACTTACTCCTCCGGCACCGAAATCGTTGCATCGTTTTATCAGCCTGGTTACCCGGGGATTCCTGAAAAGCCGCTGGAGTTTCCGTTCCTCCACGGCGTTGCCCTTCTGCACCTCCGCACCGGCGGTGTCCACCGACTCCTGGGTATGAACCTTCGACGACCCGGTGGCCCCGCCGATTCCGTCCCGGCCGGTTTTCCCGCCGATCAGCAGAACCAGGTCTCCCGGAAGGGGTTCCTCCCGCCGGACATGGGCTGCCGGAACCGCCCCGATAACCGCACCCAGTTCCATCCGTTTTGCCACAAAGCCCGGATGGTAAAATTCAATGACCTGTCCTGCGGCCAGACCGATCTGGTTTCCGTAGGATGCATACCCCCCGGAGGACTCCCTGGCAATTTTAAGCTGGGGCAGTTTGCCCGGAATGGTTTCTCCCAGGGACGCCCGGGGATCACCGCTGCCGGTGATCCTCATGGACTGGTAAACGTAGGCCCTTCCTGAAAGGGGATCCCGGATTGCACCGCCCAGACAGGTGGCCGCCCCGCCGAAGGGTTCTATTTCGGTGGGATGATTATGGGTTTCATTTTTAAACAAAAGCAGCCAGGGTTCACTGCTGCCGTCATCAAATTTTGCATCCACCTTGATGGAGCAGGCATTGATTTCCTTTGACTCATCCAGGTCAGGTATCCGGCCCCGTTTTTTCAGAACCCTGGTCCCAATGGTGGCCAGGTCCATGAGGGTCCGTTTCCTGGCAGCTCCTTCGTCATCCCCGTAGGCTTCCCTGCGGGAATCGCTGTACAGTTCCAATGCCTTCTTCATGGAAGGCGCCAGGGGCCCGTCTTCAATATCGATTTTTTCAAGAACCGTGGTGAACGTGGTATGCCGGCAGTGGTCGCTCCAGTAGGTATCCAGAACTTTGAGCTCCGCCAGGCCCGGGTCCCGGCCTTCGGTATTAAAATAATCCCGGCAGCACCGGAGATCATCCAGGGACATGGCAAAACCGTGTTCCTTGGCAAAACCCGCCAGGGCAGAATCATCTGCGGAGATAAATCCTTTGAGTATAGGCACATCGGGTACTTCGGATACGGCGGTTTCCAGGGAAAGAGGTTTTTCCGGGGAAGCCTCCCGGGAATCCACCGGGTTAATGAGATAGGCCTTAACAGCCGAAAGGGCTTCATCCGTCAAGGGGCCGGAACCTCCGGAAAAAATATAGATCCGGGCATTCCTGACCAGGGGTTTCACCCCCACCACCAGCTCACCGCACTGTTCCGCAGAATCCGCCCGCTGGTCGTATTGGCCGGGCAGGTATTCTATACCGAAAAACCGCTCGTCCGGGGATGCGGGGGTTTCATCATCATAATATACCTGATCACACTGGGGCTCCGACAGGACAAGGTCCGTAAACCGCTGGAACTGGTCTTCATCCAGATTGGCGGTATCGTAGCGGTTAAGGAACCTTACCTGCTTAAGCGCGGCTAATTCGGGGAACTGCGCCCCAAGAAAACCGGAAATATCCGCCTTAAGATGCAGAGCTTCAATATCAAAACTAGCTTTTTTCTCCACAAACACCCGTCTGATCCCAGACCCTTTCATCGCCGACATGGAGGCTCCTTATGTGTGAACTTTATATGGAGTGATTTTACTTATAATAAAGGGATAAAACAAGCAGGCCCGAAGATTGACACTCACCTCAAATTACCTGTATATATATAGAATATTCTTCTGGTCCAGTAGCTCAGGGGATAGAGCAACTGCCTCCTAAGCAGTAGGTCGGCCGTTCGATTCGGCCCTGGATCAATAGTTAATTCCGGATTTTGTGTTTGTCCTTAAAAAATAAATTTCCAAATAATTCCTGGGATTGGTTCCGGCTTTTCATATAAGCTTCAAGGTCAAGGAAAATATATGAATATTGGACGAATGTTATATCTTGCTGCACTGCTCACCATCATTATCACCGGGAGAATTTTCGGAAATCTCTGTATTGATTTTTATAATAGTCCGGAGTTTGCGGAAGCCTACCCGGGCAATTGGACTCCGGTGGAAAATGATATGTTCATTTCCGTCAGTTTTTATATTTTTATTCCCGTGGCGCTGATAAGCCTTTTCAGAACAAAGACCCGTTTTAATGGAATTGAATTCCTGTTAGGGGTCTTATCCGTTCTTGTTCAGGGTTTTGCGCTGTTTCTGGTAACCCTGGATACCATTGAATTCTCACCGGTAAAACACAGGGATTTGCTCCTGACCATCTGGTTTGTTTCATTTTTTGCTATCATTATTTTATTGCATATTAATTTTTTCCTGGGCAGAAGGGAAAAACGGCTGGGAAAAATTCCATTTCCGGGAAAACGGAAAAAAGCCTGAATTACATTTTATTTCTGAATTTCTCCGGCGGATACTATATCCGCCTTCTGAAACTTGCCCCGGGATTCCCAGCAAATCCCGGGGCAAGCCCTATCTAAGGAAACACTGATTAATGCCCACAGAGCATTAATCAGTGTTTCCTTAATATAGGCAATTCTTTGTGCAACAAAGAATTGCGGAGGGAACCGCTGATTGGTCGCATATTGCGGCCGGTTTAATCAGTGGTTCCGAAAAAATCCGTTAATTTTTCGGCGCCCTGCTTTCAGGGTATAGGATCATCTTCAAAGGACCGCCGGTTTGAAGTACACCGGTTAATCTCTGCAGATCTCCGGGCTGCACATTGCCGTAGAGTTCCGGCCTGGCATACAGCCTGGACAGGGGCAGCTGAAAAATCTGGTTGTAGTTGGCAAAACTTCTTGCCATGTAACCGTTGCTCTGCATGGACTGCTCAAAGGTTTTTTTCAGGGCTTCCCTGGCTTTTACCAGGGTATCATTGCTGATGTTTCCTCTGCCGATCAAACCCAGTTCAGTGCTCACCGCTGCGGCCAGTTCCTCCGCCCGGCCGGGATCACAGTAGAACGTAACTATCAAATACAGCTCTCCGCTGGGCATGGGGGTTAAACTGATGCTGGGAGATATGGAATAAACCCCGCCCAGCTTTTCCCGGATTTCTTCGGTGAGCCGGATATCCAGGTATTCATTCAGCACCAAGGCGCTGCTGAAATCCTTTTCGGAATAGGCCATGGGAATAAACCATCCCATAAAAACGATGCCCTTATCTTCTTTTCCTTTGTACAGGATTTTCTCCTGTTTTCCCGGAAGGGGAATATGCATATCGGTCCAGTTATTGAACCGGGTATTTCCTTCCCCATAGGCAGGGACCGAAGCCAGGTATTTTTCGGTAAGTTTTTTCAGCACCGCTTCGTCCGCATTTCCTGTAAACACAAACACATAGTCCGCCGGGTTCAGGGATTTCTTAAGAAAAAGCTCCGCGGGTTTTACGGAGATTTTATCCAGATCCGCCAGAACCATAGGCCTGGTTTTGGGATAATTGCCGTACATGATCCGCTGCACCTCATCAAAAAACCATGATTCGGGGTTTTCCTGCCTTTGTGTCAGGGTTGTCCGGTACTGGTCCATGAGGACCGCCGCGGCATCCGCATCAATTCTGGGCTGGGTGAAGCCCAGGTAAAGCAGTTCAAAAAGTGTTTCCAGATCACCCGTGGCGGCGGTTCCCTGGAACCCCCGGAGATAAGAGGAAAGCCAAAAACTCAGGGAGACCTGTTTGTCCGCCAGTTTTTTCAGGAGTTCGGTCCGGGTAAAATCCCCGGCTCCGGAATTGTTGAACATATCCGCCGCGGAGTACACCGAATAATAATCCTCATCATCTGCGCTGGAGGTTCCCCCCTTTGCCAGCGCATAAAAAGAAACTTCGTTATTTTTATTTGCGGTGGTTTTGAATAAAACCGTTGCACCGTTGCCCAGGGTCCACTCAATAACCCCAGTGGCCTGGTCGGTTTTTTCATCGAGAATTGTTCCCGGCAGGGGATCGTTCTGAATCAAGTCGCCGCTGTAGGTTTCTTCTTTTGGTTTTTCAATTTTTGCTATTGCTGCCGCAGCAACCATAGCTTTTATGGCAGCCTGGTCCGGAAGGGAAGATGCATCGGTACTGGGGGCGGTGACAAAAACCGTCAGGTCATCATCCTTAAAAAAATCCTTAACCGCCGCGGCAAGTTCTTTCTGGCCGATCCCCGGAAGCAGCTTCTTTACCGCATTGAGTTCCCAGCTGATATCCGGCAGGCTGCTTCCGTCCAGGTAGTGCCGGGTAAGCTGCTGTATATAAGATGATGATTCCTGCCGGTCCTGTTCGGCGGTCATCTGTTCCATATCGGAAATCAACGATCGTTTGGCCATATCGATTTCTCCCTGGGTAAACCCGTAGCGTTCCATGGATTCCTTTTCCAGCAGAACCGCATTCATTGTTTCCTTAGCCAAACCGGGCTTGGCAATTCCGGACACCACATAAAAACGGGAAGAATAGGCATAACGGGTTGTCCAGGCACCGGCGGCCACATAGGGGGTTTCCGGTTTAGCCGCGGCTTCATCAAACCGGAGGTACATCATCCTGGAGATCAGGTTTTCAATCACGTCCTGCCGGTAGGATGATAAATCCGCGGCGAGTACGCTGGGCTGCCGTTTGAAATAAAAATCCGCCCTGGTGTAGGTTAATTCGGGATCGGTAATAATCTCCGCCCGGAACTTTCCTTTTACCGGCGCAGGCAAATCGTAATGGGGTTTATCCAGGGGTGTTGATAGAGGATCAGCCTGGAAATATTTTACCAATTCCGCTTCCAGGGCAGCGCCGTCAAAATCACCCACAAAAATAACTGCCATGTTGTCCGGACGGTACCATCTTTTATAAAAACCCACCAGCCTCTCCGCAGGGGCATGTTCAATAATCTCGGGCAGCCCGATGGGAAGCCGGACCGCATAGGGGGATCCCTCAAAGAGGATGGGCAGCATTTTCCGCTGCACCCGTTCCCCTGCTCCCAGCCGGGACCGGTATTCTTCCATAATTACCCGGCGTTCCGCATCCACATCCTCAGGGATAAAACTGATGCGGCTGGTCCAATCGCTGATTACCTCCAGGGCTTTGTCGGGAATCATTTTTTTACCCGAATCCAGGGTTTCCACCGGGACTTCGATGCCGTAAACGGTTTCATCAAAATTGGTGTAGGCATTTACCTCCGGACCAAACCGCATGCCCAGGGACCGGAGATAATTCACCAGTTCGGACTTGGGAAAATGTTCCGTGCCGTTGAAAGCCATGTGCTCCACAAAATGGGCAAGCCCCTGTTCATCATCCTTTTCCAGAACCGATCCGGCAGCCACCGCCATGGTTAAATATGCCCGGTTTTCGGGTTTTTTATTTTCCAGAATAAAATAGGTCAGTCCATTGGGGAGTTTCCCCGTCCGGGCGGATTCCATAAAGGGCACCGGGTCCATGGGTTTTCCCAGACCGGCATAGGATTCAACTTTTTCCGAAGGATTGCTTGAACATGCAGCGGTGTACAGGATAAAAAAAACCACCGCAGCAGCCCGGATGCATTTTTTAATAGAGAAAAAATTCGTAGTCATATATTAAGTATACGGTTTTTTACGATCCTGGGAAACACCCGGACTATCTCGCCTTATTATTAAAAATGTATTATGCTGGAACTATGGCAATTACATTTTATTCCCTCGGTGCAGCCGAGGAAGTCACCGGGTCCAAACACGTGATCGAAGTTGATGGAAGAAGCTATCTTATTGACTGCGGAGCCTTCCAGGGTTCCCGGGCAGAGGCCGACCGGAAAAACCGGAATTTCGGCATAGATCCGGACAAAATAGAGGCATGTATATTAACCCATGGTCACTATGACCACTGCGGTCTGCTGCCCCTGCTTTCCAAACGGGGATTTAACCGCAATATCTATTCCACCCCGGCTACCCGGGATATCGCCAATCTTATCATGATGGATTCCGCGAATATCCAGGCCAGGGATGCCATTTATTTAAAGAAGCAGGCAAGTAAAAAGGGAGAGAAATTTGACTGGACACCCCTTTTTGAAGAAAAGGATGTGATTAAAACCACCAACCAGTTTGTGGGTGTTTCCTACCACCGGCCAATGAGAATCGGCGATGGGGTGGAGGTAGAATTTTATGATGCCGGCCACATCCTTGGTTCCGCCATCGCCATGGTAACCATAGACAGAAACGGCAGGAAAACCCGGATTGCCTGTACCGGCGACCTGGGCCGGAAAAAGAAACCCATCATCCGGGACCCGGAAATTGTCCCTGCCCCGGATTATATTATCCTGGAAAGTACCTACGGCGACCGTCGCCATGAATCCACCACCAACGCCATGAACGAGCTGGCGGAGATTGCCAAACGGGCGGTGGAAACAAAAGGAAAAATTATTATCCCGGCGTTTGCCATTGAGCGGACCCAGGAACTGGTGTATTACTTCCATCTTTTGGTGGATGACGGCATCATTCCGGAAATTCCTATTTATGTGGATTCTCCCATGGCAACCAACGCCACCACCATTTTCCAGCTGCACCCCGAATGCTATGATGAAGATATCCATGAGGCGTTTACCAAACACCACAAAAATCCCTTCGGCTTTAACTCCCTCCACTTTACCACCAGTGTGCTGGAATCCAAAGCCCTGAACGATCACCCGGGCCCGCTGATTATTATATCCGCTGACGGTATGTGTGAAGCAGGCCGCATCCAGCATCATCTGATCCACAACATTGAAGATCCCAACACAACGATCCTGCTGGTCGGGTATATGGCGGAAAACACCTTGGGACGGCGCCTGCGCAACCGGGAACAGGAAGTAAAAATCCATGGCCAGTGGTTTAAACGGAAGGCAAATGTGCAGGAAATCAACGCTTTCAGTGCCCATGCGGATTATGAAGAAATGGGCGCCTGGCTCGATGCGGTGGATACTTCCAACTTAAAGAAAATTTTTATGGTCCATGGGGAACCAAAGGTCCAGGCAATATTCAAGGATTACCTGATTAAAAAAGGGTATCCTAACGTGGATATTATCCAATACGGAAAAACCTATGAGGCTGATTAGATGACCTATCTGACGGGTTTTCATGCAATAGAAGAAAAAATAAAATCCGGGAATGCCGAGGGTCCTCTCCTGGTGGCCAAATCAGGCCCCAGGGCAAAGGTTATTATTTCCATGGCCATGGATGCAAAGATCCGGATTGACCGGGTCGGCACCCATGAACTTGACCGGATTTCCCCGGACCACCGGGGCATTGCGTTGGCGGTGGAAGACAAACGTCCGTCCAGCGATATTTCTATAGAAAACTTTGTGGCCGGATTAGGTGAAAAAACCGATTCCCTGGTGGTAATCCTCGATGAGATCACCGATCCCCACAACTACGGTGCCATTCTCCGTTCCTGCGACCAGTTCGGGGTTGATCTTGTGGTAACCCGCAACAGAAGAACCGCCAGGCATGCCGATGTGGTTTCCAAAACCTCCGCCGGCGCATCCGCCTGGATACCCTCGGCGGAAACCGCCAATCTCCCCCGGGCCGTGGAAGATTTAAAGAAGGCAGGTTTCTGGATCTACGGCGCCGACATGGAAGGGGAACCGGTGTATACAACCAAACTGGGAGGCCGGGTTGCCATTATCATGGGAAGCGAAGGAACCGGGATCAGCCGTCTTTTAAGGGAATCCTGCGATGGTATTGTAGCTATCCCTAGTTACGGAAAAGTTGATTCTTTGAATGTATCGGTGGCGGCGGGAATACTTCTTTATGAGGTAAGGCGTCAGAGGGATTCCAGGTAAATTTGCCAACACTGTACAACCAGTTTTAGATTTCTTTCGTATTTTCTTCTTTCCCAATGTGTTTGTCTAATTTTTGAATCTCATTTTTCAGTACTTTTATTATTTCCTTCTTAAATGTCAGCTTGTTGATTTCTGACCCTAATGGTATCTTTCGATACCCGGAGAATCCTCCGGCACTACGTTTATTTAATATAAGCAGATACCCTTCATCATCAGACCATTGAAACTCTAATACACTTAAATCCTTAATAGCCCTCTCCCATTTTTTTATTCCGGTTATTACTTCTATAGGGGTTGGATTTGGTTGTACCCCAATTGTATTATTGGTTGCTTCATATGCTTTCATTGTTTTTGTATATATATCATCCTCATCAGTAATTGATGAAATAAACCAAGGATCGGATTCCACCATACCTGGTCCAGGACAGGGTCTAGTTGGAATAATATATAAATTCCCTTTATTATCAAAATAAATACCAGCACTTCTCCATTGCATCGTTCTCTCCTTAATTTTTTCAAAGCAAGAGTTTAGTAACAGCAATTACATTGTCTTTGGCAATACTTCCCTTTCAAGAAGGAAATGGCCGCCTTTATTTTCAAAGAAATACAAACGGCATAAAAATGGGTTGTATACATAAACCCCATCATCTCCTTTATAAAAACATACTGCATAACTGGGATCAAATTCATCAGACATATAGTCCCGGGCGAAATTATAAACACCAACAGAAATTACTTCATCTTGTTCATATATTAATACAAGTATTCCATAACATAAAATATCATCCAAAGTAAATGAAAAACCTGTTATTCTTCCATTTTTATCTACATATCTTTTTTCCAGATTATCAAATACTGCTCCTAATATGGGATACTGATTTTCCCAATCACCGTATTCTGCAATCGAATCTGAAAAAAAGTGATCTATTATTTTTCCAGCATCTATTGGAACCATACTTATTGAATCAAAAGCTTTTTCAAGCATAAAAAATGAATAGATACCAAAAATAATAAAAACATTAATAAGCAACAATAGGACTCCCTGCAGAACCTTCTTTTTCATAAAGCACTCCTATATGTATCTGACAATGTATATATTAAATGCTACTTAAATGATTTATGTTTGAAATCGGCGAGGAATTCTCCAAGGGCATAACCAATATTCAACTACCAATTTGTCTTCAACTCCAACCATCTCAATCCCAACTATCCCTGCCGTCTCCGGTAATGGGAACCGGGTCTCCCAGATATTTAGGTTTCACATGAAATCCCAGGGATATCCATGCTTTGACCCTGGCCAGGGATTCCCTGGCATACCAGCGGTTTTTGACCGTCCTGGCATACCGGGTTTCCGGAAGGGCATAGCCCACCGCATTCAGGCCAAGGCTCCTGGCAATGTACACCGACCGGGCGATATGAAAATCCTGGGTAACAATGATTACATCATCCACCTGAAAAACGTCCCTTGCCCGGTACATGGATTCGTAGGTGGTAAACCCCGCATGGTCCATAAAAATATCACTCTCCGGAATTGACGGGGCATATTTCAGCACATATAAACGCATAGCATTTACTTCATCATCGTATTTATCCCTGCCATGGTCCCCGGAGAGCAGGAGTTTTGATCCCTTTCCGGATTTGACAACGGCGATTCCTCCCCGGACCCGGTCTTCCAGTACATGGGACAAAGTATCAGGTCCCCAAACCTGGGCACCAAGTACCAGAACTGCGGCCGCATTGGGAAGTTCCTGGAGGTCACGGTATATATAGGGTTTTGTGCTTTTTGTTATATATAGATTAATAATCAGGCATCCCAGAAAAGCCCCGGCACCGGCAAAGAAAATGACCAGACATATTTTCTTAAACATCTTCATAAATTGCTATGTCCTTTCTAAAAACAAGGTTATTATTTGTCTAAATAGGATGACAATATTTTCCGCAGTTCTTCTATTTCAATTGGTTTGGCAATATGGCCGTTCATACCCGCATTAAGACAATTCTGCACATCCTCACTGAAAGCATTGGCGGTCATGGCAATGATGGGAACTTCCTGGGCGTAGGGGGCAGCCATCTCCCTGATCCTTCTGCTGGCCGAAAGTCCATCCAACTCGGGCATTTGAACATCCATCAGGATGACATCATATTTATCGGTATTCTTTTCAAAAGCCTTCACCGCCACCAGACCGTTTTCTGCACAGTCAACCGATACGCAGGTATCTTCGAGGATGCCTAAAATGATCTCCCGGTTTATTTCAATATCTTCAACCACCAAAACACATTTATCCTTCCAGTTATAAACCGCTAACGGTTTATCCGGGGTTTTGCTGACCAGATTTTTCCGGGTAAGGGACATGATTGTATTCAACAAGGTCGATGGCAGGATAGGCTTGGGAAGAAAATGCTGAATCCCAATCGATTTTAACTGCGGCTCTATTTCAACCAGATCAAATCCGGAAATCATCACCACGATAATCTGGTCATTCATGAGCTGTTTTATTTTTTTGCCTGTTTCCAGGCCGCTCATTTCCGGCATATTCCAATCGAGGAATACTAAATCATAGGGGGTTCCCTGGTCCCGGTTTTTCTCAACCGCAGCCACCGCAGCCTTTCCGTTCAGGACCGTGTCGCAGTTAAGAGAAAACCCCGAAAGGATATTCCTGAAATATTCCAGCATATCCGGATCATCGTCCACCACAAGAATACGTAGATCCTTCAGCATAACCTCATTCATGGGGGTTACCGCTTTGGTTTCTCCCCACCGGACATTCACTTCAAATATAAACCGGGACCCCCTGCCGCTCTCACTCACAACGGTGATATCCCCGCCCATGAGGTTAACTATTTTTTTGCAGATTGCCAGGCCCAGACCGGTACCGCCGAACCTCCGGGTAATTCCCGCATCGGCCTGTTCGAAAGAATTAAAAAGACGTTTCTGCTGCTCCCCGGAAATTCCAATACCGTCATCCTCCACCTCGATATGGAGGACCGACATATCCTCATTTATTTTCCGTTCCTCCGCCTTGAGGATAATATTTCCTTTTTCCGGGGTAAACTTAATTGCATTATTCAGCAGATTAATAAGCACCTGGGAAAGACGAAGTTCATCGCTGATAATATACCTGGTAAACAGCGATTTAAAATCGCAGTGAAAATTCTGGTACTTCTCATCAATTTTAACCTGAACCACCTTAAACACATTCTGCATCATTTTTTCAAGGTCGAATTCCTGGTCAACAATATCAAATTTATTGGCTTCGATTTTTGACATATCCAGGACATCATTGATAATACTCAGCAGCTGCCGGGATGACACATCAATCTGATCCAGGCATCTTTCAATCTTTTTCATGTCACCGCTTTTTTTGGCCAGAGCGGTCATGCCAATAATTGCATTCATGGGTGTCCGGATTTCGTGGCTCATCCGGGAAAGGAACTCGCTTTTTGCATTCGTACTCGCCTGGGCGGTTTCCTTTGCCTGAATCAGATTTTCAATCATATCGATTCTTTCAATAGCCGATGCAATGAGGGTTCCTCCGGATTTCAGAAGCTCTTCCTCTGCTTCGGCAAATTGTTTGTCATACCTGGTATCGTCAAACCCTACAAAACCCCAGAACTCACCATTCAGCACGACCGGGATTACCAGCAGCGACCGGACATCCCCTATCCCAGGAAAAGCTTCGAGGGCAAGATTGTTCATATCCTTCACCGCACCGTTCAGGCAGCCCCGGGTTCTTACAAGCTCCCTCCAATAGGGAACAATACTGTCATAGGGGAACAGCCTTCCGTCAGTGCCCGGATGGTCCGATGGTTTATCCTTTGCCCATTCCGCATACTGGAAACAGCAAAGGACACCTTCATGAAGACTGTTTTTCCATATATACGCCCGGTCCGCATTGACGCTTTCTCCAAGTACTTTCAGGGCATTAAGAATTCCCGCCCCGGAATCGCCGTGATCGTTGGCAATTAATATTGATGCGGCTTTGTTCAACGCCTGGAGAAGCCGGTCCTTCCGGATGAGTTCATCCGTGGCGGTCTTCAGGGGGCCAAGATCAACCAGGTATGCAATCACCGCAAAGGAATTTCCGTAGGGAATCCGCCGGAGAAAAACGTTGGTCGGTTTCAGGACACCATCAATGATAAATCCCGTTTCAAAGGAATGGTCTCCGGAGACAAAGGCTTTTTTCAGCCGTTCTTCCACCTTGCTGATATATGTTTCTTCCATCCCGTTCTGGGGATCCACTTCTTTTAAATTCTTAATAAATTGTAATAAAAAATCTTCCTTGGATTTATACTTGAACATGGTGAACGCCGCGGGGTTGCAGTCCAGTGCTTCATACTTGTCGTTAAAAATAATATTCGCATGGGGGCTGCTTTCAAACATGGCAATGCTGAGCCTCTGGGTTTTATCCAGTTCCTCCACGGTCTTTACCATGGCTTCCTTAAAATGCATATTATAAGCTTCAGCGCCACTGAGTCCGGTGTCACTTTTTTTTCCGGAACGGACCACATCATCAATACTCAGGATTCCGCCTTTTAATTTTACGGGCGATCCCTGCTTATCCCTTTCGGCAACAGTTACATATCCAAGCAGCCAGATGTAATTCCCGTTTTTATGCCGCATTCTGATTTCATTGGTAAACATTCCGGAATTTCTTCCAAGGAAATATTCAAGCCCCGATTTAAATTTGGAAATATCATCGGGATGCATGTATATAAAAAGATTCTCCAAAGGACCATTCAGTTCTTCCGGACTGTACCCCAGGAACATTTTATAATCGTTGCTGAAAACCAGGTCATCCCTGACCATATCATAACTGTAAGCGCCAAGCCCTTTCAGCGGAGTAATTTCCCGGGCTTCATATATTTCGGTAACATCCTGGGTAATCCCCGTCAGTACCAGGGGATTCCCGTCAGCATCCTTACCGGTGATAATTCCCCGTTCCTGAACCCATGCGATATCCCCATGCTTACACATAATTCGATATTCGGTTTCATAATAAGGGACCGTCCCGTTCAGGTAATTCTTAAGGGCGCTATCCACCCTTTCCCGGTCTTCCGCATGCATACGGCTTTTCCGTATCTCATCTGAAAATTCCAGTTCCCCGTCTTCATAACCATAAAGAAAAGACATTTGTTTGTCGGTATTTCTTTTGCCCGTCTTAAGATTCCAATCCCAAAGGGCCATATGCGTAGTATTAAAGAGGGCACGGATTGATTCCTCATTGCACATCTTACCTTCAAAGGCATCCGGAGCATTCAAATTTTTTGGCATAATATTTTTCCCTTAATATTATGGTACAATGTAGATATCCTAAAGTCAATTAAAAGCAGGATGGAGCAAACGCTGTTACTTTATCTCCGGTAAAAAACAGGATGCATCCTGCGGGTTTAAACGTGTTCAATCAAATAGGGTTATTTCATTCCCCTGGATTTTCTCAGCTTAAGACCGCAGTTCATCCTTCAGCATCCGAAAAAAATTATCCTTAGCATATTTCTCTATCCAGGGTGTATGTCCGCATTTTTCCAGACGGACCATGTTAAAAATCTTCACATGCTTCGACAGGGACTTCTCTACCCCGTCGGCGGATTGGGAATCATACTCCCCCTGGAATGATATTACAGGGCATTTAATTTTTCCGGCTTCCAGAACGAGCGCCCCCGAATCCCTCAGTGCAGATGCTTCCCGCCAAACGGTCCGGTATATTTCCAAATCCAAATGTACATGATCAGGATTGTCAGACTGATAACAATATGCATCTGCCCGGGCCATTAATTCCCCAAAGCGTTTCAGCAGTCCCGCACCGGCATGCCGGAATTAATCCCGGGCAGTATGTTTTCAACCTCTTTCCGGTCAGATCCGGAAAGCCTGTCCATTCTTATCTTCATCAGATCCTGGTTATATTTATTTTCCAGGACTCCGGAACTGATCAGAATAAGTTTCCTGATATATTTGGGATACCTGGCGGCAAACAACATACCCAGCCAGACTCCCCAGGAATACCCAACCAGAATCACCGGAAGTTCCGCCGCAGCGGTCAGCTGGTTATACAGTTCCTGAATTTGTCCTTCCAGGGATTTTTCCGTCTGCAGCAATTCCAGGATGCCGAATTCTTCCGCCAATATTTCTGCGACAGGTTTCATCTCCCCCGAAGCTCCCGGGCCTCCGTGCAGAAGCCCTATTCTCCAGGGAGGGTTTCCATAAACCCTGATACTTTGTTCTATACCTTCCTTTTGTCCTTTCACAATATTTTACCAAATACAGGATTAATCAAAATCTTTTTTCAGATACACCATATCAACCAGCTGTATACCGTTATCAAAAATCGGATGATCATAATGATCGGTAAAAAAATTCTTCACCCTATGGGATACTTTAAATCCGCAGTGTTCATAAAAAGAAATTATGCCGGGACTTTCCCCGGTACCAACCAGCATGGAGGAAAATCTGTCTTTGTAATAATCAAAAAGAAATCTGACTAGCGTACTGCCGTACCCCTGTCCCTGGTATTCCGGATTGGTGGCCAGGTTTTTTAATTCACAAACCGATTCATCAATTTTTGCCACCACGCAAATACTTTTAACATCATCATCAAACAGGGCAAACATATCTCCCTGTTCCAGATACCGGTCAATCATGCTTTCCTGTTCATCCGCCAGCAGGAGCAAATCGAGGAACTGTTTTTTGTTGCGGGTAATTTTTTCTATCCGCATGGAATCTGTATTTTTCAAAATGAAATCCTCCTAGGCAAACACTGATTAATGCCCACAGAGCATTAATCAGTATATTCTTTAATGCAGGCAATTCTTTGTGCAACAAAGAATTGCGAAGGGAACCGCTGATTGGCTGCATATTGCGGCCGGTTTAATCAGCGGTTCCCCAGATAACCGGATGCTCGGCTCCTCCGGTTTGGTTTATCCTGGTATATTTCCAGCCAGTGTCCGTCGGGATCTTCCAGGGTAAGCAGGCTGCCGTATTCTTCTTCCCGGATTCCCCCGATGCAAACAATTCCCAATGCAAGTGCCCGGGTGTAAAATGCCTGAATATTCTCCGTCTCAAACATGATCCGGGTTTTTACCGGAACCACCTTCCTCTTTTCTTCCGGCCTTGTCAAGAGTGCAAACGAAGTTGTTCCCAGATCAAATTCAACCCATCCGTCATTCCGGAATTTCAGTTTCAATCCGATTTTGTTTTGATAAAAATCAACATGCCCCGCCGCAAGCAACGGGGCATGTTGGTTCTGTAAGGTATGGATTATATGCGGGTTTCATACCCCGCAAAACAATTTCTTTGTTGCTTCAAAGAATCGACCTAAAAAGCGGGGTATGAAACCCACCTGCGAATCAATTGACCGTTCTAAATGGCCCGAGTAAACCCACACCGCATCGATGCGTTTAATTTCCGAATTATGATGCATGACTAACATCATACAGTTATTATGATTTCCGGGCAATGAATATTTTTAGGTTCTGTTTGTTCCTTCGACAAACCCAGGGCCTTACACCCCCCGGTGATTGAGGTTCTCGAAATCACCTGTGAAAGAAAAGCTTACTTTCTCACGGGCCCTTCGAGAGCCTCAGGGACCGGGATCCCCCGGTGATTGAGGCTCTCGAAATCACCTGCGGAGGAAATGTTTATGTATTAATTTTACAATGAAAAACTTTCCGTTTTTAAATCACAATAGTACCGGCCTTCCTGGGCTGTAAATTTTAAAATACAATAATCAGGGTCCTGAACACCCTGGGGATAAAACATTTTATCACCTATTCTCCACATTTCCCTTTTTACGGATTCATCCTCCAGGACTTCCATGGTTCCCTTCAGCATTACCCCCTCGTAACGTATCAGGCCTTTATGGTAGAAATAAATGCAGGCGCGGGGATTATCCCTGTACTGGGTTACCCTCCGGGAAGATGTGTTGGTACTGAAATAAAATACCCGGACTCCTTCCCTTTTCCGGGGAGGCAGCATGGCTTTTATATTGGGGAAACCTCCGCTGTCAATTGATCCAATCAGGGCGGCCCTTTGCCTTGCAATAAATGATTCAATTTTTTTCAAATTTATTATAGGTTTTTCTTTCATGGGGTTGTCCTCCAAATAATTAATGCATGAAAATTCACATATCATACACCAGGGTTATAAACAGAAAATTATATCACTGTCAGGGGGAAAATAGAATCGATCTATTACTATTGCATGTGATATTAATATAATCAATCAGGACCGGGTTTTATTGACCAGCTTATACGTATACAGAACCCTCCGGTCCGATAAGTCCCAGGAGGCGGTCTCCTGTTCAACCAGGCCGGGATGTTTTTTCGAAATATCCCGCAGGGAATTGCCCACGGATTTTCTCAGGTATTCACTCTCACTGTTTTTATTCCGGCTGATCAGCCCTATGGCAGCGCCCGGGTTATCCCTAAAGTAATCACGGCCGGTCCATATCCGGAGCCCCTCGGTAACCGCCCGGCAGACATTGGGATTTTTATCGTCAAGCCATTCCTTAATAACCGGAAGAGCTTTTTTATATCCCCGGTCCTTACAGAATTGATCAAATGATTTGGCCAGGATTTCCTGAACCTGCCAGCTTGGATCGAGGCTCACCTCATTTTTTAAAACCGGCAGGGCTTGGTCATTTTCCGAAGCCATATATCCCAGGATAAACACCCCCACGCTGCGGATCTGGTAATGATCATTTTTTAGAAGATCCCTGGCCAGGGACATATTCTTTGCATCAGAGCCGGGTTTGAACAGGTCCCGGGCTGCCATCTCGATAGGTTTGAATCCGTGCTCGACCTTCAAAAGTCCCTTTAATATTTCTTCCATGAAATCCGGTTCCCCCTGATATGCGGTTCCCAGAAACATACCGGCGCATCATTTACGCAGCACCGCCTTCCCGGTTATGATTTAAGGATTCCAGGGATGTCCCACCGGAGTTTGATAGGTTCCCAATGACCCCGGATCAACCTTTCCCATTAATATTTTATCATCAATAAGCAGGATCTTGCCACTGGCATCAAAGGGATAAAAATAATCACAGTCTTCGGGAACAGCCGAACCAAGCAGATAAACACCCTTGGCTGTTTTAGGATTTCCTTCGACATAAAAATAAATTACCGGGAAGGTCTTATCCAATAATTCCGCCAGTTTTTCCTTCCGGGTAATGTGTATTTTTAAGGTATCATAAGAATTTTCAATACCATATTCATTTTCAGACAGCACAATTTCATGATCAGTCTCATACTCATCAACCAGGGGGATCAAAACAATATTGACGGACTGGTTAATCGACGGATCGTAATAATTATCAATGTAAAAAACTTTTCTGCCGTCCTTGATCCATAATTCCATCTGATCACAATCCGTAAAAAACAAATAATCAAACAACAGGCGGTCCTTTACCGTTATGTCAGCTTTTTCAAAATACGTTTCCAATACTCCGTACAAAAGGGAATCCCCGCTGTTTTCTTCAAAGACCTGGTAGGAGTTAAACATGGGTTCAATGTAAAGGGTTGTTTTGCCTATTTTTGCTTTGGAAATCAGGAAGCTGGCATATTCCGCTGCGTAGGAAAATTTTGCGGGATGGAACCCCAATTTTTCATAATTCAATTTTTTGAAATGTTCCAACTGGTCGGTGCTGATGTCCAGCAACGCCATTACCTGGTCACTGGGCGGACAGTTTTGACATGCTGTAAAAAATACTGTGACTGCGGACACCAGCAAAAGCACTGTTCCGGGGGATGTTCTCTTTTTCATTTTTTACCTGTTATTATTCAGTATAGTACAAACGCCCTTATAATACCTGGACGATTATGTATACCTACCGGTAGGTATACACTTTCCCATTCAACATGTTCATCACCAAAATGATCTTCAGCATTCCCCAAAATGAAGATACCCCGGGGCAGAGTCTCGGGTTATCTTCATTGTAGAGGAAATTATTATACAGGCTGAGGGTTCATACCACATACAAACGTTTCAACCTTCATCCAGGGCGTTAAAAAATCAACCGATGCAAGCCTCGGGGTATGAACCCCAACAGCCTTCCACTCAACAACCCCGCCGCATCGGGGCATGTTGGTTCTGTAGGGTCAGGATTTTATGCGGGTTTAATACCCCGCACAACAATTTCTTTGTTACTTCAAAGAATCGCCCTAAAGAGCGGGGTCTTAAACCCGCCTGCGAATAACAGCATCCGTCGCACCGGACGGGAACCGGCGGGTTTATATAAAATCCCTTGACAACCCTTACCTATTCAGAAACTATGCATTATACTATGGATATGATTTTCAGATCACATTTATCAATTTTCAGAGCCCTTGACACAAGGCCTGTCTCCGGGATATATTCCTTTCATTCCGGGGGTGTAGCTCAGTTGGCTAGAGCGTTTGAATGGCATTCAAAAGGCCAGGGGTTCAATTCCCCTCACCTCCAGAATTTTCCATCTTTTTTCCAATATTTTATTTTGCCATGAGTGAAAACGATATGTTCCAGGGCGACATGGATCCTGAAATTGCTGAACTCCTGGGTGCTTCCACCGGATCAAATCAAACCTCACAGAAAGACATTCCTCCGGATTACTCAAGCCTTTTTAATGATGATGAAAGAGAAGAGGTGGATGCGCCGGAAATAGATCTTACCGAAACTTCCTTTCCCCAGATTACAAAACGTTTTTCAGATACGCCCATTACCATTTTTAACGATCCCAATTATTATAAATCCGTCCTTTCCAGTGAGGGTGATATATCCCAGCGGGTGCATAATATCCTGCAAAAATATATCAATGCCAAAGACCCAAAGGACAGGAGCGTCTTCCGCCAGCAGTTTATCACCGCATACTGGGATTTCCTTATTAATATTGCCAGAAAAACCCCGGGGAGAATTCCCGAAGCAAAAAGAAACCTGCTCCGGTTCGGCATTCTCCACCCCAATTTTATTGAAGCCGGTGACCGGGAATTTTTTTCCAAAGTCATTGTAGAAAACGACATGAACCAGCCCATTTATTATCTTGATGAATGGATTAAGGCTGTGGGAACCGGCGCCATAAGAAATTCCAGTACCGATGAGGTCCGGATTGCCAAGTCCAATTCCCAGATGAAACTGATGCAGCTCCTGGAAAAAGCTGCGGGAAAAAGGGATGGAGCCAAGAATCTTTTAAAGGCAAAAAGCGAAGAGCGGATACACTTTGAAAACACCCTTAAGCATAAGATGGATTTTATAATGGAACATTATCCCATAGAGGGTATGTCCGATATTTACTCGAATTATACGGAAACCCAGAAAAAGGAATTTTCGGAAATTCAGGAAATCCTGAAAACCATGCTCCGGTCCGACCGGGAGCTGGAACTATTTATCCGGGATTTCCGTCAGGCCGAAGCGGATGTAAGAACCATAGAGCAGAAAATTGAAGAGGAAGGGGTGGTTGTTGAAGTTGACATGAGGGCAATAGATACGGAATTTGAAACTGTCCGGCAGATGACTAAAATGACCATTGGCCGGCAGGGAAACCATTTCCCTATCCTCACCAAGGAATACTTCCGCTGCAGCCCCAACGATATAGCATACCGGGAAAATGTAATTCTCATCCTTACCTGGCTGGAAAGTATTGATCCGGAAGTGTTCTGCCGGTCCTACAAAAACCGCCTGAACCGGATTGTTCCTTACATTGTATTACTGCCTTCTTATGGGGATATGGGGATCTGCTGGGAACCCTTTGACCGGTTCAACCGGGCCACCAGCCGGGGCCGGATTGCATTGCCCATGTACCCAAAAAACCTGAACCTGGCAATCCTTTCCGCCGCGGCGGACCTGCGCTGGCAGGTTGCAAAGGAAAAGGCTTCCTATTACTGGATGGAGGAAGGCATCACGGGTAATTATTACCAGTGGTTTACCTCCAGGAAACTGAAGGGCGACGTGAAGGAATACTTTATACAGGATTACATCATCTGGATTACCAAGGAAAGCGAAGGCATCCAGAAACTTGATAAGGAAATCCGGGGGTTTTTCTGGCGTTACCTGCCCTTCTCCCAGGCGGTTAAGGATAAACTGAAAGGCCGGAGCTATGTGTACCAGGAACTGTACCAGCGGGATATAAACCGGTCCATGTCCGACGGGTATTGATCCGGCAGCCTCAATGCAGGCGGACCCGCGAAACAACCGTTAACATTACCCTAAAAATAAGTCTCCTTATTCAACAGTCCATTAAAGAACTAAGAACGGATTTTATTCCTTATCCTTTTTAGGCGGCTGCTTCCGGCCGAACAGGGGATCGAAGTTTTTTTCCACATCCACCTTTTTGGTAAAAATCTTTATCACCGCCCGGTAAATAATAAATGATAGTACGATGGATAAAATAAAAACCACGGGGATTCCCCAGGCTGCCGATTCTGCAGGCAGCAGGGGCATGATCAAATACCCATATACAGCCAGAAGCAGTCCAATGCACAGCAGCGTAACCAGGATATTAAATGCTGTTGCCCCGAGGATAAATAAAATTGAATTTGATTTCTTGCTCATTTCACTTCCTTCCTTTTATCAGGTAAAAACATGGTGACCACCAGGAGGATACCGCACACAACCACACTGGCATCTGCTACATTGAATGTGGGCCAACGGTCCAATCCAAAGATGCCAAAAAATTTTACACTGATAAAATCCACCACCCCGTCGGGACGGAAAATTCTGTCTATCAGATTGCCCAATCCTCCGCCGACAATTCCCGCTACGGCCCACCGCTGGAGATTGGTAAAATCATTGGATTTAAAATAATACCAGACCAGCAAAGCCAAAACAACCAGGGGAAATACCACAAACACCAGGGGTTTGATAATATCCGGGATGCCATGGCCTAAACTAAAGGCAATTGCCTTGTTCCTGACATGGGTAATCCATAGCAAATCTCCGCCGAACACGCTTTTTATGACGGTTCCGTCACCCGGCCAATTGGCGGCAATAATTGCTTTTGTAATCTGATCAACCAAAATAATAGCTGCGGTCAGGATAAAGGGTTTTACCTTTGCAGATTCAATGTTCATTGATTACTCCCATATTTTTATAAACCGGTGGGTACATCTATAAATTCGACTTCCGTTCCCAGATCGGCCGCGGTACGTTCCATAACCCGCCGGACTCCCCATACTTCGGTGGAATAATGGCCGCCGGCGATCATATTCAATCCGCTTTCCAGGACCTGGTGATACACATCATGGGACATTTCCCCGGTCACATACAGATCTATCCCATCCCGGATTGCATCCAGCGCATCATGGGCGCCGCCGCCGGAAACAACCGCACAGGTGGTATTTTCCTTTTTGCCGAAGGGATATATCCCCAGGGGCGGCCGGCCCATAAACGTTATTTTCTTTACCGCCTCATCAACCGTCAGCGGCGCCGAAAGGGTTCCCTGGTATCCGACCATTTTCCCATGGTAAAGACCAAAGGGGCTGGGCTCCTTTACACCCAGCATTTCAACCAGCGCCGCATTATTTCCCAGTTCAGGATGCTGGTCCAGGGGAAGGTGCACCGCATACAAGGCAATATTGTTTTCCAGAAGCAGCTGAAGCCGTTTCCTGTGGCTTCCGGCTACGGCCAGGGGCTGTCCCCAAAACAGGCCGTGGTGAACAAAAAGCATTCCCGCGCCGCTGGTTATGGTCCGTTCAAAGGTTTCCAGGCTGGCGTCCACGGCAAAGGCAATTTTCCCGATTTCCCGGCTATCATTGTCCACCTGCAGACCGTTTAGTGAAGCATCGGCGGCACCGAACCCGTCGATATCAAAAAGCGATCTGAAATATGCGTCCCATTTCCGGCTGGTCATGGGTCCAGTATATACCCGGTATCCATCAAATTCCAAGTACCCCCGGTTTCCAAATAAATATCCCCCGGGATATTTTCCCGGATGAGTATAGAGGGGTCATCCCAGTAAACATAAGCCCCGGAGTTCCTCATAACCATGGCCATCGAAGAAAAATTGATAATCAATGCCGCGGCGGTATCCGGGTAAAAATCCGGCGGTTCATAACTGTCTGTTTCTCCGAATAACACATTCATAACCGGGTAAATGGAGGACATCCCCGCATAGTCCAGAAGGCCAGCCCCGAGGACTGCGGCTAACATCGCCGGAGCCCCGGACCCGTGAAGAAGTTTAACGATGCTGGCGTAACGGTTGTCCCGGAAGGAAACATCACTGATCTTATCCGATACAATATAAAGGCCGGGAATTTGGGGAAAGGATTTTATTTCGGTTCCGGCTATTTTTCCCGGTTTCAGGCGGGCTGAAAAATTCTTCCATTTTACCAGCAACCCCGCCCAGAGCGCGGTATCCCCGTCATCCGTGTGGTATACGGGTACTTCCTCCAGCACCACGGAAGATGCCAGGGGGCTTTCGATACCAACAAACCCGATAACCTCCGGAAATGCCTGCTTAAATCCCGGCTCCGAGGCCAGTTGTGTGATGGCCGCACCACCCATGAAATGCCCAACGGCAATGATCGTTCCCGGATCACCCAAAACCAGGGGGGACCCGGATTTTCCCGCATTTTGCCTGATATACGATAAAAGGAAACGGATATCCCGGACACGTTCCTCTTCCAGGGATATGGCTGAAGAATTTGCCCAAACAGATTCAAATCCCCGGCCGTAGGTCCAAAAAATCCGCATATATCTGAAAATTGAAGAATAACCGCGGCTCCCGCCGGGCCCAACCGCCGGGGCATCCAGGCCCTTCCTGCTGAAGGTCAGGACAACAAACCCATCAGCAGCTAAATTCCTGCACATCCTGTCCGGGGATGAAACGGGGCCGGCCACGGGGGGAACAAAAAGAATAATCGGCTGTTTTTCAGCGGCCTGCTGCTCAGGGGGATTGTAGATCCTTAAAAAGTATTCCCCGGAATCATCTTTTAAAGAGACCTGGGTTATCCCCTCCATGGAAATATCATCCGGAACAGCGGGCAGGAACCGGAAGGCTGCCCACATGGATCCCGCCAAAAAGATAATCCCCACCAGGGTTATGATGATGTTTCTATCCTTGAAGCTGTCGTTTTTTAACTGCCTCATCAGGGAAAAAGCCGCAGGAATATGGCAAATACAAAGTACCGCATTAAAAAACAGCAGGGGAATACATTCCGGTCTGAACCCGTATGCCGCAAATATACCCAGACACATTATCAGGCAAAACAGGGGCAAAAAAACGATCCCATCGATTGGCCAGAATCCCCTGATATAAGGACGGAACAGGACCACCAGGAGTAAGAGAGTTATGATTATTTCCAGAATAATTAAATCCCACATCTATAACTCCGTTTTGAATTTGAGAAAAATCCCTTTTCTGGTTTACTCTTTTTTTTTATTTTTATTATTATATATATAGTAATATAAACCCCATTACCAAACCTTACATTGAGGTTCTTGAATGATAGGTGATATTATAATATAGTAAATTATACATTATGATCTAGTTACCTTAAAACTATTTTAAAACAGGAAGGGAGTCCCTATGGCCGCACAGGAATTGGTTGTTGATGAAGGAAAAATTAAAAAAGCTGTACAATCAGGTATACCTCTCACAATTACGACCTATACCCTGCCCCACGAAATAGAAATGTACATTGAACAGGTCCTGGAGTCTTTTTTACGAAACGCCGGTCAGGAAACACTAAAAGATTATATTGTGTATTGTGTTCAGGAACTGGCGGTTAATGCAAAAAAAGCCAATACCAAGCGGGTTTATTTTATTGAACGGGGTTTGGACCTGAACAATCCCGAAGACTATAAACTCGGCATGGATAATTTCAAGGAAGATACCCTGAACAATATTGGCCATTATCTTATGCTGCAGAAGGAAAAAGGGCTTTATATCAAGCTGATTTTCCAGATCAAAAAGAATATTATCCATATTGAAGTCCGGAATAACGTGGCGGTTACCAAAACGGAACTTATCCGTATCCATGATAAACTTGCCAGATCCCGGCAGTACAATAATCTGGAAGATGCCCTGGCCCAGGTTCTGGATGATACCGAAGGGGCCGGTCTGGGTCTTGTTATCCTGGTGCTGATGCTGAAAAAAATAGGTCTGGACGAAGATTGTTTTGATATTGTTGGTACCGATATGGAAACCATCGCCCGGATTATCATTCCCCTGGATCAGACGAACGTGGAAAACCTGAGCATCCTGGCCAACGCGATTGTGGAAAATGTCCACTCCCTTCCCCAGTTCCCGGAAAACATCCTCATGGTGCAGAAACTGATCAACGACCCGAAATCGGAAATGACCGATATAGCCCGGCAGATATCCATGGACCCCGCCCTGACCGCGGATTTACTGAAGATCGTCAACTCCGCCCAGTATATGCTTGCCAAAAAAGTGGACAGTATTTCCGAAGCGGTAAAAATGGTTGGTATCCGGGGTATCAAAAACCTGCTGTACTCCTACGGAGCTGAAAAAGTTCTGGGCGGCGATACGGCGGATAAAAAAGCCCTCTGGGACCATTCCTACCGGACCGCCTTCTATGCATTTAACCTTATCAAGAATTTCCGGAAGGACCCCAGTATTCTGGATGATGCCTACGTGGGGGGTATTCTCCACGATATGGGAAAAATTGTCTTTGCCAATGTGCATCCGGATTTGTTAAGCAAAATAAAACAGTTCTCCCTGGACAAAAACCTGCCCGCTTCCCTCTTTGAGGACCTTTCCGCCGGGATGAACCATGCGGAAATCGGGGCATTGATTGCGGAAAAATGGAATTTCCCGGAAAACCTGGTGACCGCCATACGGTATCATCATGACCCGGAATCTGCCCCGGCGGAACTGCGGGACCTGGTGGATACGGTTTACCTGGCGAATATGTTCTGTGAATATGAAGCGGGAAATGTTGCATTTGACCAGTTTGATGAATCTGCCCTGAAAAATTACGGCATTACTTCAAAGAAGCAGATTGATACCCTGTTGGCCCGGTTCTCCACGGGCTTTAAGAAGGAAAGCAGCGTCCGTTAAGCTGGTCAGCCCAGGCCTGCAGGGCAATTCCAAAGGCCACACCGGCATTCAAAGACCCCTTGGCGCCATAGGTTTGAATGGATACCCTTCCAAGGGATTGTTCCGCCCGTTCCAGGGCCTGCGGACTGGCTCCAAGTTCCTCGGATCCCACAATCATGGTTCCCTGGTCAGGAAAAATAAAATCCCTTAAATCCGTCCCTCCCGTTTCCAGTACAAAAAGAGGGCCTTCCGCATCCTCAAGATTGATCCTGCGCCAGGGTACGGCAGATACGCATCCCATGGCCGTCCTTTGAGCCCTGGGATGGTCCGGATCAGCACAGAGCGGAGACAGCAGTACCGTTTCCACCCCAAAGGATTCGGCGGTTCTGAACATGGAACCCACGTTAAAGGGAGACCGGATATCCTCAAGGTACACGTTCATCCCGGGAAAAACCTTTCTTTTCAGGGAATCCAGATTTCCCAGGTGATCAATAAAGTCCCAATCCGCGGTCTGCTGCCCTGTTTCGGCCAACAGAACATGCCGGATGGTATTACACGCACGGATCAGGGGAAGATTGATATTTCCGGCGGATATTGTACCGATATTTTCCCTGGCAGCCAGCAATTCCCGGGCAGCGGCCCCGGAAAATCCGGGATCCCGGACCAGAAGCCCCGCGGCTTCCCTCAGGTAGTCCAGGGGGAATCCCGGTTCCCCGGAAACCGACAGCCCCTGTTCTGCCTGGGTAAAAATCTTGCAGATCTTACGCAGTGCCTGATGCCTGGGGAGCCGTTCCAGCTTGTGGATAGGAATCATGGGAAATAATCAGAATGCCTGTTTCAGCATATCGTAGGCATCCTCCGCGGATACCGTCCGGGGAGAAAAGGATACGAATTCCAGATTCCTGGCGGACTGGGCAATGGGAACCAGCCGGTCCAGGGATAAATCAAATTCCTTAAGCCGGGCGGGAACCTTTAAAAGGCCCATCCACCTCCGGATGCTGTTCACCACCATGGCTGCCGCATCCGCCACGGAGGCCCCTTCCACGGGTTCCCCCATGAGGGCCGCCACCCGGGCCATTTTTTCGGGCCGGGCGCTGACAAACCATTCCAGAACATACGGGAGCAGCACCGTGGAACACCAGGATTTTGCCACGGGAAACCGGGCATTCAGGGAATACGCCAGGGCCGTCCCGATACCGGGGGCGCTCATCGCGGATCCCATGGCCATGAGAAGCCCCGCATTGGTGGCGCCGCTTACCAGGTCAAAATTCATGTTTTCCGCATAGGAATTCATCATTTTTGTATACAGGATGATGGCCTGCTCCAGCATGGCGTCCGACAGGAACTGGGCCTTGGTGGAACAGTAGGATTCCACCGCCACACAGAACCCGTCAAATGCCGTGGTGGATGCGAATTTCCCGGAAAGGGATTCCGAAAGCGCACCATCAACTATGGCTGCAGCACAAAGCCCCCTGGGGGATTTTACTGATTTGGCGGACCTGTCCCTGGGATCAACGGAAATAAAATAATCGGAAAAAAGAAAAGGGTCCCGGCCGGTGGTGGGAATAGCTATGTAGGGAAGGAAATTATCCTCCTGTTTTTGTCCGTCCAGGAGATCAAACACCGAAATATTACTTTTTACCAGCATAGCCGCCATCCGGGCAATGGACTGGGTTTTCAAACCCCCAATTCCGATTACCATGGAACACCGGGCTCCCCTGGCCAGGATTGCCGCGGATTCCGCAATATCCGCGGTGGCCTGGGCAGGAACTTCATCAAAAACGATGGACTCCACATTGGAATCCTCCAGGACTGTGTTCAGCCTGTCGATGATGCGGTTTTCATACAGGACCTGCTCTGTAATAACCAGGGCTCTTTCACCGTGTTGGGTAGCAAAAGCCCCAGCCCGGTTAATCGTATCAACCCCAACAACAATTTCAGGATCCAATTTAAACGAAAAATCTGTCATCTGTTCCCACTCCTTCAAAGAGCTTTACCCGTTTATTATTCCGGAACCCGGGATACGGTTTTTCTGCAGGAAAAATCAGCTGCTGAACAACCTGGTTTATCAATTTCACCGGCAATGAAGAAAAAAAAGGCGGAACCCCCGGTTCCGCCCATATATTACATACAAAATATTATAAGCCAAAGGCATCCATTATTTTTTCAGCCGTGGCGTTCAGTACAGTGTCATTAATATATGACGGATCGTTAATTTTTTCTTTTAATTCAGCAATCCGGTCAGCCCTTATATCCGATGCGGAGGAGACAATTTCCATGGCCTTATACAATCCTCCCTTTTCCATTGCTTCTGCGGACAAAGAAATAGAATCTGCCTTGTTCTGGGATGTGACCCTGTTATTTTGTCCCGTTTTCTTGCCGGGCTGAATGGGATCTATGGAACCTATCCTGTCGATCGTCATATTGCTAACCTGCCTTATTACCATTATCGGCACTTTTGCCTAGATATTTAGTTTTTTCTTTTCCGGACACAAAAACCGAAAATTCCCCCAGCTGCTTATCGCGGCCGGCCAATTCCGACAAAACCTCCCCGGCGGAACCCCGGATATACTCTTCGTATAGTTTTGTCATTTCCCTTCCCACACAAACATACCGTTCATTATCAAGATCGGCAAGTTCTTCCAATAATTTAACAATCCGGAAGGGAGATTCATATAAAACAAAGGCTGCTTCCAGGGCTAAAAGCTCCTTTAACCTGGAACGCCTCCGGCCTGGTTTGGGGGACAAAAATCCCTCAAAAACCACGGTTTTATCCATTCCCCCGGCGACACTTACCAAAGAAGCAAACGCGGAAGGCCCGGGAATGGGAACCACATCATGGCCGGCTTCAGCTGCCAATCTTACCAGGACCGCCCCGGGATCACTTATTCCGGGTGTCCCCGCATCACTAGTATATGCCACATTTTTCCCGTCATCAAGGGCATTTATTACCTTTTCTGCGGCGGTGCCTTCATTATGGGATCTTACGGAAATCAGCTTAGCCCTTACCCCAAGATGGTTGAGCAGTTTCAGTGTATGCCGGGTATCCTCACAGGCTATCAGGTCCACCGATTTGAGGGTTTCCGCTGCCCGGAGGCTAATATCCCCCAGATTGCCAATAGGGGTACCAACAATGTATAAAATAGCCACAAATTAAGTATACTGGGTCATTGAAAATACGCCAAGCATCCGATATTAAAATACAACGGCGGTGATAAGGATGTTTTGTGCGGTTCCGGAAATAGGAGACAGCCTGATCCGGGTTCACCGGCCTTAAAAGGGTATCCCCCAGGGAAATCCCTCTGTAAGGCATATATTGGGGTAGTTGATGGGTTCGTATGTTCAAAGCCTGGTCCTGGTTATCATGGGAGTGCTTCTTCTCTGGTTTGGTTATTCTCTTTTCTCCAACCTTTCAAAAAACACCTCCTCCCGGGGCGGCAAAAAAAGGAGAAAACACGTTAAAGAGGGTGTTCCCGGAGCCCCCAGAACCTGTCCTGTATGCTCGGCATTGCTGGACCGGGGCGAACGGGTAAAATCCTCCGCCTTTCCTTCCATGGGAGGAGCCGACAGGCTGATGCACATCAGCGGCTGTCCCCATTGTCTTACCGGAGGAAGGCCCCGGAAATGCCCTGTCTGCGGGGTGATGCTGAAATCTGAAGAAATACTTATTGCCCGGATGTTTGAGAAACCAGGCCGTTCCCATGTGCATGTGCTGGGATGTACCCGCTGCCGGGGTCCCCGGTCCCAGCGTCCCAAAAGATAAAAGTTGCCTTTTGTATGTCCGCGGTAGTAAATTTATCTTGAGCTCCAGGGAGCATGGATGCCTTGCAGAATGTCAGACAGCCCTTGTTGATCAGCCTGTGGCCCTCCGGTTTCCTGGGGTTCCTTTTTGTTCTGATAATCAGAAGGGTAAAATACCGAAGTTTTTGAAAAAATCCACCATATTGATTTTATATTAGGTTCCCTAATCAGGTCTGGGCTGGTATATTCCAATTGAGGAATTTATGGAAAATGTGCCGGTAAAACCCCGGTTAAGGGAATTATTTATTGTATTTTTCTCCATTTCCGCCCTAACCGTGGGCGGAGGTTATGCCATGATCCCGGTTTTTGCGGACCGGCTTGGCAGGAAAAAATGGATGGACGAGAAGGAATTCTATGGTTTGTTTGCCCTGGGCCAGGCCGTACCAGGACCAATGGCCCTGAATACGGCAGTCCTGGTGGGACACCGCCTGGCGGGCCTGCCGGGGGCTATTGTTTCCTTTTTGGGAATTATCCTTCCGCCTTTTATAACGATTATCCTGGTAAGCCTGGTTTTTTCCTGGGTCAGTGAATTCAAATTTGTTGCCGGTTTTCTCAAAGGATCCTATGGTGTGGTAATCGGGTTGGTGGCGGCCATGGTGGTGAAGATGCTGAAAACCCGGAAGTGGTCCATCCCGGAACTTTTCATTGCCGCCCTGGGGGCAACGGCGCTGTTCTTTTTTATCGAACATGCCCTGCTGATTTTTATTGGTATTGCCCTGCTTTGTTATGGAGTAAACCGGAAATGAACCTTTTAGATCTGATTTTTATGTTTTTTAAAATCGGGGTTCTTTCTTTCGGGGGCGGATGGACCGTGGTAGGTCTGATCCAGCATGAAACGGTCCAGGGCGGATGGCTCACGGATGTCCAGTTCAGCCAGATTGTGTCCATCGCCCAGGTAACCCCCGGCCCGGTGGCTTTGAATACCGCCACCATGGTGGGTTTTATGAGTTTCGGCTATTTGGGGGCAGTTCTGGCAACCCTGGCGGTGGTGGCCTTCCCCATGATGGGAATTGCCCTGGCGGTCTTTATTTCTTCCCGGCTGGAAGCCCGCCGGGAACGGATTATCCGGGCCCTCCAGGGGGCGACCCTGGCCATGATTGCCATGACCGTGGTAAATCTTTCCGTATCCTCCGCGGTAAACCCCATCACATTCATAATAGCCGCCTTAGCCCTGGGTTTCTCGATTTTTACCAAGGTAAATCCGCTGATACTGATTTTTGCATCGGGTATTTTTGGCGGTGTTATGGAGATGCTCGGCCTTTTTTAAAGTTCCGGTGGTTGAGGCTTCTTGTCCTGAGCCTGTCGAAGGGTCGAAACCTCCTGTAAACGAGAACTTTCCTAGGAATGAATAATTCTTTTTTACCATCAATTTAATAAACCATAGAGGCTTTTTCAAAATGTCAAATTTTGAAAAAGCAACCTTAGATGTAAGTGCAGAAAGAATACTATTTTATGTATGGGTATGGAAATAGCATTCTTTCTGCAAAAGCCTTTTTCAAAACTAACCGAGTTTTGAAAAAGGCTCCATATACAAATAATTTTCATACTATTTTTCCGGGAATCCCGGAAAACCCCATTTTTAATCCGAATCCCCTAAAGCAGTTGATAAAAAAACCGATATTCAAATTGAACTGGAAAACTTCTATGCGCCCGTTGGGTCTCCATAGCTGCAATTCCAGATATCCTCACCCTTCCGGGAACGGGTGGGTCGAGGGTTCAAGGCACGTTTTTTTAAAAACACAGCATGGATGCTGCAGTGCCGAATGCCGTCATGGGACGGCAGTGTGCTGAAAATGCCAAAGGAGTGAATATTTATGATTATTAATCACAACTTAAGTGCAATGTTTGCCGACAGGTCCCTCAAGGTCACCCAGAATTATCTGGAAAAGAACATGGAAAAACTGTCGAGCGGCATGCGCATCAACCGCGCCGGTGATGATGCTTCTGGACTCGCTGTTTCCGAAAAGATGCGAAGCCAGATTCGGGGTTTGAATCAGGCATCTACCAATGCCCAGAATGGTATTTCATTCATTCAGACAGCGGAAGGGTATCTCCAGGAAACCCAGGACATCATGCAGAGAATGCGTGAACTGGCTGTGCAGTCTTCGAACGGTATTTATTCCGCAGAAGACCGGATGCAGATTCAGGTCGAAGTCTCCCAGCTTATCGACGAAGTAGACCGCATTGCATCCCACGCCCAGTTCAATGGTATGAACTTACTTACCGGCCGCTTTGGCCGTGAAGTCGGCGAAAACGTAATTACCGCTTCTATGTGGTTCCACATTGGTGCCAACATGGATCAGCGGGAAAGAGCTTTTATCGGCACCATGACCGCCAAGGGCCTCGGGGTCCGCAACGTGGGTGACGATTCCATCCTTTCACTGTCCTCTCCGGACAGTGCCAACCGTGCCATTGGAACCCTTGACGAAGCGCTTAAGAAAGTCAGCAAACAGCGGGCTGATCTTGGCGCCTACCAGAACCGCCTGGAACACGCTATCCGCGGCCTCGATATTGGGGCCGAAAATCTGCAAGCCGCAGAGTCCCGCATCCGCGACACCAATATGGCTAACGAGATGGTCTGGTATACCAAAAACCAGATCCTCAACCAGTCAGGTACCGCTATGCTCGCTCAGGCAAACAAGAGGGGACAAAGCGTACTCCAGCTCCTGCAGTAAACCTCAACCGAGGTCTCTCCAGCAGGAGACGTACCGGGAAGGCGCCGTTCCGGCTTAGGCCGGAACGGCTTCTTTTTTATCTGAACATCATAAAAACGGAAACCCTGTCATTAATGAAGAACCCCGACGCAGAGCCTCGGTGCATCTTCGTTGTAGAGGAAATTATTATACAGGCTGAAGGGTTCATACCACATACAAACGTTTCAACCTTCATCCAGGGCGATAAAAAATCAACCGAGGCAAGCATCGTGTATGAACCCCAACAGCCTTCCAATCAAATTTGAATATCATTCACTTTTTTATATACTTAAAGTTATTATAGAATAAAATTATGTATAAATAACTATCAAGAATTCATCCCTGCCTCATCCTAAATTGCCGCTTTGAATTTGTTTTGATCACATGCATAACCTTATTATTTTATAAAATGAGGCTTTTTTAAAAATAATCAAGTTTTGAAAAATGCTCAAACATCAATTTAAAATTGGAGAAACGCTATGAAACAAAAATGGAAATTTCTTTCAGCAACGGCACTTATTACTGCATTACTGGTATTTTTGACTGTAAGCTGCAGCAGTGTCGGTTCATCTTCGGACAGTACCGGAACAACTAAAACCGCAGGTTACCAGTTTACCAACGGCTATCCGGACGCAGCATCAATCCAGGGTTTATACAATGATGCGGATTTGAACAGGGCGGTCACCGCATACCGGTTTTTCTACCCCACTGTTTCAGGAGAAGCTATTCTGAGGGGCAACACAGCAATCGGCGTGGTTCCGAATAAGGTATTCGGAACCCTCGACACAAAACCAATCCATTTGGGTTTTACACTGAATTCGGATACTCCCTATGCGCCTGTCCTGCTGGACCTGAGTTCCGGGCCTTTTGTGGTGGAACTGCCTCCGGGTTCATTAATTGTGGTAGCCCTTGATGTAAACCAGCGGTGGGTAGCCGACATGGGAATCCCCGGGCCGGATGCGGGTAAAGGGGGTAAACACCTGATTCTTCCTCCGGAGTACAAGGGTACTATCCCCACGGGTTACCATGTATGGAATTCAACATCAAATAATCTACTAGTGGGCGTCCGGGCTTTACCCATGGACGGCGATGTTAAGAAAGCCATGGATTTAATTACCACCATCAAGGTGCACCCCCTCAATCCGGGAAGCGACTGGAAAGATCCCACCTGGGTGGATCTTACAGCCAAACCCCAGGATACCACCCCGCTGAAATGGGAAAATAACTTCCAGTTCTGGCAGATGCTATATGAAGTAATTAACCGGGAACCGGCCTATCCGGGATATTTTACTCATTATGGTGAATTAGCTGCCCTGGGAATTGAAAAGGGCAAGCCCTTTAATCCCGATGCCAGGATGAAGGGTATTCTGGAACAGGCGGCTATAATCGGGAACCAGCAGATGAGGGTCCAGTCCTTTGCGGACCGCAGGCCCGACAGGGTGGTCTGGCAGGACCGCCAATGGGAATGGGTAGGACTCCGGCCTGAAAATGGTGACTTTGCGACTCCTAATTATTCCGACCTTACTGCGAGGGAAGTGTGGTTTTATCAGGCCATAGGTGCTTCTCCTGCCATGTTCCGCAGACAGGCCGGATCAGGATCGGTGTACTGGCTGGGACTCCGGGATAAAAACGGTGTGTATGTGGACGGCGCCAAAACCTACAAACTTACCATCCCCCAGCCGGTTCCGGCGCAGCTTTTCTGGTCGGTAACCGTATACGATTCGGATACCCGGAGCCAGATTAATTCAGGCCAGGGTTATGCCGCACTGCGTTCCATGTTTGAACTGAAGGACCTTGCAGGGGGCAATGCTCCGATCGAATTGTATTTTGGTCCAAAAGCACCCGCGGGCAAGGAAAAACAATGGATACAAACTATTCCCGGCAAGGGATGGTTTGTGTATTTCCGGGTATACGGACCCCAGGCACCTGCATTTGACGGAACCTGGAAACCCGGCGATTTTGAGGACGTAAAATGAACCTCCGCGGGGTATTAAACCAGACTTCCGAATAAACCGGCCTAACAATAAAAAACCCGCTGCAGCTTTGAAGCCGCAGCGGGTTTTTTATGAAAATAGGGGTTTTATCAAAACTCAGGTAGTTTTGATAAAACCCAATATATAATCCTTCAACCAGAATATTTTTCTTTCCAGGATTATACCGTTTCATCCACCGTATTCCCTTCATAATCCGGAAGAGGAGCTTCCTCCGGGGCCTGTTCTGCAGGCTGTTCCGGGGGCGGCGGAGACTGAGTTTCAGGTTCCGGGGGAATCGGATCAAATTCCGGAGCAGGAACGGTAATCCCCAGGATTCCTTCGGCACTATCCGAGGCCATATTATCCCTCCTTATCAAAAATATAAAAACCAGTTTTTCATACTGATTTATCCCTTTAAATTTAATAAGCTTTCCTAATTTGTGCAAATTAATGTACATTATTGGATTACCATGATTATTATTAGCGCCTGCCTGGCGGGAACCCCCTGCAGATACAATGGAAAGGATTATCCCGTTCCGGGACTGTCCGAATTCGCCAAATCCGGTAAAACCATCACCCTATGCCCGGAAATTCTGGGCGGACTGGCGGTACCCAGGGAGCCCTGTGAAATAAGGGTATCCGGAACCGGATTATCCGTAATAGGAAAGGACGGAAAAGACCATACCCGGGCCTTTCACCTGGGAGCGGAAAAAGTCCTGGAAATCTGCCGGAAACACCACATTAAATCGGCCATTTTGAAGTCAAAAAGCCCTTCCTGCGGCTGCGGCATCATCTATGACGGCTCTTTTTCGGGCACCCTGACCAGCGGAAACGGCATTTGTGCGGACCTGCTCCTGAAAAACGGCATTTCGGTTTACACAGAGGAAAACTGGGAACAAATCCCAGCGGAATTACGCTGAAGGTCATTTCATAAAACCTTATTTCCTGCAGATCCCCTTCATGATTCGAGAGCCTCAGCACAAGTAACCCCAGGGCCCGGAGACTCCCGGTGGTTGAGGCTCCCGAAACCACCTGTGCAATCAAAAACCTTCTGCACGCTTTCGCGTGCGAGGCAGAGCAGCGAGGTTTGTTGGTTCTGTAAGGTATGGATTTTATGTGGGTTTAATACCCATACAATTTTCATTTACAAGATTTTTAGAACGCCCCAGAGCCTCGCACGCGGGAGCGTGCAGAAGGTATTAAACCCACTTGCGAATAAAAACTTTTTTATCACAAGGCCCTTCGAGAGCCTCAGGGCCCGGATGGAATCTCCCGGTAGTTGGAACTCTCGAAACCACCAGCGAAGAAGATATTCTTTGATAAACTATGAAAAAACGGTATTTCCATCTACACAGAGGAGAACCGGCACCACGCCGGACAAAACCCCATCCCGGCCCCAGCGGCCAGGACCGGGTAATTCTGGTACTGCGTATCCCAATGCCTGGGGAGGTGAACCCTGCCCGGGCGCATCCGCAGTGCCCGCAGGGCCGAGGACCGCGCCCGGCCAGGGTTTGCCTCCCCAGCGCGACGGTAAACCTCCATACCAGCCCATTACCCGCCCCTGACCGCACTTACTTGACCAAGCTATTCAAATTCCCTATACTCATACGTCTAGAATGCTTACAACTGTTTTGTCTATGTTGTTTTAGTTTTCGTGCCTTCCGGCACAGCGGAATGAAACAAGAACCTTTATATAGATGCAAGGAGATTCTCCCATGAAGCGTACTTATCAGCCTAGTAAAGTTAAACGCAACCGTAAATTTGGATTCCGGGCCAGAATGAAGACCCGGGGCGGCCGCCTGGTTCTAAAACGGCGGAGAGCCAAGGGCCGGATCAAACTCAGCGTTTCTGACGAAAAGAAACCCTATTAAACGGAGCTGAATCTGTCTTTCCGGTTTAGGCGGACAGAGAGATTAAAGGGAAGGGATCAGATTAAGGCAGTATTTGCCGGAGGCAGGGGTGTTTCATGTCCCGGTGCAAAACTGTTTATTCTGAAAAATGAACTGCCGGTTAACCGCATTGCCTTTGCATTAAGTAAAAAATACGGCAATGCGGTGCAAAGAAACCATTCCCGCCGGATCAGCCGTGAAGTTTACCGGCAAATCCGGGATCGGCTTTGTACCGGTTATGATTTGGTTTTACTGGTTTATCCCGGAAGGGATTCATTTTCACTCCGGGTTGAGCAGTTGAATGTGCTTTTTTCTAAAGTCAATGTATTACTGGAAACAAAGTGATATCACCTTTAAAGAGCCTTATGCTGTTGCTTATTCGGTTCTATCAAAAAGCTGTATCGCCTCATTTTCCCCCAAGTTGCAGATATGTACCAACCTGTTCCGTATATGCATATGAAGCAATCCAGAAATATGGCATCATAAAAGGTTTTTATCTTGCAATAAGAAGGATCCTGCGGTGTCACCCGTTCCATCCGGGCGGATACGACCCCGTACCATGAATTGTTGAGGAGTCGCATGGAAAAGAATACCATTTTGGCCGTGGTTTTTTCGGTCGTTATTATAATAGGATGGACCTTTGTCCAGGGCAAATTTTTTCCCTCTCAAACACCACCTGTTACCCCTGCCCCTGTTACGGCGGACCAGCCCTTAATCCAGGATGTTGCCCCCGGAACAAGTACCATTTCAGACAATACGGACCTGCCGGTCATGGAAACCGTTACCGAAACACCGGTGGCTGAACCGGAAAACCTGGTAAATGAGTGGATAACCATGGATACCAACCTGGTAACGGTTATCTTTTCCAATAAAGGCGGGGACATAGTCTCCTACAAATTAAAGGAACACTCCGATCAGGAAAACCTGGTGGAGATGGTTCTTCCCGGTACCGCGGAGCCCCATGCATTTTCCATGGCCTTCGGGGATTACAACGCCCAGCCGGTTGAAAAGCTGTTTAATGTAAGGCAAGTTTCTCCCACCATTATTGAGTTTTTCAAGGATTTCTATGTTTCCGCTAATAATACAGAAACCCAGCTGATCCGTTTGACCAAACGCTACGAATTTATCCCCGATGAATACATGTTCCAGCTTTCCATCATCATTGACGGCGGGACCCATATTCCCCGGCTTACATCAACCAATATTGCCTATACCTTATATTTTGGTCCCCAAATCGGACCTGTTTTTGAAAAGCTTGACGGGCGCTATGAATTCCGCAACTACGTAACATTCCAAAACAACAAGCAGAAAAATGAAAAGGTAAGCGGCACCAAGGTCATCGATTATGATACCAAATGGGCGGCGATAGCAGGAAAATATTTTACCTTCATAGCCCTGCCGGACAGTGTTCCCGTCACATACACCTTTTCAACCAAGGAAGAACCCGGCCTGCCCGCAGCATCAAGGCTTTATATGACCAGGCCGGCCCTGACGGGGTCAAAAACAATAGACACCTACCGCTTCTACATTGGCCCCAAAAACCAGAAAAATCTGGCCATCTATGATACCGCGGCTAACCACTTTAAACTGAAGGATACCCGGATAAATGCGGTGGCTGCCACCAGCGGTTTCTGGGCTCCCCTGGAGGGCGCCCTCAAATGGCTCCTCCAGCTTTTCTATAATTTGATCCCCAACTGGGGTGTGGCAATTATTCTTTTAACCCTGCTGGTTAAAATTCTTTTCTTCCCACTAACGAAAAAAAGTTCTGAAACTACCCTGAGGATGCAGGCTATGAGTCCAAAAATTCAGGAACTTCAGACTAAATACAAGGATAACCCCCAGAAACTGAACACCGAAATGGCGGAACTGTACAAAAAAGAAGGGGCCAATCCTCTTACGGGTTGTCTGCCCATGCTGCTGCAGCTGCCTATTTTCCTGGCGATGTATAACCTTTTCAACACCCATTTTGACCTGCGGGGGGCCATGTTTATTCCCGGCTGGATTCCCGACCTTTCCCGTCCCGAATCGGTCTGGAATTTTGCACCCTTTAAGATTCCTATTTTGGGATGGAGCGATTTAAGACTGCTGCCCTTTATCTATGTAGGTTCCCAGCTGCTCTACGGCAAGGTGACCCAGACCCCCGACCAGCAGGGAAATGCCCAGATGAAGATGATGTTGTACGTTATGCCCATCGTGTTTTTCTTCATCCTTTACGACGTACCATCGGGACTTCTGGTATATTGGATCATGTCCAACTTACTTACCATGGTTCAGCAGCTTACTATTAACAAATACCTGGCCAAGCGGAAGGCGGCCATGGCAAGTGAAGATAAGGGGCCGGTGATTGCCCCTAGGAAAAAGAAGAAGTAAATTTGATACCTCCGGGATATAATTGTTTTCCGGGGGTATGCTTTGAATGTTTTTGATAAATTGAAAAAATTTTGATGTTTTGAGAATATCCGCCGGTTTTAATTACGGTTGTTTTTAAAACCGGCTGCGGAACTGGATTTTCCGCAGAATCCCGGGATTTGTTCCAAGAGTATTGTGTTAATAACCCGGAGGAATATGCAATTTCTTTCGCTAGGAGCGAGTATATGATATATGAATTTGAAGGTCGTACCGAAAAAGAAGCCATTGACCGGGCGGCTGAGGAACTGGGCCTGGACAGGGACAATTTTGATGTTGAAATCCTGGAAACCCAGAAATCAGGTTTATTCAAAAAGGGATTTGTAAAAATCCAGGTGCACACCAGCAAGCCCGTAACGCTGAATCCCAGGAAAAAAGCAACGGAAGATTCATTCAATGAAGAACCTTTCCCGCAGGAACGTTACAGCCAGCCCGTGTTTGGTGATCCTGAACCAAAAAACGAATTTGAAAAAAATCTGATTGTTTTTATGGAAGGACTGCTTCAGTACATGAATTATCCCGGAAAAGTATCGGTCCAGTTCAGGGAAGAAAGAAAAATCGGGCTCAAGATTGATTCGGAATATTCTTCAATCCTGATAGGGAAAAAAGGCAAAAACCTGGATGCCCTCCAGCTGCTGGCAAATATTTATGCCGGAAAGGCCGGGGAAGAAAATATCCGGGTAATTCTTGACAGTGAAAACTACCGGATCCGCCGGGAGGAATCCCTGGTCCGGCTGGCCTACACCGTGGCGGACAAAGTCCGGGAAACCCGGGGTTCAATCCTGTTGGAACCCATGAACCCCTTTGACCGCCGTTTAATCCACACCACCCTTAACGACATTTCCGATATTGAAACTAAGAGCGAGGGTGAAGGGCTCTACAAACAAGTCAGGGTTTTTTACCGGGGCGGCGGGCGCTGATCCGTAAAAAATGACATCTTATTTTCTTTAGCCGTCCATTATAAAAAGGGCTGCCCGGAATCGTTGATTCCAGAGGCTGCCCCTTTTTATTCGGAAGTCTGGTTTGCTACTCCGCGGCAAGCCCCGGGGTATTAATCCAGACGGTATTATGCGGACTTCATCCGTGTTCTGTAAGGAAAAGATAATATGCGGGGTATTCACCCCGCATGCGAATACATTTCCTCTCGAACGAATCTCCCTGCGACGTAATTAAACGGTTCTAAGGATACTCTGCAACCCGCCGCAGGGAGGTGCATTTTCAGGCAGGAATATTTATCCCTTCATTAAAAAATACCTGTTTTCTGAGGAAACTAAAATGCCGGTCCGGGTGTTTTACTATACAAGGATACTTTTGATTTTAAATATCGATATTAATGTATGCCGGATGATAATGTTATATATTATTTAGGAAGGTACTATGAAAAAAATCATTTTGTTATTTATTGCTGTATTTTCCGGAATAGGCCTGTATGCGGAGGAACTGGAATCCCTGGTCGGGGCGGACCGGGCGGCGATTCTTTTGCAGGGTGACACCATCACCGAACTGCAATCGAAAAAACCCGAACCGGCTCTCATTCCCGATATGCCCGGGGTACAGAATATTATTCAAACTGTCCGGAACAGTTTCAGCCCGAATATCATGGTGGAAAGCTTATATATCTACAAAAAACCCGCCGAAGCGAACCAGGGAACCTGGACAACCGATGAACGGACCGCGGTTTATAATAACGCTTTGGCGTTAAGTTCCCTGGCGGGTATACAGTATTATTCAACCAGCAGAAAAACTATGAGAACCTTCTATGAAACCTCCGCAGTTATAGACAACCCGGAAACGAAAACTCCCCGGAAGGACCCCACTTATTTTATTCCCCCTCGGGAACTGATCATTTACGCCAGACAAAAGGATGGGACCTTCGGGGACAACATCTACAAATATACATACCATACGGAAGACAAATACCTGGTTTTCATTCAGGAAAACCTCACCACCATGACCGCAGGGATTATTCCGGTAATAGGAAAAAACAAACTCCATTCGGTGGTGGCGGTCATTGATGCAGGGGAACATCTTCTGATCTATGTGGTTTCCATGGCCGATGCAGCATCGGTTCCGGGTATGGGCCAGCGGGTGGGTGAATCATTTTCAACCAGAGCGGAGGCTATTCTTAACTGGTTCACCGGTCAGGCTGACCAGGGTTTTAAATCCGCAGGGAAAAACCGGTAGGATAAAGACCCGGGAATCCGGATTATTCCGGACAGGCCGGGCGTTTTTATTTACCCTTTTATTCATGGTATGATATAATTTCTTACTTTGGAGGCCATATGTATTTTCCCAAAATGATAGGAGATAAATGTTACCTGTCCCCCATCAATCCTGATGATGCAGCCCAGTTTACTCGTTGGATTAATGATTTGGAAGTAATACAAAACTGTACCCTGGCGACCGCAAATATCAATGTACCCAACGAAGTGGAATCTTTGGGCAACCTTGCCAGGGACCATCATTACTCAATAATTGATAAATCAAAGGACCAGCTTATTGGGTCCTGCGGGTTAATGGATATGGATTACTGCAACAGAACCGCTGAAATTGGTATTTTCATTGGGGACAAAAATTACTGGAATGCGGGCTACGGGTCCGAAGCCCTGAGCCTTTTGATCGATTATGCGTTTCAGTATCTCAATCTGGATAATATTATGCTCCGGGTTTATGATTTCAACAAACGGGGTTTGGGCAGTTATGAAAAGGTGGGGTTCAAATTAATTGGAAAAAGAAGAAACGCCCTGAAACGGTTCATGAAAACGTTTGATATTATCTATATGGATATTGTCCCCAGGGATTTTTACAAAAAACATCCATCAAGATCTGAATTAATAGAGCAATAATGAAGGAAAACAAGTACGATGATCAAATATTTTTTGATAAGTACCAAGAGATGCCCCGGTCCAGGTATGGACTGGAGGCAGCGGGGGAATGGCATGCCCTGAGGGCCATGCTTCCTCCTTTAGCCGGCCAGCGGGTCCTTGACCTGGGATGCGGTTTTGGCTGGCATTGCCGGTATGCCTCCGGCGAGGGAGCGTCCTCCGTAACCGGTGTGGATATTTCCGGAAACATGCTGGAAGCGGCAAAACAAAAAACCAGCCAGAAAAACATTACCTATATCCAAAGCGCCATTGAGGATCTGGATTTTCAGCCCGGAAGTTTTGATGTGATTTTAAGCAGCCTGACCTTTCATTATATTGATGACTTTGGTCAGACAGTCAAAAACATCCGGTCCTGGCTGGTTACCGGGGGACATTTTATTTTTTCCGTGGAACATCCTGTTTTTACTGCCCAGGGAAAACAGGACTGGGTATATTATGACGACGGTACCATAAGCCATTGGCCGGTGGATAATTATTTTTATCCGGGGAAGCGGGAAGCGGTCTTCCTGGGAGAACGGGTTATCAAATACCACAGGTCCCTGGACAACTATATCAAAGCCTTACTATACGGCGGTTTTACCATTGCCGATTTAACGGAACCGGAACCGCCCACGGAGATGCTTGAAAGCATCCCCGGCATGGCGGATGAACTCCGAAGGCCCATGATGCTGATTATTTCCGCCTTAAAACAATAACCACCGGGGGTACAGTAAAGTATGATTCTTTCCCTGAAAATTGCAGAAAACACCGGAACAATCCTCAGACTGGGCCGTTCAAAAATCTGGCGTTATGTTTTTATAGGCATGGCCCTTTCCCTGATCCTGGGAATCATTCTTATCAGGGAGGCGCCGCTGCTTTTCCTGGTTATTATCGGCATCTGTCTTTTTGCAGGATTCTATGATGACCGGTGGCTTTTTGACCGGGAGAAAAATATCCTTTTTCAGAGCAGCGGTATTGGACCGCTTCGAAAACGGAGGGAATTCCGGATTGATACATTCAACCGGATTTCCCTGAAAAGTGCCGTATCCTCCGGATTTACTTCGGAAACAATCGGAGCTTCCAAAGTACCAGCCTTCCCTGAACTTTTCCGCCGGGGCCGCTCTTCCCTCTGGCTGGAATTCAAAAATGATACCCCAAAATTCCTAATTGACGAAGGAACCCACTGGGACAGGTCATCCCTGGAAAACATGGGGACCGCTATTGCTGCCTGGTGTCATGTTCCTTTCGAGGGTTTTGATTCTTCAGCTAAAGAGAGTTAGGCGGAATATGGGCTAACTTGGTTAGAAAGCTTATAATCAAAAACCTTCTGCACGCTTTCGCGTGCGAGGCAGAGCGCGCGGGGCGGCGAGGTTTGTTGGTTCTGTAAGGTATGGATTTTATGTGGGTTTAATACCCATACAATTTTGATTTACAAGATTTTTAGAACGCCCCAG
>JAVBPH010000023.1:0-8158 GCA_031549725.1 Treponemataceae bacterium
CTGGCAGGAAAGAAAAATACCAAACAGTAAAAATAGTACAACACAAAAACCAGTTGGTTGTATTAAGTGGATGAAAGAACAAGTCCTTGAAGGTTCTATCCGGATTTTTAAACCATAATGCATATTTTGCTCCTAAAGGGCTGTATAAATGAGCCTTTTTCAAAACTCGGTTAGTGTTGAAAAAGGCTTTTGCAGAAAGAATGCTATTTCCTTACCCATAAATAAAATAGTATTCTTTCTGCACGTACATCTAAGGTTGCTTTTTCAAAATTTGACATTTTGAAAAAGCCTCAAATAATAATTCAATCCTTTAATATCCTATAGATAATGTATCACAAAGGGTAAAATAATTCCTTCAAAGTAAAGCAAAATTCATAATCTAAAATAGTCTAAAAAATATCCATAATTATAAGTTTTGTATTGGGTTCTTAATCAGTGTCCATTAGTGTAATATTTAAGGACAGCGGCCTCTGGGACTGCGGGGTGGAATAGCGATGGCCAGTTGGGCCTGGGGAGATACGACAAACAGAACCACCTTTACCCAGGTCTTCTTTGCACCCTGGGAAGCATGTCCGGAAAGGATTGGACCTATTATAAACCATGGCTGACAGAAGGGGGAATTTTAGTTATACTCATATAATGAGCAAAGTCTCCATAAATATAAAGCGCAGATATATACTAGTTGTTGTTATATTTGCCGTGTTATTCCTGGCCGGCCTGGTTATTTTTAACCTTTCCGGTTTTGGAGTTCAGGATATATTGGATTATTCCCCCGGGAATCCTTTTTTGGCGGCTTTGTTTCTTGTTCTGGTTTACTGTATCCATACGGTGGTAATGGTAATTCCCCTGGTATTATTCTATGTGGCTGCGGGGGTGCTTTTTCCGGTTAAATATGCATTGCTCGTAACCTGTTTAGGTCTTTTTTCAGAATTGACCATTGGATATGTCATTGGATACCACCGGGGCGCCAGCAGGATAGACCATTTATTAAAGGACTATGACCGGGCCAGGAGAGTATTTGGAGCCATAAAGAAAAATCAGGTTATTTCCTGTTTTACCGCCCGGTTATTGCCGCTTCCCTTTGACCTGGCCAATCTTTTTTTCGGATCGGCCAGAATGCCCTACGGGAGTTACATTTTCTTTTCCATGCTGGGATTGCTTCCCGGGATGATTCCCTTTGTTATTTCGGGAAAGAATATTTCCAATCCTCTCTCAAAGGAATTTCTGATTCCCTTTGGCATTGGATTGGGGATAGCTCTTATCACTCTTATTATCTACAAGAAGATTTCATCGAACAAAAAAGCTGCGGAGCCGGAAGCCGCAGGGGAAAATTGACCCGGTTCGATACCGATGGTTCTGCGGTATTGGCAGTGAATGACCCTTTAACGCCCGGCGGAATTTTAGGGTTCACTAAGGAAAGGTATTTATTATTTTTAATAAGGGAACATATAAAAAATCCAATTTTATATGTTTCCCTTAGATGTACAATGAAACAGGAATGTTTTTACAAGTTACATGTAAAATAAATCTGCAGAAACTTTGTTTCAAGCGATTTATTCGAATGCGGGTTTAATACCCTCTATACGCTTTTGCGTACGAGCTTTAGGATGATTCTTTGAAGCAACAAAGAAGTTGTTTTGCGGGGTATGAAACCCGCATATAATCCTTACCTTACAGAACCAACATACCCCGCTGCTTGGGGCGGGTTTGTTGATTTTTTATTCTGTGATCAGGAGCAGGATGTGGTACTTCAAAACAGTAAAAAAAAGCATAATAAAATAGACCAGGGAATTTCGTTTTATATTGGACTTTTTACATGTATCATTTTCCTGATGGTGACCATAATCCTGACCGTGCTCAGCTTCAAAAGTTACCGGACTGCCTTTTATAATTACAGCAATAAATTGTGTCTGGGAAGCAATGCCCAGGCTTCCTTTGTGATTGACGGGGATCTGGTGGAGTACTATGTCAAAACCCAAACTGTGGATGACGTATATATCAAATTTGCTGCAAAACTGGATGTCCTGAAAAGCCGGATCGATGTAAAATATTTCTATATCATGGCATATACGGGAAATTCCGGAGAGCTTACGTATATTTATGATGCCACGGTCAGGGAATGGGCTGGAAAAGAGTACGCCCTGGGAATGACCGATTCAATTGATGAATACGACGGATGTCTGGAAGTCCTGGCTACTGGACAGGGCTTTGATAAAGCCCGGTACTATAATGATACCTATGGGGAACTGTACTATGCCTATGCTCCCATCTTTAATTCCCGGGGAGATGTGGTGGCGTTTGTGGGAACCGATATTGATATTACTCCTTTAAACAATGAATTGGACAGATACAGAACATCCTTAATTATCACTGTGGTGATAGCCTCCGCGGCGTTCCTGGTTATGTTTTTTCTGATCTCCCATTATGCTTTGAATATTCCCCTGAAATTTATCATTGATTTTGCCGTCAGAATTTCCAAGGGTGATATGAATATACATACTCCGAAATGGATGGAAAACCGGTCCGATGAGATAGGAAAACTTGGGGGCGCCTTTGATAATGTGGCCAGTACTATTTATGGCTTGATTACTGATATTGAAAATATTATGCAGGAAGTCCGCCGGGGAAATATTACTGCCCGGGCGGATATATCAAAATACCAGGGAGAATACTACAAGATCATTAATGGGGTAAATAAGACCATGGACCTGGTCTGCCAGGACTTCAATATAATGCCCGAGGGGATTGGTTTTTTTAACCTGGAAAAACAAATTCAGTTTTCAAATATTCAGTTGGACCATTGCATAAAAATCCACAGCCTTAATATAGACCGGGAAATATTCTTCAAACAAATATTATCCTTTGAAGAATTACTGATATTGGACGGAATGACGGATCCGCGGAGTGACAGGAACCAGGTCCCGGCTATTACAAAAGAAATATCCCTGGAGAATGAATTCGGTACATTGAGGTATTACAACCTTTCGATAGTAAAAACTAATATTTCCCTTTCACATACGGATGAAGATGTTCCTGAGGACAGTTCCCTCATCCTGATCATGAACGACATATCCGCATCGGTTGAGGCAAAACAGGAAGCCGAACTGGCGAACAGGGCAAAGGGGGATTTCCTCTCGAAGATGAGCCATGAAATCCGGACACCCATGAATGCAATTATCGGTATGTCCCAGGTGGCAAAACAAACCGAAGACCTGTCAAAAATAAGGAATTGCCTTCAGCAGATTGAAAGTTCCTCGGATCACCTTCTGGGAATAATAAATGATATTCTTGATTTTTCAAAAATTGAAGCCGGAAAGCTGGTCCTGGATGATGAACCTTTTGTGCTGATGGACGATATGGAATTTGTCCTTTCCATGATCCAGCCCAAGATGGAAGAGAAAGAACTTGTACTGAAATCCGGGATTAAAACAATGCAGCACAATGTCATCACCGCGGACGTACTCCGGCTTAACCAGGTTTTATTAAATCTCCTCTCAAATGCGGTAAAGTTTTCCTATGAAAAAGGGACCATCGTAGTAACCGCAGAAGAAGTTGATTATTCCGGCGGGTGGGGGACATACCGGTTTTCCGTTCAGGATTATGGAATTGGAATTGATCCGGATAATGCGGAAAAACTTTTTAATCCCTTTGAACAGGCGGATGGTTCGGTGAGCAGGAAATACGGAGGAACCGGGCTGGGGCTGTCCATCTCAAAAAATCTTATTGAAATGATGGGCGGTGAACTCTGGGTTAAAAGTGCCGGTATTGGAAAAGGTTCCTGTTTTTCATTTACCATCCATGTCCGGTGCGAAGAATCTGTATCCGGGAATAAAAAGTTTATTCCCGAACATCAGAGATCGGATACCTATGATTTTTCCGGAAAACGAATTCTTATTGTTGATGATATTGAAATTAACCGGGAGATAATCCTGGAACTGCTGAGCACCACGGGAATTGAAATTGAAACAGCCTCCGACGGAGAAGAAGCGGTAAGTAAATTCCTGTCCGCATCCCCCGGGTATTATGATATTATCCTCATGGATGTCCAGATGCCCATAATGGATGGCCTTACCGCCACCGAAAATATCCGTTCCAGTTTTCATATTGATGCCAAAAAGGTTGTCATTATTGCCATGACGGCAAATGTTCTCCGGGACGATGTAAACAGTGCCATGAGATCGGGCATGAACAATCATTTGGGAAAACCAGTTGACCTGAAGGTTATGCTGGAAATGCTGGATGCATATCTTTTTAAAAAAGATGATAAAAGCCTTTAAATGCCTGATGTTTTAGATGGGTTTTTGGTTTTAAAATATGGAGCTGTAAAATGAAAGTAATTGCAATTAATGGAAGCCCGAATCCTAAGGGGACTACATTTCAGGGAATGAAGACGGTCATTAAAGAACTTGAAAAGGAACACATTGATGTGGAGCTGATTCACCTGGGACCTGGTCCTGTACAGGGATGTATCGGCTGCAGGAAGTGCAGAAAAACCGGTAAATGTATTTTTGATAATGATCCGGTCAATAGCTGTATGGAAAAAATAAAACAGGCCGAGGGGCTTTTGATTGGATCGCCGGTTTATTTTGCAGGAATTAATGGTTCCCTCAAGAGTTTTTTGGACCGGGCATTTTTTATTTTTCCGGCTGCCCGGTATAAGGTCGCTGCGGCGGTGGTTGCCCTGAGAAGATCCGGGGGCATGGCTGCGTTCACCCAGATTAATAGTTATTTTAATGCTGCCCAGATGATCATAACGCCGAACCTGTACTGGAATATTATCCACGGCACCAGTGCCGAAGAAGCATTAAAAGATGAAGAAGGGATACATATATTGAGAACCCTGGGCCGGAATATGGCCTGGCTCATGAAGGCTGTCGAAGCGGGAAAAAAATCCTTTTCCCTTCCCAGTGAAGAGGAAAGGGTAAGGACCAATTTTATCAGGTAAGTTATCCGGTCCTGATTATTTCTGGGAAAGGTTAAAAACCCCGTCCCAGGATTTGGAGGGAAGTTCCTTTATAAAGTGGCTGCACCGTTCCATGTATAACCGGGAGGGCCCGTCATCGGGGTAGTTCTTCAGAATGTTTTCGAATGCATTCTTTGCCGGTGCCCATTCCTTCATTTCAAAAAGATCAAGCCCGGCCTGGAAGGCTTCCAGCAGAAGCTTCAGTTCATCCGTAAGGTTTTCCTTTAAATCAATCAGCTCATATAACCTGACAGGTTCATTAATACCCACCACCCTGACCTGATCAAGTTTCCTGGTGATTATTTCATTCGCTGCTTCATGTACTGCTTCCTCTGAAGCCATAATCCATGTCCCGTACTGCTTGTTTACCCCCTCAAGCCTGGCGGCCAGGTTTACCGCATTTCCCATGATGGTGTAGTTCATCTTTTTCTCTGTTCCCATGTTGCCTACAACCATATGGCCGGTGTTGACCCCAATTCTGGTCATTAACGGGGCGGGACTGAGTTTTTCAGCAATAAACATACGGTTTAATTCCTGCTCAAGTTTTTTCATCTGGATGGCTGCTTTGCAGGCCCGGAATGCATGGTCGGGTAAATCGTTGGGGGCTCCAAAAAAAGCGATAATAGCATCCCCCTCATATTTGTCTATGGTTCCCTTTTCGGCCAGGACCACATCACTCATACCTGATAGGTATTTGTTAAGCAGTGTTACCAGGTCTTCCGGGTCAAGCCTCTCGGAAATTCCGGAAAACCCTTTTATATCGGTGAAGATGGCGCTCATATGTTTTTTAGCGCCCCCCAGCTGGAGTTTAGAAGGGTCCGCAATTATTTCCTGAACCACATCATCCGAAAGGTATGTGGAAAAAGCCTTCCGGATAAACCGTTTTTCATTTTCAGATCCAATAAATGCAAAGGATTCCCTCAGAATTACAGCCAGTACCAATGCCAGGGCCGGCCCCAGGGGACCAAGAAAAATATCTGCAAATACAAAAAGAAGAATTGAGACTATTAAAACCAGTACCGCCCCGCCGAAACCTATGGCAATCCGGACCCCCGGCTTGAAACGGTTAATAAAAAACATGAAAAACGGAACCAGGAGAACCGTTAAAAGCATGCTCCACCATACATTTAACGGTTTGATAAATGACCGGGACAGGATGGTGTCCAGGACAACCCCGTGGGTTCCTACGTTGACATATTCACCGTAAAAAGGATTCACCCCAATATCGGTGGTTCCCGTATCAACCCGGCCGATGATACAGAACTTGCCCTTTAACCCTTCCTGGAGGATTGCCCTGATCTGGGTAATTTTCGAATTATAGTATTCCAGGGAATTGAGGTTCGCAATAATATATCCCGCATCTTTCATCAGGGCAGATGCCAGTTCAGGTTCCTGTTCGGATATTTTTAAGGCAGCGTTATTTATTTTTTCAGGCAGTCCTGCCCGGATAAGGTTTTCGGTATGTAAGTGTACCCGTTCCCGGTGATACAATGATATTTCAAAATCTTCATCGGAATTGTTTTTCAGGGCATCATTCAAATATTCGTTTGCCTGGTGAATGTCATCTTCGATTTCCCGGATCAGGTGCAGTGCATTGATTAAACTATCGTCAGTATACGGAAGATACCAGATTTGAGACAAGGACAATGAAGTGATATATTCCTCAATATTGGTTTCAAATTCATCAAGCCTGGAAATAATAGAAAAAGAAATATGCTCATAACTGTCCTTATACGATGTGGAAGGCCAATCCAGGAGCATGGCCCCGTTTTCATCCAGGGGAATGGAAATATCCTTAACCGGTACATCATTTATTTTTGCCCCGGATATGACCAAACGTCCTTTTTTTAGAATGATATCGGGATTTCCCAGATGGTTGATCAGCGGAGCCATGGCAAGCTGAAGGTACCAGCGGCGGTCAAACTCCTGGGCCAGGTAGATCCTCCGGCGGACCCCGTCATTGTCAATTTCCACATTGGTAAACCCCGCTCCTTCCAGGGCTTCCATGAAACCCCGGAAGGGTGGAAGGATATCCCTGTATTTTTTTCCTGGAACCCCCGGATCAGCTTTAACCGGATAGGAAAAATGTTCCGCCGCGTAGATTTTCCGTTCCGCCTGTTCCCCTTCCAGGGGATTTTCCTGCTGCAGATTCAGGGTTCCCCAGGTACGGCCATTGAGCCGGGCCGCCTGGGCAAGTAAAAGGTCATTGTCACTGGCAAGTTTTTTTGTTTTTTCCAGCAGGACATCTTTCTGGTTGTAGATAATGCCGGTTAATTCCTCGGCATACATCAGCGCATCATCCCGGGCAATCTGCCCGGAGAGAACCGCCTGGATCAGGTCATTGGTACTGGAATTGATTTCGGAAAAGGCGGAACTAAAATCCAGGGCCAGCCCCTGCTGCATATATACTTCATCAATCCCGGAGGGACTCTTATCAATATATTCAATATCAAAGATGGCGGACATGACGCCGAATTCCTTCATCCTCAGCAGCCCCTTGGCCACCACCGACCGGGGCCAGGGGAAAACCCCTATGTGGGCAATCGCAGCATCATCCACATCCAGGAAAACCACCTGTTCCAGCCGGGGCCTGTCTTTTCTGAAATGGAGAAACCCATCGTAGAGCCGGGTTTCCATATCCCGGAAAAAATTCAGAAAATACAGCCCACAGAACAGGATTACCGTACCCGCGGTGATAAGAATATATTGTTTGCGCAAGGACATGGGGTCCCCCTTTATATTACCTTTAGCCTTTTTCAAAATCTGATATTTTGAAAAAGCCTCTTTACTTAAAAACTTTCATCATTATATATAATAAAACGCCGGAACGCCAGATAAACCGGTTATCCTGGATTGCTTTTTTACTGGAACTTATTTCATGGATAATTTACTAAAGCGTATCTTTCCTCAGGTGAGTTCAGGGGCTTCAGCCACCGGGAGCTCCGGTCCCCGAGGCTCCCGGAGAGATCTGTATGAAATGACCCTTAGGTAATTTCAAGTAAAAAGTTTCATTTTTATGGCCGGTAATCATGTGGGTTCATAAAAAATAAATCGATAGAGGCTTTTTCAAAATGTCAAATTTTGAAAAAGCAACCTTAGATGTAAGTGCAGAAAGAATACTATTTTATTTATGGGTAAGGAAATAGCATTCTTTCTGCAAAAGCCTTTTTCAAAACTAACCGAGTTTTGAAAAAG
>JAVBPH010000018.1:0-9821 GCA_031549725.1 Treponemataceae bacterium
TATGATGAGGCTTTTTCAAAATGTCAAATTTTGAAAAAGCAACCTTAGATGTAAGTGCAGAAAGAATACTATTTTATTTATGGGTAAGGAAATAGCATTCTTTCTGCAAAAGCCTTTTTCAAAACTAACCGAGTTTTGAAAAAGACTCTGATAAGTGATTAGATAGAATATGCACATAAAAAGTCCCGGGAAGATACGAATTTTTCATATCTCCCCGGGATCATATTAATTTCCTGTTCCTGGTTTATCCGGAAATCAGGCGGTTGAGGCGTTTTACAAAATCCGCCGGATCCTGGATTTTTGCTCCCTCCAGAAGAAGGGCCTGGTCCAGGAGAACCCCCGCCACATCCGCAATATGGGCTTCATCAGCGGAATCCTTCAGGGCGGACACCACCGGATGATGGCCGTTGATTTCCAGGATGGGTTTTATCTCCGGCAGATTATCCTGGCCCATGGCTTTCAGCATCTGGGCCATTTGGAGGGTGGGATCATTTTCATCCATGACGATACAGGAAGGTGAATCCTGGAGCCGCCGGGAAAGTCTCACGTCCTTCACCCGGTCGCCCAGGGCCTGCCTGATCTTTTCTATCACGGGCTTAATTTCTTTTTCCGTGTTTTTGTCTTTTTTCTCGTCCAGCTCTTCGTCTGCCCCGGTCCGGTTTATTGCCTTGAGTTCCCATTCCTTGTACTTGCCTACACTGGGAATGACAAAGTCATCAATTTCCTCGTCCATGATGAGGACTTCCAGATCCTTGGCTTTATATGCTTCCAGCAGGGGTGAAGCCTTTAATGTTTTTTCATCACCCCCGGTAATGTAGTAAATAAATTTCTGGTCGGCCTTCATCCGGGAGGCGTAGTCTGCAAAGCTGGTAAGCCCTTCCTGGGTGGAACTCTTGAACCGGATAAGGTCCTGGATTGTTTCCCGGTTGGCAAAATCCTGGTAGAGTCCTTCTTTTAACGGGCGGTTGTACTGGGAAATAAACTGATCCCACTTTTCCTTATTGTTTTCCGAAATAATTTTGAATTCCGCAAGAAGTTTTTTTACCGAGGCGTTCTTTATATTGATCAGGACCTTGTTCTGCTGCAGGATTTCCCGGCTCACATTCAGGGGAAGATCCTCCGAATCGATTACCCCCCGGATAAACCGCAGGTAGACCGGCATTAGTTCCTTCTCGTCATCGGTGATGAATATCCGACGTACATACAGTTTTACCCCCGGTTTGTAGTCCGAGTTGTACATATCAAAAGGAGCCTGTTTGGGGATATAAAACAGGGTATTGTATTCCAGGGCACCCTCGGCTTTTGTGTGGATATAAAAAAGAGGATCCTCCGAATCATGGGCGATTTGTTTATAAAATTCGTTGTAATCTTCTTCCTTGAGTTCTTTTTTTGAACGGCGCCAGATGGCGGTGCCGCTGTTGATCCGTTCGATTTTTGTTTCCGATCCGGTTTCCTTTCCCTTATCGTCCCATTTTTTTTCTTCATAGGTCAGATAGATGGGAAAAGCCACGTGGTTGGAATAACGCTTGATAATGTCTTCGATGCTCCACCGGTTGGCAAATTCCAGTCCATCCTCGGACAAGTAAAGGATAACCGTGGAACCCTGGCTGTCCCGCTGGGCTTCTTCAATGTCATAGCCGGATTTTCCGTCGCTGGTCCATTTCCAGGCCTTATCTTCACCGGCCTTCCGGGTAATTACTTCAATTTTTTCCGCTACCATAAAGGCCGAATAAAAACCAACCCCGAACTGGCCAATCAGGTTGGAATCCTTTTTGGCATCCTCGGCCAGTTTTTCCAGGAACAGCCGTGTCCCGGAGCGGGCAATGGTTCCCAGTGAATCCATGAGATCCTGTTCGTTCATGCCAATCCCGTTATCCTGGATGGTGATGGTTTTTTTATCATTGTCAAAACCGATATCTATCCGGGGATCAAAACTGATGGATTTATATGCGTCGTCCGCTACGGTTAGGTATTTCAGCTTATCCAGGGCATCCGAAGCATTGGAGACCAGTTCCCTGAGAAATATCTCACGGTTTGAATAAAGTGAATGAATAATGAGGTGCAATAACTGACTCACCTCAGTCTGAAACTGATGTTGCGCCATTTTTGAGGCTCCTATTAAGAAGGTGATTAGGAACTAAAGTTGTGATTTACAGGATCCCTAAAAACCCGTCCGGGCTCTTGCAGAGTCCTTATAGTATATCCAAGGAGAGCCAAGACCCCGCCTGGGGCTTATGTGGTTCTGGTTACTTAGATATGGTTCCTTATTATATTATAAAGATACTATAGATAACAATTATATGGCAAGCGAAAAAATCAAAATTTATAGTATAGGTCTAAAATGATCGACTTTTTTGGGATAAAAGATGTTATTTAAGCATGAAAAACAGGGATTATACGGTTTCTCCGGGCAAATAATCCGGAAAAACCCGGTTCCAACTATTTTTTTCATATGTAGCCCTTAAAAGCCCTTTAGGGTATGATGACCCATATCGTTATGAATTATAAATTTACTGTTGTTTGGGCTCTTCCCTCGGATATTGAAGAAATTATGGCTATTGAAGATGCGGCGTTCCCCGAGGGAATCCGGGAAAGTCCCGGGACTTTTCTGGAACGCCTCAGGGTATTTCCCCGGGGAAATACCGTTTTATTGGACGAAAACGGTTTGTCCCAGGACAAACCCAGGAAACTGGCGGGGTATTTTTGTTCAGAATTATGGGATGATATTCCCCCGGTACAGCCGGAGTTTTATAAACTGGGGCACTCCATGGAGGAACGGCATTCAAATACCGGCAGGATTCTGTATATTTCTTCCCTGGCGGCTGCTCCCGGAGTAAAAGGAGCGGGCCGGCTTTTATTTTCCGGATCCCTTAACCAAATCTGCGCTGCCACTCCCCATATTAATTCTATTATTCTCCTGGTAAATACCCTTTGGGTACCGGCCAGGCATATTTACGAGACAGAAGGATTCCGGTATACCGGAACCCTCGGTTCTTTTTTTACTGATACCGGAAAAGATGGTATTCCGGTGACCGCCGATGGCCTGCTGATGCAGAAAGATCTTTCTTAACATGAAATTAAATGGAATGTTTAAAAATAAGGAATTCTACCGCAGCCTTTTTACTATTGCGATTCCTATTATGCTTCAAAATTTGGTGAATTCCTTTGTAAACATGGTGGATACCGTGATGATCGGCCGGCTGGGAACCACCGAGATTGCCGCGGTAGGCCTGGGCAACCAGATTTTCTTTTTGTACACCATGATTATGTACGGTATTTCCTCCGGGGGAGGCATTTTCACTGCCCAATACTGGGGAAAAAAGGAAATCCGCGTAATCAAAAAGTATACCGGTATATGCATTACCGCGGGGCTTGGGGTGGGAATTCTGTTCACCCTTCTTGCAGCCCGGGTACCGGAGGTATTGATTGGTTTTTATTCCAGGGACCCTGCGGTGATCCGGACCGGTGCGGTTTACCTTAAAACCCTGTCCCCGTCATTTATTCCCTTTGCGCTGAGCTTTGTGATTATGACGATTCTCCGTTCCGTGGAAAAGGTCCGGCTTGCCATGGTATCCACCATTATTGCCCTGGTGATCAATATGGTCCTTAACTACCTGTTCATTTTTGGGTTTGGCTCTATACCCGCCATGGGGGTGGCGGGAGCAGCCATCGCCACCGTAGTTGCCAGGATCGTGGAAATGTTTATTCTGGTTATTGTCAGCTATGTAAAGAAATATCCCCTGGCGGGCAGCTTAAAAGAGCTTTTTGGCTTTGGCAGGACCATGCTTGCCCGGTTTGCCATTATAGCATCCCCGGTTATCCTGAATGAACTGCTCTGGGCATTCGGAGTTACCATGCAGAATGTGGTTTTTGCCCGGACCAACACGGATGCCATCGCTGCCTTTAATATTACCGGCACGGTTTCCCAGCTTACCTGGGTAGTATTTATCGGGCTTGGCAACGGAGCTTCGGTGCTGGTGGGCAAAAAAATCGGGGAGGGCAGGGAAGATGAAGCCCGGGACTATGCCTCGCTGATCATCCGGTTTGCACCGCTGGTTGCCTGCGGAGCAGCTTTTATCCTGATTCCCGTTTCCCGGGTGCTCCCCTTTTTATTTAATGTAAATCCCCAGGTTATCGCCAATACCAACATCATGTTTATACTGCTTAGCCTGACCTATCCGTTTAAGGCCTTTAATATGTCCATGATTATCGGTGTCTGCCGGGCCGGGGGGGATACAGTTTTTTGTGTTATCTATGATGTGGTGTTCCTCTGGCTGTTTGCTCTGCCCCTGGCCCTTATGTCGGCATTTGTGTTTATGGCCCCGGTTTGGGTAATCTATTTATGCTTCTGCGCAGAGGAACCTTTAAAGGTACTCCTGGGGATATGGCGGTTTAGGACCGGTAAATGGCTTAGAAATGTAACCTGAATCTGTTTTTCGGTATGGGATAATCCTGAAAAAGGCGATTTTTCCCGGATTCCCTGCGGATCCGGGGGTAATTCAGTCTCGTGGCCTGGGGATATATTTCTCCTCTGTGTTCATGTAAAAAGAACCACCGCTTCCGAAAGGTCCTTAAACCGGTGCCAGACGGTTTTCATCACCTCCTCCGGAGGCTGGACAATATCCTTAATGAAGACCGATTTAATCCCCGCTGAAGCCAGAGCCCGGAGTCCCGCCGGGGAATCTTCAAATCCTATGCATTCCTCCGGTTTTTTCCCCAGCCGTTGAGCGGCGAGCAGAAAAATATCCGGGGCGGGTTTGCCCTGTTTAACCTCATCACCGCAGGCCAGGACGGTAAATCTCCCATCAATATGGGCATGTTTCAGTTTCCAAAGAGCTGTTTCCCGGTCGGTTGATGTGGCTACAGCCTTGGGAATCCCCAGAGAATCCAGATGATCCAGCAGTGCCAGAAGCCCCGGTCTGTGGGGAATGCCGTTTTTTTCTGTATCTATCCGGATTATTTCGATAAGTTCGTCCAGGATATCATCATATGGAAAATTATCGCCGTATTTTTCCATGAGGATTTTTCTTGTGGAAGGGCCGTCTATTCCAACGGTTTTAAACAGGGTTTCCTCGTCCAGGGACATGCCGAATTTGGCGGCTGCTTTTTGCCAGAGGGGAATCACCGGACCTTCGGTATCCAGCATAAGGCCGTCCATATCAAAAAGAACCGCCCGGGGAATAAACTGATGGTTTTTCATATGTATCCTTGAAATATGGAAATCCTGATAATTGTGATTCGGGAAGCCTTAAAATCATCCGCAGGAATTTTTTATCAATAATTCTCTATAAGTTTAATACACCGGGACTAAAAATCCGGGACTTAAAAAAAATGCCAATAGGAACAGCTTTCCTGCTGGCTTTTCTGACCCGGGTAGGCCGTCGGACTGTACAAAAAATATCATTATAGGCGTTTTCAAAACGCCTCTTTATGGTCCGCTGGGCCCCTTTGGATAACCAAACCAATTATTAATAAAAAGACCGTCAGATCTCTTATCATCTGACGGCAATATTTTACATATTATTTTTATATTAAAGAACCCCCTGATCCTCTGGTTTAAGGGATTTCTTCTACCTATGTAAGCCGCTTATGCGACATAACTCTCCAGGAAACGTTTCCTGGACGGATGCTGCAGCCGTTTTAACGCTTTCTTTTCAATCTGCCGGATCCGTTCCTTGGTAAGATTGAACCGGTCTCCGATTTCCTTCAGCGACATGGGGGTATTATTTCCCAATCCAAAACGGTACCGGATGATTTCGGCTTCTTTTTGGTTTAATGTGGAAAGTACCGCTTCGATATCTTCTTTCAGGGATGATTCTACCACAACTTCTTCCGGGGCCTTATAATGCTCATCTTCCACAAAATCCCCCAGGGTGGATGAATCCCTTTCTGCATATACTGGATTTTCCAGGGAAACCAGGTCCCTGGAAATATTTATGAGGTTGGCCACATGGGTTGGATCCATGGCAAGAAGTTTTGCAATTTCCCGGATTTCTTCATCCGCACTGTTCCCTTCCTGCACAATTTTCATAGCTTTTTCAATTTGAACAAGCTCATTGGCCCTGTTCAGGGGAAGGCGGATCATCCGGGATTTTTCACAGATAGCCTTCAGGATTGCCTGCCTGATCCACCACACGGCATATGAAATGAAATGATATCCCTTATTTACATCATACCTTTCGACAGCATTCATAAGCCCGATGTTTCCTTCACTGATAAGATCCGAAAGAGAAAGTCCCTGACCCTGATATTTTTTTGCCACATTTACCACAAACCGGAGATTTGAATTGACCAGTTTATCCTGGGCAACCTTGTTTCCCTTGGCTGCCTGCCGGGCCACTCCATCTTCTTCTTCACGGGTCAAAAGAGGTATCCTGTTAATTTCCTTCAGATACATGGAAAGAACATTTTCATCATTACTTCTTTGTGCTTTTACTGCTGTCATTTTCTTCCTCCTCACTTTCTTACAGTCTATAAACAGCAAAATTCGTGCCATAATTTATGTTTTTTGAAAATAAATAATATTCTTTCTAATTGTTTGTATTATATGAAGTTATGAGATTTGTTTTTGAGTATGGTTTTATCCAATAAAAGGAAAAAACAAAAAAAATGTCTTAGTTTAATGGGAAAAACGGTCTAAATGACCCATCTTTTGGTTTACATTATTTTTTTGAGTCAAATTGATACAAAAAGCCGGGGGTTTCTTGTTCGAGGGTCATTCCGACACAAAAACTGTCTCCAGGGGACTTTGAATCCTGCCGCAGCACACCTGATAATTCAATCCGGAATGACAGGGACAGTTCGATTGGGGGAGGATCTTTTTTGCATACGCCGGTCCCTGACTGAAATCCACCGCAACAGGTTCAGGGACAAAGCCACATTGCAGGACCGGCCGCAGCAGCGGGAAATCGACCTGGGCCCGCTTAAAAATAACAAGTTTTTGCTCCGCCGTAAGGGGCATAAGAATTCCCGACCGGTTGAGCAATTTCCAGGCATCATCTATTAGCGTATAAACCATATCCTGTTCAGGAAGGGATACAAAATGGGAAATTCTCCGGTAATCCATATACTTTTTCACCTGGATCAGCCTGAACGCCAGGTAATCATCCGCCAGGGCTGTGGGCTGGCGTTTCATGCCATAGCTGTTTACCCAGCGGATAATCAGCTTTACATAGACCTTTTCCTTGACCAGGCGCCTTGCATTAATCCAGCTTTTTACCGCCAGAGGTCCCTGTCCCAGACGTTCCAGGGCAAATCCCATATAATAGAGAATTTTTCCAAGATTTTTCGGATCATTCACAGGGCAGCACCGCACAGCTTTTTCAAATTCCATTAAGGCCTTTTTAGGGTTATGGCACGAGAGAAACCGTAACCCCCGTTTAAATGGACCGTACCAGGGTGTTTTGCATTTCATAGCTGCTAAATAAAAGATAAAAAAAAATTGATAAAAAAACAAGAGAAATCTTCATTATTTTAGTATACTAATTGCCCCTACTTCCTTGACCAAACAATCAATTTTTCCTTATATTGTTATTATAAATTATCTGTTATAATCTCACCACGGAGGAAGATATGAAAGTAAAACCCTTAGCAGACAGGGTCATGGTAAAGCTTGAAAAAAATGAAGCAAAAACCGCGGGAGGAATCATTATTCCCGATACTGCCCAAGAAAAGACCCAGACCGGTGTTGTAGTAGAAATCGGCGACGACAAGGAAGTTATTAAGGTAAAATCCGGCCAGAAAGTAATGTATGACAAGTATGCCGGAACCCAGGTTAAATTTGACGGAACAGAGTACCTTATCCTGAAAATGTCCGATATTATTGCAATTATCGAATAAGGAAAATTTTTTAAAGATTCCGTTTTAGGAATTTTCCCAAACAGTTTTCCTTTCAGGAAGAGGGTGCGGAGGTATGGTAATTCATCTTCCGTACCCTTTTGTTTTCTGTAATCAACAACTCCGCCGCAAGCAGCGGATTGTGTTGGTTCTGTAAGGTAAGGATTATATGCGGGTTTCATACACGCAAAACAATTTCTTTGTTGCTTCAAAGAATCGTCCTAAAGTGCGGGTATTAAACCCGCCGGCGAATAAAAAATGGCAGCCTGTTACACCTACCTACCGGTAATTATACATATGCTACCCTTGAATTTTAGTTGGGTCTTTGCTTTAAAGATTTTTGTTTTTTAAACGTTCCAGGTTCAGGGAAATACCAACATTATGCAAACGCCAAGTTCTGAAGAAAAGAAATACATGAAGATGACGGAAACGCCGGTGGAGCTTCTCATTTGCCAGATGGCCATACCGACTATCGTTATTATGATGATCTCCGCCCTGTACAACATGGCGGATACCTATTTTGTCGGAACCCTGGGGACCAGCGCCACCGCAGCGGTGGGAGTGGTATTTCCTCTGATGTCAATTATCCAGGCCATGGGGTTCTTTTTCGGGCAGGGATCGGGAAATTATATTTCCCGGCAGTTAGGGGCACAGAACTTTGATCAGGCTGAAAAAATGGCAGCCACCGGTTTTTTTTCCGCGGTTATCTGCGGGATCATTTTTAGTATTGCCGGGCTTATATGTATTAAACCCCTGGGGCATATTCTGGGGTCAACCGACACGATTCTGCCCTATGCCATAGAATATATGCGGTTTATCCTGATTGGGGCTCCCTGGATGGCGGGTTCCCTGGTTCTGAACAACCAGCTCCGGTTTCAGGGAAGTGCCGTCTACGGGATGATAGGAATGGTCAGCGGAGCCTTTCTGAATATTATCCTGGATCCTCTGTTCATTTTTACCCTTAAAATGGGTGTCAGCGGCGCTGCTCTGGCAACCATAATCAGCCAGCTGGTAGGATGTGTGGTCCTATTGGTTGGCTGTTCCAGGAAAGGAAATATATCCATCCTGCCGAAAAATTTTATCCCCGGAATTGCAGGGTACCGGGAACTGGTGAGGGGCGGGCTGCCTTCCCTGATCCGGCAGATTCTGAACAGTACCTCGACCATTATTATTAATCATTTTTCCGGGTTTTACGGCGATGCGGCCATAGCCGCCATTTCAATTGTCACCCGGGTTTCCATGATGGCCAACTCTGCCCTTATGGGGTTCGGCCAGGGTTTCCAGCCGGTCTGCGGGTTCAACTATGGAGCCCGGAGGTATGACCGGGTCAAAAAGGCGTTCTGGTTCTGCGTAAAATACTCCTCCGCGGCGCTGGTTATCATTGGGGTGGTACTTTTTATCAAAGCCCCGGGGATTATCGAATTGTTCAGGAAGGATCCGGAGGTTATCAGCCTGGGTACCCGGACCCTGCGGCTGCAGTGTATTGCCATTCCCTTCACCGGCTGGGTGATCCTGACGAACATGATGCTTCAAACTATTGGACAGGCTTTTAAGGCAAGCCTTCTTGCGGTGAGCCGTCAGGGACTTTTTCTCATACCTCTGCTGATCATTCTTAGTTCTTTCCTGGGGCTTTTGGGAATTCAACTGGCCCAGCCCGCCGCGGATATTGCTACGTTTATCATGGCTGTTCCCCTGTCAATCAGCGTTCTGAAACAGATGAATGATGCAACAAAACAATCCATCCAGGTGGAAATTGTGGAAGATATGATGTGATCTTCCACAATTTTTTTACATTAGAGGCTTTTTCAAAATGTCAAATTTTGAAAAAGCAACCTTAGATGTAAGTGCAGAAAGAATACTATTTTATGTATGGGTAAGGAAATAGCATTCTTTCTGCAAAAGCCTTTTTCAAAACTAACCGAGTTTTGTAAAAGGCTCATTATATTAACCGAAAAAACTAACAGGTTTTGTCATATTGTACTAAA
>JAVBPH010000003.1:0-99859 GCA_031549725.1 Treponemataceae bacterium
GCCTTTTTCAAAACTCGGTTAGTTTTGAAAAAGGCTTTTGCAGAAAGAATGCTATTTCCTTACCCATAAATAAAATAGTATTCTTTCTGCACTTACATCTAAGGTTGCTTTTTCAAAATTTGACATTTTGAAAAAGCCTCTGTTAGTTAAAATATTAATAGACCAACCCCCTGCTGGTCCAATTACCCGCAGCACATAAAAAATCCAGTCCGACTAATTCCTGCCCTGTTGAAGCCCGTCCCTTATACAAATCCTCCAATTCATATTATACTTGTTCCAGGCTTATGAAAAAATCCGTGCTGAGCTATATCGCAGAATACATTTCCCGCAGGGATGTTTACTTTGTATTCCCATCGGCTATCCCGGCCCAGGCCTGGGCCCAGGTGGTTTCGGTATACACCGGCCAGCCCGTGGGGATTAACCGGTTCGCCGCATGGGATATTTTTAAAGCTGAAACATTATCGGTTAAACAAAAAAACATGCACCCCGCCAACTCTGCGGTCAGGACCCTGTTTTCCGGAAATCTTTTAAAGGAGAATAAGGTAGCCTCTGCCGGGGGATCTCCGGTATTCAAAGAACTTATCAGCCCTGCCTATGCGGATAATTATGAATCGTTTATTCCTTCTGTTTCACGGATGCTTCCCCAATTGGATCTTTTTGCCAAACACCTCCGGGACAGGCCCGGATATACCAACCCGTACTTTGAGGATCTTGTAAAAATTCATGTAAAATACAGGGAATTTTTGGAAAAGCATAGCTTTTATGAAGCGGCCTGGAACAGGGCTCCCTTTGATAACCGCGGAAAAACCTGGATGCTTTTTTTCCCTGAATTGGCAGAGGACTGGAATGAATATGAAGCTGAACTCGCCGGCGGAGCAGTTAAAAAATCCGGAAAGGTAATCATTGTACCATTAAGTGAACTGTCGGAATCTCTTCCCTGGTCTCCGGCCCAGGAAAAACATATTCCGGATGCCCGGGAGATTCTGGCATCCTACAAAGACAGAAGTTTGATTTTTTCCTCCGCCAAGGAGGAATTGACCTGGCTTGCCTTGACGGTAAAAAAACTTTTGGAACGGGGAATCCTGCCGGAGGATATAGCCATCTCTGTTCCCGCCTTGCCGGATATGTTTGAAAGGCTTGCCCTGGAATTCAAAATCCGGGACGTGCCGGTCAGTATCCGTCAGGGCCGGCCGCTTTCCAGTCATACCGGGGGCCGGATTTTTACTGCCCTGGGAAATTGTCCCTCCTCCCGCTGGTCGTTTGCATCATTAAAAAATCTGCTGCTGGACAGGTCCCTTCCATGGAAGGAAAAAGATATTATAGATGAGCTTATGGAGTTTGGCCTGGTTTACCGGTGTATGACCGGCTATCAGGACCGGGGCAGGGAGATTGATGTCTGGGAAAAAAGTTTCAGGCGGGCATGGTCCCCGGATATGGAAAAACGGGTATCCATGGATACCCTTGGAAAATTTTATGATGGATTAAAAAAAGATATTATCAACATAACCGAAGCAAAAAGTTTTTCGGATATAAAAAATCAATGGCTTATTTTTGAACACAAATATTTGGTTAAGGAAGAAATCCACGAAGATGTGGATAAAGTCATGGCCAGGATTATCCGTGCTCTGGACGAGCTTATCCGTGTGGAAGAGACCATCCGTATCATCAGACTTGAAAAACCATATACGGTTTTTCTCAATTATATCCGTGAGATAGAATATGTGTTTCAGCAGGATACCGGGGGCGTTCCGGTATACAATTACCGGGCCGCCGCAGGGATAAGTCCTTTGGTACATTTTATTATTAATGTGAATCAGGATGATGCCACCGCCAAGGGGAACACCGTATCCTTCCTCCGGGAGGACCGCCAGGGATTGCTTGGTTTGACCGACCATGATTTGTCCTCGGATTTTATTTTGGCATACAAGCTCTCGGGGGTGTTCCCGGTTTTTTCCGCGTCCAGACAAAATTCCCAGGGACCTGCGGTCCCTCATAGAATGCTCGGTGAACATCTGAATGGCGGCGAGCTCCCAATGGAAAGACCTGTCCAGGAAGATTCCTACCTTTTGGAATTACAAATCGCCCAAGGGGCGGGTCTGCCCGGGAAACAGCCCGGTTTGTTTCCGGAGAATTCCGGGCCCTCGGAAATACAGCGGCTGGCCTATTCCCGTTATAATACATTTGCCCTGGAACCATTCCAGGAGGATCTCCGGGGAACCCCCCTGCAGAATCCGGATCTGGTGGAAATGGTAAAGGAAAAACTCAGCAGCAAACATGGCGATGCCCGGATTTCGCCTTCGGATATCAATGAATTTATAAAGTGTCCCTTCAGGTGGATGCTTCAAAGCGGTCTCAAAATCCGGGAGAAGCAGACGGAAGTGGAAACCATTGACCAGCGGGATCTGGGAAAATTGTACCACCGGATTCTGGAACGGTTCTTTTCAAGAATCAAGGAAGAACAGACCCGGTTCAGGACGGAGGATCTTCCCGGGTATAAAAAATATATCCGGGAAGAAACCGATGAAGCTCTGAAGGAAGCCCGGAACAGAGAAGGAGCGTTCCAGGAACCGGTCTACGAAATGCTCCGGGAACGGATCTATGCAGCCCTGACCCAGTACCTGGATCTGGATGCGGAAAATCTTAATGGTTGTATTATAGTTGGTCCGGAACAGCCCCTGCGCAGGGAATTTGAGGGCATCCCGGTTGCCCTTTCGGGCATCAGCGATCTGGTGGTACAGGATGAAGACGGACATACTATCCTGACGGATTACAAAACGGGTGTGTTGCCTGATACGTCGGAGCTTATTGCCGGGGATGAGGGGACTGTTCCTTTGAATATGCAGATCGCCGCATACATCAGCATGATTGAGGAATCGGGGAAAACCACTGTCCGGGTTGCCCGGTTTTATTCCTTGGATAACCGCAGGTTCAAAGAGGTGGTTTCCGAAACACCCCCATCCAGAAGCAATATAAGACTTCCGGTTACCCGGGACACTTACCAGAAAGAAGTGGATGACGTGGAAATTATTTTCAGGCAATTGATTGATCATATGAACACCGGCGAATTTCCTGTTCCGCCGCCCAAGGAACGGTACTTCTGCAATGAATGCAGGGTTTCATCGGTCTGCAGAATTCCCTATTCAGGAGGGGACCTATGACCGGTGAACAGACAGGTAAAACCAGGGTGCTCGACCGGGACCAGGCCGCAGTCCGGATTGCGGATACCAATGCGACGGTTTCCGCAGGGGCAGGATCAGGTAAAACCACAGTCCTGGCGGAACGGTATGTCAGGCTGGTCTGTGACCGGGGTATTCCGGTGGATTCTATTCTAACCCTCACTTTTACCAGGAAAGCCGCTGCGGAAATGTACAGCCGGATTTACCAGCGTTTATCCGAATCGGACCATAAAAAAGCTGCGGAACAATTAAAGAGATTTGACCAGGCCAGAATTTCCACCCTGGATTCTTTCTGTACCTCGGTCTGCAGGGGAGCATCATATCAGTATGGAATTCCCGGCGATTTCCGGATGGATGAAATGGAACTTGCCCGGACAGCGGAAGACGCGGCCATTAATATTATTATGAAATACCGGGATGAACCGGTAATCCACAGACTAGTTTCTTCCAGAACCTTTGATGATGTTGCCCGGAACATATTTGCAGACCTGGGGGTGAACCATATCAGCGTGGTTGATAAAACCGATTTTGAAAAACTCGCTGAAAGCCAGGTGGTTTTTCTGGAATCGGAAATTAATATTTTGTGGAAATCCATGGAGGAACTCTGCACGGCAATTCTGGTTATGGACAACCGGACGGATAATGCCACCGTTGAAAAAGCAAAGGAAGCGGTAAGGCAGTTCCCCAGGGTTCAGCCCATGGGGAATGAGGTCCTTAAAAAACTGAACGATGAAACCGGATTTTTGCGGAGCGGCCGTTCCTTCAGGACCCCCGCGTCAAATGTGACAAATGCTGTCCTGGTTGAATTGAGGGATTACGCAATACCCCTGAAGGAACAGGCCGCAAAACTGGAAACGGTTTTGGGAACCTATTCTTTTAAGGAAGATATTATCCGGATGGGCTATATCCTTAACGAATATGCGGAACGGTTTCAGGAGGAAAAACGGAAAAAGGGAATCCTTTCTTTTACGGATACCGCGGAACTGGCGGTGGCTATTCTCCGGGAAGACCGGAATTTAAGGAATTATTACAAAGGGCAATATAAGGCTATCATGATAGATGAGTTCCAGGATAACAACCGCCTCCAGAAGGAGCTTCTGTATCTGCTGGCAGAAAGGGAGGACCGGTGCTGTCCGGGAATCCCCCAGGCAAAGGACCTGGCGGCGGACAAACTTTTTTTTGTGGGTGATGAAAAACAGTCAATCTACCGGTTCAGGGGCGCGGATGTATCCGTATTCCGGGGGCTTTCCATGGAGCTTGAACAATCGGTAAATTCCGAATCCCGGCAGAATCCTGTAAGCCTGGTTCTGCGGACCAACTACCGGTCCCATCCGGAACTGGTCCGGTTTTTTAATGTTTTCTTTCCGGAGGTTTTTGGCAAAGCGGAATATCTGTTCGAAGCGGAATACAAACCCATGATTGCAGGTAAGGCCGAAGAGTCCGGATCCAAACCCAGAATAGAAATCCATCTTCAGGAAATATCATCTTCAGGGAAAACTGATGAGGATGGCAGTACCGAGGATGAAAAAATTGATGCGGCTTCCTCCGAGGCGGTTCACGCCGCCGCCAGGATTATCGAAGGCGTTAAAGCCGGGGAATTTTCCTTCAATGATGTGGCGGTTCTTTTCAGGTCCACCACACACCAGGACAGTTATGAACGATGTTTCCGGAAAGCGGGAATTCCCTTCAGCGCCGCGGATCCCCGGGGTGTTTTTGCAGAAGCCGTGGTAAATGATTTTTATGCAATCCTCCGGCTGGCCCTGTTCCGGCAGGATACGAATGCCTACGGTACGGTCCTCCGGTCGCCCTTTGTCAGAATCGGGGACACCACCTTTCTGCGGATTATGCTGGAATCTCCGGAGGAACCCTTCCCGGATGACCCCCCGGACCACTGGTTCCAGAGTGACAGCGACAGGGCCCGGTATATTCAGGGTTTGTCCATTTTTAATCAGCTTAAACAAAAGATCGATGTGGAAGAAATTCCGGGGGTGTTTTCCTTCTTATGGTATGAGACACCATACAGAACGGATATTCTCAACAATCCCGATACCCTGCCGCTGCTGGAACATTTTGATTACCTTTACAATCTTGCCCTGGATGCGGGACGGCGCCGGCTGAGCATGACCGCATTTCTGGATGAACTGGCTCCCCTGGTGGGAACCTACAGCAAAGCGGAAAACGGCGAACCGGAAACAGGTAAAAACGGAGTTACCCTGATGACGGTTCATAAAAGCAAGGGGCTGGAATTCAAGGTTCTTATCATTGCCGATGCGGGTTCTGCGGGTAGACCAAAATCCGGGGCATACTTCATGACCAGTGAATTTGGACCCGTGATCAACATGAAATCAATCTATACCAACAGGGACAAGCCTGCTTTGAATTATATCTACGAATATGGCAAGGAAGATGACCGGCTTAAATCCGAAGCGGAGTTGAAAAGGCTTTTTTATGTAGCGGCCACCAGGGCCGAGGAAAGACTGATGATCTTCGGAAGCAGAAAGGTCGGTAAGACCGCTGCGGGAATGCTGGATGAACTGGAAGGTATGGAACGGCTGGCGGCTCTTCTTGGGATGCCCCGGGAAACCGGCAGAACCAATGAGTCCAGGGATTCCTTCATGGATCTTTTGTATATTGCGGTAAACAAAATTTACCAAAATGGCCATACCCTTAACTGGATTGCCGAAAACATACCTATGTTAAGTATTGGTGAGGAAAGACGCAGAACCGCTGCGCTGCGGTCAACAGTTAAGTCTATGCAGTCCAATAACAAAACCTATCCCGGTATGATGCCGGCTTTTTATGATTTACCCGGGAAAAAATATACCATTCCGGTCAGGCGTATGATGAATCCCAGTGCATTGGAGGCTCCGGATGTTACGGAAAAATGGGGAAAGCCCCTGCCTCCATTTGACTGTGATAAGATTCTGGTAAATGAAAATATCAAAAAAGCCTTTGGTACTCTTTGTCACTCGGTCATTGAAAAACTCTTTGCCCGGGAGGAACCGGAAATTCCGGATGATGTCCTGGACAAATTAAGAAAAGAGGATCTTAAACAAGGAGAAATAAAAAGTCTGTTATCCGCAGCTGCCGAACGGGGGCGGGCCTTTCTTGATTCTGACTTAGGGAAGCGTGCGATATCTGCGGACCGTTCCGAAATGGAATATTCCTTTTATCTTCCCCTTAATCCGGTGCAATCCCAGTCCATTTTGGTAAAGGGAATTATGGATTTGATTTTTGAGCATGACCAGGAATGTATCATTGTAGATTTTAAAACAGATCAGTATATGAAACCCGAAATTCACCAGATCCAGATGGATACCTACAGGCTGGCCGCCGGGGCATTTTCCAGTTTCCCTGTAAAGATCATGCTGGTATATCTGAGATCAATGGAAGCTGTTCAAGTGGATCAGGTCATGACAGGGGAAAGTTTATTTTCAGCGATGGAGCAAATGCTCAAAACCGGGGAACTGGAATATCAAGCAAACGATATTATGGAAGATGGAAAATAGAATCTTCCGGGTTTGTAATCATAGGATAAAAATACGAATAACATTAAAGTATATGAGCCTTTCTCAAAACTCGGTTAGTTTTGAAAAAGGCTTTTGCAGAAAGCATGCTATTTCCTTATCCATATATAAAATAGCATTCATTCTGCACTTACATCCAGGGTTGCTTTTTCAAAATCTGACATTTTGAAAAAGCCTCATATGATAAAATTAAGGAGCGTTTTGTATGGTGAACCATGGACTGGTCCTCGAAGGCGGAGGGTTAAGAGGATATTATACCGCGGGTGTTTTGGATGCATTTCTCGATAAAGAAATTGAGTTCCCTTATATTATCGGTGTTTCCGCAGGGGTCGGTATGGGGTGTTCCTATGTTTCAAAACAAAAGGGCCGTAATCTGGAAATTATTTCCAGATACCGGAAGGATCCCAGGTATCTTTCTTTCCGCAGTTATTTAAAAACCGGAAATGTTTTTGGTCTCGATTTTATCTACGGAGATATTCCGTACAAACTCATCCCCTTTGATTTTGATGCCTTTAGCCGTTACCAGGGTCATTTTATTTCGGTCTGTACGGATTGTGAAAAAGGGGAAGCCGTATATTATGATAAAGATGAGGATATTCTCACGGTGATGAAGGCCAGTGCCGCCATACCGTTTATTTCTAAAATAGTACCCTACAAGGAAAAGAAACTCCTGGACGGAGCCATAGTTGACGCTATTCCCCTGGCCAAGGCCATGTCGGATGGTTATAAAAAAAATGTGCTAATCCTTACCAACCCGGCGGGGTTCCGTAAACGCGAAGAAATGCAGCCGCCCATCAAGTTAATTTACCGGAAATATCCAAAATTAGCGGAGGTTCTTAAAACTAGGGTCGCGTCCTATAATGCTGCCATGGATCTGGTTGAGAAAGAAGAGAAAGCGGGCAATGTACTGGTCATCAGGCCTTCGGTTGATCTTGGGGTTACCCGTATGGAAAAAAGTGTGGGCAAATTAAAAGCCCTCTATCAGCTTGGTATGGATGACGGAAAAATCGCCGCAGAAAAAATTCTTTCGTTTTGAAATATATTATAGATACATGACCTATTTTCCTGTCCTGATATAAAATCTAAAAAACAATTAATCATTTCCCTCTTTTTTACTGACGTTGGAAATATAATTCATTACTTTTTAAGTAAGCTAAAAAACTTATATTTGGACCACAATTTTAAGATCTCGAATACTAAATAGTATGGCGGTTTGCCATGTTAAAAATGGAGGTGATGTTTATGAAGATAAGATTAAAACTTAGTCTTATAGTAATCACTGCGGTAATTGCAATTCTGGGAGGAATTCTTGCAATTATACTCACCCGGTCCATGACTCTGCAAAGGGATTCTGTAACAAACTACGTTGAAGCCCTTGGGGAATCAAACGCCAAGGATGTACAGAGACGGTATGAGAATTACCTTGATGTAGCCAGAACATTATCCCATATAATGGACAGCTTTCAGGGTATAGATCCCGCAGTCCGGAGATCCAGGTATAACGAAAATCTTTACGGGGTCCTCGAGTCAAATCCTAACTATATTGGCATTTTTACCCTATGGTATCCGAATGTACTGGATGGTATGGATGCACAATTTGCAAACACCCAGGGGACGGATTCTTCAGGTCAGTTTATTTCCTATCTTCACCGTGAGGGCGGCCAGCCTATTACCCTTACCCATTATCCTAACTATAGACAGGTCCTTGCTGAAACCACCGAGGAGCGCCTGATGGAACCGGTAAAAATGCTGGGGGTCAACGGCAGGGAAACCCTGGCGGCCACCGTAATTGCCCCAATCCTGGGAGCGGGTACAATGTACGGTGTGGTCGGGATTGTTATTGATATTGATGGACTGCAGGATGTTGTCATGGGCATTAATCCTTATCCCGGTACAATGGCTGGCGTATTCACCAACGATGGAATTGTGGCTGCCTCATCGGCGAATCCTGATTCCCGGGGTATGCTGTTCAGGGACAGTGATGCGGAAATTTTCGGCAATGATATGGAAAGCATGCTTGTGGCCATCAAGTCAGGACAACCCCACAGGGTTACCCGGTATGTAGCTTCAGAGGAGTCGGATATGCTTTTGATGTCCACTCCCTTTGCCCCTGGAACATCCAAAACTCCCTGGAGCCTTATGATCGGAATTCCCATGGATGAAGTGATGGCGCCGGTTTACGATATGCTTGAATTCTCCCTTATAGCAGGGGGAATTGCCATGGTTGCTCTGGCGGTGGTTATCATTGTGATTGCCACGAGAATCACCAAACCGATTATTGATGTATCCCTGACACTAAAGGATATTTCCGAAGGCGAAGGTGATTTGACCAAATCCATCAGTATAAAATCCAGTGACGAGGTTGGGGACCTGGCCCACTATTTCAATCTGACCCTGGAAAAAATCAGAAACCTGGTGATTACCATAAAAACCCAGGCATCCCGCTTGAATGATATTGGTTCCGAACTTTCCTCAAATATGACGGAAACCGCTGCTGCGGTTAATCAGATTACTTCCAATGTGAAAAGTATAAAGGGACAGGTGATTAACCAGTCGGCCAGTGTTACCCAGACAAATTCCACCATGGAACAGGTGGTAAATAACATCAACAAACTCAACGACCAGGTTGAATCCCAGGCGGCCAGTGTCACCCAATCGTCATCGGCCATTGAGGAAATGCTGGCTAATATTTCCTCGGTCACCAGGACCCTGGTAAAAAACGGGGAAAACGTAATATCCCTGGGGGAGGCCTCGGAAATTGGTAAGGTTGATCTGCAGGGGGTTGCCTCGGATATCCAGGAGATAGCCCGGGAATCCGAAGGGCTCCTGGAAATCAATGCGGTGATGGAAAACATCGCCAGCCAGACCAACCTGCTTTCCATGAACGCCGCCATTGAAGCGGCCCACGCCGGTGAAGCCGGAAAGGGTTTTGCGGTAGTGGCTGATGAAATCCGGAAACTGGCGGAATCCTCCGGGGAACAGTCAAAAACTATTTCGGTGGTCCTAAAGAAAATAAAAGATTCAATTGACAAAATCAGCAGGTCCACGGAAACGGTAATCAACCGGTTTGAAGCAATAGATACAAGGGTAAAAACCGTGGCTGAGCAGGAAGACAGTATCCGGAATGCCATGGAAGAACAGGGACAGGGAAGCAAACAGGTCCTTGAAGCTATAGGCACTCTTAACCAAATAACCCAGTCAGTCCGGGGAGGTTCTTCGGAGATGCTCCAGGGCAGCAAGGAGGTTATACAGGAAAGTTCAAACCTGGAACGGGTTACCCAGGAAATTACCAATGGAATGAATGAAATGGCCTCCGGAACAGAGCAGATTAGTATTGCGGTCAGCCGGGTTAATGAAATCAGTCAGGATAATAAGGAATCCATAGATATCCTGGTTATGGAGGTATCAAAATTCAAGGTTGAATAAGTAAAAACTGTTTTTCCAGAGCAAAAATGATGAAAGCATCCGGCAGCTTTGTATGCCGGATGCTTTTTTGTTATCAATTGAGAAAATTTACCCGATATTAAAATAATATCATGAATGATCCGGGCCGGTATCAGGATTACAATTGTCATTCGATTGTAGCTAAGTAATCGATACTAATTGACTCTTATAAAGGTTTTCGCAATAATTTAGAGTGGCAATTTGGCAAAATAGAGTAAAAAATTCCTTTTAAAAGCCGCCTTTTACTGTTTCCCAGGAAGTATTTTGGATGTCTTGGGGATTATAAATATCCCCTTCCCATCATCCAAATATGCTAAATTGCTGCTATAAGAGGCTTTTTCAAAATGTCAAATTTTGAAAAAGGCTCATAATACAGGCTGCTAATTTCTGCCGGCATATATCCGGGTGCTTTTCAAGCTTCAAGGGTTGCCCGCAGAATTTACAACAGTTTTTTGAATGTTTCCAGTGCCAAGGAATGTGTTTTGCCGGAAACTTAATATGGAGAGAGCGGATTATGAAATTAAAACTGAAACTAAGCCTGATAGTGATAGCCATCAATGTGATTGCTGTTGTCGTTATTGGGGCAATTTTATTATCCTGGTCGGCAAGACTGCAGATAAGTGATGCCCATAAAATTGCCGAAAGTAACGCCCGGTCAAGTGCCAGTGAGCTGCAGCGGCAGATGGAAGTGTATATGGACACCGCCCGGGCGTGCGCCCAAATTATGGATAATTTTGAAAGTGTCCAGCTGTCCGAAAGAAGATCCCGGTTTAATGACATTTTGTATGGGGTACTTGATTCCAATACCCAGTTTCTGGGTATTTATTCCGCATGGTTTCCTAATGCCCTGGACGGTATGGATGCCAGGTATGCCAATACCGAAGGAAGTGATGCCAGTGGACGGTATGCTCCGTTTTATTTATGGGAGAAGGGTGAAATAGTTTTTCGTACTTATACCAATTATGAGGAAGTCCTGGCAAATACCAGAAAGGAACACCTGACCTCCCCTGTGTTTTATGATTTTGGAGGTACCCAGGTACTGGTAACCCACGCAATAATTCCCATCATAAGGGATAATGTGGTCTATGGCATCGTGGGTGTTATCATTGACCTGGGTTATATTGAAGGGCAGGTTTTAAGTATCCAGCCTTACCGGGGAAGCAAGGTTGCCGTATACAGTACCGATGGAACTATCGTAGCCCATTACGGGAAAAATCGTCTGGGAAAGAATATCCGGGATACCGAAAAAGAGTCAAATGGGGTTTATAATGAACCTCTCATAAAAAAAATAGCCAACGGCGAATCAGATGCATTTGAACACTATGTGCCTGAGCTGAAAGAAGTTATGTACACCGTGGCAGCGCCCATGAAAGTAGGGAATTCCGATACCCCCTGGTCGCTGGTGTTAAGTGTCCAGAAAGATGAAATCATGAAGCCGGTTTGGGATATGCTCTTTTTGGCTATTATCATCAGTGCCGGTATTGCTGCAATAATGGTGGTCATTATCATTTTTGTGGTCCGGGGTATTGCCAAACCGATCATAACCGTATCTGAAGTATTGAAGGATATTTCCGAAGGTGAGGGTGATTTGACCAAGTCCCTTACTATACATTCTAAAGATGAAATAGGGGATTTAGCCCACTACTTTAATCTGACCCTTGAAAAAATAAGACATCTTGTGGTTGCCATTAAAGATAAGGCGGCAAACCTTTTTGATGTGGGAACAGAACTTTCTGCCAACATGACGGAAACCGCTGCTGCGGTTAACCAGATTGCCGCCAATATCCAGAATATCCGGGCCCAGGTGGTCAACCAGTCTGCCAGTGTTACCGAAACCAATTCCACCATGGAACAGGTAGTGATAAATATTGATAAGCTCAACCATCATGTGGAAAACCAGTCCGCCAGTGTCACCCAGTCATCATCCGCCATTGAGGAAATGCTGGCGAATATTGCTTCAGTGACCCAGACGCTGGTAAAAAATGTGAAGAATGTGAATAATCTGGCGGAAGCCTCGGAAGTAGGCAGGGCCGGGCTGCAGGAAGTTTCATCGGATATCCAGGAAATCGCCCGGGAGTCCGAGGGGCTTCTGGAAATTAATGCGGTGATGGAGAATATCGCCAGCCAGACCAACCTGCTTTCCATGAACGCCGCAATTGAAGCGGCCCACGCCGGAGAAGCCGGAAAGGGTTTTGCGGTAGTGGCTGATGAAATCCGGAAACTGGCGGAATCCTCCGGGGAACAGTCAAAGACAATTTCGGATATCCTGAAAAAAATTAAGGGCGCCATTGATAAGATTACCGTTTCCACCGATGAAGTCCTGGCGCGGTTTGAGGTTATCGATTCGGGGGTAAAAACCGTTTCCGAACAGGAAGAAAATATCCGGAACGCCATGGAAGAGCAGGGCCATGGAAGCAAGCAGATCCTGGAAGCCATTACCCAGCTTAATGAAATTACCAATATGGTCAAAAATGGTTCCGAGGAAATGTTCCATGGAAGTCAGGAAGTAATCCGTGAAGGCGGGAACCTGGCGCGGATATCCGAAGAGATTGCCCATGGTATGACTGAAATGGCCGCAGGTTCGGACCAGATAAACAATGCGATCAATGATATCAACGGCAACACCTCCGATACTAAACATCATATTGAAGACCTGGTCTCTGAGGTATCAAAGTTTAAGGTAGATTAGCCAAAAATTGCTTGAATGCTGAAAGCGGATCTGGAAAGATTTTCGGATATTATTCTTCATGGACATCAATGGATTATGGTGAAAGGAAAGCAGAGATCTTTTAAGAAATAGAAAGCACGGGAGTATTCACTTTGTCCCTGACGGAATCATTCTTACCTTGAAAATCTGACACTCCATGATGTTTTTCTGATATCAGCTGTACTATGTCCCTGACAATAAAGGTGGTTCCTCCTTGGACGGACTTCCTCATTCTATAAAGTTTCAATTGGAGCGGGTCTATTTCACGGGAAGGAATCCGCTTCTTCCCGGAGACTTTGTTTCCCATATCCCCGGATTGTTCGTACGATAACGGGCAGGTGATTTTTTAACTGCCTGGAGCAGCTTACAGTATCTCCGGCAAATCCCCAGGGCGATTATGGTAGTACACTTTCCAGCCCATATATTTTGACACAGCCTCATACACAATATCCGCCACATGGGAACGAACCATAGCCACATGATGTTCAAACCCGTTTTGGCAAACAGTGGCAAGCAGCTTACGAAGCCCCGGAACCTGACAGACAGCGATACCGCCATCCATATTAAATTCCCTGTCAATAAAGGCACCTTCACCAAGATAGGCTTTAACACGGCCATTGGTATCATCGGTTGAGATACGGAAGAAAGTCATATCTCCAGGTTTTACATGCCCTTTCACCGCCCCAAAGCAACGGTCGCCGCCGAATGTTTCTCCCAGCAAGTCAAGATTGCCAATTGCCACATCTGTCCCTATAAAACTTTTTGGGTAATTGGAGCAATGGGTATTTATACAAATTTCGGTTTCTTCTTTGTAGTTGTTATTCCAGTCAAGCAGGGCTGCGGCATTTTTTGAGGCAAGATCCAAAGCATACATTGAGACCGCACCGCAGACATCAGCTTCACAGGCACCGGGAATCATTAAAAGGTCGCCCATCATGCTCATGGTAAGGCATGCAGCACAGCCATAATTGGCTTCCAGGGAATTCCAGCACTGAATTGCCGCTGCCTGCAGGTTATTATCCAGGGCAAATTTTTCCGCAATGACCGAAAATTTTGCCTGTTTCACAATGTTGGCGGGTAATACATTTTTTTCAATGTTTCCATATTCCTTGATGCCATTGATTTTTGCCGCCACTTCCGGGTCGTCATCCCGAAGGCTATTAACCTTGCCGAGAATTTCCGAAAGATCAACGGGAATGACCGTAATTCCATGTTGCTGCAGGATCTTTTCACTGAAACGCATGGTTTGAAAAGCTGTGGGCCGGGTTCCGATAACTCCTACCCTTAAATTCTTAATTCCCCTAACCACCCGGCATACTGCACTAAAATTAGTAATATCCTTTTCCATCTTTTTGGAAGAAAGATCACATGTATGATAGGAAGTATCGGTAAAGGGTATCCCATATTGAAACAGATTATTACAAACTGAAATTTTCCCGCAAAACGCATCCCTGCGACTTTTAACATCCACCTTGTTGGGATCGTCATTACAGGCCTGAACCAGTACGGGCACATTAAGACCGGATAGACGTATGGCTTCGGTAACTGCAACTTCGTCCCCAAAAGTGGGAAGCACCACTACAATACCATCAATTTTGTCCCGGTGCTTTTTAAATTCTTCAGCAAGGAGCTGGGCATCCCGGTAATTTTCTACACAGCCCGAGGATGTGGCCTTTTCATCTTGGATCACATAGTCATACCCAAGGGAATCCAGAACCGAAATAATCTCATGCCGTCCAGCCAATGCCAGGGCAGGATTGAAAAATGCCCTGTTGCTTACTACCAATCCAAAACATATCTTTTTGTTTATTATGTCCATTTTTTTCTCCTAATTTTACAGTTTTTGCTGGGTGCGGTTTATCTGCTCAAATATAACCGCCATAATTATTACGACGCCTTTAATAACGGTTTGCCAGAATGAGGACACTCCCATCATAACCATGCCGTCATTAAGTATACCTATAACAAAAGCGCCAAGTACTGCCCCTGCTATGGAACCCCGGCCTCCCGCCAGGGATGTGCCGCCCAATACCGTCGCGGCAATGGCATTCATTTCATAGGAGGAACCGGTGGCTGGATGGGCCGCCACCAACTCGGAAGTGATTATGAGGCCCACAATGGCGGCGCATCCGCCGCTTATCATAAATGTAATCACCTTAATCTTGTTTACAAAGATTCCCGAAAGTTTAGCAGCATTTTCATTGCCTCCGACAGCATATATATGGCGGCCAAAGGGTGTTTTCCTGGTAAGATATACGGCAATGAGTATAAGAACAATCATTATCAGAATAGAATAATGAATACCTAAAAATCTTCCCGCACCAAGCAGGGGAAAACCGGTATTACCCAGTTCCGGGCTGCCGGTCAGGTGCGGAAAGGTTCTGCCTCCGGAACGGAGCATACCCAAACCTCTGAAAATATACATGGAACCCATGGTAGCTATAAAAGCAGCTACATTAAATTTTGAAACCAACAGACCGTTGAACAGACCTATTAACACCCCAATGATTATTGTTATCAGCATAATCATTGGGATGGAAAAATAAATAGTAATGCCCAGCAATTTCAGATTGAGTCCTTCATATATCAGGCCGCCGGCAATCATTCCGCAAAAACCAATTATGGAACCAACCGAGAGATCAATGCCCCCGGTCAGAATTACAAAGGTTACTCCAATAGCAATGATCGCATTAAGAGCAATATGCCGAATCATGGTGATAATACTGAGGGACGTCAGGAAATTGGGAACGGCAAAACTGAAAAAAACAAATAATACAATCAGGGCTATATAAGCCCGAAGTTTCATTGCTGCCTGCTTAAAATTGTTTTTATCGTGGCTCATACTGATGTTCCTCCATCTGTTTTCTGTATAGTAGGAATTGATAAAGCGGTAAGAAGTTTTTCTTCTGTTAAGTCCTCATGGTCAAATTCTCCCATAAGCTGCCCCTGGGAAAGTACCAGGACCCGGTCAGGGATCGAAAGCATCTCCTCTGTTTCAGAGGATACAAAAATGATGCCGATTCCCTTTTCCGCGAGTTTTTTACATATATCGTATACATCGTACTTGCTTCCCACATCTATCCCTCTGGTAGGCTCATCCATCAAAAGAACCTTTGGATTGGTAAGAAGGCTGCGCCCGATAATAACCTTTTGCTGATTTCCACCGGAAAGGGAATTGATTGAGTTAAAGATAGAAGCGGTTTTTATATTCATATCCCCCACTATTCTATTGACAGCCTCTCTCTCCAGTTTTTTCCGGAGAAACATCTGCCTGAAAAATCTGGACAAGGAGGACATCACCATGTTTTCCAGGATGATCAAATTAGAAAAAATACCCATAGATTTGCGATCTTCCGGTATGAGGGAAAAGCCATCTTTAATGCGGCCGTTTACATCCTTCGTTATTACTTCTTTTCCGTTAAGTTCAATGGATCCCTGATAGTCGGTTCGGGCACCCATAAGGCATTCCAACAATTCAGTTCTTCCGGCACCCATAAGCCCGTAAATCCCCAGGATTTCCCCAGCCTTAAGGGAGAAGAAAACATCCTTAAGAAGAAGCCCTGTTCCAGCCTTATTCATGAGAGTGATATGCTTGACGGATAATAGAACGTTTCCCAGAGTATGTTTGGTATATATGTTCTCGTTTTTTCTTCCACCGGTCATCCGGTCTATAATCCAGGGTATATCAATTTCTTCTACTTTCTGTTCTTTAATGGATTTCCCGTCCCTAAGAATCGTAACATAGTCACCTATTTGCATGATTTCATTTAGTCGATGGGAAATATAAATAATTGTTACGCCGTTTTTCCTAAGCTCTTCAATGATGGAGAACAGTGTGGAAACCTCCGCGTCAGTAAGTGCTGAGGTTGGCTCATCCATGATGATGATGTCGGCGTTTTGAGAAAGAACTTTGGCAATTTCTACAAGCTGCTGCTGGCCAATACGGAGATTACCCACAAGAGTATCAGGTTCTACATGCAGTTTTAGTTTTTTAAGATACTCCCTTGCTTTTTCCCGCTGTTTTGCGTGATCCACGGTAAAGCGGTTTTTTTTAATTTCCCGGGTCATGAATATGTTTTCGGCTATGCTCAAATTGGGAAAGAGATTCAGCTCCTGATAGATCATGCCCACCCCGTGACAGATGGCTTCCGTGGGTGTATTGTATTCCACCTCTTCCCCGTTTATATAAATAGAACCTGAAGTTTTTGTTTCCACTCCTGCCACAATTTTCATCATGGTGGATTTTCCGGCGCCGTTCCCGCCAATGAGAACGTTTACCTTGCCCTTGTGGACTTTAAAATTTGCCTTGTCCAAGGCAACTGTTCCGGGATAATGCTTGGTTATTTCCCTGGCTTCCAGGACGACAATCTCATCCATAAACAACTCCCGCTATTTAATTGATAACCGCACAGGGATAATTTCAATAGTGCTGCCCAGTCCCTCATAGGTAAATACGCCCATAATCTCCGCTTCCGAACCAATATGCTGGGAGAGATCAATGTCTTTCAGAACAATATCCCTTACTTTATTGTTTAGTTCCCTTGCAAGGCGGGCAAATTCTACCTGGTTTGTAAAGTCATTGAGGGATATTGTGTTCTGAATGTCCCTAATAGTGGAACCGTGAAAAACAGGGCCAATGCTCATAAGAACATCAGTCTTACCGGTGAAAGGAGCGAAGTCCAAAGAGACAACGCCATTCGCGGAACTGGTATCTATTGATAATAACTTTACCTTTCCTTTAACTGCAAAGTTATAATGGTTTCCTTCTTCAAGTAGGCGGTACCCATATTTCCGGGAAGTACCGTCTTCATCGGATTCAAGGCCTGCTAAAAGTTCCTGGAATTCAACGCTTAGGCTTTCAATTCTGGGCAGGACCACGGGCTCCCAAATCGTATCGGCATATTGTTTTGGATCAAAAGTGGAAGCGCTGATGCCAAGATCTCCCGCCTCGGCTTCCATGGATTTTTTTTTCGAATCTTCATTTTTTACAATAGTACAGGAAACAAAAAACACCCCAAGGACAATGAATAAATAAATTGTTGCCAAGTTCCGCATATTTCCCCCAAATTGGCCTGATCACCAGTGAAGCGATCAGGCCCCATAAACAAATTTTATTTCATAGAGAAATTGTTCAACTTGCTTGCATTATCCTTATTGATAAGCACACAATCAATAAGCTGCTTTTCAGGTTGGCCGGAAGAACCGGTCTTTATATACCGATCAGCCTGTTCAACAGCAAGCTGGGCAATCCTGGCTATCTGCTGAAGACCGGTGGCTTTGATATCACCTGCCAAAATGGAATCCCGCACGTCGTTGGAACCATCAAAACCTACTACAATGACATTACCTTTGCCAGCAGCCTTGAGCGCAGCCATAGCTCCCATGGCCATGGTATCGTTTCCACAAATTATACCCTTAATGGTGGGATTTGCCTGGATCATGGACTGAACAACTCTAAAGGCTTCTGCCTGATCCCAGTTTGCTGTCTGCTTAGCAAGGCTCTTCATTTTGGGATACTGGCTGATAACATCATGATAACTCTGGCTGCGGACATGGGCGTTAGTATCGGTATCCCTGCCGGTAAGCTCAACATAGTCCCCACTTTCACCCATCTGACGGACAAAAAACTCAGCCACAAGCTGGACACCCTGATAATTGTTGGCAACGATCTGGGAAACCGCAACTCCGGTTACGTTAATTTCCCTGTCAATAAGAAAAGTCGGAATCCCCGCTTTCTTTGCCTTCTGAACAGCGGCGACAGTTGCATCTGCTCCGGCATTGTCACAAATAATGGCTAATGCTTTATCGGCAATCGCCAGATCGAAGTACTGACTCTGCTGATTGGCATCGTCATTGTGGACGTATACCTTTGTTGTATAGCCAAGTTCCTTTGCCTTGGCATCCGAAAAATCCGCTGCTGTTTTAAAGAAGGGATTATCATGCCCAGGGGTAATAATAACGATAAGATTACTCCCCTTGTTGGATTGTTGTCCCCCGCCTGCAAATGTTGGAGATGCAATAATCGCCAGTAAGGCCACAATGAGAATCCATGTTTTTTTCATAGAAAACCTCCAAAATAAAATTAATATTAGAGTGACAATACCAGATTTTTACTCAAAAGTCAAGAAAAAAGAAGCAAAAGAAGGTTTATTTGTTTACTTGCATTTTCGTTTATTATCGTATAAGATTGATAAATCTTTTCTTGAGGTGGAAAAATGAAAGAAATCGATATTAAAAGAAAATCAGGTGAAATAAAAAAAAGTATCGTTTCCATGATTGTGAAGGCAAAAGGAGGGCATATAGGCTGTTCCCTTTCAGAAGCGGATATTTTGACAGTTTTATTCTTTTATACCCTCAATCTTTCCCCGGAAACCCAAAATAATCCTGATCGAGACCGTTTTGTCCTCAGCAAAGGACATGCATCGGAAGGTCTATATGCAACATTGGCAGAACGGGGTTTTTTCCCAAAATCCTGGCTTTTTGAATATTTGAATCATGATTCTCCCCTGACTATTCACCCTACCAGTCATGTACCGGGAATTGAAATAAATACGGGCGCCCTGGGGCATGGACTTTCCATCGGGACTGGAATGGCCCTTGCGGCACGGAAAACAGGCAGAAAGTACCGGACATTTGTACTTGCCGGGGATGGCGAACTTCAAGAAGGATCTAATTGGGAAGCGGCTATGGCAGCGGCACATTACCAATTGAGTAATTTAACGCTGATTATTGACCACAATAGAATCCAGCTTGCGGATACCATTGCCAATACACTGGGAATCAATCCGCTCAGGGAAAAACTGGAAGCCTTTGGCTTTGATGTCCATGATGTTGACGGCCATGACACCGACGCACTGATCCGTATTTTTGATTCATTGGATTATATTTCATCAAAACCCCATGCGGTTATTGCGCATACAGTAAAGGGGAAGGGGGTCTCTTTTATGGAAAATAAACCCGAATGGCACCATACCATCCCAACAGAGGAACAAGGCAAAATGGCCCTGGAGGAATTATTATGATGAAGACCGATGCAATTAAGGAAGATTTGAGGGATGCCCAGATAGCAGCATATATTGATTTGGTTCGCCAAGGCGCGGATATTTATTATCTGGTCAGCGATTCGGTGAGTACGAGTAAGGTAAAACCATTCAGGGAATTGTTTCCCGGAAGAGTAATAAATGTGGGCATAGCCGAACAAAACATGATGGGCATGGCCGCGGGTATGGCCAACGGGGGGGTAATTCCTGTAACCGGAAACGCAACACCTTTCTTGATTTCCCGCTCAAATGAACAACTCAAGGTTGACATTAGTTATTCAGGGAGCAATGTAAAAGTGAATGGAATGCATGCCGGGTTCAGCTATGGAACTGACGGCATCACCCATCATGAGGTAAATGATATTAGCTTTATCCGGGGAATGCCTGGTTTTGAGATCTATGCCCCCTGTGATCCGAAAGAATGCAGTCAAATGACTTTTTACGGAGTTCAGAAACGGAAAGGCCCGGTCTATACGAGTCTGAATACCGGAAAATTTCCGGTAATTACTCCTGAAAACTATGTTTTTCAGCCTGGTATGCCCCTTCAATTTATGGACGGAAAGGATATTACCATCATTGCCCTGGGAACAGCTGTGCATGATGTACTTGAAGCTGTTGAGATTATCGGCAATAACATATCCTGTGCCGTTTTTGCCGTAACTTCCATTCGGCCATTTACGCCGGCTATGCTTATTGATTCAATAAAGCAGACCGGCCTGGTCCTTACGGTGGAACAGCATTCAACCCACGGCGGTGTTGGAAGCCTTACCGCGGAACTAATCGCCGAAAATGGTCTTGGGGCCAAACTAAAGCGGCTTGGTATTCCCGAAGGTTCTTTTTCTAAGAATTGGACCCAAGCGGAAAACAAGGTCCATTTCAAGCTTGAGGCCACGGGCATCGCGGAAACAATTCGAGGATTGATGTAATGGAACATGTAATTGCTATTGATCAGGGTACAAGCGGCTCAAAGGCCATGATTATTTCCGAAAAGGGCGAAATCGTTAGTTGTTTTACCTGTCCTTTTCCATCGTATCATCCTCAACCGGGTTTTGTTGAACAGGACGGTAATGAGATTACCGCATCGGTTATTTCGGCGGTAAAAAAGGTGGTGGAACGTTTTGAATCCTCGGGAAACAATAAAAATTCCATTGTTGCGGTGGGTATCAGCAATCAGCGTGAATCCTTCTTGCTTTGGGATAAAACCGGCAGCCCGCTTACACCGGTAATTGTCTGGCAATGTAAACGTTCGGTTAATATCTGTTCCTATCTGCAAAAGCAGGGCCTGGACCATGTCATCAGCGATATGACCGGACTTATGATAGATCCATATTTTTCAGGAACCAAATTCCTCTGTCTCAAAGAAAGTAATCCCGAGTTGTCTGCTAAAATAAAAGCCGGTTCGGTTTACTTCGGTACTATAGATACATGGCTCGTTTATAAACTGTCGGGCAATTATGTTACCGATTGTTCCAATGCCTCAAGAACCCTGTTAATGAACCTCAACACATGCGCCTGGAGTCCCGAAATGGGGGAAATATTTGGAACCAAGGGATTGTGCCTGCCCACAATTCATCCATCAACCGGAAATTTCGGCATGACAAACTTTGAAGGGGTTCTGGATAAGCCTATTCCCATAACAGCCATTATCGGCGATTCCCATGCCGCAAGTTTTGGGGAAGGTTGTTTTTCACCGGGGACGGTAAAAGCCACCATGGGTACCGGTTCCTCGGTAGTGATGAACACAGGCAAGCGGACCCGTTCATCCCATGGAATGGTTAGTACTATTTGCTGGTCCATGGACGGCAGAATTGATTATGCCCTGGAAGGGGTGATAGTAAGCTGTGGTTCTACGGTTACCTGGATTCTGGAAAAACTTAAACTCGTAAACAATGCTGCTGGTTTTGATGCTCTGGCTGAATCGGTTTCCGATTCTGGGGGTGTTACCTTTATCCCGGCTTTCAGCGGTCTTGGCGGCCCATATTGGCAGATGGACAGAAAAGCGGAAATTCTCGGCATCACTTTTGGGACAGAGGCCGCTCACATTGTACGGGCTGCCCTTGAATCCTATCCCTTTCAGCTAAAGGATGTGATAGACGCCATGGAACAGGACCGGGGAGCGGCGCTGCAGTGGATAAGGGCCGATGGGGGAATCACCCACTCAAGGCTTTCCATGCAGATAATTGCCAATCTGCTCAAGACCGAAGTTAGAATTGACAAACGGCATGAGGCAAGTGCCCTCGGAGCGGCAATGCTGGGTTTTATTGGCAAGGGAACCCTGAGTTTTTCCGATGTGGAAAGGCTGATACAAACCGCTTCCCATGATGTGTACCAGCCCGGTCAGGTGAATAAGGGCCTGGAAGCGGCCTACCAACTTTGGAACCAGCGAATAATACGAAAGTAAACGCAAAAAAAAGGCAGGAATCTAATATTCCTTTTAAATATGAGTACTAGACAAAAGCCTTTTATTTTCCTATTCTTTTCAAAAGAAACGTATGGGAACATTTAAAAACTTCAGTTTTGAGATGTCTTCCTTGGAAATACCATGGAGAAACTTTTTATTTCATAACGAAATAAAAAGTTTCCGAAGGGATCTTTAAAAATCTAACCGGATTTTTGAGGTCCCGCATTTTTATTTAAACAAAGCAAAATGAGTATTAGGGACAAAACAGTATACAGTATGTTTCCGGAACAGAGGCGTGAAAAAATACTTGAACTACTCCGCGAAAATGGAAGCTGTCGTGTACAGGAGTTAAAAAAAATATTCCAGGTTACCGAACCGACCATACGCCAGGATCTTGAGGCAATGGAACAAGCTGGTCTTATTGTCCGGCAGCATGGTGGCGCATTTCTCAGTAATTATTCTTCTTTTGCTTCCGGAATACAGCTTGAACGGCATACCAATATGGAAAAGAAAACCATGATCGGTGCTAAAGCCGCTGAATTTGTAAATTCCGGAGACAGTATCATTCTGGATTCGGGGACTACCGTTGCGGAAATGATCAAATACCTGGTAAACAAGAACCACTTAAAAATTGTTACCCCGGCCATCAATATTACCCTCGCGTTGGGAAAAGAACCAACCAATACCATTTTGATGCCCGGAGGGGAATTCAAAGCCCCGACACTGTCCTTAACCGGTGATAATGCACCTCTCATCTTTAAAAACCTTTACGTGGAAAAATTGTTTCTGGCGGCGGGCGGTTTTTCTCTGGAAGCGGGTTTAACTTACCCGGGCTTCACTGATCTTCCCCTAAAGCGGGCAATGATAGAATCCGCCAAAACGGTATATCTTCTTGTGGACTCAAGTAAATTGGAAAAAGTATTATTCGCTTCCCTCGGCTGTCAGGATAAGATCAATTATTTAATCACCGATGATGGTATTACCCAGGATTATATTAACCAATTGGCAAACATCAATATAAAAACAATTATTGCCAAGGGTATCGAAAATTCATAATAGAGAACCTCTAAAAACCGAAGTTTTTAGAGGTTCTCTATTTGTTTTCCTGCATTGCGGTCTTTCGATAAATTTCAAACTATTCTTATGAAGGCATTAAGCTTAGCATATCCTAATATGCAAATGAGCAAGTCAAAGCGATTCTGGTTAGCTCCCCCACTGAAGGGACTTTCCATTTTATATCACAAATTTCCTTAACCGGAAGATAGTTAAAAACCAGGACCATAATAAATTTTGGGATATAAAAACCGCAAGTAACTAAATAATAATTACATGCGGTTTCAGTTTAAGTATTTTCTTTTATTCGAAAGTCTGGTTTAATACGAGCTTTGCTCATGTTTGTTAGGAAATCTATTTCACCAGATTGCTCACGCAATCTGCAAATGCAGACTCCCTCCGCGTTTTGAAAGGAAATAGTTAAATCGCCGTTCGCGCGGAGTGTCGCTTCATTTCAATTCCACATTAATTGAACCCGAACTGGTCTTGGCTTTAATCGTAAACGCCGGGGACGGTCCTGTGGAATAGAGGATGGACTGTTTTCTTGTTTTTTCACCGCTGTCACTGGAAGACAAGGTTACATTGCCGCTGGAAGATTCCGCATCCAGGGTAAATGATGAAGCCTTTGGAAGGGCCATACTGATGCTGCCGCTGGTTACCTTAAAAACGATATCCCCCCGGGGGGTCATAAAATCTATCTTTATATCCCCTGATGAAGCATCAAAGGTTCCCTTACCGTCAAAGCTGCTTATGTGAATTCCTCCGGACGAACTGTTTATATAGAACATTCCTCTCCGGGCTTCCCCAATTTCAATGTTTCCGCTGGAACAGCTAATCCGGCTCTCGGATCCGGAGATTGATCCTATGGTAATCTTTCCGCTGCTGCTCCTGATTTCATGGGAGTCCCCGGATACTTCAGCCAGGCGGATGCTGCCGCTGGCTGCGCCTATTTCGGTATCTGCTATTATTTTCCCAACATTGATTGAACCGCTGGAAACAGTAATTGCACAGGTTTGGGCGGATATATTTCCTGCGGTGATATCTCCGCTGGAGGTGTGCAGGGTAATGCCGGAAAAAATCAGCTCCGGAATTTTAGAATCGATATTCCCGCTTCCCACTCTGCATGTCAGGGACCCTCCAATTGCTTTTGGCATGTACACTTCTACTTTGCTGGAAAAATTCCAAACCCTGGGACGTTTCCCCTCCTTAATTTCCAGGGAAGATCCGCTCCTGGTTATTTTAGCATAGTAATCCTTATTATCCCTGGTCATATATTCTTTAATAACCAATTGGCTGTCCTGGCTTTCAAGAAATACAATATCATCCGCACCGTATGTGATACTGATGGACTCCAACCCACTTACATCCATAGCCTGGGTGTTCACCAGATTCTTTTCCGAAACACCCCCGGCGTTCAGCGCAAAGGGCAATAACAGTAAAAGACCGAAAAATAAATTTTTTTTTATCATAACTTCTCCAAAATAATAATATGCGATTATCTTAACACATGGGTCTTCAAAAGTCCTATGGTTACGTATACATCCGGAAATCAATTTCCTTCGGGGGCTTGGTAATTCCCGATGCCATATCGGCTTGTATTTTTTCCTCTGCTTTTTCCCTGGTCGTACCGGAATTTTCCATGAGCCGTTCAACCTCCCGGGTGCGCCAAATATCCACTATGATATTGTTGCCTTCCCGTAAATGAACCGGCTCGGTGGCAAATATTTTATCCAGCAATACATCATCTTTCAAGGCTAGGGCGATCTTTGCGGCTGCAATAAACAAGGGCTGGGAAATATTTTTTATTGAATGGCCGGATCCTTCTTTTATGTATTCCCTGAGTTTTTCCGATGCCAAAACGAGATTTCCTGTTTCAACCAATAGGGGAATGTATTCTTCCATAAATGACGGGTCGGATTCTCCTTCGGGGCAGTTAAGAGCCTTTTCATAATAATCCAGGGCAGCCTTTTTATCATTCCTACGGCAGGACAGTATTGCCAGATTACGGTAAGCCCAGGCATTTTCCAGGAATTCCAGGGATTGCTTCCAGTATGATTCTGCTTTTGCGGTTTCCCCTTCTTCCATGGCGATTACCCCCAGGTGGTACGAACAGAGCCAATCGTTTTGCTGTTCCGCTGATTCCAGAAGCAGGGCTTCCCAGATTTTATTCACCGCAAAACTCCCGGGACCTTCCAGGGCGGAATTGGCAGGCAGGGTCCCTGAATAGATAAGGGTCAACCAGGGGGTTTCCTCTGCGGTAATTGATTCCGCCGGAAAGCTCAGGTCGCCCGGGATACCGGGACCCCGTTGGGCTTTGTGAAGTTTTTCCTCCAGGGCTCCCCAGCCTGTACCCAGGGAAAACATAGTACCGGTTTCATATTTTTGGGTTCTTGCTTTATCAAGAATTGAATGCAGGTTTGAAGGCGGAATGGCTTTGGCAATTTGGCTGCCGATGTATCCCCGGGCGCCGGGGTAATCATTCTGATGAGCCTTTTCAGGATCAACCTGCATGGCCCCAAAAGCCTGGACCCAGTCGACCGTGGATAAAGCCGCTATGTTGGCGGTGTGTATCTGGGTTGGCGCAAGTCCGGCCTGAACTTCCAAATACCGCTGACCCGGCAGGGACAGGAAATCCTGCCAGTGCTGTCCGCCCGGTCCTGTTCCCCAGCAGAACATCTTCCTGTAAAAAAGAGGCCCCGTGGAGGCTTCCGCATAGGAATAACCATCACCATATGTGGCAACTTCCCAGGGATATTCCAGATTATCATGCTTAGCTTCTTCGCATTGGAAAAAGTATTCGTTTGAATAGGTAGAATTAACCGGATATGTAGCATCCTTTCCAGGGAGGGTTGGAAGCTCCGGCAGCACCGCCCCGGCCATGGTTTTTAATTTGCCCTGATCCGGGACCAGGTAAATTACATTTTCTGTGGAGGAAAAAATCCTGGTTTTTTCCGTTTCCGGAACCGCCGCATTGGTCCACCAGTACAACGGCTTGTTTTCATTGTCCAGGTTTTCAATTTTCACATATGTGTAGAGAACCGCCTCATCCTGGGGAAGATAAAACTCGATCCGCCAGAAAAGTCTGGTCTGGGCTTCGAACTCCCAAAGCCTTAATACCGGAAAGCCCTGCATATCAAAAGTTCCGGAAAATACCGGGGTGCACGAATGAACCGTGTGGCCGAACCGCCCGATGTTCCATTCGACACCTCCGGAAAACCAGGCTTCCCGGATCGCCAGATTCGCCGGACGGAATATGGGATTTTTATAGAGGATATCCCTTTTATTTTTTTTATCGTAAAGGCTCCAAAGCCGGCCCCCCATGCTAGGGACAATTTCAGCCTTAAGAAAATCATTTTCCAGAACCAGGATGGGAATGGAAAGGGAAATTAAATCACGGTTGTAGCGGTCCTGTTTTTTCCAGGGAAGTATCCGGGGCGCGGTTTCCCTGCCGAAGTTTTTCATTTTTGATTTGGGGAAATCCGGACCGGCTGCTACGGGCAAATCCGTGGGGAAGTCCCGGAACACCGGCTGGGGGTTATTCATTTTTTTAAACTGGCCTGTGACGACCCCCGCGGGATCTCCCTGGATCTTAAGCGTATCCTGGTACAATACGGTCTTGCTCATAATTTTCTCCACAATGATAGTTCTTTGGTTTATATGTCCTGGTATAAAAAATCTCTTAAAATCCGGCCGGATTTCCAGAGGTCCCTGCAGTTCCATATACCGGAGCAGAACAATGCGGTACTCCGGTACTGGAAAATCCTTATCCCTTGATCGCTCCGCTGGTGACACCGGCGATAATTTTTTCTGAAAGAAAAATGTACAGAAGGAATGTGGGGAGGAATACAATAACCACCGCTGCAAACATACCTGCCCAGTCTCCGGTATAACGCATGGATTGAATCATGCTGTAAAGTCCTACCGCTACCGGCCTTAAGCTTTGTTTGTTCGCAAATATGAGGGCCATAAAATATTCATTCCACACGGTTATAAAATTGAATATGGTAACCGTGATTATTCCCGGCTGGGCCAAGGGCAGCATGATGATCCAGAATGTCTTGATCGGTCCGCAGCCGTCAATGGCAGCCGCCTCCTCAAAGGAAAATGAGATATTCTGGAAAAAGGCAATCATAAAGAACACCGTAAATGGCATGTTTATGGCAATATACAGCAGTATTAGCAGGAACCTTGAGTTGGTCCAGTTCAGCCTGGTGATAAGTGCAAAAAGGGGCATGATGATCATAATTGCGGGGATACCCAGGGCGGCCACAAAGGTGTTCTGGATCAGCTTGTTTCCTTTAAAATTGTAGCGTGCAAGAATATAGGCCGCCGGAGCTGATACCAGCATAACCCCGAAACAGGTGGAAAGGGTATAGATTAATGAGTTGATAAAGTACACCCCCACCTTGTGGGTGATCAGGGCCTTTTTGTAATTTTCAGGGTGAAGGCCGGATGCAAACATATCCCCGGCGAAAATATCCTTGGTGGTGGAAAATGAAGCGCCGATAATCCATCCTATTAATACAAACGTAAACACACACCAGAGGATTACCACCAGATACCCCGGAATAAGGGCTGCCCTGGTGGTTTTTAAAAATGACGGCTTATTTGTTTTGGACATGGTTCGCCTCCGAATCAGAATTCCAGATTGTCATCTTTGATAAGGGTGGTGGAAATAACAAATACAATTACCACCATCAGGGAGAGCAAAACCCCTACTGCAGCTCCTGCGCCGACGTTGCGCTCGGTTACCACTATATTGGCTCCGAAGATCATCTGGTACATATACACCATGGGTGTTACCGTTCCGGGTTCCGGATTTAAGGGGGAAAATATCATGGACCAGACAAAAAAGCCCACGGTGCTGATGGTCCAGAGAACCACATTGGTCCTGATTACGTTTTTCATCAGGGGCATGGTGATGCTCCGGAATTGCCTGAACCGGTTGGCGCCTTCTATGGTGGCGGCTTCGTAATAGTCCGTGGGGATTTTTTCGATGCCCGCCATAAAAATAAGCATGAAATAACCGACCATGCCGAAGGAATAGGCGATCAGCAATGCGGGGAAGACATATTCCGGGGCGGTCCATTGAATTTCCGCCAGTTTATTGAGATGTAAAAATTCAAAAACATTTTTCAGGAGACCATACTTGGGACTGTACACATACTGTATCCACATGGTTCCCATGGCTACCGCAGAAATAACGTTGGGCAGGTAAATAACAGCCCGGAAAAAAGCCTTACCCTTCACACCGGAGGTCAGTATGACCGCAAATAAAATGGCCAGTACAAAAACCAAAACACCGCCGTAAAACCAGATTCCCATGATGTTCTGCATGGAACGCATGAATAAGGTACTTTGGGTCAGATCAACAAAATTATTGAAACCGACAAAGGTCCATTTTGCCATGGCGTCGGTGATATTGTCGACTTTAAAAAGACTCATTACAGCGGTGCGGATTGTGGGGTAAAGGAACACCGCAACATAACATAGTATTGCGGGACCAAGAAAAATGATCTTCATAGGAAGGGTACTGTTCTTTTTCACGATACAACCATCCTTAACTTAAAAATAATCTGAAATGTATTGATTGGGAACTTCCAAAACAGGGATTTCCGGAAATTCCCAATAATACAAGGTATGTCCCCGGGTTGACCCGGGAGACCGGTGTAACAGCCATTCAGGGGAATGGTTTAATTATCATTATAAACTAATGTATTTAAACACACTGGATATACCCCGGGGCTGTCCCTTATTTTTTCATTGCGGAAACAAAGTCCCGGGAACTCAGGGTTCCGCCGATAAGCTTGGTAAAATTCTCCGTTACGACAGGTGCCTTGTCGGCATTGGCCTGGACGCCCGCTGCCCAGGGGTAACAGGTCTTAAGATTTACGAAAACAGCCTTGGCATCCGCCAGCTGCACGGGCCAGTCGGTGGTTCCGCCTACCGGTACGCCAAAGGAACGCTGGGCCAGTTCCCTGTCCCATTTGCCGGTGGTCAGGTGGGCCAGCAGGGCAAATGCCACATCCGGGATTTTGCAGTCCTTGTTGATCTGGAATGCCTGGGAACCGTAGTTCGCTGCGGTACCGTCATCCACACCATTGGGAACGGTGGGGAATGAGAAGGTCCCCCATTTAAAGTCAGGACCGGTACTTCCCATAATTTCATTCGGGAGCCATGTTCCGTTCAGATACATGGTTACGGTGCCGTTGGCCACATCCTGCTGTCCTGCGGGCCATTTGTTGGCTGCTACGGTTTTTGAAACATAACCCTTCTTGGCCAGATCTTCAAAAGCTAATGCCATCTGCATAACCGCAGGGTCGTCCCACATGGCGTTGGTTTTGTCGTTTACCAGCTGTTCAACCCATTTGTATCCCTTGGCCCTGGCAAGATAGTACCCGGGCAGGGTATCCATGTAGGCATCATCCACTGTTAAAGGTACAAGGCCTGCGGCCTTCAGTTTTGCCATGGCAGCGGTAAGTTCATCCCAGGTGGTGGGAGTTGAGGCAATACCGGCTTTTGTAAAATGATCCTTGTTATACATAAAGGCAAATACAAAAGGCTGATAGGGAACGGCATACACCCCGCCGTCCTTTGAATAATACCGGGCCAGATCGATGAGTGACCCCATGACCGCATCCTGATAGGATTTGCCTTCGGTGGTGGGATAGGTCTTGGTCAGGAAATCATCCAGTTTGAGGGCGTAATTCCCCCAGGTTTTTACAACCCGTTCCAGGTCTTCATCCCAAATGTCGATGACCTGTTTATTGTCCAGCGCAGGCTGGAGGGTTTTCCGGATTTCCCGGCCATTCCAGTTAATTTCGACTTTTACGCCGGGATTCAGCTTCTCAAAATCGCGGATAGCTTCTTCCAGAACCTGTCCCTGGGGTTCGGTCTGATTCCACATGGACCAGTACACCAGATTGACCTTTTCACTGTTGTCCGATGATGAACCGCCGCAGGCTGTTACCATTAGCATTAAAAAAATAATGAGTAAGCCTGGAATAAAAAAACGTTTCTTCATGTTTTCATCCTCCGTTATAATTTCAGAAAGATTAATTCTTTCCGTGACGCACAAATAAATTTGCCGTAATATCCGAGGCGCTGTCCCATTTTGAATCCATGGATTTCATCAGGGCAATTTGATTCCTGCACCGGTCCAGGTTATGCCTGGGCCGGGAAATGCGGTAATAATGGTCGCCTTCAAGATAATCAGTTAAAAAACGGATTCCCATAATTTGGGTGATACACCGGCCGCTTTCCAGGAGAAGGTCCTTTTCGCTGCTGGTCAGGAATTCCGATGCCTCGGAAAGGTAACCATCCAGAAGGGCCTTGAGGTAATTCAGGTCAAACTCAACCTTGAAAAGATCGGTTTCATCTTCCTCGGCCCGGGTGGTTACGGTCCGGATAAGGTCGCCCACATCAAAGAGGCTTGTCCCGGGCATGACCGTATCCAGGTCACCTACGCAAAGTCCTTCATCACTGGAATCGTCAATGAGGATATTATTCATCTTGGTGTCGTTGTGGCAGATCCGTTCAGGAATGAATCCGGACCGGAGAGCCCTGATAAGCACGGCTCCCCTTTCCTCGTTATCCTTCATGAAGGTGATTTCTTCCTGAACATCCCCAACGCGTTTGAGAGGATCCTTTGAGAGGGCTTCATAAAACCGCTGGTACCGCCATTCCATATTGTGGAAATTGGCGATAGTTTCATAAAGTCTTGGGGCGGGCAGGTCCGCCAGTTGTTTTTGGAACCTTCCGATGGTTTCCCCAAGAAAAGCAGCTTCCTTGGGGGACCGGGCCAGTTCCAGTGTGTGGGTTCCTTCTATAAACAGATAGGTCCGCCACCATCCTCCTTCAATATCCCGGACATAGGGCTTGCCGTCCAGGGATGGAACCACCGTCAGGGTACGGCGGCTTACCTCCGGGACTTTCAGCTCCTTCAGTTTTGCAATAATATGGGTTGTAACCCGTTCGATGTTGTCCATAACATGGTCAGGATGTATGAATACATTTTCATTGATCCGCTGGTGCAGATACCTTATCCTGGTTCCGGACTGGTTCCACCGGGACATGAATGTTGAATTAATGTGCCCTGTCCCGAAGGGTGCTGCGGTTTCAAAATCCCCATATATCGAAAACTGATCAAGGATACTGTACAAAAGGGGCAGCCGGTCCTCTGTCATGCTAACTCCAAAGTTTTTCCGGATAAAGGCCCTGGGAAGTGAGTTCGGCAATCCGCTTTACCGCGGATTCTTTGTCTTCCTTATAGGTTACACCGAACCACTCCGCATTGGCCTCGAGTGACCTGATTTTGAGCAGGTTATTCTTTATAAGCCAGTCCGCCGCCATGGGCAGATAACATTCACTTTTGGGCATCATTCCCTGGGTACTGAGGAATTCATCAAAATACCGCTGCACATCAGGAAAAATTGATGCGGGGAAGCCCCAGAAATTCATGGATACCGGGGTATCATCCGGAAGGGCCCGTTTACTCCCGTCCGTATTGGTATTGAAAATTCCGCCGGATTCCCGCTGGATGGATTGAAGTTCATCCACCGAAGTCAGATAGCTGTTTTCCACGGTACATACACCCCGGGTTACGGTTCCCTGGGGACTTAAGGTCCGGTCCAGCCGGTAAGGAACAATAGCTCCTTCGGCGATATTCTGCCCGGAAAGATATCTCCCTATAACTTCAAAGGATTCCTTTCCATAGTAATCATCCGCATTGATGATGGCGAAGGGAGCGTCTATCACTTCCTTTGCACAGAGCAGCGCGTGGGTGGTTCCCCAGGGTTTAGTCCGCTGGATCTTTTGGGCATTGGCCCGGATATCAGGGGGAATGAGTTTATCCAGTTCCTGGAATGCCAGATCCCAGGAAACCTGATTCCCCATCCTGGCCAAAACCAGTTCCCGGAAATCCTGTTCAATATCCTTCCGGATTATAAATACCACCTTTTTAAACCCCGAACGGAGAGCATCAAAGACGGAATAATCCAGCAGGACTTCGCCGTTTTTCCCCAGCTTGTCCATCTGCTTCAGCCCGCCATAACGGCTGCCCATTCCCGCGGCTAGTACAACTAAAATAGGTCCTTTCATATATTCACCTTTTCATATGATTTTAGAAACTATTTTCCAACAGCTTCTTCTATAATGAGTGTATATAAAAAATAGGACCATGGCAAATGATGTAAACGACATGGACTTTTGTGCAATTCGTGGTATAATTGAATTCCGGGATGTTTTTGTCTGGCCGGAGTAGAGGACTATCCAAGGTCCCATTTTGTACATCCGGCGGTTCACCCCCAAGGCAGGCGTATGGCAAAGAAAATAGATATTTTTTTCAATGAACAGGTCCAGGAACTCATAGACAGTTTTGCCTATTGCTTTAATGTGAAAATTACGGTTTTTTCCGCAGAGATGGAAGAACTGGTGGTGGGGCTCCAGAATCCGGGTTCCAATTTCTGCAGGCTGATCCAGAAAAAACTCCGTTTCCGGCACCGTTGCCTTGGACAGGACAAATTGATGTGTGAAAAATGCAGCCGCAGAGGCAATCTGATTGTATATCACTGTTATGCTGGACTGTCCGAAAGTGTTATCCCCATTAAACTTAACGACAGCCTGATTGGCTACGGGATGCTCGGACAGTTCAGGACCAGCAAGGCCCTGCCTGAAGAAACCAAACAAGCCTGGAAAAAAGCCGGGCTGGACCTGGAGCAGCTCCGGGAAGCCTTTCTGGCTCAACCCTATTTTGATAAACCAGCCCTGGATAATATGCTGAAACTTTTTTCCATGCTGATAACCTATGTGGTTACCCGGGAATATGTAACCGTCCGCAGACCCGGCCTGGCGGAAAGCGTGGTGAACTGGCTGGAGGAACATATCTCCGAACCCCCGGACCTGAATGCAGTGGCGGCCGCCATGAACCGGAGCCGTTCCACCATTTCCCATTCCGTAAAAAAACAGCTGGGCCTGAGTTTTTCACAGCTGAGCATTATCAAGCGGATCCGGCGTTTTGAGAGTATCGTTAACGCTGATCCGGACATATCAATCCGGGAAGCAGCTTCGAGGGTAGGATACGATGATCCGCTTTATTTTTCCCGGTTGTATAAAAAAATGCGGCTCGTATCCCCGTCGGAATATGTCAGGTCAGTCCGGGAGATGGTACGGGGAGAAGATGGATGATGGGAAAGCGGCATGAACACAAAGTATGCGGTAGCCGGATAAGCTGGTATATTGGGTATCATAAAATCGGTTATTATTTAAGGGGTACAGAATGAAAAAAATTTTATGGCCTATGATTATCGTGTTGCTGACGTCATGTGCTCCTGCAAAGGAAGATACTCCTGCAGAATCCCTTAGCGATTCAACGTTTGCAGAGAATATCAATCATGATTTGATTGAACCCTCTATGATGGGGGACGATCATTTTGGAGATAAATCTTACAGGTTTAAACAAAATTTGCAAAGCGAAGACTTTATTCTTGACCTATTGAAGAATTATTATACCAAAATAAAGGCTAATGGTGATATTATTATTAATAGCTCCATTTTATACCCCTATGTGCCTGGTTCAGAAATAATTGAGTACAAACATATTTCGAGACGTTACCTTAATAATGATGTGGATGTACATGAATTTGTCATACTATTACAAAATGATACAGTAATAAGGGCCAGAATATTTTCTCCATATTTGGATCAAACCAATGATGCATATGGGATACTATTTTATGCACAAAAAAATTGGGTCTGGACTACATTGGATTATGAATTCGGGGATGCATTAAGGGCCTTGGGAAACGAATCCGTAAAATCCATAGTAAATAAATTGAATACGAACATGATTACTTCCACACTGCAGGATGAAAAAGCAATTCACCATTATTTCAAGCTTCCGCCCCTGTCATCGGTAGATGAACGTGCTGCCGATATTTACGAATACTTTGTTTTTGAGATCTACTACGTCAACGACTCTCCCGAGGCAAGGGAATATGTCCGGGTATTCATGGATGGTCTTAGATATTATTTTTAGGAGAATAAAATGAAACGGATTTCCTTTAGCTTTCTTATAATCGTATTGTTTTTTGCTGTATTAACTGTTTCTCAAAACAATGATGAGCCGGAAAAAGTACTGAATGACGTGTACATCTATGAATATATTCCTTTCAAGGACAATTCCAAGGCAGTGCAGCTGAATGAGAAATCCAATTTTACATTGAGCAGCAGCCTTCCCAGGCTGGACGGATCAACCGCCCTGTATCCGGTATATGCGTCATTTGTAACAGCGGTATATCCCCGGGGAGGTTACGATTACGGAACCGACAGCCTGGTCCGGTGTTCAAAAACAGCCCGGGCATATACGAACCTTATTGAAGGCTATGTGGATATTATCTTCTGCGCTGAACCATCAAAAGAGCAAATAGCCATGGCTGCGGAGAAGGGTATCATCTTTCATTTAACCCCCATAGGGAAGGATGCCTTTGTATTTTTTGTAAATAAAAATAATCCGGTTGATAATGTTTCATCCGAGAATATACGGGATATATATTCAGGAAATATTGCCAATTGGAAATCAATATCCGGAATCGATGAGCCAATCGTTGCTTACCAAAGGCCACAAAACAGCGGAAGCCAGACTATGCTTGAATCGATCATGGGTGAAACCGGAATTATGCCGCCGCTGAAGGATCATGTAGTCTCGGGAATGGGAGGAATGGTTGAACAGGTCGCCGTATATAAAAATTACAGCAATGCCATAGGTTATTCCTTTTTATTCTTTACTGCAGAACTGGTCAGAAATAACCAGATAAAACTTCTGGCAATTGATGGCGTGTCTCCCTCAAAAGCAACAATTCAAAACGATGCATACCCGTTTTCAGGCTGCTTTTATGCGATTACAAGGGGCGATGAACCGGACAATGTTAAGGATTTTATCCGGTGGATGGAATCGGAACAGGGGCAGTATCTGGTCGAGCAAACAGGATACGTACCGATACACTGATTGCCCGCGTCAATTTTCCGTATGTGTACAACCAGGCAAAAAAATTGTACATTATTACCATCATGAACAGGATTGCCGTACATACTGAAAATGCGGAATACCAGATTATCCAGGCCCTTAAGTTAAACCGGGTTAAACGGAATAAATTACAGGAAGTATTTGTTGAAGGTATTGAATGCATTAAACAGGCAATAAAATCAAATATGGAAATTACCCGGATAATAATCAGTAATGGCCGGCATATTTCCGATTGGGCAAAAAATATAATCAAACAGTATGGCAATGCAGCGGTTATCGACATGTCCGATGATTTGTACCGCAGCCTCTGCGACAGAACCGATCCTTCGGAATTATTAATTACCGCAAAAATCAGAAAGTATGATTTATCGAATGTGGACGCGGAAAATCCTTTTATTATAGCCTGCGACAGACCAGGTGATTTTGGAAATTTGGGTTCAATTATCCGTTCGGCCAATGCATTTAATGCGGACGCTCTTTTTATTGTTGGACATGGGATAGATGTGTATGAGCCAAAGGTAATCCGGGCAAGTTTGGGAAGTATATTTTTTACCAAAACGGTTTATATTGAATCGATGGAAATATTTGAAGAATTTATAAAGATACAAAAAACCAAAAACAACCTGCAGATAATCGGCACCGATTCCACCGGAACTGTTTCCTTGAAGGATGAAACCATAAAACGTCCTGTTATGCTTATCCTGGGAAACGAAGCCAAAGGGATGAGCCTCAGGTTAAAGGAATTGTGCGATACCATAATAAGAATTCCCATGACCGGGAATGTGAATTCCTTAAATGTATCCTGCGCCGCATCAATCCTTATGTGGGAAGTATATAAAAACGATATATAAGACCAGGATGGAGTATTGTTTTAATCAAATGCAATCAACAACCCCGCCTGCGAATAAAGGAGCAAACCATGGGAACCCTTGAAGAAAGTATCGCCGTATCGATGGACCGCTTAAACCATGGGATCATCGAATTTCTTCCATATATATTGCAGGATTTTTGGGAGCTGGGAGCTTCTCCGGAAATCGTTATCAGTTTAATCAAAAAACATAAAAATGATTATCAGAATATCCGGGTACTGGATCTGGGCTGCGGGAAAGGCGCGGTGTCCGTAAAAATCGCATCCGGGCTGAAGTGCCGGTGTCTTGGAATAGACGGGATACGGGATTTTATTGATTCTGCAAAACAGAAGGCAAAGGAATATCAGGTGGAAAACCTGTGTTCATTCAAGACTGGCGATGTCAGAACAGAGATTGAAACCCTTGGACAGTATGATGTCATAGTATTAGGCGCCACCGGTCCGATTTTTGGTGATTATTTTAACGCCCTTTCCCGGATATCAAATCATCTTGCTCCCGGCGGAATAATCATCGTAGATGATGCTTATACTGAAGACAGCCGCGGACCCGCAGCATATCCCGGGGTATTTCATAAAAGTGAATTATTAAAACAAATCCATGATGCGGGAATGGACGTGGCCGATGAAATTGTTAATGATGATTCGGTGAATATGGAAGACCAGTACAATACGGATATGGATAATATCAATAGAAGATGCCGGGAACTGATTGAAAAATTCCCCGGGGAAAAACATCTTTTTTTGGAATATATGGATGGACAAAAAAAGGAATATGAGGCACTGAGCAGTGAGGTTACCAGTACGGTAATGGTGATAAAGAAAAAATAGGTCCCCTTCTTTTCAAAGTCCTAAACAAAGATTTTTCATGTAATTTGTTATCCGGCCATGGACTTCCTGCTTTTTTCTGTTTATTCTACTTCTATAAGTTATTATTGATAATAAGGAGATCCCGTTATGAAGACCGTATATCTGGGTATGACCGCGGATATTATTCATCCTGGTATTGTAAATATTGTTCATCAGGCATCGCTTCATGGGGAAGTGCTGGTGGGGCTTTTGACCGACTCCGCTATAGCGCCCTATAAACGGCTGCCCTACCTTTCTTATGAACAGCGGAAACAGGTGGCGGAAAGTCTCAAGGGGGTCACCCGGGTCGTTCCCCAGGAAGAGTGGAGTTATGTCCCGAATCTAATAAAATACAAACCCGATTATATTATTCACGGGGATGACTGGAAGACGGGTATCCTCAGCAAGGTCCGGGAAGACGTATACCGGGTGATGAAAGAATGGGGCGGTGGGGTTATTGAAATTCCCTACACCCAGGGGATTAATTCCTCCAGCCTTAATGATTCATTGGCAGCCATCGGAACCACCCCGGACATCCGGCTCAAGACCCTCCGGCGGCTTATCGAAGCAAAACCCGTGGTCAGGATCATGGAAGCCCATTCGGGACTTTCCGGACTTATTGTGGAAAAGCTGGAAATATCCAAGGAAGATGGAATACACCGGTATGACGGCATGTGGTCTTCCAGTCTGACGGATTCAACCAGCAAGGGGAAGCCGGATATTGAAGCGGTGGACATTACCACCCGGCTTCAGGACCTGACCCAGATCCTGGAATGTACCACCAAGCCGATTATTTATGACGGCGACACCGGCGGTATTTCGGAACATTTTGTGTTTACCGTCAGAACCCTGGAAAGGAACGGGATATCCGCTGTTATTATAGAAGATAAAACAGGATTAAAGAAAAATTCCCTTTTCGGTACCGAGGTGGAACAGCAGCTTGCCCCGGTGGAGGAATTCTGTGAAAAAATCCAGGCCGGAAAAAAAGCCCAGGTTACCAAGGAGTTTATGATTATCGCCAGACTGGAAAGCCTGATCGCCGGTAAATCCGTGGATGACGCGCTTAGCCGGGCCAAGGCCTATGTGCAGTCCGGGGCGGACGGTGTTATGATCCACAGCAAGGAAAAATCCGGTGAGGATATCCGGGAATTCTGCCAGCGGTTCAGGAAGGAATATGCCAGAATTCCCATTGTGCTGGTTCCGACAACCTATAATCAGTTTACTGAAAAGGAGCTGGCCTCCTGGGGGGCGAATATTGTTATCTACGCCAATCACATGCTCCGTTCTTCCTATCCGGCCATGTACAAAACCGCAGAACTGATCCTGGAAAAGGAGCGTTCCCTGGAAGCGGACGAGCTGTGCATGCCAATTAAACAGGTCCTGGAATTGATCCCCGGAACTAAGTAAGGAGTAATACGATGATAGATACCCAGCGGTTTGGAGAAAAACTGAAAAATTCAGGATTTGATTTTTACAGCGGAGTTCCCTGTTCTTTCTTAAAGGACCTGATTAATTATTCAATCAACGAATGTGAGTATGTGATGGCCGCTAATGAGGGCGATGCGGTGGCAATCTGCGCCGGAGCCTGGCTGGGAGGGCGCAAGACGGTGGTGCTTATGCAGAATTCCGGCTTGGGAAATGCGGTGTCGCCTCTAACATCACTGAATGCAATTTTTCATATTCCGGTCCTGGGTTTCGTATCCCTCCGGGGCGAGCCCGGTTTGGCCGATGAGCCCCAGCATGAACTGATGGGTGTTATCACCGGGAAAATGCTGGAAGCCATGCGGATTGATTATGCGGTTCTTTCCGAGGATGAAACAGAAGCCGGGCAGCAGCTTTCCAGGGCCGTGGAAATTACGGATGCCGGGAAGCCCTTCTTTTTTATAGTCCGGAAGGGAATTTTTTCCAAGGTTTCCCTCAAGGAAAACCATAAGCCGGCCAAACGCGAAGGTCTGGCATCAAGAGGCGAGATGCTTAGAAGTGTAAAGCTTGCCGCAGACCGGAGTTCCCTTTTCCTGGCCACCACAGGGTTTACCGGCCGGGAACTTTATGAAATTGGGGATGATCCGAATAACCTGTATCTGGTGGGTTCCCTGGGCTGTGTGTCATCCCTGGGACTTGGGTTGTCCCTGACCAGGCCGGACAGGAAAGTGATTGTCCTGGACGGTGACGGCTCTCTGCTCATGCGGGCCGGATCTCTGGGCGTGAACGCTTGGTACAAACCGAAAGCCATGCTTCATATACTCATGGATAACCAGGCCCATGAATCCACCGGCGGCCAGTTTACAGTTTCCCCTGGCATAAATTACCCGATGCTGGCGGAAGCCTTCGGATATCCCGGGACTTTTACGGCGGAAACTCCCGATGAACTTGAAAAAATTATCCATGACTGGGACCGGACCGGAGGGCTCGCTTTTGTATATGTTCCCATTGCCGTAGGAGCTCCCGAAACTTTGGGCCGTCCTAAAACGAAACCCTTTGAAGTAACCCGGCGGTTTAAGGATTTTTTGGGATAGGTATTTTGTAGTAGTTAGTTGAGGTGGACAAAGAATAGTCCTTATAAAAACTGAGTAGAAATAAATTAGATAATTTAGGAAAATAAAAATAGCATATAGCTTTAATGCTCAGAGCTAATAGTATTTTTTCAAATTTATATATGGAGAAAATATGGAAGACCAGCTTGAAGGAGTTGAAGATCAGAGCCTTAAAGTATTTGTAAAGAGTTTGTCTTTTAATGATGGACAGAAATTTGATTTTGGCAATTCTGATATTGTAATTTTTACCGGAGCAAATAATTCTGGAAAAAGTCAAATTTTAAGAGATGTTTTACAGTATTTTTTAAATAATGACAAAAAAATGGTTAAAGTAATTAATCACCTTGAAGGACTTTTTTTGGGAAGTATAAAAGAATATTTCAATACTGCTATCGTTAATTCTAATGGTTATTATTGGGTTGGACAAAACACTTATCAAACCAGGGATTCGATAGAGCGCTTATGGAATAACCAGCAGTTTGTAGTTGGGTTTCATTCAATATTTATAAATTTTTTGAGCACAGAACAACGGCTTACTTCTTCCAATGCTCAATCCTCATTTGATTCCTTAAAATCTATGCCAACACATCCAATTCAAGAATTATTTATTGACGATGAAAAAGAAAAAGAACTATCAAAATATTTTCGTCAAGCATTTGGTGTTGATTTGATAGTAGATAGAGGTGCTGGAGATAAAATACCACTTTTTGTTGGTGAAGCGCCTCCTATTGATAAAGAAAAAGAAGATCGAGTCTCAAGATCATACAGAGAAAGATTGGTTTCTTTGCCAACCTTACAAGAGCAAGGCGATGGTATGCGCAGTTATGTAAGTATTCTTCTTGATGCTTTTACAGCAAAACATACTATAACCCTGATTGATGAACCAGAGGCTTTTTTGCATCCTCCGCAAGCGCGGCTTTTAGGGAAAATGCTGGCAAAAAACACACCCAATACCCGGCAATTGTTTATTTCAACCCATAGTGAAGATTTTCTAAAAGGTTTGCTTGATGCGGATAATAAAAATGTAAAAATAATTCGAATAAATAGATCTGAAAACATTAATCATATAAGTCTATTAAAAAATGAGGATATTAAACGGGTTTGGAAAGATCCTATATTGCGTTATTCAAATATCCTTAGTGGTTTATTCCATTCAAAAGTTGTTATTTGTGAAAGCGACTCGGACTGCAGATTTTATCAGGCAATTATGAATTCAATGTATGATGAGAAAAATGACATTAGCCAAGACGTATTATTTACCCATTGTGGTGGCAAGCAACGATTAAAAACAGTTATTAATGCTTTGCGGTCATTAAATGTGAGGGTTGCTGTAATTGCTGATATTGATGTATTGAATGACAAAGAAGTTTTAAAAGACATTATTACTTCTTTGAGGTTTGACTTTTCTTCAATAGAGAGAGATTGGAACATCCTGGATAGTTATGTAAAAACGCAGCGGCCTCAGTTAAATAAAGATGAAGTTAAATCTAAAATTGAAAAGTTGCTTTCTGAGACTTCCAATTCAGAAATGAATTTGTCAAAAGAAATTGCAGATGAAATATCAAAAGTAGTAAAAATGTCAACAGCATGGTCAAAAATCAAGGAGGTTGGAAAGGATTTTTTCAAAGGAGAGTCATTTACTTCTTTTGAAAGAATCGAAAACATATGTTGTACAAATGGTCTATTTATAGTACCTGTTGGAGAATTAGAAAGTTTTTATAGGCCTGCGACAAATCATGGTCCAAAATGGGTTAATGAAGTTCTTGAAAATGTAAAATATTTAAATGAAGATATGAATTTACGCAGTGCCCGTGAATTTATAAATAAAATTATAGCATTTTAGAAAAATAGATTTTCTCTTAGAGACTTGTATTTTATCTTACATATAGTCTTTTTATTGATTGCTGAAAAAACAGGGGTTGATAATCCTGCGTTCCGTAAAAGGGAGATAACATGGCAAAGAAATATTTGATTTATCTGTCTATATTATTACTAATCTCCTGTTCAAAAAATATAAATGATAATGAAATTGCCGGCAGTTCGGATAATAATATTACAGAAGAAAAAATAACCATTGACGAAACCGGTGAAACAAATATTCCAAATAATATCTGGGGGGAGAAATTAGTAAATTTTCCGGAAGGATTGAACCTTAAAAAAGAACCAGGTCTTAATTCTGAAAAAATAATGGTAATTCCCCATAATGCTGTTGTTTATTTAATAGCAAAAGACTTAAAAAATGAAACAATCGATAATATTAATGATAGATGGTATTTTGTTCAATACGGAGAATATTCAGGCTGGGTTTTTGGTGGATATTTGATTGATACAAATAAGGATGGTATAACAGAATATTTAGATTTTAAAATGATATTAAAAGAAGATCCAAACGATAAAGGAAGGTTTATCTTTGAATCTGTTCTTGTCAATTTGACAAAAGACATGAATCGGGTTGAAAACTATATGATTGATAATAATACTCTGTTCAGGCTTACACAAATTAATGAAGAAGATTATTTATTTGAATATAATTATCCGCCAATTTCCAGGATAAACATTAATCCGGATTCCAGAAATGTTATTATCAATGAAAATTTTTCAGCACCCTTTTATACAAATTCAGCAGAAAAGGGTGGCGGGTATACGGATATCAAATTTTCACTTATAGAAAATAAATTAATCCTTGAATTAACGCACCAACAAACAGATATGAGTAAAATTGATGGAGATGTATGATAATCCTGTTTAACATCTAAATGCTTGTTGCTTATAAGGATTACTTCGCAAAAATGCGAGAAAGAAAACCTCGTGAAGGGTGCAGCTCAACTGGGGTTTTTGGAGATCATGTGGCCCCCCAAACGGTAAAGTGTTATGTATTGTGATGAGACATATAGATATTTGTTTTACAATCCAATACGAAATATATATTATAATATTATATATGATAACAGCATGTCATAATATGATAATATTTTTCACAATTTTTAAGCCGTTTTTCATATAGTCTTAAAGCCTCCATTGCACATAACTCTCGTTTTATTTTGGTATATCTTGATAATATTATAGATAAAATGTAAAAGTAGAAATACTATTTTCCGGAGGAATGATTATGGAAACCAGGGCCGAAGGTGCTGTTGATTTATTTAATAAAGGGTTTAATTGTGCACAGGCAGTATTAGCTTCCCACTGTGAGGAATATGGGTTATCTGATAAAATTGCAAAGAAAATTTCCTGCGGCTTTCTTGGGGGAGTTGCAAATAATGGAGAAATCTGCGGAGCTGTATCCGGAGCAATAATGCTTATCGGATTAAAGTATGGAAAATATTTGGAATCCGACAATGAATCAAAAGATAAAACCTCTGAATTGGTAAATCAATATATTGAAAGTTTCAAAAAAGAATACGGCTCAATAATTTGCAAAGAATTATTAAAATATGACCTTAGCAAAGAAGAAGAAAAAATAATGGCCAGAGATTCCGGTATTTTTAAGGAACTATGCCCCGTATTGGTGAAACGTTCGGTTGAATTGGTGGAAGAAACATTGAAAAATTAATTTGAATGTATTCCAAAATAATTGACATCTTGGTACAAAAAATTATTATCAGGTGTTAAATAAATACAGCAAGTTAAATTTTGGGATAAAAAAATGAACAGGAAATTGATTCTTTTTGTGGTTTTTGCCTTTCTTTTTGCAGGTCTTTTGGTAATTATTCAAATAGCTGCAAAAATTGATTTTGAGATAATTGTTTTGCCTCAGCTTGCCCCAACCCTGGCATATCTTCTTACCATATTGCTGTTCAGGGATATGTATAAACCAATAATAATCAAATTTAATAAATATGTATTGGTAAAAACATTTATCGCAGTATTATTTCCGTTAACAATATTTACAATAACATGCATCATCGGTTCGTTTATTGGAATTCAAACAAAAATACCGGGCAATTTATTTCAAATAATAATTGTTGGTATCATTGGTTTGATCATTGGATGCATTACGGAAGAAATTGGTTGGAGAAGTTTTTTACAACCGGCATTGGAACAAAAATATCCAGTGTTTATTTCTTCGTTGATTGTTGGCCTGATTTGGGGTTTATGGCATGTTTCATATTATTCAAATGGACTAATATTTATGTTGGGATTTTTGGTGTTTACAATTTCCGTATCAGTAATAATTGTGTTTTTGCAAAAAAACACACACCACAGCTTAATAATTTCAGCATTATTTCATATATCAATAAATATCGGGGCAAAATTTTTTGGTAATAACGATTCTCTGAATATGATAAATAACCTTGTATGGTTGACAGCCGCAATAGTAATAACAATATTTGGAAGGAAATATTATTTTGTAAAAGCAGCATATACAGCCGGAATGTCAGGTGATAACCATGTCTGAAAGGGGCATTTGTTTCTTTGCTACAAAAAATGATTTACATAGAATATTAAAGCCTTTTGAACAGAAGCACCCAATTAAGTATGTTGAATGCGGTATGTACAGTTCAAAAAATTATCCGGTTCATAATAGTGTTGATGATTTAAGGAATCTGGGTATTTCAGCTTCCGGCGATCATAACGACAGTAGTTTTTTAATAGTAGATTCTGATGTGGAAGTCGTTTTGCGTGAGGTTAGACAACTACTGGGAAAAAAATATTATGTTGATCAAAAGGTCAATCATAATTCAATTGTGTTTTGGCCAGGAGGATTGTATGGACCGGATTATCTGATTCATGGCAGAATTGCGACAATCCATGATAATGAAATTTCAAATGATCTGTATAAATCCTTTGCGAAAGGGTTTATCAAGGGATTTAAGAAATATCATTCATTTTACATTGGGCCAGAGGCTCTAGAGTTATCGGGTAAAGTAAGACTAATCACAATGACCATAAATGAACCGCCTGAGTATGATTTTAAAATAAATCTTGATAACTAGTATGTTTGCTGTTAATATTATTGAATATTATAAGAATATACAGGAGAAAGAAACCTTGAAAAAATATTATGCTGTTTTAATATACGGGTTACTTTCTGCATTTTGTTTTCCTGCCGAAAGAGGAATAATATTTACGGATAATCTGCGGATTAGAAATGCTCCGTCAATAACCGGGAAAGTTATCGGTACATGCATTGACGAGGTGGTTGTTGAACAGAATGGTATTGCAGAGATCCTTTATAAAAATAAGATTATTAATATATACGAAAAAAGCGGAACAAAAACAATGAAGGATGGCGTCTTTGATTATTGGTATAAGATATCAGATACAATGAATTGCTGGATAAATGCATATTATGTTGCATTATTTCCAATATACTTTCGTTATGCTCCTGTGTCGGGTGAAGAGGATTATAAGATAATAAGTATTGATGAAACAGGGTTAGCTCATTATCTTATACTTGATGAATATAATTCCAAAAATACAATCGAAAAATATGATTATACCTTATACGATGAATTGTATAAAAAGATGCGGGACAATTCCTATTTGCGCCTAAGTGAATTTATTAAGGATATTAATGAAAAGCTTAAAATCGGTGAGCTGGATTTATCTTCTGAACCTGAGAAAACTAAATCATTCAGATTATATACTTTGCCGCTGTTGTATGATGTTAAAATAGCCCCGGATCTTAAATCACTTAAGGAAATTTTTGGATGGACCCGTTTTGGCGGCCGTTTTGTACAGGATTTTATGATTATTGATTTAGACAAAACCTATAGTTTAAGTGTAAATTATACAGAAGGTGAAGAACAAAAAATAATTGATATGACATATTATGTACAGCTAAGGCGAAATTAATCGTGAATGGGTTAGGTTGTGTTACACCGCAGGACGATATGAAGTTTTTTTTAAATAATGTTTGATAAAATTGAATCATAGGATGAAAAGATGAAATACTGTCATGTGGATGTTTTTTCCTCAAAGCCATTAAGCGGAAACGGATTAACGGTGGTTTTTCCGGATAAAGAAATCGACGATCAAATTCTTGGAGACATTACAAAAGAGTTTAAACAATTTGAAACTGCTTTTATATATGCCAGGGAAAACGAAGCATACCCTGTCCGTATTTTCACCGTTGAAGAAGAATTGGAATTCGCCGGCCATCCGGTATTGGGAGCCGGTGCGGTGATACACAGGACTTTTTATCCTGATGATAAAATAAAAAATACAGTTATCAAAATAAAGGAAAGGAATATCACCGTCGAATCAGAAAAAATCGGAAATACCTTTTCTGTTACAATGAATCAGGGTGTCCCGGATTTCATAAACACTATTCCTGTAAATTGTTATGCCGAAATTGCCGACTCGCTTAATTTGTCATTGAACGATATGGATGCCAATTTTCCTCTGGAAGTTGTTTCCACGGGACTTCCGTATTTGTTAATACCCTTGAGCGGTAATATCGGAAAGTGCAAAATTACCCATTCTCATTTTGAACAACTATTGCATAAGTTTAATGCTAAATTTGTATATGTATTTGATACAAAAAACCTTGAGTGCCGGACATGGGACAATTTTGGATTGGTGGAAGATGTGGCAACCGGCAGCGCCGCCGGTCCCTTGTGTGCCTATTTAATCAAGTATAAAGTAAAAGAACAACACGAAAAAATAGTTTTATCCCAGGGTAAATATGTAAACAGACCCAGTGAAATAGAATGCTGGATGACCTCCCGGGAGGTTTATATAAAAGGACATGTTTCTTTTTTTAGCCATGGCGAATTAGACCTGTAAAAGAATTTACATCCGGTGGGATCTAATTTTATTATTTTTGTTACAGGAAGGAGTATGAAAATGACTGATGAATCAAAATGCGGGAATTGTTATCTGTATGTATTGGATACATTGGCCGATTGGGAAATCGGATTCATAACCGCAGAATTAACCAGCAAAAGGTATTTTGCGAAAAACAGAACATTGAATTTTCTGAAAATCGGAAATACCCTGGAACCAATCACAACCATGGGCGGAATGGTTATTGTGCCGGATAAGGATATTATGGATATTGAATTCCAGGAAGGGGACCTGCTGATCCTGCCCGGAGCAGACACCTGGATGGATGAAAGAAATAAAAAGATTTTGGAAATTGTATCAAAGATAATTGATCAGAATGTTGCTATTGCCGCAATCTGCGGAGCTACATTTGCTTTGACCCAGTGGGGCTTGTTAGATAATAGAACCCATACCAGTAATGATAAGGATCTTCTTAAAATGATTTGCCCTGGTTATACAGGAAGCGATCATTATATAAATAAACCGGCAGTGACCGATGGAAATTTGATAACCGCTTCCGGTCTTGCGCCGCTGGAATTCTCTTGTGAGGTTTTTAAAAAGATTGGGGTAATGAAGGATGATACAATAGAAGCGTGGTTTCAATTGTATACTATCAGAGATTCGAAAAGTTTTTATAATTTAATGGAATCCTTAAAGTAAACAGCCGTTTATCCCAATTCAGTACAGATAATGAAAAGCAGAGAGGTAAAAGGATGGGTAAAAAACAGCCCGAAGATTATTATGAAGTTGAAATTACTGAAAAATCTGTTACGGTAACCCATCCTGAAAGACCAACAGAGCAAATTGATTGGGATAAGATAGAAAAAATAGTCATTGTGAATACGGATGAAGGACCATTCCTGCCGGATATCTGGCTTTTATTAATGGGCAAAGAGAAAGGCTGTTCCATTCCTCAGGGATCATCAGGATGGGATAGGGTTTACGGTATTGTATCAAAATATGAAGGGTTTAATTTTGAAAACATGATAAAATCCGCTTGCTGTACGGGAAATGCTTCTTTTGTTCTTTGGGAGAAATAATATAGATGCGGATTCCCTATAAGCCTGTGTTCGGTATTCAGTCTGCCGTCGGAATAATGCTGCAGTCAACCTGATCGTTATAAAACTTATGATGTTTGTTATATTCGGATTTATAGATTATATCCTTAAAATCCATTGCCCGGTCTATTGCAAGAATTCCATCCAGATGATCAATTTCATGCTGCAATAATTCTGATTCCGCCCTTCCAAGTTTTTCCATAACATGCCGGATTCCCTGATCGTCCTGATATTCGACGGATATACTGCTGCTTCTTTTTACTTTTACTACTAAATCAGGAAATGACATGCAATCATCCCATAATGTAAAAGACTCTTGGCTGCGCCAAACAATATTGGGATTGATAATCACGGATGTTTCTTTTCCAAGATTTAATGCTATGATACGCCTTTTGATTCCTATTTGAATGGCGGCAATTCCCCTGCCAAATCCATGCTCTTTACGAAAATCATTTAAGGCTTGTTTCAGATCCATGATATTTTGAATTATTTCTTCATTTTGAAAGCCGTGTACTGTTTCACATGTTTCCCGCAGGATTGGATTTCCTAAAATTAAAACACCGGAGAGCATATATAATTCCTTGTCAGCTGTATCTATTGTAAATCTTATACAGGAACAATCCTAAATATTCTGGAAAACTTAATCAATAACCCCGCCGCAAGTAGCGTGTATGTTGGTTCTGTAAGGTAAGGACTATATGCGGGTTTCATACATGCAAAACAATTTCTTTGTTGCTTCAAAGAATCGCCCTAAAGAGGGTGTATTAAAACCGCCGGCGAGTCAATAGGAAGGTATATTCAACAGGATAAGATTTTTGTGTGCCGGGGATTGATTGTCCCGCTGTTAAACAAAGTATTGTCCAAATATCAAAAAATATTTTTATTCATAAGATTCATTGTTGACATTAATTTTTATACTCCCATAATTGAAAATCAAGGGGGAGAAAATGTACCATCCTAGATTTTCAGGAAAACATTATGACATGGGATTAAAGTTTGGAAACATAATAAAAAAATCCAATTATACATTTCCTATTGAACTCGATGGTTTCCAGCTTGACCATGGTAAAAAAAGCGGTATTTTGCTGAGGCAATATTTCCCTGAAGCGGTAGATGAGATTAAGGGGATAACAGATGCTCTTGGGGTTGATAATGAAATCTTTACAGCATGGATGATGTGTATGGGATGTTGTATGTATAACCTGGATGCAGAGCAAAATATAGAAGTGAGGGGTTGTACCGTATTTAGTTTTGAACAAAATGGAGAAATCTTTTATGGCAGGAATAATGACCTGCCGCCGTTTTTAAAAAAGGCAAGTAAGAGTATTTTATATAAACCGGAAAGCGGAAATAATTTTATCCTGAATACATCTTCTTTTATAAATGGCGAAGAGGGGATTAATAATTTTGGGTTAACCGCTGCCATGACATTTGTGATGCCAAAATTAGAAGAAATAAGACCGGGATTTAATTCTGTTTTTATTGTCCGGTATCTGCTGGAAAAGTGTAAAAACACCGAGGAAGGAGTAAGGGCTTTACATGAAATCCCCATAGCATCCAGCTGCAATATATTGCTGGCAGACACAACCGGGAAAATGGTAGTAGCTGAATGCAATCCCTCGAAAATACATATCCGGAATCCTGAAATTAATAGAAACAACAGAAAATTCATAATATCGGTAAATCATTTTATCTCCGAAGAAATGAGGAAACATGACGCAAGTTCCGGCAATGGGGAATATCTTTCTGCGGAACGATACAAAACAGTTTATGAAGCTTTAATGAATCAGGAATCAGATAATGGTATCGATCTGTCCAGGAACATACTGACTGGAAATTATGGGTTTATATGCCAATACAAAAAAGAATTATACTTTGATACTTTATGGTCCTCTGTTTTTGATTTGAAAAAAGGTGAAGTATTCCGGGCCGAAGGAAATCCCTCCCATTCGAATTATGTTAAAGATGATAGATATATGAAGTTCATAAAAGATGCTAGGTGAGCAGCTGTTTAACCGGAAAAGCGCTAAGCGTTTTTGTTGAAGTTTCTTTTGTGGTGTATTAACATTAATTATAGAGGTAAAAATATGGCGCGCAGATTAAAATTGCAGATGCAGACAACCATTGACGGGTTTGTGGCAGGACAAAACGGGGAAATGGATTGGGTGTCCTTTTTGTGGACGGAGGATATCAAACAATATGTAACCAGATTAACCGAATCCGTGGATACAATCATTTTAGGCAGGAAACTTGCCGAAGGATTTATTCCGCATTGGGCTGGGGTTGCTGCGGATAGCGGTAATCCTGAGCAAGCCGCAGGGGAAAAATTTTCTGCTACGCAAAAAGTGGTTTTCACCAAAACACTTGGTAAGTCTGAATGGGAAAATACGCTTTTGGCAAAAGGTAACATGGCTGATGAGGTTATTAAGCTTAAAAATCAAAAGGGAAAAGATATCATTGCTTACGGTGGTGTTTCATTTGCTTCGGCGCTTGTTAAACAAGGATTGATAGATGAGTATCATTTGTTTGTCAATCAGGCTGCGATAGGAAAGGGCTTATCTATTTTTAAGGAACTTACCGAAAGGTTGAATTTAACATTAATTAAAGCTCTTCCTTTTGATTGCGGAATTGTGGTGCTGCACTATGAGCCGGATAAGAATTGAACAATAGATATTGTAAAAGATATCTGGACTTCGTCCGGCAATACAATAAATACCAAAAACGCCGGATAGCAAACATGTCAATTTGTTTATAGAATTCATTTCATAAATTGGCTGCCAAAAAAATATCTTTCCTCACAGGTGGTTTCGAGAACCTCAGCCACCGGGAATCTCCGGTCCCTGAGGCTGCTTGTGCTTAGGCCCCCGGAACATCGATGGGGCTGCAAAAGAAATAAGTATTTATGAAATGACCTCCAGTAATTGCTGATTAATCCCGGCGGAATGTTCCTTGAGGAATCTTTGAAAAGAGATAATCCAATTCCTTTGGATCAATTAAAAAATCAACGGTACTGTAATATTTTCTCATTCATCTGTTTCGTTTCAAAACGTAATAGACAAAACTGATTAAAATGATTATGAAGGAGCTGGAAAGAGAATGATATGGGGGGATATGTTATGGCAATTGATACAAAACTGTATGAAAAGAGTATCGAAGATTTTTATGCAGTAATGGAACAAAATAAGGACCTGGCGGAAATAAGACTATCAGATGATAAATGGACATTAAAAGAGATGGTAGGCCATTTAATTGATTCCGCCTCAAATAACCATCAGAGATTTATAAGATTGCAGATAAATGAAAGATTGACATTTCCTGCTTATGACGCGGAGGAATGGAAGGATAAGACAAAAATACAGGGATATGATTTTTTGAAATTGATAAATCTCTGGAAGGGATATAACTATTATCTGATTCATTTGGTAAACAATATTGAAGGAAAAAAATTGGCAAATGTATGGGAAACAGACAACGGTCCGGTAACCCTAGGGTTTCTCATTGAGGACTATTTCGGGGGCCACCTGGGTTGGCATGTAGAATTATACAACAACAGAATAGTAGAAATAAGAAAACAAAGCAAAATTGGCATATAAGATTATCACAGCGTGTGCGGTATGTTCCATGCCGCAGGTAATACGGTATGGGTCCGGAAGCGCAAGGGATAGGAGTGGAAAGCCCGGAGACCCTGGACCACAGGTCCAGGGTTGAGGACTTGGAACGGATAGCCCGGTCCGGCCGCAGGCCGGATGCGCCCTTCATATTCGGGTAGATTATTTTATGAGACCTGCGGGGCGGTTATCTTAATTAAAATTATGGAATATGACATAATATAAAACGGTTTAATAGTGAAATTATTTGGGGTTTCCAATGTTATATATATTTGATTGTTTATGGTAAAGGATGGATTATGATACGGCAGGCAATCATTATGGGGGCGGGGCTGGGGTCCCGGCTGAACGATAAGACGGCTCAAATGCCCAAGGGGTTTCTGGAGATAGAACAAATTCCTATGGTGGAATGGTCGGTGAGAAAACTGATTGCTGCGGGGGTTGAGGAAATTATCATCGGGACCGGGCACTGCGCGGAATGGTACCAGCGGCTGGCACAGAAATATTCCTGTATTACCCTGGTACATAACGGTAATTATGCATCCACCGGCAGTATGGGTACCCTGGCGCTTTGTGCGGAAAAGGCTTATGGGCCGGTGCTGGTGCTGGAATCGGACCTTATTTATGATGATATCGGGCTCTTTGTGCTGATTAATGAACAGCGGGAAAATGTGATCCTGGCTTCGGGAAAAACCAATTCCGGGGATGAGGTATACCTGGAAACGGATGATCAGCGCCGTCTTTTGGGGCATTCTAAAAAGAAGGATGACCTGGGATCGGTTTATGCGGAACTGGTGGGGATTACCCGGCTGGGAAAGGAAGCATTGGATGCGATGGTCGCGTTCTGCAGGGAACATCTGGCGGATCAGCCTAAAATGGAATATGAAGCGGCCATGACCGGTGTTTCCAGGGCTGCCCTGGCGGGGAAACTGCGGGAAAATTGTATCATTGGGGTCCGGAAGGTTGAACATTACGTGTGGCGGGAAGTGGACGATGAAAGCCATTACAAAATGGCATCGGAACATATTTTCCCCCGGATAGTGGAAAATGAAAGTCTGCGGAATGTCCGCCGGGAGGTGCTGCTGAATCCGGGGCCGGCTACTACCACGGACAGTGTTAAATATGCCCAGGTATGTGCGGACATCTGTCCCAGGGAAAAGGAATTCGGGGAGGTGATGCGCTGGATCAGCCGGGAGCTTTCCGCTTTTGTGGGTCGTCCCGGGGAAGTGGAAACCGTCCTTTTCGGAGGATCCGGAACCGCCGCTGACGAGGTGATGATTTCATCCTGCGTTCCTGCGGGGGCCAGGCTGCTGATCCTGGATAACGGTGCCTACGGTGACCGGTTTGCCAGGATCGCATCATCCTATGGGATTCCCCATGATGTGGTGAAAAGTTCCAGCCATGATTTGCCGGATGTGCCCGGGCTAAAGAAGCAGCTCCTGGACGGGGGCTACACCCACTTTGCTTTGGTTTACCATGAAACGACCACGGGGCTTCTTAATCCGGTGCCGGAACTCTGCCGGTTCTGTAAGGAACATCAGATTACCACCATTGTGGATGCGGTAAGCGCCTTTGCGGCTGTCCCTATCGATATGGAACGGGACGGTATTGATTTTATGGCTTCCACTTCAAATAAAAATATCCAGGGTATGGCCGGGGTGGCCTTTGTGTTCTGCCGGAAGGCAGCCCTGGAAAAAATCAAGGATTATCCGCTGCGGAGTTTCTACCTGAATCTCTGGGAACAATATGCCTATTTTGCCAAGACCGGCCAGACCCGGTTTACCCCGCCGGTCCAGATTATGTATGCCCTGAGGCAGGCGATCATCGAAACAAAAATTGAAACGATACAGAAGCGGTACGACCGGTATGGGGCCTGCTGGGAAATCCTGGTCCGGGAGATAAAGAAGATGGGGCTTTCCATGCTGGTTCCTGAACATGCCCAGTCAAAACTGATCACCGCCATCATCGAACCGGATTCTTCCCGGTACAATTTTGACGAACTCCATGACATGGCCCGCCGGTTTGGATTTACTATTTATCCGGGTAAGCTTTCGGATGCCAATACATTCAGGATTGCAAACATCGGGGATATCCAGCCAAGGGAAATGGAAGCCTTTGTCGTATTGCTTAAGAAGTATATGGAAGGAATCCTCTGATAATGAACCCGGGAACGGTATTCCCGGGGTTGATCGGAAATATATTATGGGCACCTCTAAAAACCCGGTCAGATTTTTAGAGGTGCCCCCGGAGAAATTTTTATTTCTTTAATCTATAACGAAATAAAAAAGTTTCTCCATGGTACATCTAAGGAAAACTTCTAAAAACTGAAGTTTTTAGAAGTTTTCCTTATGTATTTCTTTGATGATGCTAAGGAGAAACCCTATGGGGTCCAAATATTCTATAAAGAAAATAATTAAAAACGACTGGGTTGCCTCTATGCCTATGCGGATACTTTTCGTTTCCATGATTTTGGGTATTGGGATAATTGTACTTGCGGTGGCTGTCCTCAATCATGCGGGGATACTTCGTCTTGGGGAGGAGTATAAAATAATTTTAGGTCCTGGTTTTTTTCTCCTGGTACTGCTGGCGTTTACGGTTGTTTTTGCCAGGGTGCATAGAATTGGTTCCTACTTCAGAAAAGGTATTGAGACAGAAGCGCAAATTGTAAATGCTTCATACGACTGGCATAAAAAGGGAACCCTGGAATGTACTTATTGGGTAAACGGGGAAAAATGCAGCGGAAGCGTTGAATTCTGTTTTCAGGATGATGATATGGAACCCTATAAAAAGGGCGGTACGGTAATCCTGCTGGTTAATCATAAAAATCATGAAAGAGCAATAATAAAAGAATTATTTTCCAAAACAAAACCCTGCTAAGGTTATATGCAATGTACGAAACGGTGAAATTGGTTGTGGACATAGTTAGGTAAAATTACCTGGTTAAGCAAGAGAAACCGTCGTCTGTAATCTGAAATATTAATGACTATTGGGATTCCCGGAAAAAATGTTCGGGCTTAAATCCTGATATCCGTCGGACGCTGAAAAAATTATTAAATAATAAAAATGTGAAAATTCCAAAACAGTGCTATAATTGTGAATAAACCCAGCAAAACCAAGGTTGTCAGAATATGGTAAGATTCAGAAAAATAGCGGTCCTGATCTTTCTTTTGGTATTTAGTGTATCCCTCGGCGCCCAGGAACAGAATCCGGATATGGACCCTTTGGTGTTTAAACTGATGGTCATCGGTGCCAGCGATGAAATATTCATCTGGTGGGGCCATGCGACGCTGATTATTGAAAATACCAAGTACGACCATTCCGTGATATACGACTGGGGAATTTTTTCCTATCCCAGTGACAGCTTTTTAATGGACTGGATCAGGGATAAGGTGGCGTATAAATGTGCAGTCGCTTCAGCCAAACCGGATATCTACGGTTATATTGGGGAGGACCGGGATATTGTGGTGTATGTCCTTGACCTGGAACCGGACAAAAAACAGGCCATTCTGGATTATGCGGTCAATAACGTACATCCGGCAAATTGCTGGTATACCTATCATCCCTTTGAGGATAATTGCGCTACCAGTATCCGGAACTTGATTGATCTGGGGACCGGCGGTCAGTTAAAGGAAAGGCTTTCCAATACCCCGGGCCGCTTTACCTACAGGCAGCATTTGAGGCGGTTTATCTGGTTCAGGACTATCTCCGACGGATTTTATTCTTTTTTGATGGGTCAGGATCTGGATAAAAATATTTCGGCATGGGAAGAAATGTTTCTGCCCATAGAGATTGGCCGGAATGTTTCGGACTTCAAATATATTGATAGTTCCGGTAATGAACGGCAGCTGGTAACCAGGGTCGAAATGCTTAATGCCACCAAGAACCGTCCCCCGGTCCTGAATGAACCCCTAAACCAATGGCCCTTGGCGATGTTTCTTGGATTCACAGTGACAGCCCTGCTGATGGGTATTATTACCCTGCGGAAAAAAAATCCTGTTTCCGGGAGCATAGCATGGGGACTGGCCCAAACTCTTTTGGGTTTATTGTTCGGAATTTCCGGGGTGGTCCTGTTTTTTGTTATGTTTTTCATGAAGCATGAATACTTCCGGAATAATTTCAACCTGTTGCTTATTAATCCGCTGATCCTGGCTGCGGTTCCCCTGGGTATTGGTGTTATGTTTGGCCGGGGTAAACCGGAGAAATATCTCCGCTTGTTATGGACCTACGTGTTTATTGCGGATTTAGTCCTGATGGTTATGAGACTTCTGCCTGTATTTTATCAGAATAACCTGACTCTGCAGATAGTCATGCTCCCTATTTCTTTTTTGCTGAGCTGGAATTTTAATACGAATACCCCCGGGATATGCCAGTATATCCGTCGGTTAAAATACCGTCCCAAAAATGCGTAGGGGCTGAAGTGTAAAACTATGAAAAAACAATATAATGCAGGAGCTGTCAGGCTCAAAAAAATCACCTCCTAGTATTTATCTTTATGATAAGCACCGCGGTTCTTCCGCAGGAAGCGGAAGTAATAGATAGGTATGTGGATCTGTACAACGAAGCCCTGGAGGAAGCCTGGAATGCCGAATTTATTCCTCCGCTGAAAGATCTAACCTATTCCCAGATTGAAATCTATTCTTCCTATTTGGGATTTGGTTTTAAAATGAATCCATTTACCGGAAGAATTGGTTTCTCCCGGTTTTTTATTATCCCTTCAAAACTTGAAACCGAAGTATATGCAATGGCTGATGGTATAGTGGAAGAAATTGGTTTTATGCAGGCAATAATAAAAAGCAAGGAGTTTGAAATATGCTATGTTGGTATAAGGACTTCGGATATTAAACCTGGCGATTCTATTCAGAAAGGGATGTGTATTGGTCGCGTTTCTACATCCGGTTTAAGTACCGGTCCTGTATTATTACTGTCTTTAAAATATAAAGATGTATATCTGAACCCGGGGTATTTTATGTTTTAAAGAAACATAAAAGGTATAATGGAATGTTCTCTTAAACAGCAGCGAATAAAAGGGACAGCCCCGGGGCTGTCCCTATCATATTTATTGCCTGGAATAATTCGGGGCTTCCTGGGTAATCGTCACATCATGGATGTGGCTTTCCTTAAGCCCCGCACCGGTAATCTTCACAAAATTGCGGTATTTTTTCAGTTCATCAATATTTTTGCATCCGCAGTAGCCCATACCTTTGCGCAGACCCGCAACCAGCTGGTTCAGGTAATTCCGCAGTTCCCCCTTGTAGGGAACCCGGCCTTCAATGCCTTCCGGTACGGGGGATTCATCCTTGCCTATCTGGTAGCGGTCGCCGGCGCCATCATTGATGGCCCCCAGGCTTCCCATGCCGCGGTATTCCTTGTAGATCCTGCCGTCAAAAAGTATTTCCTTTCCGGGGGCTTCCTTAAGCCCCGCAAAAAGATTACCTATCATAACTACATTGGCGCCGGCACCGATGGCTTTGGAAATATCCCCGGAGAATTTGATGCCCCCGTCTGCAATAACGGGAATCTTATACTTTGACGCTTCCTCTGCACAGTCCCAGACAGCGGTAAACTGGGGGACACCGATGCCCGCAACTATCCGGGTGGTACAGATTGATCCCGGCCCGATTCCGATTTTAACCGCATCGGCACCGGCATCAATAAGACGTTTCGTCGCTTCCCTGGAAGCCACATTCCCGCCGATTACCGGAACGCCGAACTTTTTCTTGATGGCGGTCACCGCATCCATCACATTTTTTGAATCCCCATGGGCAGTATCAAGAACAACAAAATCAACCTTGGCTGCCTTGAGGAGGGGCATACGGATTTCCAAGTCCTGGGGAGAAACCGCAGCCCCGACTATCAGCCGGCCGCCCTTATCCAGGGCTGCATGGGGGAAGGCATCATGTTTTTCCATATCCTTTACCGTGATCAGTCCGGTGAGATGTCCCTGGGCATCCACCACGGGAAGTTTTTCAATGCGATGCTTATCAAATTTTTCCCTGGCAGCAGTCACCGAGGGCTCTCCCTGAACGGTGACGGGATTTTTAGTCATCACACTGGTCACCGGGAGGGTAAAATCCGTGCAGAACCGGAGGTCCCGGTTGGTGATAATACCGGTCAGCCGGTTATCCTTGTCCAGTACGGGCATACCCGAAACCTTGTAACGTTCCATCAGGGATTTGACATCCTTCACCAGTGCATCGGTTCCGACGGTTACCGGAGAATCAATGATCCAGTTGAGGAAGCGTTTTACGCTCATCACCTGCTGGGCCTGGGCTTCGGGTTTAAGGTTCCGGTGGATGACTCCGCTGCCGCCTTCCAGGGCAATGGCAATGGCCATCCGTTCTTCGGTGACCGTGTCCATGGCCGCGGTGATGATGGGAATATTGAGTTTAATATCTGCGCAAAGTATGGTTTCTACATTACACTCCCTGGGCAGCAGGTCCGAATAACCGGGCTGCAGGAGGACGTCATCATAGGATAATGCTTCTCTGAACATAAAATCTCCTTGTGTTAAAACCGCCGGATGATACCGGGGTTTTACGTATATTTTTCGGCAGTCCCCGGAACATCAAATAAATCCGTGGAAACCGTTTGGTTACAAATCTATGTATTCCGGGCAACCCCAGGAATTGGCTATGACCGCCTTACCATTCAGCAGCTGTTCCGGAATACCAAGTTCCCTTTATTCGCAAGTGGGTTTAATACCCCGCTGCTTGCCTCGCACGCGAAAGCGTGCAGAAGGCTGTTGATTAAAACAAAGGGCACCCATGATGGTGCCCTGTTTTTATGCATTCACAAAATCATTGCTCATCAAAAGGTGATATTTCTTCGCTATTTCTTTAGCCTTTTTAACCGCCAATCCGGAATACCGCTCGGGATGTTCAAAAAATGCCAGGGATTCTTCCGGTGATGCGGCCAGTCCCAGATCGATCATCTTCTGGCTGATCCTGCTGAGAACATCGGGTTCAGCCTTTAATGCGTCGGCAAAGCTCAGCTTTTTTTCTTCTGCGGCCAGGGTGATTTTACGGATGATTTCATGGGCGTCGGAGATACCGGTTTCCGCAAGTAGGATATATGCCGGTTCAGCCAGGATACCCCCGGGAATACCCGCACCGCTGTTGCCTCCCCGGAGATTAAACATCAGCCGTTCCCGGTCAACCCCCAGATCACGGATGATACTGATCATCCGGCTGACGGCCATACAGAACCCGGAAACGTAATCCGCAATAAACCGCTGGCTCGCGGAATTGGAAAGGTCCCGCTGGTGTTCACTGATCTGGTCCATGAAAAAGGTCGCAGCCCTGGGCATGAAGGTTTTCCAGAGGCTTTTCACATGTTCCGAGTTCCAGGGATTCCGTTTCTGGGGCATGGTGGATGATCCCACCTGATCCGCCCCGAATCCTTCCCGGAGCTCGCCTATTTCACTGCGCTGGAGATTCCGGAGATCATCCGCCAGGTTTGCAATGATCCCAAAGGCGGTATTAAATTCCAGAAGGAGCCGGAGCATATATTCGGGTTCCACCAACTGGGTGGAATGTTCCGACGGTTCCAGCTCAAGTTCTGCAAGGTAAATCCTTTCAAGTTCTTCCGGATCTTTTACGAGAACACTGGTGGCATTATAAGCCCCGACTGCCCCGGCAAGTTTTCCTTTAAGTCTATTAACACGGTCTTCAATTTCCAGGATAGATTTTCCCAACCGGGATACGTATTCCGCCATGGCAAATCCCAGGGTGATAGGCACCGCATGCTGACCATGGGTCCGGCCCACCTGGGGGGTTTCGGCTTCTTTATCAGCAAAACCGCAGAGAAGAATTTCCAGTTTTCTTAATAAGGGAAGAACCACCTGATTGGTGACACCCTTCATCCTCCAGGACAGGGCGGTATCGAGGATATCCACACTGGTGGCCCCCAGATGCACCAAAGGTGCGGTTTCTCCGGGAACCTTTTCCTTAAGGACATTTACCAGAGCCCGGATATTATGGCGGGTTTTTTCTTCCTCGGCGTACACTTCTTCAGGATCAATAAGGTGTTCCGCTTTCTCCAGGGCCAGTTCAAGATCCGGGGTCAGTTTTCCCCGGACTTTCAGATGGGCGGTTACCAGGGCGATTTCTGCCTTAACGCATGAACGGATAGCCCCTTCTTCAGAGATCCAAAGAGAAAGGGATTCAAACAAACTCTTATCTGAGATTGAATAACGGTGATCCAGGGGGGATAAGTTGCGGAAAATTGTCCTAGCTTCCATATAGAACTATGGCATACTTCCTGTTTTTTGACAAGAGGTCTGGGGAACCGCTGATTAAACCGGTCGCAATATGCGCCCAATCAGTGTTTTCCTAGGGAAGGTCCGGGTTTACGATTCTTTGGTACTGTTAATGCCTGTAAAGGATTTGCAAAATCCGAGGGGCAGTGTATATTTGAGTCTGATTTACCTGGCCTTGGGTTAAAACCAGAAGGGATGCATGAAAATGAAAAAAATATCTTTTGTAATTATTCTAATGTTTGTATGTTTATTTGTGTTTGGCGAAATAATGTCCATCCCGTTTACGCCCGAAGAGTTTGAGGTTGAAATAATTCAGTATCCCCACATGATAGCTGCGGATAACCCCGAATCGGAACAGCTGGATACCCGGTATACCTTTACCAATAAAGATGAGACCTACCAGGTACGGTATACTTTTTTTAAACAAACTAATAATGAGCCGGATTATACGAAAATGAAAATTCCCTATCGTTTACTAATTATGCCCGTAATATTTAATATTGCGGGACATGATAATTACAATGTATCGGATTTCAGGGATCTGGATGTGTTATTTGAGTTCAACGGATCCTTTGGCTCTACTGTTTTTATCCGTGATCCGGATTCCGATTTCGGCCGGGGCTATGCATATTTAATGATAAATTTTTATTATAAGGTAAACCAGGGAATAGTGGCCCAGTCAATTTTATTTAATGATCTGTCCTTTGCTGCTTCCCAGGAATTTATTGACGTTTTTCATTCCTTCAAATTTCTGGAATGGCCGGATGAGATTCTGTAAAATCCGGTTCTATCTGTGTTATATTAAAACCGGAATCGATTTCTAATAAGGTGATGTATGAATTCAAGTAAAGAAGATACCCTGCCTTCCCTGCAGGAAGCGGATGAATTATTAGTATGGGCCCATGCGCAGAATCCCGGTCCCTGGATGCAGCACAGCAGAACCGCCGCAAAAGTGGCCGGGGAAATTGCATCTCATTGTGGTATGGATAAAAACACGGCATACATCCTTGGGTTGCTCCATGATATAGGACGGTATAACGGAATAACCGGAATAAGGCATACCTATTACGGAAATATTTTAATGAAGGAAAAGGGATATATTTCCGCAGCCAGAATATGTTTGACCCATTCGTTTATTCAGAAGGATCTCCGGACATACCAGGGATTGTTTGATTGTACGGAAGAAGAAGAGAATTATATAAAAGATGAATTAAACAAAATGGAATATGATGATTATGACAAACTCATCCAACTCTGTGACCATTTGAGTTTACCCGAAGGGGCGTGCATCCTGGAAAAAAGACTGATAGATGTTACAAGAAGAAATGGATTATATCCCGCAATCCGGGAAAAATGGGATCTCTGTTTTCAGTTAAAAGATTATTTTGACGAAAAATGCAATGAAAATATTTACACATATTTTTCCCGGGAGATAACAAAAACTTGTATCGGCTGAATCAGCCCAAATATATAATTCAGAATTGCCTGAAATTTTTATTCGGAAGTCCGGATTAATACCCCGGTGCTCGCCGGGGGAGGTTCATTTGAGAAATTTCTGAAATCCCGCAAAAATTCGGGGATTCCCTTACTCCGGTACCAAGGGAGAGGAAAATGAAAAAAATTACAGTAAAGACTGAGAAGTATATCGAGTTAATGGGAATACTGGGCCACCTTTCAACGTACGATCAGCGGCTGCGGGCATATTATAATCCGAAAATCCCTGACTGCCGTAATATTTTATGCGAACACATCCTGGAGCATTTTGGGAAATTCAAAACATTGGAAGCTGTAAATATTTTTGAAACGTTAACATCGAAGGAAAGCTTTATTTTCGATGCCCCGGTAAAGCTGTTTTTCAGAATGGGTAAACTGCATAAAGAAGAAATAATTAATGAGGAGCTTTTATCAAGAGCCGGAAATAAAATTCTCCTGGAAGATATGATACGGAACGCGGATGTATTTTATGAAGAAAGTAATTTTGAAGGGTTTCTGGAAAAGAATAAAGTAACATACCGGAACATGCTTGAGGATGTGGATGCCATAATTAATAAGGATGATTACATCGCAGTATTTGAACAGTATACCGGGCTGGGATGCAGTGCGTACAATGTGGTACTCACCCCTTATATAATTGGGAATTACGGATTGTTTAATTATGAAGAGGGAGAAATCATTCCGTATCCGGTTATTACTCCCATAAGATCAAAGGAGCTATACTTTGGTCCTGTACAATGCCTGATCGAAATAATATGGCATGAAATCAGTCATAGTTTTATTAATCCATGGACAGATAAATATATTACCCAGGATCATTTGAATAAAATGACCGCGGATGATCGGATGCAGAAACAAGCCTATTCGGATAACCGAACTATTATAAACGAAAATATTATCCGGGCCCTAACGGTTAGACTGACCAGGGTAGGATTTGGCAATGATGCTGCCATGGAATCCCTGGGAGTACACAAAAAATGCGGATTCAAATATATTGATAGGATAATAGAACTGCTGGAAGTATATGAAAAAAATAGAGCCATGTATAATTCACTGGAAGAATATTATGACTGTTTGATAAATGAAGTCTGGGCATAAAGAAACGGCGGGAGTATGCGGAAGTTTATAAGGTATATAGTAATATTTCTCATAATGGTTGTAGCTGTTGGGGCAGCTCTTTTTCTGCGGGTATTGCCGTCCATGGCAGTTAAAATTGATAACACTAATCAGCATATCAATTGCCTGGATATTTCAGATGATATTTATTTCAGGCAGACCCTGAATAATTGCGCTCCCTATTCGGTTATGGGGGTCATAAATATTCTGGATGGCCGGAAGCTTGATCCGGAATTGCTGGCTAAGGAAACGAAGTGGAGAATGACAAAAAACCTGACCTATCCCCAGGGACTGGTGGATTTGCTCCGCAGATACAACATAAAAACAAAAGAATACAACCTTAGATTATATTCCGGAGAAAATAAAATCCGCTGGCTGAAAAACCAGGTGGATCAGGGATATCCCGTGATATTGCTTGTAAAAGTAAAAAACATTCAGCATTACTTCACTGTAATAGGGTATGATGACAGGGGATTCATGCTGTATGACTCGCTTCAGGAAAAAGAAAATGACCGCAGCAGAAAAACCGTGACAGACCGGGGGGATTATCCGGGAAACAGATATTATACTAATGATGAATTGATAGGCTTGTGGGACCGGGGAGGGTATAAATTATTTTTCAGAAATTGGGCAGTGGTATGTAAAAAATAAAATCCCATCAATTTTTTCTTTTAGGTATGGAGAGGTTATGTTTGAAAATGAATTGGCACTGTTTCAGCGAAGCAGGGAAGCCATATGGACCGATGAATATATCAGTAAAAATCTGCTCGCGGCCCACCTGGACGAATCGTATAATGGCGCTTCCAGGAAAGAAGATTTACGGATAGATACTATCAACTGGATAAATACTATTATTACTCCCCATTCAAGAATTATAGACCTGGGCTGCGGACCTGGTTTGTATACCTATGAATTAGGGAAAAACGGACATACCGTTTTGGGGCTGGATTTCAGCAGAGAATCAATTGAATATGCCCGCAAGAACAAGCAGGTAAACGGATCCGTAGAATATACCTGGGGTAATTACCTGGAGGATGATATAGCAGGGATATACGATGCTGCAATAATGATCTGGTGTGACTTTGGCGCCCTGATTCCCGGGGAGCAGGAAATTCTGCTGAAAAAAATCAAAAACGTCTTAACCGGTAAGGGTGTTTTTATATTTGACGTTTTTGGGGAAGGGCTGACCGCAAAAAAACGTGAAAGAAGAAGCTGGAATATTTCCGGGGGAAATGATTTCTGGAGCAGTGAACCGTATTTTTTGCTAGAGGAAATAAAACATTTTGAAAAAGCCCATGCGGTTGGAACCAGGGATTACGTCATAACCCAGAACAGTCCGGAGATCCATGAGTATATCATGTGGGACCAGTATTATAACCGGAACTCCATCACAAAATTGATGGAAGACAACGGGTTCAAAATAAAACAAATAAACCGGGAAGTAATAAAAAGCAAGGACGATGATGTGCTGTTTGTAGTAGCAGAGAGTATATAATATTCGAAATGTATAGGGGGATATATGAAAAGCAGATTATTAATCCTAATTTTGATTGCCTGCTGTTTTTGCGGATGCAGTACCTATAAAAACACCCTGCAGAAAGAAACCGAAAAAATCCTTATATATATTTACCCTCCGGAAGGGAACGAAAATGACCAGGATGCTGTAAAAATAGAAATTTCCAATAAAAACGAAATTAAGAAAATCATAAACTATACCACAAGAAGAATTTCCCCGGGTTATAAATGCGGTTATGACGGAAAAATTGAATACCTCTGCGCAGGGAATAATGTAATCATGGAAATGGTATTTAATGTCAGCTGCAATACCATGGTTTTTGTGTATGATGACAAACTGTTTACCCGGAGAATTTCAAAAAATGGGCTGGAATATTTTAAGGCAATGCGGTAAAGGGTTCTGACCAATTTTCATACAATAAAACAATCACGCAGTAAAAAGAGCATAGTAAATTTTAATAAAAAAGACAATGTTTTTAATAAAGTATCTCTGGAGGCTTTTTCAAAATGTCAAATTTTGAAAAAGGCTCTCTGAATTAAGCATAAATTAGTCCTAATCTTGACCCAAAAGGAGGATTTAACCGCATAATCTTCGGTATCTTTTGGAGGAGACTGGTGCAAGGAATTACCAACACAGTACATGCATGCCAATATCTCCTCCGGCCTATTTAAGTTTAGGTAATGATATGGCGGTCGCCTCTTCAGGTATTGCTTCTAATTTAATCAGAAAGGTGATATAAAAAAGTATTTAAGACATTCATCTTTAAAGAATTTTTCTATATCAATTCTTCCTCTTTGTATTTTTCCAGTATCTTTATAATAATCATACAGTCCGTCGAAAAAAAGCAATTGTACATCCCCATAAGATTCAGGCATATCCCAAATGGAAGCTGTAGCCCATGATGGGCTGTATGAAAACCGAAAGAATATATATTTGTCATTCCTTGCCCATACAGATATTCGAGGTATTGTTGAATCATCATAAGCTTTCTTTTCTGCAGGTAAAAATTTAATTCGGTTTAAACCACTCAACAAAATGACATTGTTAATTACAACAGAAAAAAATAATGAACCCGAATCACTACCATCTATTATTTCCATCATTCTTTCACCATAATTTGCATATTCCTTTGCATCCATACGTAATATTTGTTCATCCCACATGTATAAATCTATACTGTCGAGCGGTATTTCCACCGCCGCTTCCATATTTCTATTCGCTTCTGCATAAGTATAGGAATTGAGCTGCTCAAAGGTTATATCTCTATTATATCTCCAAAAAACTATTCTTGATTTTGAATATGAAAAGATATTGCAGCTCCCAAATAAAATGATACATATAGCAATTATTTTAATAGTTTTCATATTTAATCAAACCCCTTATAATCTTCGTTATGTCCTGTCTTTTTGTAACTCTTTAACCACCTTAATAAAGTTATGCTCAAATGGACGAGATTATAAGAATTAGACACGGGAAGCATTGTGAAAAAAAACAGTATTCTGCATTTTATTAATAATAATTTTATTTTGCTTTCTTGCTTATTATCGTCCTGTAAGAACAATTTGTCAAATTACAATAAAATTCATTGAAAAGATTCCAGAGAAAGTTATGATAGATAATGTGGAAATAAAAAGGAAAAATTTTATTCTAAAACCGATTATATCACTATGTACATTGACGCATTTTATGATTTTGATATAATCTCGACATCTATTGAGACTTTTCATGGAAATGTTTGGTTGCATATTCTATGGATATAGCATTTCTTAAGAAAATAGTGATGAAAGTGATTATTGGCGGGAAAGTCAAATTTCAATGGTAAGAAAAATGAAATATATTATGGCAATTTTTTGCTTGATTTTAATCAGCTGTAATTCCTTACCTGGGTATAAATTTACCCAAAATTATACTCAAATAAACCAGGAATTTAATGATATATACAAATATGAAACTACTGAATTTGTTAGTGGAATGAGATTGGAAATAACTGGTTTTGTAAATGGCGAAGGAACCCTTTTAATTATACATCCGCCATATGATACAGGAAGTGCCATACAATTTGATTTAAGTGGTAGAATAAATAAACAGATAAACAGAATGGATTGGTATGAATCTGAATGTTTAATAAAATTTATCCCAAATGATTCAACTGTAAATGGTATTATCTCAGTAAATTTAGTGATTTATTGAATTTCAATTATCGATTTGCTCAACCGCAGCAAACAAAGCTTAAATGCGTCGTCGCTACGTTCTGTGGCATGCGTTTGTCCCGGTCGGCTTTGACTTCCGCTGCTCACGGCGGCGCGTTTTGCAGCTGCGGTCATTGCTACAAAATGCCCTTATAAGCCGCTGCAAAATGTCATATAAACTCGGAACGTTAGGCGCCATAGTTTTATTCTAATCATTCGAATATACCGAAAACATTGAAAAAATCATATTGATGACAGATAATTATATTGATAACCGGATTTCCGGAAATTATTAGCCAGACCAGGGAAGAAAAAATGAACCATTTTGAATTCCTATTAAATGAAGGCGATCGCCGGTCTATTGGACAAAGTAATACGGTTGTCTCCATCGTAAAAAACCAGGAACTATTTGATGATCTGTTCAGCCTTCTGTATCATGAGGACCGGGGAATTGCCATGAGGGCGGCGGATGCGGTAGAGAAAATCACCCTGGAAAACCAGGGCTATCTGCAGAAACACAAAAATGAAATATTTGATTTATGCCAAATCGCCATACAGAAGGAATTAAAATGGCATCTGGCCCAGCTGCTTCCGCGGCTCCAGCTTTCCCGGAAAGAACTGTTCCAGGCATGGCAAATCCTGAAAAACTGGTCCCTGGATAAAAATGAAAGCCACATAGTCCGGGTTAATTCCCTGCAGAGTTTATTCAGTATATCCATGGGAAATGTGAAACTGCAGAAAGAACTGAAAGGGGTTGCTGCGGAAATCGAAAAGGAGAATATTCCTTCGCTGGATGCCAGAATGAGGAAGATATCCCTTAAAAAATAAGATCAGATTCACCCATAACAAAAGCTATGCTTTTGGAATCCCCGGGGTTATAATCGTGTATGGTGTATGAAGAAATACTTTCATGGATTTTAAGCGGTGATGTTTCAATTCAATATCAAACTTACCGGGACCTGCTGGAAACAGAAAAGCCGGAACTGCAGAAACGAATAGCCCTGGAAGGCTGGGGCCGGCGGTTTTTGTCTTTCAGGAAACAGAACGGCCACTGGGGAGAGGGGTTTTATAATCCCAAATGGATTTCATCCCATTATACACTTCTGGATTTAAAAAACCTCGGTATCCCCCCGGAAAACAAACCAATCCGGGAAACCATCCGTTTGATATTTGAACATGAAAAAGGAAAGGATGGGGGAATTAATCCTTCGGGGACCATAAAGGAAAGCGATGTATGCATAAATGGCATGGCAATAAATTATGCCTGCTATTTCAGGATTGATGATCATTTATTAACTTCGGTGATAGATTTCCTGTTGGCGGAGAAGATGGATGACGGCGGATTCAACTGTCATTCAAACCGGAAAGGGGCGGTTCATAGTTCCCTGCATACCACATTATCCGTGCTTGAAGGGATACAGGAATATGAAAGAAACGGATACAAATACAGGCTGAAAGAATTAAAAGACGTGAAGCACTCTTCCCGGGAATTCATCCTGATGCACCGGCTGTATAAATCCGATAAAACCGGGGAAATCATACATCCTAAATTCCTTGCCCTGAATTATCCCGACCGCTGGTATTACAATATATTGAAAGCCCTGGATTATTTTCAGTCCGCAGACGTGAAATATGATGAAAGAATGGGCGACGCCGTCGGAGTGATAATGGAAAAAAGGACAAAAGAAGGGGTCTGGAAACTTCCCGTAAATCATGCCGGGAAAGTACACTTTAATATGGAAGAAACCGGAAAAGCCAGCCGCTGGAATACCCTGAGAATATTAAGGGTCATAAAAAAATACGATAGAAAATCATTTAATGGCATAGCCGGCAAGGTTTAATCATATTTGGAAACTGCGGTCAAAAACTTTTTATATACTGGGGCTTTTTCAAAATATCAGAATTTGAAAAATGCTCAACCGACAAAATAACACACGCCCTTGTTCAGGAAAACCTTATATATCATTTTTATGCCGGTCTTTTTGATAACTCCTTTTTTTAAAGTTAATTCCCTCCTTTAAGGAAGTTTTTTAGTTATATCGTGCTTTTTTGTGTGAAATGAAATATGAAAAATTAATAATGAAAAATGAAAGATTTTTCTTGACAAGAAGCCATAATGTGGTATTATAAATCATGAGTTTAATAGTAAGGGAAGGCCTACGGGACATTGTTTACAAACGGCTTCACGAGATGATAGAGGACAGCCGGTTTGTTCCCGGAACCAGAATCAATGTGGAGCAGCTCACAGAGGAAATGGGAGTTTCCAGAACACCCATTTGGCAGGCGGTTGGAAAGCTCGAGAAGGAAGGACTTTTAGTATCCGTTCCTAATAAGGGTGTATTCATCAAGGTTCTTTCACCCGAGGAATCGATAGACCTGTACTCTGTCCGGGAAGTCCTGGAATGTATGGCAGCGGAACTGGCGGCAATAAATATGGACAGCATTACCATAACTCAGATGGAACAGAATCTTGCGGATCAGAAGGAAGTCATAGCCGCCGCAGATCTGGTGGCCTATGGCCGGCTGGATGCCCAGTTCCACGCATGGGTATACAAGGCATCCAACAACAATTATCTCATCGATATTTTGGGGGATATTCAGAAAAAGATGCGTCCCATGGTGATGCATATGAATGTGATTTTGGATGATTTGTTCATGGATCATAACAAACTTTTTACCGCACTGAAGGACCGGAATCCCGCGGCTGCCCGGGAAGCTTTCCGGAATCATAACGAGAGGATGAAAACTTTTATCCGGCAGGTGGCCGAAACACGGACGGCCTAGGAAAGGATTGATGTAAAGCGCGCACTCCTGATTTTTCTAGAGAAGCAAGATACGGATATTAAATATCATTCAACAAGATAAAGTCCCTGGAACTTCTAAAAGCCTTGTATTTTAGAGGGGGGGCCTGTCTGCAATGACAAAGATTTTACTTTAAGGAGGTATGAAATGAAACTACCAACAGAAAAAACAGCCATCGTTTTGATTGAACCCCAAAATGATTTTCTTTCAAAGGGTGGAACCATGTTTCAGTACATTGAGGATCAGCTGAAGGAACGGAAGGTGATCCAGAATTTACAGAAGCTGCTGAAGGGCTCCCGGGGAAAGGTAAAGATATTCTACTGTCCCTTTGAAGCGTTCCAGCCTGGTTTCCCCGAACTGAAACCCACCGGACCCGGAACAGGGGGACTGCGGGGCATCGAGATGGAGATGAAGGCTGATTGGGGAACCGGCGCCTGGGTAGCAGGAACTCCCGGACCGGAAATCATTAAGGAACTGACACCTGAGAAAGGTGACATTGTAGTCCGGGGTAAAATGACATTGGACGCGTTCCATTCAACGCCTCTCAACTATCTGCTCCGGGCCAATGAAATTGAATACGTGGCATTCACCGGATTCCATACCAACTGGTGCGTGGAATCCTCCGCCCGGTCCGCCTATGACCTTGGTTACCGGGTGACGGTCATTTCCGACTGTACCGCCACCGATACGGAACGGGAGCAGAAATATGCGGAAGAGGTAATCTTCCCCAAGATCGGAACAGTTATGACATCCGATCAATTCCTGGAATCAATTAAATAGCAGGGTACGGAAATTATCCGTGACCTCTTATTTTCTAGTATTAAAACTGGAGGTTTAAAATGAAACGGTTTGGAAAATACAGTTTCTTCTTTTTTATGGCAATATGCCTGACACTGGGTGCTTTTGTGTATGCCGGGGGCAGCGGGGAAAAACCTGCCGCCAAAGAGACGGTAACCCTCAACTTTACCTACTGGGGCGGCCCCTATGAAAAGCCGACCATCGAAAAACTTATTGCATCATTTGAAGCAAAGTATCCCAACATAAAGATCCAGGGCCAGCATATCCCCGCGGATTATGAAGCCAAGATGAGCGCCATGGTAGCTGGCAACCAATCTCCTGACCTTGGGTATATCCGGGACTGGATGGCCCTGGATTATGCAAAGCAGGATATGCTGTACAACATATTTGACCTTATTGATGCGGACAGCAGTATCAAGCGGGAAGATTTTATTGATGACCTCTTCCTGTACTGGGATAAGGGAAAATCCTACGGGATGTTCACCGCCACCGAATCCTATGGTCTGTTCTATAACAAACAGGCATTCAAAGAAGCGGGTATCCCCGACCTGCCCACCAAAATGGAAAATGCATTGACCTGGGACCAGTTCGTGGAAATCGTGAAAAAGCTTACCATTGACCGGAACGGCAAGAACGCCACCGAGCCTGGGTTTGACAAGACAAAGATCCGGCAGTATGGTCTCCGTTTCGATTTTAACCAGGGCGCATACATGCCCCTGGTCAGGTCCAACGGCGGCGATTATGTAACCGACGACGGAAAATTCGGCCTGGCCCAGCCTGCGGCTCTGAAGGTTCTCCAGAATATGGCGGACCTTACGGTTAAACATGGTGTGGCCCCTGCCCCCGCAGAGGCCAGTGCCCTTCCTTCAGCTGCGGTTAGCCTGATCAACAAACAGGCGGCCATCATCATGATCGGCCAGTGGGTATTGCTTGACCTTGCCCAGGGAAACGTCGACTTTGGTGTGGGGGTTCTGCCCAATTACGGAACCTATGTGACATCCCCCGGCTGGGGAACCATCGGTATCTTCAAGAACAGCAAGCATCCTGAAGAAGCCTATCTGTTCTGGAAGTGGATCACCGATCCTGCCAACTCCCTGGAAACCCATAAGGCCGGACTCTGGATGCCGATGATGAAGAAATACTACACCGACAACAACCTGGTAAATCTTTGGGCCCGGGGCAACAAGGCCCACCCCGAAGGATACGTGGACGCCATCATGAAGCCTGTGCTTACCAATCTTAAGACCCATCCTTCTTCGTATGTGAAGAACTTCCCGAAGATTGATGCCCTGGTGCAGCCTGCCCTGGAGCGGATGTACCTGGGCCAGGAAACCGCGGAACAGGCGATGAAGAAAATCGAGCCTGAAGTAAATAAACTGATCCAGGGGAAATATACCCGGTAACGGATCATGAAAAATCCGCGGAGTGATTAGTATCATACCGCGGATTCCTGTTTATTATTGGAGTTGTCCGGACATCCCAGTGCCGGAAAACCTTCGTTAAAAATTAGAGGATTTGTTTGATAACCGGGCGGTATACCAACCTCACCGGATTATCGAACAAGCCTTATGTCCTTTAGACACTGGAGGATTCATGGGACAGCGAAAAAATGAAACCCTTATTGGTTTGCTGTTTGTACTTCCGTCAATTATTGGTTTTATCGCATTCTCCGCAGGACCGATGATCGCCAGTTTTATTCTTAGTTTTACCAATTATTCGATAACCCGGCCGCTGGAATTTACGGGCATAGAAAACTATCAGGAATTTTTCAGCGGGGCGGATCCTTTCTTTTATAATTCTTTAAAGGTCACCATCATCTTTGCGTTGATGAATGTTCCGGTGTGTATCGGAACTGCATTTATTATTGCCATGATTCTAAACAATAAAAACCTGAAGGGACTTTCCGCTCTCCGCTCAATGTTTTACGTTCCCACCATCGTACCTATCATTGCCACCGCCATGGTTTTCATGTGGATGATGAGCCCGGATTTTGGTTTGTTCAATGCGGTCCTGGATATATTTGGAATTCCCCCCAGCAAATGGATTTATTCGGAAAAGTCAGTTCTGCCTTCGCTCCTTATAATGACAGCCTGGGGATGCGGTAATATCATGGTGGTATTCCTTGCGGGACTTCAGGGGATACCGGTACAACTGTACGAAGCCATCGTGGTGGACGGCGGCAATGTATTTACCAAGTTCCGGCACGTTACCCTGCCGATGATGACTCCGACTATTTTCTTCAATACCCTTATGTTCCTGATTTCCAGCATGCAGGCATTTCTCCAGGCATATATCATGACCAAGGGAGGTCCGAATAATGCTACCAACTTTTTGGTGTACAACCTCTACAGAGAGGCATTTGAATTCGGGGAGATCGGAAAAGCCAATGCCCTGGGCTGGATTCTGTTCGTAATGATCGCCGGAATTTCGGCGCTGCTGTTCTGGTCATCCAAGTACTGGGTGTTTTACGGAGATGAGTAATATGTTAAAAAAACCTTCAAACTATATTTACAGTATCATCGTTTTTATTTTCGCCCTTATCTGGCTGGTGCCCTTTTACTGGATGCTGCGGAGCGCCTTCATGGGGATGGCGCAGATATTTTCCTATCCCCCGGTGGTTTTCCCGGATCCGATCCATTGGGAGAATCTGCCGAATGCGCTGACTTCCCTGCCGTTCAAGGATTATTTTAAAAATACCTTTATGATTGTGGCGGTCTCTGTAACGGGAATTCTTTTTTCATGTTCCTTGAGCGCCTATGGGTTTTCCCGGGTCCAATGGAAACACCGGGACAAGGTTTTTTATATTCTCATGTCCAGCATTATGCTTCCTTATTTTGCCGCCCTGATCCCCAATTTTATTCTCTGGACAAAATTGCATCTTACCAATACCTTTGTGCCGCTGATGCTGCCTTCATGGTTTGGTATGGGGACCGCCAGTATCTTCGGCGGCGGTATGTTCAATATTTTCCTGCTGCGCCAATTTTTCCGGACTATTCCGAAAGAATTGGATGAAGCCGCATTTGTGGACGGAGCGGGACATTTTTCCATTTTTCTGAAAATTATTGTTCCCCTATCGAAGCCTGCCCTGATAAGTGTGGGGCTTTTTACGTTCCTCAATACCTGGAATGATTTTATCAATCCTCTTATTTTCCTGAGCGATGAAAGAAAATATACCATCCAGATGGGGCTCAGGACTTTTATCGGTATGTATACTTCACAATGGAATTTGCTGATGATGGCGTCCCTGGTGGCGGTGGTTCCGGTTTTAATAGTATACATCTTCGGTCAGCGTTACTTTGTTGAAGGTATTGCCACCACAGGTTTAAAAGGATAGGAACGCGGGCTTCCGGAAGTTTCAATCTCCGGAAGCTCCCGGTTATATGTAAGGAGAAATTATGATGAGACAGTTTAGTCCTATCAACATGAAGCAAGTCCGGTTAACCAAAGGGCTGCTGGCGGAGCGGCAGAAGCTGAACACCGAGGTGACGGTTCCCCATATATACGATGAGCTGGACAAAACCGGCAGGATCGATTCGCTTTACTGCCGGTGGAAGCCCGGAGACCCGAACAAACCCCATCCGTTCTGGGATTCGGATATCGGAAAAATGATTGAAGCTATTTCCTATAGCTTGATCACAAACCCTTCCCCGGATTTTGAAAAAAAGGTTGACCGGATTGTGGATATGCTGGAACAGGAACAGTTTCCCGACGGCTACCTGAACACCTATTTTAAAACCTGCGAAATAGAAAACCGGTGGACCAACCTGTACTATATGCATGAACTGTACTGCGCAGGCCATCTGATCGAAGGGGCGGTAGCGTACTTTGATGCTACGGGAAAAAGGAAATTCCTGGACATCATGTGCAGGTATGCGGATCTTATAAATGAAAAATTCGGCACTGAACCCGGCAAGACAAAGGGATACTGCGGCCACCCGGAAATTGAACTTGCCCTGGTCCGGTTATACGGCGCCACAAAGAATGAAAAATACCTTAAACTGAGCAAATATTTTATTGACGAGCGGGGAAAGCAGCCCTATTTCTTTGAGCAGGAATCCCTGGCCTACGGGGTGGATACCACCAAAACAGCGAACCAGAAAAGGCATCTGAAATATTATCTTAAAAGCCGGGGACCCTATGCGGAGTACCAGGCCCATATACCTGTCCGGGAACAGAAGGAGCCGGTGGGCCATGCGGTAAGAGCCATGTACCTGTACAGCGGCATGACTGATATCGCCGGAGCCTGCGATGATGAATCCCTGTACACCGCCTGCAAAACCATCTGGGATGCCATGGTCAATACCCAATATGCCATTACCGGTGGAATAGGGCCCTCCTCCGACGGGGAACGGTTTACCTTTGCTTACGATATTCCCAATGAGTATACATACAATGAAAGCTGCGCTTCGGTGGCCCTGGCCATGTGGGCAAACCGGATGGTCCAGTTTGACTGCAGCAGCAGGTATTCGGATATATTGGAACAAACCCTTTATAATATTATCCTGGCCAGCATTGCCTCGGAGGGCAACAAGTTTTTTTATGCCAACTACCTGTCGGTTCTTCCGGAACGGTTTGAACATGCCAGCGCCGCAATGATCGACAAGATGAAGGCCGAACGGCAGGAATGGTTTGATGTAGCGTGCTGTCCACCGAATGTTTCCAGGCTCATGGGTTCCCTGGGTTCCTATATGTATTCATCCGACGGCAAAAGCCTTTTTATGCATTTATACACAGGCAACGATGCGGAAATTCCGGTTAATGACAAGCCGGTAAAACTTTCGGTTTCCACGGAATATCCCTGGGAAGGTTCCGTCCGTATTGCGGTAAATGCCGGGGACGCCGGGGAATTTACCATGGGATTAAGAATTCCCGGATGGTGCAAAAAATGGAAGGTAACGGTAAACGGGTCAAATATTCCCTACGAAATCCGGAAGGGGTATTGCCTGATAAAAAAAGTCTGGCGGAACGATACGATTAACCTGGAATTTTCCATGCCGGTGATGCAGATTGAGGCAAACCCGGAACTCCGGGAGGACTGCGGCAGGGTGGCTCTGCAGCGGGGCCCCGTAATCTACTGTATAGAAGAGGCAGACAACGGGAAGGATATCAACGATTTTTATATTCCCCCGGAATGTGTCGTTACCGAATCCCGGGGAATTGAATCCGTGGATGACCGGGCAGTGGTGCTGGAGTTTCCCGGATACCGGCGGGATACCGGCGGCTGGCAGGAAGGTCTTTACCGGGAGGCTGCAAGTTCCCTGAAGCCGGTAACCATAAAAGCCATACCCTATTACCTTTGGGGCAACCGCGGTTTTGGGCGCATGCTGGTCTGGATGCTCCGTAAATAGGCAAATACCCTTATGCCGGAAATTATCCGGCATAAGGGTATTATTTTATCAATATAGAAACAAACTTATCCATAATACACAGCGGCTAAACAAGATTAAAGGGTGAGGCTTTTTCAAAATCCGCCGGACCACAGCGTCCGTTATTTTAAAAAAGTAATCCCAGGGATACACTGATTAATGCCCACAAAGCATTAATCAGCGGTTCCCTAAATGTCAGAAAAAATTCCGAATTCACTGCTGCCGGCTGAAATTGGAGTAACCAATAACAGCGGAAATGACTTTTAAGCTATAAAACACTCATAATAATCAATTTGACCCGATAATTTTAATAATTGTGATATGATCATTAATATAGAGTTTATATGAAAGATGATCTTTATTAGTTATTATGAATCTGTTTTATCTATCATGATTATCCGTGGAGGATTGTATGAAACCGGGTAAAAAAGCCAGTGAAATGAGCGTTCAGGAACTGGCGGCCTATATTGACCAGTCGGTCCTGAAGCCCGAATTTACCCAGGGCGAGATACGGAAGTACATCCAGGAAGGGATTGATTTCGGCTGTAAGACCGTCTGTATTAATCCTTCTTCGGTGAAAATTGCCAGGGAACTCTGCCGGTCATCCGGCACCGGCCTTTGCGTGGTGTGCGATTTTCCCTTTGGATTGTCCACCACCGAATCAAAACTCAGGCAGATCCATGAAATTTGCAGGGAAAATGATATAGATGATCTGGATATTGTAGCAAATTACGGTTGGATCAAAAGCGGTTTGTGGAGGGATGTGGAAGCGGAATTCCGGGCGGTCACCGAAGAGGTCCACAAACACAAGGGATTAATCAAAATCATCTTTGAAACCGATGCCCTGGATATGGATGAAATTGCCCGGGCCACCGATGCGGCCTGTTTTGCCGGGGCGGATTTTGTAAAAACCTCCACCGGGTTTTATACCGGCGGGGAGTCCAGGGGCGCAACACTAGAGACAATCCAGCTGATGATAAATACCGCCCAGGGACGCTGTAAAGTAAAAGGTTCCGGAGGAATCCGGGACCGGGAACATTTTTTCAAATTGATTGATATGGGAATTGACCGGATGGGAATTGGGTACCGTTCAACGCCGGTGGTTCTGGGATTGAAAAAATAAATGGATTTTTCCACTACTCGATAAAACAAAAGGAGCTGCAGGAAAATGAAAAAAGGATTGCTTTATGCTGTCATAATTGTTCTGTTAACGATGCTAAACGTATCTTGTTTTGAGTCTGAGCCGGATAGCTTTTGTGATATTAAGGTTGAAAATAAGACAACCGAAGATGTAACGGTTGAATACAGATCCTGGACATTATTTTTTGAATCGAAACATTTCATTACTATGGTATACAGCAAAGATGAAGAGATGGTCTCAGTTCCTGTTGGAAGGGATATTTATATAACCGGAAATGATAGCGACAGAGAGTGGGGTCCCAGAAAATTTTATTATTACGGTAACTGGATCGTACCGTATTCGTATGATCATTAGGCGGTTGGTGTGACTAATTATATTAAGGAATTTTCCACACAAAGGGTATGTAAATGAATATTGCTTTGAAGGAACTTCTCTGTAGGGATTTCACGAAAAATTATCTTGGGATTTTATACCGGAGGAGAGTCCAGGGGCGCTGTAGGGTAAAAGGTTCCGGAGGAATCCGTGACCAGAAACATTTTTTCAAATAAATGGGTTGTTCCATTGGTGGATAAAACAAAAGGAGATCTGGGAAAATGAAAAAAGGATTAGTCTTTGCCGCATTTATTATTTTGTTAATCACCTTGAGTATGTCCTGTATTGAAACGGACGAATTTGAATTTTGTGATATCAGGGTTGAAAATAAGACAAATGAGGATGTGGAACTGTACTATCTTCGTTGGATGTTATTTACTCAAACGAAAAGTTATATTGCAACTGTAAATAAAAAAACTGAAAGAAAAGTATCGGTTCCATGCGGAAGGGACATTTATATTGTTGGGAAAGATACCAACCGGGAGTTGGGTCCCAGACATTTCTATTATAACGACACCTGGATAGTTCCATAATCTTATGATCATTAGGCGGTTATGGTGATCAATAATATAAGGGAAATTTTCCATCAAAGGATATGTAAATGAATATTGTTTTGAAGGAGCTTCTGCGCAGTGATTTCACAAAGAATTATCTTGAAATTGATTACGATGAGAAACTGAAAAGATATAACGTTGTTTATCTTTATAATTATGCCCATGGGACAATCAGCCTGGTTGATGGGATTAAGGAAGTTCACCGATGGGAGAGCGAAGAAGAAGCAGAGTCCGCATCATATCTCAGCAGAAGATATACTTCGGTTTTTCTTGATGGTATGGTAAACGATTCCGGGACGGAAGATGATATTATCAGAGAGGTTTTAAAGTATATAGATAAGCAGACTATTTCTTCCGAAGAGCAGGAAATAATTCTGCGGGCTCTTGATTTTATCAGGAAGTATTAGGGAAGGTATGAAAAGAAGAGTTATGTACATTCTGCTTTTCTCAATTCTATTTACTGCGGCTATAATAGTTTCTGTAATGTTATTTCCCCGCAGTGCGGTGGTTATAAATGACTCTTATGTTGTGAATTTTCGATATTCTTACTTAGATAAAAATATTGAAGGAAAAATCTTTGATAAAAATGAAATTGAAGAACTTGAAAAAATCATTGGGGGAATAAGCTATAAGGATAGCCCCTCATGCGGTTTTTCTGAAAATATTTCACTTGTTTTTATCAGTAATGACATGACATTAACCGTACTTCCGGCGATTGACGGATGTTCCACAATGAAAATTGCTGATGAGAATAAATATATTTCAATCACAAGACAGAATCGCAGAAAGTTTGATGATATAATGAAAAAATACGGATTCAAGTTTCCGGCAATATGATTCAATGGGGTGCCTTTCTTAAACTTTGTATAACAGCAGTATTAATAATAATTATATTTTCAGGATGTTATACGAAACAGGATGTGCACTTTATCGGGGAGATTGTATCGGCTGAAACGGATGGAAAATTAATCAGAAAAAACGGGGAAAGATTTGTGATAGTGTCGGTTGTTTTTTCTGTTATCGATGCGGATGATGCTTTTAAAAAGGAAAACGCAGAGTTTGAAATCAAGTATCAGATAATGCGGACTGATCCTGATATAGAATCTTTAAGGATAGATAAAACCTCCCTGCTGGACTGGACATTTCATAAAGGAAATATTTATAAGGTCGATGCGGAATATCGAAATGGTAACTATGTAGAAAGGGTATATTCTGTACAGGATTTAGGTATAGTTCAATGGAGCAGTGGGCTTGGCGGAAAAAATAGTGTTAAATAACGCTGACAAATAACATAAAAGTACTTGAAGGTATTAAGCGGGGAAAAATGAAAAGAATAATTGTTTTTTTCAATTGAAAATGTATTATTCATGGATGTTTTTAAAGGAATTATTTGAGGATGATGCGTTAAGCCCCGGGCTAATTTATGGAACGAAAGCTCAAAATGCATCGCCGATTTTTCTTGTGGGAAAGGAACTAAAATCAGTTTTAGAAAGGAGGACTATAAGCATAATGTACTTCTTAATACGTCAACAAAAAGGAATACAGAGAATTGGAGATTTTCCCATCAAGGCTATATTTTCGGGTAAACATAACATGAGATTATTTTTTTTATGTATGGTTCTTGTGTTATGTATTCTTAGTTGCACTTCGACTAAAAACGCAGATACTATTGTTGTGATCTCCGAAGAAATAATACAAGAATTCAGGGATAATGAAAAAGATGCAATAAAAAAATATAAACATAAAATATTTCAAATAAGCGGCGAAAATTTTGAAGTTTCTACACCGGAAGGCCCCGATACATTCTTTCATAGAAATGCTGCGGCATCAGGCATAGGTTTTAAAGAGGGAGGGGGCAGTTTTTCTTTCAATTTTGATTATGATGTCTTAGTACAATATCCGCAGCTAAAGGAATTTCACAGAGTACCAATACACATGCAGACAAAAGACGGTGTCAGAGTAACCGTACAAGGATCTTTTGAGGATTTCAGCAAAAGAATGATAACTGTATACGATAATGAAAAGAAGAAAGCAGGAGAAAAATATTGGGAAGAAGTTGAATGGTGTTTTTTTAGTTTTAAGAAATCAAAAGTTGTTGACATCGTAAGTGTCAACTAATTTGAAGAAAAATAATATTACAGGATTTTTCTGGACATATACGGCGAATTTGCTGTACGTATACTTAATGAGATAAAAAAGGCATATGATGAATTACAAGGTGATTAATATAATCTTTAAAATCTGTTATATCCTTGGATTAATTCTAAGTATAATAGGTTTCATATTCTATTTTTATATAAAAAAGCAAAATTGGTCATTTGCCTTTATCATTATGGGTGGTACTATATGTTTATCGTACCGATTTTTTAATCCTCAAAGAAACGGAGATCTTGATAAAAATGTAATGCCCCGCTTTTTGTTAGTGTTGTTTTATTTGATTCTTTTGATTGGGTTGATAATTGTGAAAAGTTAATACCTGTGGAGTGAGAAAGATTTAAAACAGCAAAGGAATTAGAAATATCACTTCAAACCGCACTGTCACAAATGGGAGGAAATTGATGGTGGATATAAACAAAAAATTTGTTGAGAAAATCCTTGCATCATTTCCTGCATTTGCAGAAGATGAAATAAATTCAAATTTGTATGATTTGCCTTATGTGATAATTGGAAACTTTGCGGTATATCTAAATACAAAGAGGAATCATAAAATTTCGTGTGGAGAAGTTGATTATGTTTTTAATCAAGGAATTGAAGAGTTTGGAGCAGGGATATCAAATTTAATTATTGTTGGATTCCTTGAAGTATTAAATGACAACAAGGAAAATATTGCTGAGCTAAAAAATAAAGCTACCGGAGAATTAAAAAAGCTGATATCTGAATAATAAGTATGAAAGTTTTCAGATGAGAAAAAATGGTAATAGAGATTGAGTCGATATGCTCGTTACGGGAAAAAGAAATATAATACCGGAGTAATACCTTTTGGAGTATTTTTATGAAAGAAACACTTGAAGAATTTCTTAATACACGTTTTGTAAATACAAGGAATATTGATTATCAAAACGTTTCAATAGATGTTCGAACAGGAATTAGAACTTCATATGGATTTAATGATGAGGATCAAAAAAAGAGTATAACTTTAGTAGATAATCCAGAAATTAATGATGAAAAGATCTATGCTGATTTTATTCTCATGAATGGATATATATTATGGCAAATACCAATTGCGGGAGATAAAATAGATAAATCATTGCTGTTAAAAATCTTGTGTGAAATAATGGATGCAGATAAAAATGAAGTGAATATGCAGTATTTAAAAACTGTAATGGTTCCATTGTTTTCTGAGTGTAACTTTGCAAATGAATTGCCGTGATGTCAACTAATTCAAAAACTGTAGAAAAAAGAAGGAGAAAACTGAGGTGCCCGCTTCAGAGTAGCCCGAAGTGTCAGCTTATTCGGGGACGGAAAAAATTGAGGAGAAACTAGTAAAAAACAGTATATGCAAACATCCGGATTCACAACAAAATTGTCCAAGTTATAATAAAACAAAAATTGCACCAAAAATAGGATTGGGGCGCGGCAGCTATAAATGGATCTGTAATTTTTCATAATTTAAAACCATCATGGTAAAATGGTGTTGAAATGATTCATCTATCGGAATAATGAATAGATGAATGAGCCAATTTCAAAACTCGGTTAGTTTTGAAATTAGCTCTGTAGAAAGCGGGATAAATCCACTTTCTGCACTACAATCAGGGAAGTGATTCCAAAATTACGGACCTCGCGGTCCGGCAGATTTTGAAATCACCTCGAATTATACAATATTTTGTAAATGGAGATAAAAATGGATGTTTTAACAGAAGAGGAAGTACGCAATTGGATGTTGGAAAAAGCTATAAATATAAATAATGAAGAATATTTTATTGGATATAATGTAATTCATTCAGAAAGAATTCCAAATGATTCTGGAAAGAAAAATTATATATCAAAACAATTATCCAAGCTTGATTTTGGGAAAAAATATTTGTTATATATCAATGAATATAATATTTGGCCGTCTTCTGAAAATATGGATTTATTTATAGGATATAGAAAGTTTATTGGAATTAATGGAATGTTATCAGAAAGTCCAGGCCACTTATTACAATTTTCTGAGAAATCTGAGTTGTATTGTATGCTCTGTATGATTTTGTATTTCTATTGGGGGGCATTATTAATTTCGGAGGATGTTGGGAAAATAATACGTATATCCCATGATGAATATATCGAAATAATGATAAAGAATAGCCTAACGGATAACGCCTTTTTATCTGATTTTAAAGCAATATTTGAATAATTTGGTTAAAAAATCTATTAAAAGCCGAGGTGTCAATTGATTCCGGGAAAGGCAAAATTAAGTAGAAAAGGAGTAATTTAAAGGAAGATATCTTTGATGCCTGCAGACAGCCTAAGTTTACGGGGAAGGAGATGGATGGCTCTTTTTTATTCGCAGGTGGGTTTAATACCTTCTATACACTCCTGCGTACGAGGCTCTGCGGTGTTTTTAAAATCTTGTAATGAAAATTGTATGGGTATTAAACCCACATAAAATCCATACCTTACAGAACCAACATACCCCGTCGCTTGCGGCGGAGTTGTTGATTTCTTTGACATAATCAGTTTGGTATGAGGAATTAATGTGACATTTTGCCTGGATGAAAACATGCTAAAACGCGGTATTACAGCAAAATCCTGTTTGTAATAAAGAACAACGGATTTATACGATTTTTAATCTTTTTCTTGAAATAAGCTTATTCTTGTGGTATATACAATGATAGTCCATGGAAGAAAATCAGATACGCATAATATTGTTTATTGTTTTCTGCTTAGTCATTGCTGTTGTGGACAGTAAAACGTACCGTATTCCCGATGTGATCCTGATATTGTTCCTTTGTGTTATGTCTCTTTTCGATATAGGTAAAGATATATTTTATATGGCTGAGCATCTTTTAGCTGCATTTTTGGGCTTTGGGGTGTTTTACTTTGTATTTACCTATTCCGGCGGGCTTGGATTCGGTGATGTTAAATATGCAGCGGTCCTTGGGTATATTCTGGGGGTAGAAAAAATGGTGTTTTTGTTTTTTTTTGCTGCTTTTGGTGGTATAATCACCTACGTAATAGGCTTCGGAATATTCCGCTGGGGAAAGGCAACCAAGATACCCTTTGCGCCATTTTTAAGTCTCGGAGCTCTGGTTGTGATGTATCTTAACGTAATTTTAATGGGGATAGCATGATAATCAAACGCCGGACAGTTTTTATCGGTCTGTTTTTCCTAATTACCATGGTAATCCAGGGGCAAACAATACGAAAAATGGATTTCCGGAATCAGAACATTGCTGATATTCTTATGATTCTGGCTGATATGGGGCGGCAGTCCATTATCATTGACGACACTGTCATAGGAACCGCGACCTTTTATTTCAGTGATTCCGGATTTGAAGAAGCCCTTTACCGTTTTACCGATGCCTGTAACCTTTTTTGTGAAAAAAGGAATAATGCCTACTATGTCTCCCGGATGAAAGTGACCGCCAGCGGTGACTTGGTTAGTCTTGCTGCGGAGGATGTGGATATCGAAATGTTGGTCAAGAATTTGTCCCGTTCTATAGGTAAAACCATTCTTTATGATCAGCTTCCCCGGGCAACTATCACTATCCATACTGAAAACAGCAAGACCATGGACTTGCTGGAAGTTATTATAAAGAAATACCCCGATTATTCTATTATTAATGAAAACGGCGCTTATTATATAAAAAGGGCTGAAAATGTTTCATCCAATACCCCCGGCCGTTTAAGCGGATCTTCTATACGGAAAAACGGGGACCTGTATTCCATGAATATTCCCAGGGGATCGTTCTCTGCTATCCTTTCTCAGCTTTTCCGCACCGGGGAAAAGGAATATTCCCTGCTCCAGCGGGTGGATATGACCCTGGAAAACCTGTACTTTGAGGACAAAAGTTTTGATCAGCTTCTCCGGCTCGTCCTGGAACAGGGGAATTGTGACTATGTGGAGAGCAGCTCCGTATATTACATATTTGAAGTGCAGCGTAAGGATGTGCTGAAGAAATTCAAGGATACCAGGGTAATACAACTTAGGCACATTGCTGCTGCGGATGTTTCTGCCCTGCTGCCGGCGGATTTCAGCGGCGCTTCGTTCATTAAAATTGACCGGAATACCAATTCGGTTTATTTGACCGGAAGTACTGAAGAAATTCAGCCGATTGCTGATTTCCTCGACCTCCTGGATGTTCCCGGGGAAGATACCTATTATAAACGGTTTGAAATACATTACTTAGGTGTTAAAGATTTTATTGCCCTGCTTCCCAAGGAACTTGCAGATATTGGCCCTATGCTGATACCGGATTCTAATGCTTTTGTAGCCCGGGTGACCAAGGATACGGACCGCCGTTTTATCGATTATATTTCCCTTATTGATAAGCGCGGAATGGGTGTTCCCATATATCTGAAATATATCAAAAGTGAGGAATTGCTCCAGTTTTTACCGCCCTCGGTTGCAAAGGATGAGCTGGTGGTTTCTTCCGATTCATCCCTGGTATTTTATAAAGGGACAGAAGAAAAACAACAGCAATTCATGGCACACCTTAAGCTTATTGATCAGCCCAAGCCCCAAATCCGTTATCAGCTTTTGGTTATCCAGTATCAGCGGAGTGATGATATTACCTGGGATAAGTCCCTTACGGTCAGTAAGACCGACGAAAGTCCATCAGCAAGTTTTTCCGGAATTCTTTCGAATCTGCTCAATATCAAATTTGATATTGTGTCCGAATTCGGATATCAGCTGGCGCTTGTTCTGAACCTGCAGATTGGTGAAGATAAAGCAAAGGTATTGGCAGATACTACCCTGAATGGCATATCCGGACAGGATATTAAATTTGAAAATACCAGTACATTCCGGTACAAGGATACAGCTATTGATCCGGATTCAGGAAACCCTGTATATGCCGGGGTTACCCGTGAAATTACTTCCGGTATGGTCCTCAATATTAATGGCTGGGTGTCCGGAGACGGCATGATAACCATGAATGTCAGTGCTGCCATATCAAAACAGGATGCCACCGGGACCGGGGCCAGCACCGCCACAACAAATCCCCCGCCCACATCGGAGCGAATGGTAAACACCCAGGTAAGGACAAAGTCAGGGACGCCTATTGTTATAGGGGGATTACTGCAGGTAGAGAAAACCGAATCGGTTAAGAAAACCCCCATATTGGGAAGCATCCCTTTAATCGGGAAACTTTTCCAGAATATAACTTCGTCGGATATTACCACTGAAATGGTTATTTATATAGTGCCCCATGTGTATTGGGGAGACTCGACCCCGGCAAGTTTTGAAAAAAGGCACGAAGCATATTTTAACAAATATGTTATTCCCAGCGGATCATAATATAAATATGGAAAGGATAAGTCTTCAGAAGTTTACATTCACCTCCACGGCGGGCCAGCAGTATCCCAGGGAGTTTATCAGCCACCGGGGGGTGGTTAAATTATTCGAAGATGAAGAGGGTGTCCGTATTGCAGTGGTGGATGGAAGCGGAGACGACATATTTGAATACCTTGAAGGGTATCATCTTCCTAAAAAAGTGACCTTTTGTTCGGTCAGTAAGTCCGAGTTTGCCACCTTCATAGGCGAAACCACCAGCATTGAACCTCCGGTACAGACAGCAGATCAGGCCAGAAATCATTATTTTACCCTGGATACTATTACCCAGGATGCGCCGGTTATCAATATTATCAATTCAATTTGTATTGAAGCCATAAGGCTTGAAGCGTCGGATATTCATATTGAGGCCCAGGCAGAATCAGTCCATATCCGTTACAGGATAGACGGGGTTCTGAGGATAGTAAAAAAAATCGATAAATCCCTGTTTAATTCTGTTTCCAACAGAATTAAAATCATGGCGGATATGAATACCATGGAACAGCGTCTGCCCCAGGATGGAAGAATGACCGTCATGGTTGGTGATACCACCATAGATCTCCGGGTTTCTATTATACCCATCACCAATGGCGAATCAATTGTTCTGCGTATTTTTAATAAATCCACTAAATTATTAACCCTGGACCAGCTTGGATTTTATCCGGACGCCCTTGAGCAGATCCGGACTTGTGCGCATCAGCCCTATGGTTTGATTTTGCTTACCGGTCCGACGGGGAGCGGGAAAACAACCACCCTCCATGCTTTGCTGGGAACCCTGGCGATATCGGAATTAAAAATAATCACCATTGAAGATCCTGTGGAACAGCTTATACCGGGAATAAGCCAGGTTCAGATTAATGATGACATCAATCTTTCTTTTGACGGGATGCTCCGGCGGGTACTCCGGCAAGATCCCAATGTGATCATGGTGGGGGAAATCCGGGATGGAATAACCGCAGAGCTTGCTCTGCGGTCTGCCCTTACGGGGCATCTTATTTTATCTACCCTTCACACAAATGACAGTATTTCCGTAATTGCCCGGCTGGAAAACATGGGGCTTGAGCCATATCTTATTGCCGCGGTCCTGCGCTGTTCCGTGGCGCAGCGGCTTGTCCGCAGGGTATGTCCCCACTGTGCAAAAGAAATAAAGGCACCCCGGAAGATAAAATCGCTTTATCATACTTATGATGTTGATGGGGATTCCATGTTTGAATCCGCCGGGTGTGAGCAATGTGATAATAGTGGTTATAAAGGCCGGACCGTGGTAAGCGAAGTTTTTACCGTGGATCAGGTTCTGGAGGAAATGATAGCCCAGAGAAAATCCGCTGCGGAACTTTCCCGGTACGTCCATCCCGATGGTGCGGGCAGTATGGCCCAAGATGCATTGCGGAAGCTTGCAGCAGGAATTACCACCCTGAGCGAAATTGAAAGGGAGGTGCGGTTCTGATGCCGCATTACCGGTGCATTGTAGCAGGAGAAGGGGGAAAGAAATCGGATGTTGTCAGGGAAGCCTCCAATGAGAAAGAATTGGTTGCTTCTTTCAGCGGGTCCGGTACATTTCTGGTTTCTTACACAGAAGTAGACGAGACCGATTTATATAAATCGAAAAAACAATTTGACCGGGATACGATTCTGGAATTTACCGAGATTATGGCGGCCCTGCTTAATTCGGGGCTTACGGTTCAGGATGCCCTGGAACTATGCACATCCATTGCCGCCAAGACTGAAACCGGAATACTCTGCCAGGGCCTTCTTCAGGGAGTAAAAAGAGGAATGCCCTTTCACCAGGTTTTGAAAGTATATACCCCTTCGTTTTCTCTCCTTTACCAGTCTTTGGTCCGGTTAGGTGAAAAGACCGGGTCCGTATCCCTTGTGTTTGACCGGATGTGTTCTTATTTGAGATCCGAAAAGAAAACCCAGAGAAAGCTGGGAAATGCCCTGATATATCCGATTTTTATTCTCTGTATTGCCCTTGCAGGATGTCTGGGTATCATCTTTTATATCATGCCCCGGATGGCAGAAATTTTTTCAGCCTTTAATACCATTTCGGAGGTAGATATTAATGCGGAAATCGGCAGGATTTACCACTCCATATGGATAATGACCATTGTGTTTGGCATGATGATTGCCGCCTTTTTTATCATCCGGCTTCTGCGCAGGACTTCCGAAGGATTTGCTCTGAGATTCGACCGGTTCATCCTGACCATCCCTTACGTGGGAACCTTTATCCGCTCAATCCAGACTTTGGACTTTTCATTTGCCATGGAAATGCTTACCGCCGCCGGGATAACCGTAGGTAATGCCCTGAAGGAATCTTCATCTGTAGTCAGCAATAAGGCTTTTGGCCGCGCAGTACTGGAAGTTCACCAGCGGCTCCTCCGGGGGGAACGGCTGTCAGCGGCTTTCATGGATTTTGAAGAATTTCCCGAATACGTGGGAACCTGGATTGCCGTAGGAGAACGGACAGGATCAGTGGAGCTGGTATTTTCCCAGATCCGGGATTATTTTCAGAGGGATGTGGACCATGGATCTGAGAAGATCATGGGAATGATAGAACCTGCTCTTATCTTTATAATAGGATGTATCTTATGTATATTGGTGATCCAGTTTGTGGTACCCATATTCTCGCTCTACGGAAAAATGCTATAAGGTGATTTTATATGAACAGAATTAATGATGACCGCATCCGCGACAGCGGATGGACCTTCCTGGAAACGCTGATTGTTATTGCTATAGTACTCATCCTCACATCGTCGGTGGGGTTCATGGCAATACAATACCTGGATAAAGCCCGGGTAGCAACCGCAAGAAGCCAAATCGATTCTTTCTGCATTGCCCTGGAATCCTATTATATTGACTGCGGCCGGTACCCCAGTAATGAACAGGGGTTGGCGGCATTGTGGCAAAAGCCAACGGTTGAACCGGTTAGTAACAACTGGTCCGGGCCATATATGTACAAGAAAGTACCTAAAGACCCCTGGGGATATGATTATGAATATCTTGTTCCAGGCCAGAATGGCCTTCCTTATAGTATCCGGGCTTTTGGCGCCGATGGACGGGAAGGGGGAGAGGGCAAAGATGCGGATATTACTTCCTGGTCCGATTGATTCCCGGAAACCCCAGGACGGTTACGTGCTGCTGCGGGGTCTGGTGGTTATGTTTATTGTTATTCTTTGTTTCGCCGCGGTACTGACGGGGATGACGGTTTTTACCCACCGGAGCGCCCTGTTGTTCCGGGATGCCCAGGAAGAAATACAGTACAGAAACCGTGAAATCATAAAGATGGCGGACCGATGAAGCGGCCGGGGTGTTTCATTAAAAAGGATGATGGATTTACCCTCATGGAGACGCTGGTTACCCTGACGGTGACCCTCATTATCAGCGGGAGTATCATCTTTGCCTTTGCTGCAGCCATGAAGTCCGCTTCCAAGGCCAACGGATCGGTTTCTACCGCCACGACTATGCTTAAGGTTGACCGTTTTATCCGGGAACAGACTGCAGAGATGCATATTCCTTATTGGACATATTCGGAACGACCCGTGGAAGAATTAAAAAACAGACTTTGGCGTTCAAATATGGGAGAATATATCCGGGAAATTCAGACAGTGACCGACGGGGCCGGCAGGAACCGGGGTATACGGGTTCAATTTGAGGTTGCGGGAAAACAGGCGCGGACCGAGGCCCTTTTTTCATCGATACCAGTAGTGGGCAGGAAACGATGAATAAAGATGATGGCGCCGCCGAATTCGGCGCGGTACTTGTCCTTTTTTTTCTTGCCGCAATCCTTATAGGGTTATCCCTATATACTGCTGCTAATATGGTTTATTTCCAGCGTAATAAAAATGAATTCCAGGAAACATTACAGGCCGACGTCCTGCTTGCAGAAATCGTAGAGGCCATGCAGCCCCTTAGAAGTTACGATTACGACGACAGGGACAATGCCTTTTTGGAGGGGCTTCGCAGGACCTATGCCAATTACGATTTGGATTTTGAGGATGTTTCCAGCGGCTGGCATTTGGATTTTCTTTCGGATAAAAACCTGGCGGATTCAAAACTTTGCGAATACCTTTTTGCCACCGGGAATGCGGCCGGTTTTATAGATTGGCGGAATCTCCATGGTCTTTCGGTGTCGAAGGATGGATGGAAGCCATTCATTAAAGAAGATGCCTGGGAATCCTGTGTTTCCTATGGCTGGCTGCATGTCAGCCAGGCAGAATCCTTTGCATTCCGTACTATTTCCCTGTCCTTTAGTTCCGCCGATACAAATATACTCTTTCCCTTAATTAATGAATTTCCCATGATGAACATTAATATGGTCACCCCCGAAGCGGTGCTTCCCCTGGTAGGAAGTACTGCCTTCGAAATCCCCAAGAGGACCGAAAAAACCGAAGCCCTCAAGAATAGGATGCTTCACGGTCCCATGGCACTGGCGGATATTTCTTATGTTCTTGATATTCCGGTAACCCATGATATATTTATATACCTTGGAACGAAAACCGCTTTTTGGAAACTGCGTTTTAAAGCAAAGAACGGCCTCTATGTTGAAGCCATAGTGGCTGCCATTCCGGAACAGTATGCGGGAGTGCAGGATATCCGGGAGTACCAGTTGATTGACCGGAGGTTTATCCGTGGGCCATAAAGTTGCCTTTGAAAATATTATTCCCAGGACTTCCTATTCCCTCTTTATTGTGGATATTCCCCGTTTGACCGGAAAAGAGCTCCGGAGTGCTATCCGGCATTATCTAACCGGGATATATCCCGGTGATCTGGACCAGAGTGTTATTGATATTATAAAAAACGGCAGCAAAAAGTATTCTTATCTGGTGTTTGTCCTGGATAAAAGTTTTGAGGGCAAACCCTTGCCGGTATCAACCCTGTATACCCGGCGGTATTTTGGAAGGGGCAGCGGGCGGTCTTTGTATCTTGGGGACCGGTGGGCGGAGTACGTTATAGTTGAACAGGGGGTATTGGTCAAATCCGTGGTGAAGCCCAGGGACAAACGCTGGCGGCCCGGACAACTTTCCTCTGTTTTTGGTCCCGGGGATGAACCGGTGGTTATCTTTTGCCGGGAGACAGACCGCAGCCTTTTTGATGATCCTGCTATGTCCGGTATATACAAGCTCCGCATCCTTGATAAAGACCTGAAAAGAACCGTTACGGCCAGGATTTCCCTGTTCAGTAATCTAAGCCCTGAACGGAAACGTCTATGGATATTGCTGACCATATTGGGAATCAGTATAGCTATTGGCGGAGGATCCCTGCTGTACGCTTATAAGTCATCCCTGGAAGAAAGGCTGCAGCGGAGTCTCCGGGAACAGGAGCTTCAGGATAAATTAAAAGATGAAGAACGGAGGGACCGGCTGCGGCTCGAAGAACTGCAGCGTGCCTATGCTGAATTAGCGGAAAGTAAAGTTGTCGGCCCCTATGAAATAGCAGAACTTATTGCGGCTAATCTCAACAGCAGAACCCAGATTATATCAGCAACAATTAAAGAAGGATTTTTTCAGATTGAAGCCTACGCTCCGGATTCTTTGGCGGTTTTGGAAGCGTTTGAAAAGAACCGGAGGATAAAAACCCCCAGACTCCAGCAAATCCGGCCTATGGGCAACCGGGAACGGTTTACCCTCAGTGCTACGGTGCTGCCGGAAGTCAAGGAAATTGATCCCGATATATCTGTCAAAGAACAGATAACCCACTTGGAGACCCTGGTAGAGAATCTGAGGAATCCCTTCGGCGGGCGGACGGCAATCAGTCCGTCCCTGTTCGGTGTAAGCATCCGTTCGTTGCTGACAAAATGGGGATGTCAGGTTAATACCTACCAGTATCTGCTTACGGATAACGGCAGGGAACTGGAATTTTCCATTCGCTCCCCCAGCAGCCGGTTTTTTAATTTTCTGCAGGATGTATCTTTACATGGGGCCAATTGGGAGGTTACCCTGGTTCAGATACGGAATCTGTTTCCCCAGAATCTTCTGGACGTGGTTCTCCGGGTGAGATCCCGGAACATTATTGAGGACCGTCTGAATGATGCCTATGTATTGGAACTGGAGGAAGCCAGCGGACCTCTTCCTGTGGGAAATATAAGCCGCCATTATTTTAATGTTCCTCTTCCTGCACCGGCAGCTACTCCTCCGGCACCTGTGTTACCTCCTCCGTTACCGGCAAGAATTGAACAAGTTTCCTGGCTTGAATATATGGGGGAAGTAGGGGACGGTGACGGCGGTCAATTTTTATATATAAAAAACACCCGGACGGGAAACATGATGAAGCTTATATTAAACGGCCAGGGAGATATGTCCTGCAGATTCATGGAATCAGGTAATATTGAAGCCCGTATAGGGGGCTCTATGTATGAAATACGGAGGAGAAAATGACAAGCCGGATATATGCTGGTATATGGATTTTTTTAATGGCGGGTCTTTTTGTTTCCTGTAATACAAATAAGAGTCCCCGGGCATATAATGATTCGGGAATGATGTATGCCATGATCTACGATTATGATAATCTTCCGGTTACCGGAGTAAACGTATTGATTAACGGGAAAAAGACCGTCGATTCAGATATACAGGGACGGTTTATACTGGATATAGCCAAACCCGGTGAATACACAATTACCCTTACAAAAAACGGCTACGAACCGATAGAAGAGGATTTCATCTACGACCCTATGAATGTATTGTACTTTAAGATGATAAATGCCTCCCAGCTCCTGGTATTTGCCGAGGATGCGATTGATCAGCATGCCTATGAATCAGCGGAATCTTATCTTAACCGGGCGGTCCTCCTGGAACCCTACCGTTCGGATGTGCTGTACCTGAAAAGTATTCTTTATTATGTACAGAACCGTTATCCTGAAGCGAAGGAACAGCTGGATTATATGATAAGCCTTGGTATAAGGGATGAATATGTAAAAAAGCTGCTGGACCGGGTCAGCAGGTAAAATGGATGCTTTTTTTAATTAAGATATTGTAGCATTGGACATTGAATGCTATATTTCTATGAAATTCCTGTCTTTAAAAATATAAAAGTAAAAATATCGTTTTTTTAAAAATATGCACTAGATTGTTCATTGTCGCATCAATGAAGAAATAATTCACCGGGAGCTGACTATGGAGCAGGATACAGTTGTCAATCCGAAAGTAGTTAATAAGCGGGACAACAAAAAAGTAATAGTATTGTATATTGCAGTTTCTGTAGTAATGATTGGTATCCTGTCATGGCTGGTATTTTTTACATATCGGGCATCTTTACAGGCGGACAAACGGCTGGATGAACTGGAGCAATCAATACAGGGATTGGAACAATCAATACTTATAGCAATAGATGATCAAACAGGGGTATTGACCAAAACTGTCCGGGAATCAAGTGATGAAATAATAAGCGCTATTGAATTGATGGCGAGTGACAGTACGGCCCTCACCGGAAGGCGGATATCCGATACAAATTCGAGAATCCAGCGGCTTGAACGGATATATACGGAAGTCCTGGAAGAACAGCGGGATATTCAGCGGAAATATGCTGATCTATTAGCGGAACAGAAAAAGAAAACCCTGGAAAGCTTATATTCGGATGTACAGATAACTGACCGGATGACCCAGGGCCTGGAACTGATAAAACAGGAAAAATATCATCAAGCCAGCGAACTGTTTTCAATTGTATCAACAGAGCAGCCATGGAACAATGAAGCCCGGTTTTATGAATTATATTCCCTTTTCCTCAGTAACAAGTATGACCGGTCACAGTACCGGAAAATAAAGGAAGGGTTTGCGCTCTTGAACCGTAATGGATATAACCGTTCGGAAATGACGGAGGTCCTCGAAATTATAAATACTGAAGAAAAAGGAATTGTACCAATGGAGGTTAATCGGCCATGAGCAAGCGGGCAGGCAGTTTTATTTTGCTTTTTTTCATTTGTACTATTTGGGCATATAGTGTGAATGTTCACATTGCTCCGATTTTGTATATTGATGAAACGAAGGACATGGCAAAGGATTACAGTACGGTACATTACCAATTAATACGGGATTTGCAGTCTGTGGAAAGCGGAATAGGGTTAAATTTCAGGATAGTAAGCGACGAATCCATAAATCCGCCCCAGTCACTTTCGGATGCCATAGCCGTATGCAGGCTGGACCGGGCAGAATACCTGCTTTATGGTTTTGTGGTAAAGCGGGAACATACCATCCAGGCGGAAATCCGCCTTTTTGATTATGAGAACAGGATGGTAATCCAGATATTTTACGGGATAGACGACTACGAACATTATGACCGGATGATTGCGGATCTTTCCCATAAAATCCTCGAATACCTGGGTGATGCATTTAATCTGAGAATATTTGAGGACCGACCAGCATATACCATGATATCAATTCCTGTGGACCTCGGTTATTGGACACCCCTGGGGTCTGACTGGGTGAATGTACTGCTTGGTACCGGGATCATCAATACAGGTGTAACCTTTATACCAACGGATAATCTTTTTACCCTATGGGGAAAACGGTTTTATCTTTCCACGGGGCTCAATATAGCTTACCGCTTGGGCGTTGGTAACCCCAGGGCATACAGCGCTTATTACAACAATATTATGGTGATGGTTCCCGCGAGATTGCATATGGAATTGACCGACCGGCACCGTATATTTTTAGGGGCGGGTTTCCTGTATTTTGTGGACATCCTCTCGGTAGAACAGAAATATGCGGACCCGGAAACCCAGGTTTATTCGAACCTGGGGCTCGAATTAATGCTGGGGTATTCCTTTAAACTTACCGAAAAGATATCCCTGTATTTCAATAATACGTTTGATTTTGAATTTTCAGATACCCAGATGGTTTCCTATTCGCCAAGAGTAGGAGTAGATATTTTGCTCTATAAAAAGGAGTTTAATAAAAAATGGTGAAAAAGGTATTAATAACGATTTTTTCAGTTCTTTTGTGTATTTCCTGTAATGATGGTATGTATGATACCCTAAGCCGGAATACGGATGATCCCTTTACAGAAAAGCCAAAAGCTGTATCCTTTGTCACAACGAACGCGGTGTATCTTTCCTGGAGCAGTGATGATTGTGCGGACGAATATATCCTGGAACGGGCGGAGAATTTGCAGAGTCTGGTTTATAAAGAAATATACCGGGGGACCCGGACCTCCTATGACGATTTTGGATTATCCAACGACATCATGTATCTGTATCGATTGAGCAAACGCCGGGGAAATAAAACCTTCGGTCCCAGCGATCCGGTCCTTGGGGTGAGTTCCACAGTAGCAAGGGATATATATGAGCCGAATGATACAATAGAAAATGCAACGCTGCTGACCAGCCGGGCGCCCTATATAGCCAATATGTATTACTACCAATCATATAACGGGATATCTATTGGTGATGAGGACTGGTATTGTGTTGATGTTCCTCCCCTCTTGTGTGCAGATATACTTGTGAATGATTCCCAAACAGAGAACAATAAAGATCCGTCACATTTTATGGTATCTTACCCAAACCGGAGTTCTGAGCAGGTAGACCACTTGGTCAGCTTTAAAGTAGAGAATACCGAATCTGAAACAGCCCGGCTTTATTTTAAGCTTTACCCTAACAATAGCAAATTTATTTCCCAGTTACCCGGCAGTTCCGGCGGGAAGGTTGTGAAATATACTATCTCTGTAACAGGTATGCAAGCTTTCTAAGGGGGGTGTAACATGAAAAATGTTGTTAATAGGTCCCTGGTTGTATTATTTTTTGTCTGTATATGCGCCTGGGTAGTTGGCTGTTCATTGCCCAGCAATAGTGATGTGGAGAATCCCGATAACAGTAATGGGTTCACATTAGTGGAGGAGCTTTTTGTTGAAGAAGCTGATGGGGATTATACCGTTACCCGGGTACATACCAATGAACCGAAATATTGGGGATATGACGGATATACCCTGTGGACGAAGTGGCCTGGAGGTGAATCTCAAACATTTCAGGAACGGACTGTCTTTTTAAGTAAATCCGCAGGAGTTAGTTACGCCGGATATGGATTAATCATATGTGAGGGAGAACGGGAAGTAGATGGTGTGATGGAAAATACCATGTTGACCGTAATGATAAATAATGAAGGTCAGTATTCCTTTGGGAAGGTGATCGGCGGCCGGTATACAAACTTACAATGGTGGGATAACACACCGTACCTTGAAATAGGACCCGGCCAGCCAAACAAAATAACGGTAACCTATGATGAGGGGACCAATACATTTTCATTGATAATAAACGATCGTGGCTCAATACAATTCCAGGATCAGCATGCCCCGGTTCATACAACAGGAAGGAATGGTTATATAGTGGTAATATCACCAAACGACCGGTTTCCTAATACGGATGTGGATGTTTATTTCAGGGAAAAGAAGTGAAACCCATAACTGATATTTGAAGAATTTTCACGGAATAACCCGATGATAAAGGGGTACCAGGGAATGGAGTGAACCAGAGGAAAGAATCATCTCTGGAATAAGACAGCAGACATTTTTTTGGATTTATGTGAATAATTTATGAAAAAGAGCAGAAAAGAGAAAAAAGCATGATATAGTAGGAGTAGTGAACGACTTGAGTCGATAATGACCTCCGAGATAATGATAAGATTGTGTTAAGAGAAAAGAAGACAGGAAAGGAGAAGGTACCAGAGATAGGGTGAGGAACCCATCCGCAGAGGGTACCTTTTTGTGTGTATAGGTAAGGAGAGAAGCATGAAAGGGAAGCGCATAATTGCCGGGCTGTTAGTGATGATCTACCTGGGGATGATGCATCCGATGATAGCCTACGGGGATACTGATGGCGGAGGAGTGCCCGCTATAGGTCTGCCTGGGGTAAGCGGTTATGTGCGGGAAGAGACGAGTCTGCTGGTGAGCGCCCAGGAAGGCGGCGTGCTTCGGCTGGGGAGTGTGGAACTGGAAATACCCGGAGGGGCGCTTAGGGAGGACACGGATATCCGGATCAGCCGGTTGGTGGTGACCGAGGATACGGGGGAAACGCTGTCGAATGTGACGGAAGGCGGCGGGGGATACCGGTTTGAGCCGGCGGGAACGCAGTTTCAGAAAGAAGTGACGGTAAGGATGGGGTATGACCAGCGGCTGACCGGGAATGCGGGAGCGCTGGAGAACTTATATACGTATTACTATGATACGAAGCGGAGTGAATGGGAACGGCTGGAACGGGTGAAGGTAGATGAAGAAGGGTGTGTGATAGAGAGTGTGACGACACACTTTACGGACATGATCAATGGGACGCTGACGTTACCCGAGGGTCCAAGTCCGCTGAATTTTAACCTGAACTCGATCAAGAGTCTTGAGGCAGCGAATCCCGGGAGCGGGGTGCTTGGGCTGAAGGGGCTGGAAGGGAATGGGATGGGGAGTGCCGGGTTCCGGTTTGACCTGGCGGTTCCAGGAGGCCGGAACGGGATGGCGGGCCGGGTGAGTGTGGTGTATTCGAGTGAAAGCCGGAGCGGGGTGATGGGCCGTGGATTTGATGTGGAATACGGGAGCCGGATCAGCATAGACACGCGGTGGGGATTACCGAAGTATGACGGGAAAGACACGTACTTGTTGGACGGGGTGATCCTGAAGCCTGACGGGAGAGAAGAAGGGGGAGAGCGATATACGCCGCTGCGGGAAGGTGGTTATGAGAGGATCATCCGGAAAGCGCGGGTGGGCGGCGGGTATTACTGGGAAGTGACGAACCGGCTGGGGATGACGAAGACGTATGGGAAGGATACGGAAAGCTGGAAGGGTCCCGGGAATGTGAAGCAGTATGAATGGTATGTGGAGCAGGAAGAGGATGTATACGGGAATTATGTGAGTTACGGGTATGAGAAGGAAGGTGGAGAGATCTATATAAAGGAGATCCGGTGGACAGGGAATGAGCGGTTAGGAGATGAGGGCCGGTACTGGGTACGGTTTGGATATGATGAAGATGGCCGGGATGACATCCGGGTGGACGGGCGCGGGAAGTTTGTGTCGGAGATGCGGAAGCTGCTGATGGACATTACGGTGGGGTACCAGGGTGATACGATCCGGCGGTATCTGATGCGGTATGGGGAAGATTATGCGGGTATGACGCAGCTGGAGACGTTTGGGGAAGAGGATCCAAAGGTACCGGGAGAATACTGGTGGAGTTACGGGTTTAAGTATGTGGAACCTGAGAAGGATGGGAATGGGAATTACATATTTTTTGAAGATAAGAAAGCCTGGACTCTGGATCATGGTCTGTCAACGCAGCAGGGACTGAGCGGCGGAGCCGAAGGGTCAGTGAGCGGTGGACTTGGCGTAGGATTAATGTTTGCGGATGTGCGGATGACCGGCGGCGGGCGGTTTAGTTCGAGCAGTGGGGAGAGCAAGAGTGAAGTGACGCTGGTGGACATGAATGGGGATGGACGTCCTGACAGTGTGTGGGTAGAAGGCAATGTGCTGATGGTAGGGATAAATAACGGGAACGGGTTTGACAGTGGAGAAGCCTGGCTTGTTAATGAGGGAAGTATACCGACGCTGGAAAAGGAAGAGAACAGCAATTTTAGTGCTGGCGGGCAGGTATATGGGGGCGCTGGTGTGCTCAGTGGGCTATATGGATTTGGGGCAAACTATGGTAAGACATGGCAGGATGGATCGAGCAGTGCGGAGAGCGGGTTTGTGGATGTGGATGGGGATGGGCTTGTAGACTTTGTGGAAGCTGGGGCGACCTCATATTTGAGAAATACCGGGAGTAGTTTTGACCGGGTGTGGTATTTAAGTGATGGGGGGACGCCTGCAGAGCAGGAAGAAGTGATCGAAGATCCGGATCGGGTGAAGGAATATGAGGACCGGTATTACCAGCAGGCACCGATCCGGGCATGGCGTGCACCCTTGAGTGGAATAGTGAAGGTAAAACAGAAGATTAGAGCCGTAAGTGATGAAGTGAGCAGTGATGGGGTGGAAGCGAAGCTGTATGAGGGAGCGAAAACGGAACCATCCGAAAGGTATGAGCTGACGGAAGGGAACCACCGGGTGGACAGCGGCTGGAAAGAGTACGAGATGGCCCGGAGTGGAGCATTATATTTTGTGATGGACCCAAAGGCGGATACCCGGGGAGATGACGTAGAGTGGAACATAGTGATTGACTATGAAAGGGTGAAATATTTTGAGGGCTTGGACCGGGAAGTGAAGTACTGGTGGTGGGCAGAAACACTGTCAGCGGATGCTTTTAGAGGATCCCTGGATGGGCGGGGTACATTACGGCCATTGTATGATCCAGTACATGGATATGATGCCCAAGACCAGTGGGTGCTGATTGGATACAAGAGAGCGTCAGGGAACTGGGAAAGTCTGGTACGCAGATATTATTGGACAAATATAGAAGAGGAAGTAGGTGTAGTATGGGATTTGCTTGTTAAGGGAGGGTACTTTATCCCTGGTCGTGTAAGTGTGGAAGGGTTCTCCTGGTTAATGGGAAAAGCGGGGAGTGAAGAATCCAAGAAGGCGCTGAGTACGTATTATGCCTATGATGCGGCGACACAGGAATATGTGATAAATGAGACAAATAAAGGAAAGATGAGTCAGGAATACTGGGAAGAGCTGGAGGAAGAGGTCCAGAGGGTGGTATCAAAGTGTCCGACTGATCAAAAAGAAGTTCTGGCTGGGTACCGGTGGACGGATGGGAGTTTGGTACGGAGCAAAAACGACGGGACCGGGGTGAATTATTACCGGGAAGGGATTTCCAAGGACTTAGGAGCACGGCAACGCGGAAATCCGGGAAACTGGACAAAAGACGGAAGTCATCTGGTATTGGATACGATAGATGGAAAGGTGTGGACGCTTGATTTAGGGAGCGGGACGGTATACCGGGAAGGGGAGATTATAGGGGAGGCGACGGTCCAGGATGATGGGACTTTAACGATTAAGATAGTACATAAGAATGGGGGATCGGTATCGTATGTACAGGGGTATCGGTTTGAGGGATACGTGGGAGTAGCGGAGAAGGTAACGAGGGAAGAACTGGAAGTTGCCTGGGAAGGGGAGTCCGCAGGAAGTGAGTACCACATAGAGGATGCGGTGTGGTTGAGTATTGCCGGGGAACGGCTTGCCGCGCTGATATCGGTGTGTGATGGAGTTGGGGAAGCAGGATTTATAGAAAGTCTTTATACCGAGGATATCGGGACAGGACAGTATGAACTGAGACTGGTGAGTGCAGAGGAAGAGGCAAAGGCAAATGCGATTCTGTACCGTTTGGGATGGAAGGAGCAGGTAGAGGAAGTGGGTGGGTTATTAGGTCAATACTATGAAACGAGCATAAGCGAAGCAGGGATGTATGAGCTGCGGTCAGTATGGAAGCAAAACATACCCACCGGACTTAAGGCGCTGGCAAAAAAGTATGGATGGACGCACTGGGGGACGGTGGTACGGAGCATCCGGTACTATGCGAAGGGTTTGTATGAGGTAACAGGCGGGACGATAGATATACTGGAATTAGGAGAAGAAGGATTTTGGACGAGGATAATTGATCTGTCTGAGGTAGGGTTAGTGTGGGACAGCGCCGGGGAAGGGAATTTCTCGGTGAAAGACTTGTCGGAAAGCCCGGTGACATATGAAACGATGGAGTTTGTTGATAATGAAACGGAAGTGGTAGGAAAGCATGGACCAGAATCAAGGGATGTGCTGTTTGGGGGAGTAAAACAGTGGTTTTACGGGATATGGCTGGGGAACCAGGCTGCGGGAAGGAACCCGTTTAGTGAGGGAGCCCTGTATGCCCAGCGGAATGCGGCGGTAACAAAGGATCCTGATGATATAAAGAAGGATGCAAATAATACGAAGGAAAATCCAGCGGGGAGCAAAGCCGATGAGACCCCCCCGAAGTACCTTTCAGCGAGGGTGAGGGGGCTGATACCAATAGCACAAGGTGGTGGAGAGGAGTATGAGATCGAGTCGGAGCAGGAAACGGGGATCACTGTCACGGATGAGGTCCTGATCGGGAATGTGACGATCATGGCGAAGAGTGTGTTTGACAATGCGGCGCCGAGCGGTGTAAGAAGTTGGGTTGAACGGTACAGCCCGATAATAGCCGGGGATTTTCTGCATGCGAACCGTATAGGTGGGGGAAGCTACTATGAGGTGATGGGACTTGGCGGATTGGAAGGAAAAAAGAGCAGCGGCGGGGACGGGACTAGGATGGTATCGCTGCGGTCGAGCCGGAGCGAGGGGAAAGATACGTTCAAGGGTGTAACCGTTAGTGTAAACATACCCGTCGGCGACGGTAAGCTTGAGGCATTAGAGGATTTTAAAAAAGCAGCGGAGGATCGTTCAAAAGGATCGCCGATAGATGAAATTCTGGGTGGCAGCTTTGGATTAACGGCCAGTGATAATACGAGTGATGCGGAGATGTACCAGATGGTGCAGGATTTTAACGGGGATGGCATTGCGGACATCGTACAGTATTCGGGTGGTAATATCCTGGTGACCGCAGGAAGTCCTGATGGGTTTAAGAAAGTGCAGAATCTGAGCGGGGGGAAACTGTTCAGTAAGAGTCATACGGAGTATCCGTCAAAACTCTCCCCCTGTTTTTCTAACGAGGATAGGGATTAAAATCTGATTCAAGCTCAAAGCAAAAAGCAGATTGAGCCAGGAGGAATCAGATGAAGAAACGATACAGCGAAGAAGAAAAGCGTATCCACATTGAACAGTGGAGAAAGGGCGGTCAAAGCCGCAGCGCCTATGCCACAGAACATGGGCTGGCCCAGCAG
>JAVBPH010000062.1:0-19962 GCA_031549725.1 Treponemataceae bacterium
AGCAGGTCCCTTCGAGAGCCTCAGGGACCGGGAACCCCGGTGGTTGAGGTCCTCGAAACCACCGGCGGCGAGGAGCTTTTCCGCAGCAGGTCCCTTCGAGAGCCTCAGGGACCGGGAACCCCGGTGGCTGGGGTCCTCGAAACCACCGGCGGCGAGGAGCTTTTCCGCAGCAGGTCCCTTCGAGAGCCTCAGGGACCGGGAACTCCGGTGGTTGAGGTCCTCAAAACCACCGGCGGCGAGGAGCTTTTCCGTGACAGGTCCCTTCGGTCCGGGAGCGGGGGATTTTTGGGAGTTAGCCCCTCCATACTTTACCTGATGAGTATTCATAGATTATACTTTCAATGACAGCAATGCGGAGTTACTATTTTATCAATTTGTTGTTATATTAGGTACGGAGGATATATATGCTCGAAGACAAAGTAAAAGCTGCCCTGGAAAATGTCCGGCCTTCTTTACAGGCCGACGGCGGAGATGTGGAATTTGTCAGCATCGATGAAAACGGCCAGGTATCAGTTAAACTTACCGGAGCCTGCGGAAACTGCCCCATGTCAAAGATGACCCTGAAAATGGGGATTGAAAATTATCTGAGAAAAGAAGTTCCTGAAGTCACCTCAGTGGTGGGTGTCTAATCCATATAATATCCCGCCTCTTTCCGTAATCAGCTTATATGAAAAGAACCGAACATCAATTTTTGCCCATCACCAGGCTGGATATGGAAGAAAGAGGCTGGGATGCCTGTGATTTTATTTTTGTTTCCGGTGATGCCTATGTGGATCACCCGTCTTTTGCCGCGGCGGTAATCTCCAGGACCCTGGAAGCGGCGGGTTTCAAAACCGGAATAATTCCCCAGCCTGATTGGAAAAATCCCGGATCATACACTGTTTTAGGCAGACCTAAACTGGGCTTTCTGGTGGGGGCGGGCTGCATGGATTCCATGGTGGCCCATTACACCGCAGGAAAAAAGCCCCGTTCCGAAGATGAATACAGTCCGGGAGGAAAAGCCGGGTTGCGGCCGGACCGGGCGACCCTGAAATACGTGGAAGGAATCCGGGGGGTCTATAGGGATATCCCTGTGATCATTGGCGGGATTGAAGCCAGCCTGAGGCGCTTTGCCCATTACGATTACTGGTCGGATAAGGTCCGGCGGTCGATCCTGCTGGACTCCAAGGCGGATATCCTGGTGTTTGGCATGGGAGAAAAACCCATCACCGGGATTGCGGAACGGTTAAAAAAAGGTGACGCCATTGGATCCATCAGGGATATCCGGGGAACCCTGGTCCGAAGTCATGGCAGGATCCCTTCGGAAACCGGGCCATACCTGGAGCTGCCCCCCTTTGAGGCAGTAAACGGTACGGATGAAAAGGCGCTCAGGGCTTATGCGGATCATTTTATGATCCAAAAACAAAACCAGGACCCGGAAACCGGAAAAATCCTTATTGAAAAAACCGATGAACGGCTGGTTATTCAAAATCCGCCGGCCTATCCCCTGTCACAAAAAGAAATGGATGCCCTCTATGAACTTCCCTTTACAAGAAAGGCCCATCCGGTTTATGAAGCCCAGGGGGGAATTCCCGCATTAAAAGAGGTTCAGTTTTCCCTGGTTTCCAGCCGGGGATGTTTTGGGGGTTGTTCGTTTTGTGCCATCACCGCCCATCAGGGGAAAGCGGTAACCGGGAGAAGCTGTCCCAGCCTGGTCCGGGAAGCCCGGGGATTAATCAGTCTGGAAGGATTTAAAGGGTATATCCACGACCTGGGCGGCCCCACAGCCAATTTTTCCGGTCCGGCCTGTGAAAGGCAAAGCCGGGGGAGCTTTTGTTCCAACAAGGAATGCCTCTTTCCGGAAATCTGCCCGCAAATGAAGGTTTCCCACAGGGATTATCTGGATATGCTGGATGCGGTTAAAAAAATCCCGGGAATAAAAAAAGTATTTATCCGGTCAGGAATCCGGTTTGATTATCTTCTGGCGGATACTGATTTTGGTGAAGGGTTTCTTGAAAATCTCTGCAGGTACCATGTCAGCGGGCAGCTAAAGGTTGCCCCGGAACATATTTCGGAACCGGTCCTCCGGGCCATGGGAAAATGCAGCAGCCAGGTATATGAAGCATTCAGAAAAAAATATACCGAAACAAACCATCGTTTAAACCTGAAACAGTACCTCATCCCCTACTTTATTTCAGGGCATCCCGGTTCTACCCTGAACGATGCGGTGGAGCTGGCGCTCTACATGAAACGGACCAGGTTTATCCCTGACCAGGTCCAGGATTTCTACCCAACCCCGGGAACCCTGGCAACCACCATGTACCACACCGGACTTGATCCCAGGACCATGATTCCTATCTATGTGCCCAAGGGAGACCGGGAAAAAAGGCTTCAGCGGGCTTTACTTCAATTCAACCGGAAGGAATTAAGACCATTGGTTAAGGAAGCACTGGAGAAAACAGGAAGAATTGATTTGATTGGCAGGGGACCATCGTGTTTAATACCATTTTAAGCATAAAAAAACCGCAACCGGGAGGAGGATAAACCGGTTACGGCCGAGTGAAGGAATTCTCGCTTGCATTCTACCTATAAAAACACCCATGCCCTAAAAGGTTACAGGAGAACATATTAAATAATATATCATCTTAGTTTAATAAAAACCTGTTATATGAGCCTTTTTCAAAACTCGGTTAGTTTTGAAAAGGCTTTTGCAGAAAGAATACTATTTCCTTACCCATAAATAAAATAGTATTCTTTCTGCACTTACATCTAAGGTTGCTTTTTCAAAATTTGACATTTTGAAAAAGCCTCATATATAAAAAAAATCCGGAAAAATGAAGAATCCCGAGGCAGAACCTCGGGATTCTTCGTTGTAGAGGAAATTATTATACAGGCTGAGGGTTCATACCACATACAAACGTTTCAACCTTCATCCAGGGCGTTAAAAAATGAACCTCCCCGCGGCGAGCGACCCGCGGGGTATCTTTAGAACCGTTAATTACGCCACGGGAAGTTTCGTTCGAGAGGAAATTTATAATACCGTCTGGTTTAATACCACAACCTGTAAGCTTTGAGCCCCCTGAGCAGCGGCAAGCCGCGGGGTATTAAACCAGACTTCCGATTCAACCGATGCAAGCATCAGGGTTTGAACCCCAACAGCCTTCCAATCACCGGAAAGAACCGGATAACCCAAACCAGAGCCAGCATAAGAAACAGAATAAACATTCCCGGCAAGGACCGTTTCCGGACGGGAACCATATTTTCCTGCGGAGGATTGTCTTCTTCGGCACTGAGTTCTATCATCAACTGATCAATTCCTCCAATGATGTTTTTCCTGCTGATAATGCCTTTCCGTTCATTGATTTGCTCAAACATGCGGAAGGAATCGCTGACCAGGGATCCAAAGGTACCGGGTAATCTCAGATCCGGCCTAATACAAACCCGGGACAGCATGATCAGCCCTTCCAGGGTAACCGCCCGGTGGATGCCGCCCCATAAAGCCCCGGCGGTAATCCTGATTGGCCCTGCCTGGAAAATAACCTCCCCATAGGGGACCAGCAGGTTAAATAATACAATTCCCAGAATAACGATCAGGGTAATCAGGGGGTTGTTTTTCTTCCCCGCCAGCCAGGCCAAAAACCAGAACAGGAGAAATTGGATTATCCTGGCGACGGTGGAGGGATTAAAAAGAAAAGCCGGCATCATAGCCAATCCAACCATACACAGGTCCTGGCTGAAAAAATGGTCCTGGTAAATGTCCCGCCGCTTTTGCCTGAAATCATCCAGAATCTTCATTTTTTAACCCGGGTCCTATACCAAAGGGATTTGGCGGTAAAATATTCACAGAATACTCCCAGGGCAATACCGGTAATAATTCCCGCAGCCAAAAAGGGAGGGATAATATATTTTACGATGGGACCAAACACAAAAAGCCAGGCCAGCAGAATCTGCAGAAGATTCGACACCACCGCCCCGGCGGCGCTGACCCCAATAAAACTGATCCGGCCGGCCCCCAGGCCCCGGCGGAGCCCAAACATGACCAGGGCGGATGCGGCGGTTCCCGCCAGGGAAAAGAGAAAAACGTAGGAAAAAAGGGTTCCCGTTACCAGCGCCTGCCCAAGAATCTTGATGATCACCAGCAGGAGAAAGGCCCTGAAGGTAAATATGTCCAGGGCAATCAGCAGGGGAAGATTGGCTATTCCCAAACGCATAAATGGCATGGGTTTGGGAATCATGTATTCAATTGTTGAAAGAAATAAACAGAAGGCCCCCAGAAGAGCAATGGTCCTCCGGTTCATTTCCCTGTTACCAGGTTGCTCCATCGATGTAATCTTCATCGTTATGGTCCTTTCCTTCGATATGAAGGAATATCTTATTGGGGAGACAGGCAACCCATTGATTAGCACGCCGGATATATCCGGCGGCTACACAGGTTTGGTTTGCACAGGGAGATGAAATAATCCGGGCGCTGCCGTCGTGGATTTCCACCAGGGTAATACCAATTTCCCCCTGAACCTGGACAACCGTATCCGCATCCATGGGATAGATCCATTTCCGTTCAGGGGCTTCAATTACAAATTCTCCCTGGGAATTGCCGGGTAGATAAATCAGAAAACCAGCTCCCAGGGTGATTACCAGGGTGAAACCAATTACAACAAAATCAAAGAGCTTAATTTTTACATAGGATTTCATGGTGGTTATACTTCCGGAAATCCCTTTTAATTATGGCCGCCGCAGCCTTCACATCCCGCATCATCCCCGCAGCTGCAGTCATCGCCGCAGCCGCCTTCGTAATGGGGATGGCCATGTTCAAGTTCCTCAGCGGTGGCTTCCCGGACGGAAACTATATTTACATCAAAGGTAAGGTTCATTCCGGACAGGGGATGGTTTGCGTCGATGGTGGCCATATTATTGGCTACTTTGGTGACCGTAACAATCCGCATCCCCTCGGGGGTTTCCGCCTGGAACTGCATGCCCGCTTCCACCATATTGGGATTTTCAAAATTATCCAGGGGAATATTAGCCACCAGGCTTTCATCCCGTTCGCCATAGGCTTCGGCGGCAGGAATGGTTACCTTAAAAGAATCGCCCTCTTTTTTGTTTTCCAGTTCTTTTTCAAGACCCGAGATTATATTTTCATGCCCATGAAGATAGGAGAGCGGGCCGGAACCGGAGGAAGAATCGAGAACCTGATTATTCCCGTCTGTAAGGGTGTAGTCAAAACTGGCTACAAGGTTTTTGGATATATTCATAATACTTTTTACCATAAAATGCTTCTTCCGTAAAGCGCATCCGCGGGAATCCAGGGCGGGAATAGATTTGTCAAATCATTCTTACATCTAAGTTTGCCTTTTCAAAATTACGAACCTTACGGTCCGGCGGATTTTAAAAAAACCTGGTATTACATAAAAATCGGGTTATTTATACTAATTAATGAGAGCCCGTTTTATATTACTTCTTCCTGGTCCCTTTGCCGCTTCGCCCTCCCGCTCCTCAGGGTCCGAGCTCCCGGTGATTGAGGCCCTCGAAATCACCTGAGAAAAAAACTTCCTTCAAGAACCCCAGGGACCGGATAATTTCTATTCTGTTTTTATGGAGGTAAGGCCCAGCGCAAAAACAGGGCGGCGGAACAGGGGATTATACATTAAAGGGGATTTCAGGTTTTTCAGAATGATAGATAATTTTACCTTCCATAGTTTTCTTCTATAAACCTTCTGCCAATGCGGGAAATCGTCCAAAAGGGATTCCCCCAAGGCCAGAGCTGTTTTGAGGGCATAACTAATCCCCTCGGCTGAACTGGGACTGATAAAGCCCCCGGCCTCGCCAATCAGCGCCACCCGCCCCTTTCCGGGGGAAGTCTGGAAAAAAGGTCCCGGCCGGAGGATAAAGGCACCATTTTTCCGGAAGCTGTTTTCAGGATTGATCCTATACCCCTGTTTTCTTAGTTCCTGCTTTAACAGTTCAAACCTTTCCAGGCAGTTTTTCCTGGAAGGAAAAGTAGCCCCCACCATCAGGGCATCTTCCTTTGGTATGGTCCAGGAATAAAAATCCGATATCCGGTTATCAAAAAATGCCCCATAGGCATGCAGCGGGGATGCATGCTTAAACCATTCCTGGATGGAAAAATATCTCCGTTTGGGACCGGGAATACCGAGCCGCCGCCGCACCGGGGATATTGCCCCGTCCGCACCCACCAGGATCCGGGTTTTTACTTCATAGGCCTGCCCCTGCCATGTATACCGGACTGTGATATGATCGCCGGTTTCGCGGTGGTTCCGGTACCAGGCGCCGTACCGCTGGGTCACCCCGGAAGGAATGAGGGAACAAAGCCATTTATCAAAGGCTTCCCGGTTAATATTTATATAGTTGCGCTGAAAATTCCTGGACTGTCCGCTGTTTAAATCGATGGCCCGTATCCCAAAAGGCTGGGGACCGCAGAGAACATCCCGGGGCAATGCCAGGCCAAACCGGGCCAGCATTTCCTGGGCGCTGGAATCCAGCAGCCCGCCGCAGCATTTCTGCAGACCACCGTAAAGGGGTTCCCGGAAGGTCCGTTTTTCCAGAACCAGTATTTTATATTTGCTGCCAATGAGCCTTGCCAATGTAGCGCCGGCAGGACCGGCCCCAATAATGACCATGTCGTAAAAAGTACTGTCTTCAACAGGCGGTTTGATGGACATACTTTATTGAACGATTTTAGAAGGTTGCTTGTCAAGGGAAATGGGGGTTGTTAAATCTGAATATGGCAAGATGAACAGGGCACGCAGGATAGCCCATTATCAATGATATTTACTTATATCAAAAAACAGCCCCTCCGGAATTATTTTCCGGAGGGGCTGTTACATTAAAAATCATTCAAAAGCTCATTTTTTTAAATACACCATTTTTGTATTCTATTCGCCCGCCGGCAAACCATAATTTACTTTGACTTCGAGGGGAAGGCAAAATACACCTTCATCTGGAGGTTCACGTTGTGCACCGCGTTGGTGTTCTGCCCAAGCACGGGGAAGTTGTAGCTCAGTTTGAATTCCAGGGGAAGGAGGGTCCGGGTAAAGAAGAAGGATACGTTGGGAACCAGGTGCATGGCGAAGGTGAAGCCTTGGTCTACAATAGGTACAGGTCCAGAAAGACTCATCAATGCAGGATATTCCTTGCTGTATTTAACCCCAGGGCTCATAACAAATTTAATGGGAAGCCCCGCACTGAAATTAAGGCCTTCGGTGATAGGCATATCAAAATGGGGTTCAACTTCAAGGGTCAGATCATAACCGTAATCAACTTCTACATCAGGAAGACCCATGGCCTTTAACACTAGTGACCGACCATAACCTTCAACTCCGGTATCTTCCAGATCAGCTTTGATTGGATAATAAATAAATTCTCCATAAAGATTAACATAAAAATTGTCATTAATAATATAATCAAAATAACCCCGGGCTCCAAAGCCGAAGACATGTTTATCAGCATTTTTGCCGGAAAATGGATCGCCGGAATTCATATTATCAAATTCTTCTTCAAAATCATGACCAGGCAGAGGGATTTTAACACCAGGCGCAAAAGCAACCCTGAACATGGATGTTTTTACCGGGGCCTTTTCCCCAACCAACTGAATTTTAGCGCCTACAAAAAGGTCATAAACTCCATTTATATTTACTTCAGCATCTGATGCCCCTTGATCAATATCAGACCAGATAGTCCAACCGGGAGCCCACTGAACGGCGGCGGTAATCCAGTCGATTACACCGTATTCAACGGCAAAACCCAGGTTGAAAAGTTTAAGGTCCCCAGCATTATCTTTATTCTTTTCATATTTCCACTCCGAATCGTATGTACCGTTGGAAAAGGCATACAAGGGAGCCACATACACCCGGCCTACCCGGGCGGGCATGACCTTGGCATCATCCGCAAAGGCTGCCATGCTGCCCAGAATAAGACCAATAATTATAAAACAGACCAGCTTTTTCATTGTCTTCCTCCTGACAAAAAATTAATAACTGTCTTAACAGTGTACCCGGGGTTGCGTTTTTTTTCAATCTATATTTTTACAAGACAGTATAATTTATAAAATACTGATATTTATTCATTAAATAATAATTATTTTCCGGCGGTGGATGATTTGTTGTAATTATTGTATAATTCCTTATCCCATAAAGATTTCGGGTTTCTAGGGTCTGCCGAAAGGAAATAAAGCCATGTTTAAAGATAAAAAAGTTATCATATTTGACCTGGACGGAACATTGATAGATTCCGTGGGGATATGGAATGCGGTGGATGAAAAGCTGATCCGGGAAATCGGCGGCGGTCCGGTTAACGGGACAAACATCCAGAAGCAGCGGGACGATGCCCTAAAACGGTTCAGCAAAAGTATTGATCCCTACCTGGATTACTGCGGGTTCCTGAGGGAAACATACCATTCGGGACTTCCCGGGGAAGAAATAAAAAAGATACGGTATGAAATTGCCAATACGTATCTGGAAGAAACCGTAGATTTCAAGCCCGGCGCGGAAAAGCTGCTTTGTTATTTAAAAGAAAAGGGATTTGTCCTGGCGGTGGCCACTACCACCACCAGGGCCAATGTGGCCACCTATACAACCAAAAATAAAAACATGATGGCTAAGGTCAATTTCAATGATACTTTTTCCATCATTCTGACCAGGGAGGATGTGAAGGAAGCAAAACCCCATCCTGAGGTTCACCGGAAAATCATGAAGGAACTTGGTGTAACTCCGGCGGAATGTATTGTTGTGGAGGATTCCCTGATCGGTGTGGAAGCCGCGGTCCGGGCAGGGATAGATGCGGTCACCATGTATGACCGCTACTCCGACTACGACCGGGAAGAAATAAACAAAAAATCCCTTCACCTTTTTATGGATTTCCGGGAAATGCTGGAATTTGTAAAGGATGAATTGGAATGCTGAAACCGTATTTTCTTTTATAACCTTGCTACACATCGATACCGATCAGTTTTTTTGCAATCATACCAATGATAAATGAAATGAACGCTACCCCAAGGCTGATCAACGCCATTTCACCGAATCTCCGGAGGAAGGGAAGACCCTGGGCAACGGAAATATAATAATTAAACACCAGGATGATCAGGACCACCACGGAAAGCATGATACCGAACGCTGCAATATAAAGGGAATTCGGCAGAAGCAGATAGGGCAGGACCATCAATATAACGGTGATTAAATAGGCCACCCCGGTGTACACGCTTGATTTAAGCGCCCGGGCATTTCCGTTGGCCCGCTCCGCCAAATAGTTGGAAGCCGCCATGGACAGTGTGGCGGAAACCCCGGTGATGATCCCCGACAGGGCAACCAACCGGGTGGATGCCAGCGCAAAGGTGAGCCCCGCAATGGTTCCGGTGAGTTCCACCAGAGCATCGTTCAGGCCCAGGACCAGGGCACCGACATAGTGCAGCCGTTCTTCATCCAGCATTTCCATCAGGGAGTCCTCGTGTTCTTCCTCATCATCAACGATCGCCCTGGCTTCGGGGATTTCCTTTTCTATGGCGTTCAATTCCCTTATTCCGAATTCTTCGGTCTGTTCCATGTATTTGATGGTAAATGTGTAGCCCATAACACGGCTCATTATTTTAAACAGTATGATCTTTACATAATGAGGACTTACATCCCGTCCGGTGTATTCCTTCCATATCTCGTAGTGATTGCGCTCCGCGCTGGCTATCTCCAATAGGACCGCTTTGTTTTTTTTGTCCTTTTGTCTATCGGCGATATATTCATATATTATATTTCCGGTAATTTCATCACGCTGAAACTGTACTATACGTTTTAATATGGCAGGACTCAGGTTTTTCGGCATACCAAGCATCTCCTTAGTATTAAAATAATCAACAACCTCGCCGCAAGCAACGGGGTTTCTTGGTTTTGTAAGGTATGGATTATATGCGGGTTTCATACCCCACAAAACATTTCTTTGTTGATTCAAGAATCGCTCTAAAGAGCGGCGTATGAAACCCGCCTGCGAATCAATTTTTCCGGTGCTGCTTTTATAAATTATATAAGAATGTCCGGCGGATATATTCCCGCGTCTCCCATTTACGAAACGTCGATCCAAGAATATACTATTGGAAACCTCTAAAAACATCAGTTTTTAGAGGTTTCCCTTAGATGTTCCCTATTTTAAATATTTATTGCAGGAGGACTTCCATTAAAAAATATGGGATAATCGTATTAATCCTAACAGTTGTTTCTGCTTCTCTCTGGTCCCGGGACGGCAAGGTTTACTGGAATAGCATTTCCGCCGACATAGGACTCAGGCAGATTAAAGATAAAAATATTCATGAAAAGGTCCATTACGGATTTTTGTTTGATCTTCAGTACGGATTCTGGGGTACCAAACATAATATATTTGCCCTGCAGGCAGGTTTGGCTTTTTCACCTTTGAAAACCCAATATGAAGATTATTTTGCTTCATATAATATTTGTTTTTTTATTTCATATTTTTACGATTTTAAACTTCCCGAAGTAACCATAAAAAATACCAGCCTGGGTTTTTATCTTGGGTCTTACGGAGGCCTATTTTATTCAGCTGCCATGTATCCGAACTGGGACGAAAGCCATCTGTACTGGGCGGATAAGGCCGAAATCGGAATTCATGCGATGGCTCTCTGGAAGATCGGTGAAAAGAACCGGCTGCTTTTAACCTTCCAGGGTTTGCCCGTATTATCGGTGATCAGCAGACCCGAACCGGACAGGCAGTATAAAATGGATGATTTTTCATTTTCGGGGGTTGTTAAAGAACTGCACAGCAACCTGGAGTTTGCTTCCCTGAATAAAAATATTTCTGTGAATCTTTCCCTGGAATATCAGCGCATCCTTAAACAGACGTTTGCCCTTGGATTTGGATATTCCTTCGGATACGAAAGAATGGAAGCTTCGGAGGGTAAGGTCTTCCATACCATCAAACATACCGCCGGTATTAGGGTATATTTATGATGCGGTTCAGATTATTAATTCCGGGTATGCTGGCATTGCTGCTGTCATGCTGTTTAATGGACGGACCATTCAAATTACCATACAAGGGATTTACCCCCCGGAATACCGGAGACGGTACTTCCATTTCCACCCCCGAAGCGGAACTCATGGACCGGGAAATGCTGGACCGGGCATTCAGATTAGTTTACGATGAGGACCGGTTTTACATGGCCAGGAGCCTTCTGGTATACCGGAATGGAAAACTGGTTGCAGAGGCTTACCCCAATGACACGGATGATATAAACCAGATTCACCATATCCAGTCCGCCACAAAATCCGTCACATCCCTGATGGTGGGAGCTGCCATACAGCAGGGACATGCCATCGGTATGAATGAAAAGCTCTACGATATCCTTCCTGAAAGTTTCGATGGAGTTACGGCAAAACGGTATATCACCATCGGCGATACATTGACCATGAGGACCGGTCTTGCCTTTGACAATAGTTCCGATACCTCAGAATTATATACCACCCAGGAAGATTCGGCTGCCTTTGTATTATCGAAGTCCATGAAATATCCCCATGGAATTATGATGAACTACAACGATGGATCTCCCCAGCTTATATCCAGGGTAATAGAAAAAAAGTGCGGTATGTCCCTGGAAAAATTTGCCAGGACTGCTCTGTTTGATCCGCTGGAAATACGGGAATGGAAATGGGAACATGCCAAGGACGGAACCAGTTTCGGCGCCTTCGGCCTTTATGTAAAACCCAGGGATTTTGGTAAAATCGGAATTCTGCTGGCCGGAAACGGTGCTTGGGAAGGAACTCAGATTATTGATCCGGCTTATCTGGCCGACGCGGTAACCGCCCATACCAGCGGCAGCTATAACAATGCGGGATACGGTTATTATTTCTGGACCCTGGATGCCTATGGCGGATACTACGCTTCAGGACACGGCGGGCAATTTCTTTTGGTGGTACCGGGTAAAAACCTGTCCGTGGTGTATACCGCATGGCCCTATACCAGCGCCGCCATGTTTGACCAAAGCAACGATCTTATGACACTGATTATTGAAAGCTGCCGGTGATGGAAACGCCGGCGGTATATTATTTTTATTTATGGAAAGGATGCTATTATGCTGGTTACGCTGAATGAGGTTCTCAGGGATGCTCAAAAAAACAAATATGCCGTTGGACTATTCAATACTATAAATCTAGAAATGGCCAAGGGGGTTTTGGAAGCCGCCGAAGAAATGAAATCCCCGGTGATTATCGGCACTGCGGAGGTTCTTTTGCCGGTGGCTGGTCTTGCCGAATTAGCGTCCTTCCTGATCCCCATGGCAAAAAAAGCCTCTGTTCCGGTGGTGTTCCACTTTGACCATGGTCTTACGGAACAGAAAATCTTTGAAGCCCTCAAACTTGGTTTTACTTCAATAATGTATGATTGTTCCATGGATTCCTACGAGGTCAATATTGAGAAGGTAAAACAGATAACCAAAACGGCCCACGGTTTTGGTGCCTCGGTGGAAGCGGAACTGGGACATGTAGGTTCCAATGATGGATCCGCGGAAGGAACGGATGACGATCATAGTATTTATACTGATTCGGACCAGGCCCGGGAATTTTATACCGGAACTTCAGTTGATGCCCTGGCGGTGGCTATCGGGAATGCCCATGGTCAGTACAAGGCAAAACCAAAACTGGATTTAGATGTCCTGAAAAAAATTGCATCGAACGTGCCCTGCCCTCTTGTGCTGCATGGAGGTTCAGGTCTTTCGGACGATGATTTCCGGAACTGCATTCAAAACGGTATCAGTAAAGTGAACATTTTTACGGATATCAACATCGCTGCAGCCCGGGCTACGGCGGAACATTACCGGGAAGGTATTGGCTTATCCGACCTTTCTCCGGTTATTGCTGCGGCGGTCAAAGATGAAACCATCAAAAAAATAAAACTGTTTAATTCGCAAAACAGAGGATAATTCAAATTCGGGAGGTAAAACCCATGTACCGCAAGATTGTTTCTGCCGGCCTGTTATGTTTGGATATTACACCGGTATTTAAGTCGTCAGAAAAAAAAGATATACAGAACTTCTTCATTCCGGGCTCTATGATAGAAATGGACAAAGCGGATATTCACACCGGAGGTTCGGTGGCCAATTCCGGATTAGCCTTCAAAATTTTCGGAGCCGATGTCACCTTGATGGGAAAAATCGGGAATGATTATTTTGGCAAACTGGTTGAAGATATCATTTCAAAATACGGATCCCAGCATGATTTAATTGTTTCATCCGACTGTGATACTTCCTATACCATTATTCTCGCCCCTCCGGGGATTGACCGTATTTTTTTACATTATCCCGGAGCGGATGATTCATTCTGTTATGATGATTTGGATTTCCACAAAATAGAGGGCGCGGACCTCTTCCATTTTGGATATCCGACTATCATGAAAAGGATGTACGAAAATAATGGCTCCGAACTAATCCGTATTTTTAAAAAAGCAAAAGAGCTTGGGATTCTTACATCCCTGGATATGACAGCCATCGATTCCGGATCGGACGCAGCAAAGATTGATTGGATTTCTATTTTAAAGACCCTGATGCCCTATGTGGATTTTTTTGTTCCCAGTGCGGAGGAACTCTGTTTTTTAATTAACCGGGAACGGTATCATGAATGGATAGCTCTTGCCAAAGGCAGGGATATTTCCCAGGTCATTGATATTGAACAGGACATAAAACCCATGGCCCAGCGGCTTATCTCCTGGGGCGCAAGGGTTGTGCTGATCAAATGCGGAACACCAGGCATGTATCTCCGGACAGCGGACAAACACTCCATCTCATCCATGGGACCGGACTTCCGGGACTGGGCGGATCTGGATATATTTGAATACAGCTATGAGGCGGAGCGTTACTGTTCCGGTACCGGCGCCGGAGATGTGAGCCTTGCGGCATTTCTCACCGCCGCACTGTACGGTTATGAACCTGGCCGCTGCCTGCAGCTGGCTACCGGAGCAGGCGCCTGCTGTGTATCCGCATATGATGCATTAAGCGGACTGCTGTCCTTTGATGACATGATAAAAAAAATTGATTCAGGATGGAAAAAGAGAACCCCCGGGTGGGATAAAAATCCGCTGATCTAATCAATGAATTAATTTTTGTTTTCATCCGGAAGCGAAGATTTTCCGCGTAAAGACGATACATTAGCAGTTGGCAATCATTCGTCCCAGACGATTTTTTCTTTCGGCAGCCATTTCAGCAGGCACTGGGCCAGGGCAGTTTCATCCATAGGCTTGGAAAGGAAATCGGTAAAGCCGCCGGCAAAAAATTTTTCCACCGCATCGCTCACCGCATTCGCGGTGAGCGCCACTATCGGTACATTTTTTGCAGGTCCATCGGTAGAGCGGATGATCCGGGTTGCTTCAATACCATCCATTTCCGGCATCATATGGTCCATAAAAATAATGTCATACCTGTTCAAAGCAGCTTTTTCGATAGCCTGGCGTCCGCTCTGGGCAAAGACGGATTTTATTCCGAACAATTCAAGCATATACGCGGCAATCTGAAGGTTGATTTCTATGTCATCCACAATCAGGATCTTGGCATCCGGAGCCTTGAAATTGAAGGAATCCTTCCGCAGTTCCGGGGGAAGGTCCTGCACCCTTCCTTCTATAAGGGGCAGCCGCACGGTAAAACAGGAACCCTTATTATACTCGCTTTCAACTTCAATGTATCCGTCCATGAAACCGCAAAGCCGTTTGGTAATAGCCAAACCTAACCCGGTACCCATTACTCCTTTATTGCGGGCTACATCAAACTGTTCAAACGCGGAGAAAAGCCGGGGAAGGGCATCTTCCCGGATTCCAATGCCCGTATCTTCCACCTCAAAACGAATCTGTCCGCCGGATTCTTTCCGGACGCGGAAAATAACCTGTCCTTGTTTTGTATATTTAAGGGCATTATTGAGGATATTGGTAAGAATCTGACGGATCCGTTTATCATCACCGTAAACGACTTCGGGTAAATCCCCGGGAAAATCGCAGATAAAATTAATGCCCTTCTGCTGGAACATCAATTCAAACATGGATTGGAGATGCTTAAGCAGCCCATCCAAACGGAAGTAATCCCTGATCAGTTCCAGTTTATCCGCTTCTATCTTTGAGAAATCCAGGATATCGTTGATCAGGTTCAACAGGACATGGGAAGAATCCTGGATGCTCCTGAGGTATCCATGCTGAAGGTCATCCAGGCCTGTATTTATCAGCATTCCCGCAAGTCCAATAATTGCATTCATGGGTGTACGGATTTCATGGGAAACCGTCGCAAGAAAATCCGATTTCGCCGCATTGGCCCGTTCAGCTTCCCGCTGGGCCCTCAGAAATTCGGTGGTATCGGAAAATAAAATCATGAACCCCTCGGCACCGCCGTTATCCGACAGCATAGGGGTAACCTGAATACTATAACTCCGGGGATGCCCGGTCCTGCTGAAATCCACCGTATCACTGAACTCATAGGTTTTCTTTTCTTCGTAAATCAAAGCAAGTACCCTGCTGACTTCCTGCAGGAAGTCAGGTTCCGTGTATGGTGACAGAAGTTCAATGTAGGGAGTACCCCGGATTATACCAAATCCTGGTATGGAGCAGAGTTTAAGAAATGAATCGGTACAGTAGGCTATTTTACTGTCCCGGTCAAACAGGAGAATCATATCCGGACAATTATTCAGGAGCAGATTCATGTACCGCTCCAGTTCCGACCGTTTGGCAGAAATCATATTGGCCAGACTATCCTTGGCCTGGGCAGAGATTTTATTGCGCTCAATTTGTTTTTGAAAAAGGTCAAGGGAACGGGCTAGTTTTTTATTCTCCAGGAATAGAGCATGATAATCCCGGTGCAATGCTTCGAGTTCATCCTTTAATGCTTTTACTTCACCTGGGCCCTGCTCCATCTGGGCTTACCTCCCGGAAAAAATGATCCCCGCGGCGGTTTCTTATTAATAAAACCAGCCGCTGGAATAAAAAATTCTTAAACCATCCCTGGGAACCGTCCTTAAAATGCACAAATAATAAATGTATTATTATGATTACGGTTTACCATTTTTCCGCTTTTATCATATACCGGGCAGATTTCCCCGCCGGAATAGGCAGCCATGTAGGTAACACCCGCACCGGCCATACGCTTCTGCAATTGTTCCAGTTCCTTTAAAGGTTCATAACCCAGGGTAAAATAACGGCCCACACAGGAATATATCAGCATGGCATTATGTTTTCCCGGGGCAATAGCTTTTTCAAGGGTCCGGTCAGCGGTGACCACAATTTCTTCCGGATTAAATGAGCCCATGCTTATGGTGGATCCTTCGGGGATATTCCCGCCGCAGACCGCATACCCCTCGGGGGTTACCGCAAACATCGCCCGGACAACCGGCATGGTACCGTCATTGTAATCAACTATGATGGGAAAAGAGTTGATCCCCGTGATGCCCCCTTCCTCATTTTTTGTCAGTCCCAGGGACAGGAGGTAATCAACTGCCAGCATGCCGTTGACCATCCGCAGCTGATTACCCGATGAAGCGGTGACCACACCTTTTTCAGGAAACACCTTCTCATCCGAAATTGTACCAATATAAAATACCGGTGAAACCGACCCATGAATGAGAATAAGCCCAAACCGGTCTTTCCAGTGTTTTCCATTTGAAAGCACATAGGCTTCGTGGTAATCACTGGTATGGTCCACCGCCAGGGTACCAAAATTAGGTACACCGCCGGAAATCTCGGACATACGGTCCACATAGAAATCACTGCCGAAATTGCTGAGCAGCGGTGAAAAGCTCAGCATTAGGGAAGGTTTCCCCGATAATTTTGACAGGGCAGCCTGGTATAGAGCATTAAGAGGTCCCTCGGCCTCTTCCGTAATAGGTTCGGACAAGGCCGCCGAAAAGGAAAGTTCATCACTGGTGAGCACCATAATACTCAGCATGGTTTCCCCTATCACCCCGGCGGCAGCATTTGAGATAGTTGTGGTACCCAGCACCTCAAAGGGAAGTGCCCTGGCAAGGGCTTCCCATACCCCTGATTCAACATAACCCGCAAAACAGGACACAATACCTATGGTATCTCTCAAAAGCTTATTCTTTCCGTCAAGATCAAGTTGTTCAAGGATTTCCGATACAGCGGTATCCGCATCATCCACTTCCTGGGTGTATGCGGTGAAGGATTTTATCATGTTATTACCACCTTTATGGGTTTTATTATGATGCGCTCCTGCGTTTGATTATAGTCTTGTTCCAAAAAGAAAACCGTTGGAACACATTGAATCGTGATTAATTGTACTCTATAGGGATCGTTTTATCAATAATTAAAATTATGATAACCCCATTCTTTTATTATTCCATTTTCTATAAAAGAAGTACCCTATCAGGCCTTTAATATTAAACCAATACAATTTCCCGGTTTTCCAAAAAAAAAGTACTTTATAGATAAATTTAACTATAACAAGTAAACCAATAACCGCCAATGAATCATAATCATGTTTCAAGCAACTGAATTAATAGCTTTTAATATCAGGATTTTGTTATTAATAGGTCCTATTTTAATAGCTTTATCATATATTTTGATGTAATAGTTGATAGAAATACTATTATATATTGATGATTTTTTGTTACAGGGATATAACAATCAAATAACAGGTTTTTTACGCTGCTGATAACAATACCATAAGACAGTTTGGATTAATGCAGCCGGAGGGATCAGATTAGGATTTTAAGCGTTCAAAATTTGCATTCTTTTCAATTGTCTCTTTTAACAACTTTTCTATTTCAACCACTTCCGGATCATTTTCCTCATATTTATAGTCCTTTCCTGCATAATTCAACAATCTATGTTCAGTATCATTTACTACATCAAGAGGCGTGCCTTCATACAAGGCATCAGTACCTGTAGGATCAATGTATTTTTCTACAGGTGATACACCTTGATCCAGAAGCCACTGGACAGCATCATAATTCAGGCTTCGGATAGCTTCCTGTAATAAAGGCAACGACGCATTTAGTCTCAATCCGCTTTCAATTAATGTATCTGCAAGTTTCTTAGTATCATCAACCCAATAATATATCAATTTCAAGCTCATGTACTCGTCACTTATAACGTCATACATTACTTCTTTATAGGACAAAATATAAAAAGCAACATTATTTTTTCTCATTACCAACAATTCTTCAAAATACGATTGATTTTTTTCATTTCTGTAGAACAAATCAAGACCATTATCAATAAATTGAAATAATGTATTTTCTGGTAAAAGATTAATAGCATAACTAAAAACAGGTGTATTATTTTGTGGGTTTAATACCCATACAATTTTGATTTACAAGATTTTTAGAACGACCCAGAGCCTCGCACGCGGGAGCGTGCAGAAGGTATTAAAACCACTTGCGAATAAACACCTTACCCGGCAACTAAAACATAGCATCTTTGTATTACTGCATCTTTACAATAATATTATTTATGCATGTATCCTGATACCTTGCACCCTCATATATGGACATAATTTCAATTATCAAAGTATGATTTCTATCAACCTGTTCCGGAAATATTATTTTTTGATAATTTGGCGTATCAGACAAATGGTGTACAAATGAAAATTTTCCATCCACTGAAAACTTTAAATCTTTTGGTTTGGAATTCATATTGTAAAGATATGGTTTATCATAAGAAACAAATCCTATGGAAATATACAATTCGGCAGCTATTGTATTTTTTATAAATAGTTTCTCCCCTATACCCTGGCCGTTTGCACCTTCTACCCAAGGATTTTCCAAACGGGGATTTTTCGTCAAATTTTCAGGTGCGTATATTTTATCCTTCTCGGTCAAAAAAGAAGTTGCCCTAACAATTGACGGCGGCAAATATCCTTCACGCTTATTAAAACTGGTAGCGAATCCAAGAAAACTAATTTCATTTCGTCAAACAGAGCACAAATATTGTCATTTCTAATCATTACTAATTTTTTATTCTCACTATCTTCAAAGGTTATATACATGAAAGAGATGGAATATTCACACTCCACAATAAATCGCCCTTTCCGTGATATAGTTATGCCTCCTCCATCCCTTTCTTCCGTAAATACGATCTGCTCACCTGAAAATTTGACCGAAAAGGGATAATCGACATACGATGTGCCGGATATACTATCTGCAAATATTGATACAGAAAAAAACAAAAAAACAACATATATAAAAAATGATGATTTTTCATAATCAATTATCTCCCATTATTTTTATTGAATATTTGTATCTTATTACATATAAAACGTCCATTACTTCATCTATCTCCCTTCCGGAGAATTGGACAAAATGGTCACCAGAAAGGTTTACCTGATTAATCTATAACTTTACGAACTTTTCCCTGGGCAATATTTTTTGACTCCCAGATAAAAAATGTATCTCCAATTTTTAATTCATGCTTTATCAATTCCGGACGAAAAAATATTATTGGAACAACCTTTTGTTCTCCGGGATTTATTGATCCTATATCATTTAATAATAGTCTGCAGGCATCAAGGATTTTTTCCTTTTCTCCTTCAGACAGCTTTCTGGATTTCTTCCCTTGCTCTCTCAAACAGCTTTCTTTTTCCCTCTTTTGAACTATTTTTTCCTTCTCACGTTTCCGGTTTTTTACTTATTTCTTCTCATTTCTTCCTTTCTCTCGAATAAGTTGACACTTCGACATCGATCCACTCTACTTACACCAATTATCAAACACGTGAGTAAGATCAGCTGTCACCCAATAGTCTTTGGCATAATATCTTTCAGGTATCTCATTATTTATCAATTTTTCTACAGTAATAGAGGGAAATGGCAGGACTATGTTATAATGTATTAATAGCGTTTTACTCCCCTCATAAATGTAACCGTCAAAACTCACCCCTTGCGAATCCGAAAAACCAAATTCAGGACACCCATATCCCTTTGGGACTGTAAGGCTCAATGCTAACATTCCAGGGTAATAATGCCTGCCAGTCATCCTGGGATCTGCAATAAGGGGCTT
>JAVBPH010000013.1:0-56337 GCA_031549725.1 Treponemataceae bacterium
CATCCAGGTCCTGATTTGCCTTGCTTCTATTACCTTCTGCTAAATGTTTTCGATACGCTTCTTGTATGAGCCGAATATTTTCTTCAAGTGCCTTTTTCTCTAAAATTGCAAAGTTCAATTCCTGCCGCTGTGCTTCTTCACTCGCATTGCGCAATGAATTGATATAATCATTGATAACTTCTTTTGAGGTTTTAAAAGCCTGATTTTGCTGCATTTGTTGGTATGAAAGATTATTAGCTTCATCCGCTGCATTCTGTTGAGCAGAAGCATAAGCTACAATGCCGACGGTAGCCGCTGCCGCTGCTGCAATCCCTGCCAATAAAAGAGGATTGGTTACCGCCAGTGATGCATTAAAGCCCATCTGGGCAGCATACGCCAGCCATGTTTTAACCGCTAAAAAGGCCTGTTTAATAGCCATGATGGCAAGGTATCCGGTTAAGGCAACGACAGCCCCGGCTAAAAGTCCCTTCAGTATCGGGCTGTCATTTATGGCGTTTACCATATTCGTAAGCACCCCAAGGACCGCAATCATAGCTGGGAGTAATAATGCTCCATAGGATGCCGCCAATGAATTGACCGATTCTTTTAATCCTTCCTGCATAGCCGAAAGACTTTGAGAGCCCAATTCCATCCCGCCAAAATATCGCCCGCCTTCCGCAGTGAGCCGGTCTAATGCACTGGAAAAATCTTCAAAACTGACTTTCCCTTCGCTGACCATTGTTACTATTTCGGCCTTTGTTTTGTCAAACCCGTTTGCCAATTCTTGAAGGATGGGAACCCCCTGGTCCAGGTAGACATTGAGGACTTCCATGTCTACCTTGCCCTTCGCTGCCCCCTTTGAAAAGGCATTGATAAAGCTCGAGAACTTTTGTGAATTTCCCTGGGAAAGATCGCCAAACCGGGTCAATTGACTATTCAAATCTTTGAGGGGTACCTCTGCACCAAGCAATACTGAAACGCCTTGTTTCAGGGTGTCAAGGGAAAATGGGGTTTTATCGTTAAAGGCTTTTATTTCATTGAATAGCCCTGCTCCGGCTTCCATGTCATTGAGTAAAATACCAAACTCATTCCGGGCAGTCTGAAAAGTATCCGCCTGTTGCAGTGAGAAACTTGCAAGGTCCCCTAATTTATCGGTTACCTTAATCAAGGCTACTGCCGCTCCGGTTTGGGTTATGGCATTCTTCAAATCCCCAAAGGAAGCGACATTATCACTGTTGGCTTTGTCTATTTCTTTTGCCTGGTTTCCAAGTTCCTTATAATGCTTTACCAGGTTTTGGACTTCCTCTGATTCAGGTTTAAATCCATCTTCCACAAGATCAAGGGCTGCCTGTTTTGCAGTTTCCTGCTGACGGCGCACCTCGGCGGAAGATAAACCAAAGAGTTTCATGGACTCTGCAGCCCGTTTTGCCTCGGACTGGTAGCTTTGAAATGTTTTTGTTAATGATGATGATGTGGTGGTATAGGTCTTTGCCTCTGCGGCCAGGGATTTAAACTCGGTGGAAAGAGATGAGACCTGGGCAAAGGCTTGTTTTGCGATAACATCAATTTGCAGTTCAAGGGTGTTTTTCTTTGCTCCCATAGCCTCATCTCATTTTCCAGTTTTTGGCTTTTTCCGGTGTTCGTCATTCTGTTCCCAGAGCATTGCTTCGATCTTAAAAAGATTGATTGCCTGGGTTATCCATTCAGGCTGTTCTGCCCATCCACCGGAAAAAGGCAGGCACCCGATATTTTCCGTAAGACAATACACGTTGTAACACTGGTAGAATTCATCATCGAGATAAGAGGCTGCATCACAGAGTTGTATAAAAACTGCTTTGCCTTCTTCATCTTCTACCCCGGTATTCCATAGTCTTGTCTCCCGGCCTTTCCGGGTTCGTGCTTTATGCTTACCGGACCGGAATATCCGGTAAGCAATTTTTAGTTTTTTTCGTTTACGCCGGTGTTGCTCAGTTCTTCCCTGAACAATTCCACCAGTTCCGTAATCAGGGGTTCAAAACAAATCGGCGCCTTGGCAAGGTCAGAGGCATTTTTAATGTATTTCACTTCTTCGCTGTCCTCTTCCTGATATCCCGCCCCAGAAATGCTGATAATCATATTCCGGAGGTAGGCATCATCATCGGTTTTGATCTCGATTTTCATGCCCTGGCTTTTTCCGAACTCATCAAAATTACCAACCGCAGTGGGTTTGGAAATAATTTTGTTCTTCAAATCAATGGTTGCCGTTTTGTAGGTAACCTGAATTTGTTCGTTTGAGGGCAAGTCCCGGTTTCCGTCAAACCTGGGAATATAGGTTTTCTGTTTGCAGATGGTTTTTATCATTCGGTATCTCCTTACAGGGGAATGTCAACTGAATAAAAGATCGGGTCCATACCGGTAAGCCGGAAGGAACTATCATAGGACTGGGCGGAATCCGCCTGACCGCCGAAGGTCATGTTGTACAGGTAGATTTGTCCGAAGACAAAATCTTCCGTACTACCGGGAATGCTGGTTTTGCGTACATACCCCACGAAGTAAAGGGGACTGTCATCAATCTCCTTAATGTTTACCGATCCGTCTGCGGCCTTGCGGAAGGTCTTCATGGTCTTTTGGATCAGACCATCTTCCTGATCGGTGATGCCCACCGTAAAGATAGAATTAAGGGTACCTGTGGCATCGTTTTTTCCGAGGCGGTATTTCTTATACCTTGCACCCAAGCGGGTGACATCAATTTCACTCCGGGTTACCGCAAGGCTCCAGCTTGTGGCATCGGCGACCTGGCGGAGGTTAAGTTTTTTAACTTTATCCCCCACGGAAAGAACTTCACTGCCGTCAGCAGGATAGGCTTCATTGATATTCAGTTCTTTCGGGAAAAAGGAACTGGCTGCTTTTTCAATAAGTACATAAATCCCGGCACCGCTGCCATCAACCGCCGAAGCTCCACCAAGTTCGTCAATGGACTTGGTTCCGTCCCCGATCAGTTCAGTATCCGCAAATTTTCCGGTGAAAATCTGACTGTCATCACCGACAAGTTCCATTACTTCACTCATTTTTTACCTTCCTTCGGGAAGTCTGCGCTTTCTGTTTTAGCAGTTCCCTGGCTGTCGTTTTGGTTGTTCACGCCCTGGCCTTGTTTAGCCGGAACCTGCTCTTCGACCTTGTGGGTCCGTCCTTTTGCATCTTTTCTGTATTTCGTAACTCCCATGGCTTTCTCCTTATACTGGTATAGTTATGGTGATAGTCCGTTCATCCTGGACATCCTGTACATTGGTCGAATCAGGGGAATCCAGGAACGAATCCTCTGGATTTACCGCAGATAGTATCCTGCTGCCCGCAAGGTATTTTCCGTTGTCTGCTTCAAGGTGAATCGGAAATGCCAAGTAGGCATCAAGGGCCTCAATAGCACTGAGGGCTTGTTTAAGACCGGTTTGGGATTCCGCAGTCCCTTCGACGGTAAGCCGGAGGCTTATGATCCGGCTTGTCCGCACTCCTTGGGTCCGGGTTTGCAGTGACGTTTTCCGGGGGCTTATTTTTATAATAAGTCCCTTTTCATTGATGCTTGCCGGTGCTAAGACAATCTTAGTTTTGGACTGATCCAGGGTAATATTTCTTTTCAACTGCTCGCAAAAAAGATTTATTGCTTCCCAGGTGTTCATATCAGTTCCTCCATAAGGATCGCCAGTTCCTCATCGCTTAAATACCAATATTCCCGGGCCGGAATCGTAACGGATTTTCTCAGGACATAGAGCCTGATTGGTTTCCTCCGGTCATCGTAACGATGACTGCGTTGAATCACTTTTTTTTGTGCCAGGATGATATTCATGGGCCGCTTCATCCGTGGATCGAGCGGACGGAATACCAGCCATCCATCATTTTTTAAACCTGCGATTACCTCCCGGGGAGAAGGTCCATATCGCCGTTCAAAAGTCCGGGTAAAGTCACTTGCCGGAATGGTAAGGTTCTTTGCCCGTTTTGCTTTTATGGTGCCGCCGTAATTTTGAATAGGGGCGGCTATGTGGGATGTCCCCAAAATGATCTTTACATTTCCGTTATCCCCTTTGACTACTTCAAACGTAAATGAATCCCGAAGGCTTGCTTTATCCTGCAAGGGTTTTGCATTGCCTCCCCGCACTGCCTTTGTCAGTGGTGAAAGCGGGGTAAAATTCCCCTGGTAGATATGGCCCCGGATCATTTCAACTGCCATCGCACCGATACGGTAAGCCTTTGTTGTGTCGGCAAGTTGATGCTGGATATGCTCCAGGGCTTGTATTGCATCCATTAAAACGGCCTCGGTCTTTTCTTCGGTACCGCCACCGCCGCAACAGCGGTTGTACTGCTTGCCTTATCATCCGAATCAGGATAATCACCCCAGGCGGCAAGAATTAAATCCTTAGCCTTCGTCCGGTATTCCCGTCCCGCTTCTTCATGGCCTAACGCTATATGCAATTCATAGATCGTATGAATCAGCACAATTTCCCTCGTGACTGTATCATCAAGGTTGAAGGCCATCTTGAAGCGGCGGACAATAGCACCGACATATATTTCCGCCCGGCTTATTGCCTCTTCTGTCTTGGCATCATCACCATCGGAAAGCTGCATATACAGGTTATGGGATAGCCGTCCTTTTACTTCGTCGGGGGTAATCGCTTCCCCCAGGGGCGCAAACTGAACAGCTGGTCCCGCCGGTTTTCTTACCGGTATATCCTGTATATCAAGCTCATCCGACATGATAATTCCTTTTAACCCAGAACCTTGGCGGTCCGCATGGCGGCTACGTTCGGAACCGGCATAGGCCGGGACTGGCCGATGAATTTCATCCCATCAGGGTCGCTCAGTTTCTCTTCCTTAACGAAGAACGGCAGGGCGGCAAAATCGGCATCGAAGGAATCAAGGGCGCAGTAAAACAAGCTGAAAGCATCGTCCCGGGCCAATGACACTACGGATTTATCCGGAATGGCATCAACATAGGCCTTTGTCTTATAGCTGTAATATTGGCTGCTGCAGAGGTAAAACTTTGCTGTCCCGATCTGTACATAGTCCGGATACACTTTGATGAGTTCCGTATTGTTGGTTTCGGCTGCCTTGTTTACCAGGGCAGCGTACACATCATATTTGATGAGGTGAATGATATCGGTCCCGTCGGAAGTCTTATGAATTGCATCATGCAACTTTCCGATGTCAGCAGTGATGTCCCCTACTTTAGTTCCGGTGGCATCCCATTTCTTTGAAATGGCGATGGCTGCAATGGTTCCAAATTTGACATTATACACATCCAGGGTTCCATTGCTGGTTCTGATGTCATAGGATATTTGGCCGGTAAGGGACTGGATTGCCAAGGCTTCGGTGCTTTTCCGGACCGTTCGGCGGAGTTTATCGATATTGTTATCAATAAAAATCTGCTGACCTCCGATACCAAGGCCACGGAAGCGGTTACAGTCCGCGGCGGTTAAGGTAATCGAAGGGGTAAAGTTTGCCGGATCAATGAGATCAATGCCCCCAGGTTCAGCGGTCAAGGCATAGGATGCCGACCCACGGGTAACCAGGGGAATGTTTTTTGTCGGAAGGCCCAGATCATCCTTCCCCAATTTATCAAAGGGGTGATTCCTCCGTACCGTTTCAGGGTACACAAGGTCCATGATAAAGGTTTTTAGCGGCGGAAGCCGGTTAACAATACTGACAAGATTTGCCAAGCTTAACCATTTCTTAAAACTAATAGGTTCCATAATGGGACATTCTCCTTTTATACGTAAATACCGATTGCCTGAAGTTTAGCAATCTGTGTCGCTGTTGCGGGAATAATGGCCCCGCCAGCATTCAAGTCAAAATTCTTGAGGATTTCCGCAGGACATGATCCATGGATCATCATGTTTCCAGATCCCGCATTTTCCTCAGCCGTCTCATTGAGAACCCCGATGATTTCTTCACCAGCTGCTCCTTCCACAGGACCAGCGGTTCCCGCTTCAGTTCCCTTCACCAGGACAAGACCTACCGGAAGTTTCGGATGAGTTGTAGGGAAGGTCACCGTGGTGATAAAAGCCGGATGCCGGTTATCAGCAGCCGTCTGGGCATCAATTTCAATTCTTCCAACGTTACCGTTTACAGGCATTTTCTTGCCTCCTTAAATTGCGGAATAATTAATCTGGGCGGCCACAGTCTGGCCAGCATTGTCATGGTCACTCAGATTGAGGACCCCCGTTTCAACCGGTATGGGAAGGGCGGAGATTACCTCAATGAGGACATCCATAGCCGAGGCGGTCCGTTTGCCTTCAGGCGTATCGGCATCGGAAAGTTCAATCGTTTTTCCGTTCTCGAAGGTATCGGAAAGCTGTAATACTTTCCCCTGGAGTCCCTTGGGAATTTTCCCATCCATGGCGGTCTTCAGCCGCTCCTTGTCTGCGTTCTTCTGCTGCTTTGCTGATTCGGAAAGGGCAATTTCCTTTTGCTGGTTTTCCTTTTTGAGCCGGTCATTTTCATCACGCAGCACTTTTGCTTCTTCATCGGTCACCGTAGTTTCCTCCTGCTTTGGTTTGGTGGGAACTGAAGATGTCCCGGGAGAATCCCCGGGACCTTTTTCAACTCCCTTTGTTATATTTCTTTCTAAAAGGGATTCGTGGGTGGGTACGTCAGATAAGTACAACTGCTTTTCCGACGGAGAGGGGAAAGTGCGGACATCCTTGTTATCACTGGCGGCAATACCTAGGGGCTCCTTGATATTCGCAATCAGGTCTTTTACTGCCGGGGCTTCTTGTCCCAGGTATGCAAGATGGCGGAGGTACATTTTCCCATCGGTAGCCCGCTGCTTGGCCCCGATGGAAATATCCGGGTAATATCCGGCATCCACCGCATCGGCCAAGATGTCTTCCTCTTCAATGGTTCCAATGAGAATTTGTGTTTCAGGATTATAGGAAACCGCTATGACGTTGGACAGGCGGGGTGATGATGCGTCGGGCCAATGACCGAATTGCCCCGGAGCCTTTTTTACCTCCGGAAATGTTTCTGCGATTTCCTGGAGGTCTTTTTCTGTTACAATCTGTGGATCATCTTTTGATCCGAATATACCAACTTTTGCAATTTCCCTTGTTCGTACTCTCATGATATTGAGAATACTGCGTCCAGGAATTTACCGCTCTAGATATGTCAAAGCTGTATACGGCGATTAGCTTGCTTTCTGATATGGGCGATGGTATAACCGTCCGCTATGAAAAACTTATCATTGAATACAATACATTTTGGAAACTGTGAAGATTTTTACCCGTACATGGATGATGAAAGCATTGACCTCATCCTTACCGATCCGCCTTATGGGGTTACCGCCTGTCCATGGGATAAACGTCCGGACCTCATGATCATGTGGGAACAGTTCAATAGGGTAATCAAACCGCATGGGGCTATAGTCATTACCGCTACCCAGCCTTTTGCTACGGAACTGATCAATGCCAATAGGAAGTATTTTCGGTATGACCTGGTCTGGGTGAAAAATACGGTTACTGGATTTCTCAATGCGAAGCGGATGCCCCTGCGGCAGCATGAACTTATCCTGGTGTTTTACAAAAAGCTTCCGGTCTATCAACCCCAGAAGGTCCCAGGAAAACGGTATATAAGAAAACCAGGAAGGCTCACCAGCTCAGTATATAATCAGAGTTATAGTCCAGGGGGCGAATCGTCGGAACGGTACCCCACATCGGTACTGCATTTCCCCCGGGATATGGGAGCAGGGAAAAAGCATCCAACCCAGAAACCCAAAGCGTTGTTTGAATGGGTTATACAATCTTATTCGGAAAAGGGGTCTGTGGTTTTTGATCCTTATATGGGGTCCGGGACTACTGCGGTCGCTGCCATTTCAACGGGACGGCATTTTATTGGATTTGAAAAGGAAGCCGAATATTATGATATGGCGTTACAGAGAATACAGAAAGAACTGGAAATGCAACGGGTTTTGTTTGCGGCTTAGAGGGTATCTGGTTTAGTCCGGAGGCATTCTTACTTATAGATCGTTACTCGCCGATTGCCTAAGTTGTTCCTCTGTTTTGTTGGAAGAATATCGGTATGAAATTAAAACCGCTGGAACATCTTCATACATAAGACCGATGGATATGCGAGCATTAGAAAAATTCCAAGCACACAAACGGGATTTGGCTTCCCCTGTACCTGGTTTTTCTGGATACACAATAGCAGGGCCATACTTTTCAATAAGCATCTGTTTATACTTTTGGTATGTTTCTTCAGCGGTATTTTCTTCACAACGATATTGGACAAATACATTGATAAATTTGTTTTTTTCAAAATAAAAAGATATATGTGCATCTTCTCCGGCAAAGAATCCCTGGAAGCCTATATATCGCTGTTCATTGATAGATGTTATCTTCCCTGGTTTTTCTCTTAATATACGGACCGTTTCATTAAAGGATGTCTCCCAAGGGATTCCCCAGAATCCGTCCAGGGTTTTACTCTCATCAGCAAAACATGGGAAGAAAATTATGCCTAAAATGACGATAAAAATGCTCTTTTTCATATATCCGTTTCCCTCAAAAATACCCCTTTTTCTGCATATAACGTCAAATGTATCGTATTTTCCTATCTAACACTTTTCTAACGGCTTTTCGTGCCTCCTGGGGGTTATTTTGGTAACTTCCAAGGGGGCGTTTTTGGTATCAATAAGGGTGTTTATGGAGCCACCCGATAACTTTCCCGTAAATATGCAGGGATTGCGTGGCTTCCTCATAGGTGAGGACTTCCGGGGTTGGATACCGTTTTGCATTCTCACTGCTGATAATTACCTTCTTTTCAAAGGACCGCCGCTCAACTCTTTTTACCTTTAAATCCCCATCAATACCAATTACATATATTCCATCCCCATCGGTCTGGCTTTGGTCAAAGATCACCACATCACCGGAGAATAAGGCAACGTCTGTCATGGAATCGCCCACCACCCGGACAAGGCCGCAATTCTTCGGATGAGTACCCCCCAACACATCAAATAAAACAGGGATATAGTTTTCTATTTCTTTTAATTGGTTTGGTGGTTGCCCAGGCCCTGCAGATACCGGCTGTCCATACATAGGTAGTAAAATCATAGCATTCGGATCACTCTCATCAGTTTCCATTGGAGTAGGCTTTCCTTTCTTAAAGATGAATAAAGTTATTTCAGCATTCCTAACAAGACTGGTTTCAGCCATATCATTATATGAATTGTTTTCGGTGAACATTTCCCCTTGACCCGTTAAAATCCAATTGGAATTGACCCCATATTTAATATGTAATTCTGCTAAAAATTCAGCATGCGGCAGGGAAATTCCTGCTTCGTATCCGGAGACAGTAGACCTTTTTGAATTTGTTTCTATGGCTAAGGTTTCCTGTGACAATTTCAGATAATTTCTAATTTCCCGTATTCGGTCTTTTACTTCCGTCACCAGACACTCCTATTATTCGTCATATTTATAAATATATATGTCGGATTTTAGGAATTATTACTTGACTTATTCCTAATATTCGTCGATACTCCTAAATATAGGCAACGCATTGTTGCCAATAAAAATGCGAGGGGTACCAATTTGGCAACACATTGTTGCCAAATTATCGCACAAAACAGCGAAATCGTCGAGTCAGCTTATTAATGATGGCGGCATTAAGGGTATTTCTTACCCATAAAAAAACCGCTCCGTATGGAGCGGTCATTAAAACGGGATATGCGGGTACGGCCTGGAAACCTCCGCAATACTCCCAAAAGGACGATTAAAGTATGACACACAAAAAAGCGGATGTCAAAGGGCTCATCAGTTTTGATGTGACCAAAGAGGAATTGGACACTACTGAAAAGATTATTCAACGGGTAAAAAACGAATTAGTCCCGCTTGGATTTTCAGATGATTACCAATCCTTACAGATGGATGTTATAGCCTGCCATTGTAATGGTACACCGCTTGATCTGGAAAAATTACTAAAGGCTGATTTATTTAGTTTTTTTCATGATCTCGCAGGTATCCAAGAAAACATGGATAGAACTACCGGAATGCTGACAGGTCATTTCTTGCCAAGGACTTCAGTACCCAGCAGGGCAGGGTTAAGCCATGATTAAAAAAGAACGCTACCCTTCCTCTAAGATAAAACAGCTACGACAAGACTTAAAGAAATGCCAGCAGCAAAATAAGTCCGATCTTAGCCTTATTGAATCAATGAACAGATACATCAGCCTCCTTGAAGCAGTAATTGCTAGTCAAGCTGAAAGAATCAAGGACTTACTTCGTCATCTTCATGGAACCCAGGAATAAGGAGGGGGTATGAATGAAATAAAACGTCAGGTTGGCGGAAGACCATACCCAAAGGATATAGAACGGTTGTGCCGGGTAAAAGTAGAGCTTGCCCGGAGAAATATGACTATATCTGATCTTTCCAACAAACTTGATATAAACCGGGGAACCCTCTCCTGCGTTATTAGTGGAAGACGACGATCCCCAAAAACTGAAGAACGAGTTGCCGCCTATTTTGGGATGCGCCGGGAAGATTTATTCCCACTTCGGACCTTCGCTGAAATCATTGAAATGCGGAGGAACGTTGCATGAACGGATATATCAAAACCCGTGAAATCTGTTCCGCCCTGGATAAACCCCGGAAGACGGTTCTTGAGCGGGCAGAACGGGAAGGCTGGCCATGTATCCAAAAATCAAACGGGCTGATGTTTATGGAAAACAGGCTCCCCATGGATATCCGGCTGGCCCTTTCCTGCAATAAAAGCCCGGTAACCATAACAGCCCAATCAGAGGAAACACACCTTGTCGGGCATGCCTACAACCGGGCAACCGAAAGGGAACGGGAAATAACAGCATGGCGGGGAAGCCTCATCGCAGCATGGAAACAGAGCGGTTTGAAAAAAGAGGATTTTATTGAATCCTACAATGCCGGTATTGTGAGTACCGCTATTTTCAACAAACTCGGAAAGGTATCATCCCGGACCTTCTACCGCTGGCTTCGGGAACTCAAAAAGCATGGGCCAGATGGTATTACCCCCCGGTATAGCAGTTCATCCGGCGGGGCCGGGGAAAGCCTAAGCGAAAGCGAAAAGTCCTTACTGGAACATTTCTGGCTTCGGGATAGCCAACCGACGGTAACCAAAGTATTGATGTTGATGCAGGAAAATATTCCCTATTCAAAGTGTTCCTATGCGACAGCCCTGCGGTACCTCAAAAGCCTACCCCAGCCCCTGATTGATTATCACCGGTTAGGGAAGACCAAGTTTACCAATTTACACCAGCCCTTCATGGACCAAAATATCTGGCAATACCAAAGCCTTGATGTAGTGGTATCGGACCATCACTGCCTGGACTGTGTGGTCATGTACAAGGGTAAACTGATCCGCCCCTGGATCACAACCATGCAGGATTACCGGTCAGGTAAAATCCTGGGATGGTGTCCCAGTATATCCCCATCCAGCATGTCCATCATTGCTGCCTATTATATGGCAGTAATCCGGTACGGCATCCCTAGGAAAATGCTCTTTGACAATGGCCGGGATTACCGGTCCGAAATGCTTAACGGCAAATATGTTTCAGTAAAGACGCTTACCCCTGAACGGCTCGAACAGGAACAGGAAGTATATATCCAGGGCCTTTTCTTCCTGATCGGAAGTGAGGTTGGGTTTACTGAAATTTACAACGGAAAGTCTAAGGGCAGACAGGAGCGGTATTTCAAAACCCTCAAGGAATATGTATCCAAGGATGTCGGGGGGTATATCGGCGGGGATACCACCGAACGCCCCGAAGATTCGGAACTGTACTTTCGGGCAATCAATAAACGGGCAAAACGTCATGACCTGCCTAACTGGGAAGATTTGGTGGAAGCCCTATCCGTGATGATCCCCTATATCAATGACCGTTTTACCTCATCAGGAAAAGGAATGGATGATAAAACTGCATCCGTGGTTTTTGAAGAAAACCTTCCCCAGGATGTACGGAAAGCTGACCGGGATACCCTCCGGCTCGCCCTTTCCAAAGGTGAGATTCGGAAGGTATCAAACAATGTGGTGCAGATGGGAAAAACTGACTATTACCATCCCGACCTTTTTGTATATTCCGGAAGACAGGTTATTGTCCGGCACAAATTGACCACCGATGAAGAAGTCATGGTATGTGACCTGGATGGGCGGTTTATCTGCAATGCCGTGGCAAATTACTTCTTTGAAGGTAGCAGCCTTGATGAAAGCATGGGACGGCTCCGGGGCGCACAAAAGACTAATATCATGAAACTGGCGGAAATGGGAACCGGGGAAGCAAAGGCAGCCCCTGAATATGAAACCATGATTGAGGTTGCAAAGAATAAGTACACACAAGACCAAATTCTTGATGTGGACGAATACCTTGCACTCCCTCAAGCCGCCGGGGCGGAAACTATTCCAAACAAACAAAAACCATCAATTACTGATGAGAACCCAAAACAAAAACTGAAGGGACCACTGGACTCTTCATGGGAGGACTACGTATGAACCAAAGTATCCGTGAACGTCTCGAAGAGACATTAGAAAAATACCAGATAACGCAGAACCGGGCAGCGAAAGATATAGGATATTCTTCGCCGGTCATCGGGGAATACCGGAACAACAAATACACCGGAAACATTGAAAAATTGGAAGAAGCCATCATCCGGTGGGTCGGCAGAATTGAACAGGCCCATGCCCGGAAAAAGGTTCCCATTGTCGAAACAAGCCAGCTTAAAAAGATCGTAAATGCTATTACCCTGGCTCATACCGAATCGGATATTGCCCTCATCGTGGATGATGCCGGGGGCGGGAAAACAACCGCCGCAAAATACTATCTCGATCAAAACCCTCGGACCACCATTCTGATAGAAGTATTTAAAGGAATGACTGCCAGGGTACTGACAATCAAAATTGCCGAACAGCTTGGGATCGATACTATCCGGGTCAGTACCCAGGTCCTGATCCAGCAGGTCAGTAATACCCTGGCAGACAAGAATATGGTGGTCATATTGGACGAAGCGGATTATCTCAAAAGTGACGCCCTAGAATTTTCACGCCGCTTAGTACATGACCTTGGACAAAGCGGATTAGTATTTATCGGGCTTCCACGGCTCACCGGGACGATTCAAAACTTGAAGAACGATCACCGGCAGCTTGAAAGCCGCATCGGTGTTTACCTTCCTCTCTCCGGTCTTAGCAAGCGGGATGCTCAAAAAATAGCCCAATCGGTATGGCCTGATGTTGAAGATGATGTGGTGGAAGCCATATACCGGATATCAAAAACGGATCTCCGCCAATTTGTAAAAATTATTGAACGGAGCCAGCATACCATGGCGATCAATAAGCTCAAAAAGGTTGATCTGGATGTGGTCGAAACGGCAGCCATGTTAATCATCCGCAGGAACTGGAGGTAATAGCATGTCGGACAAATCAATCATTAAAACACCGGCAACGGATATATCAGCAGCCAAAGCCGCCGAAATACGAAAGTTGCATGTCAGTGTCTGTAAAACCATCGGCAAGGGGGCTCAGCTTGCCTTCCTTGCCGGGCAGGAACTTACCGAAGTATTTACCCGGATGCATGATGCCTCCGAATGGAAAGACTGGGTTGAACATACTTTAAAAATGGGTATGTCCACGGTACGGCGGTACATTGCATTGTACGAACGGTTCAGGGATAACCCGAAGGAAATTGAAGATTTAACCATCGAGGCTGCCCTCGGTGTAAAACGGGCATCCGCTGAAAAAGGCCGGATAGAATATGGAAATCCCGACAGACAGTATGAATTTGATTGGGAAGCTGCATTTGCAAAGCCGCCAATATCAAAGGCAAAACTGAAAGACCATCGTTTTGAATGCCCGGACAATCGTTCAATATGGCTGGTAAAACGGGGAATAAATTATCCGGTTAAATTCTTGGATCTCTTTTCGGATGAACCGAATGATACCTTGAAATTTCCTTATGAGGACATGATGAAAAAAATTCAAGGGGCGGTGGAAATGTACTTCCAGGAGGTTGAAAAAATAGAAAAGACCGAGGAGGTTGAATCATGACCATACAGATATCATCCAATGGATTTACAAAAATTACAGAAAAGGCGCAGGAACTGCTGGATATATCATGCCAGGCGATCTTCAATCGTCAGGATGAATTGAAAGCCCTGCAGGAAATCCGGAAGGAATTAGTGAAACTTAATCAGATCATCCGGGATGAAAGCGTGATGATTAAGGATGCCCAGGACAGCGGTGGTCCTGATGCTGCTTAACGAAATTTTTATAGGAGGAAGAGTACCATGGAAGGCTATATGATGGATACCCAGGGACGGCAGGTTCCTGTAAGTATGGTCAACGATCTTGATAAACTCAGGGATCAGACCGTAATAGAAATAACTCAAAAGGCCCTACAGATGCGGGCCGAATTAGCGGCGTTCAAACAAGAAATCCGTGACGATTTTATATCTTACCTTACTTTGTCTGCGGAAAAGTACGGGAAAAAGTATGGAGGGAAAAAGGGCAATGTCACTCTAATGAGCTATGACGGAAAATATAAGCTCATCCTGGCTATCAACGAAAGCATTGTCTTTGATGAACGTCTTCAGATTGCAAAAAGTATTATAGACGATTGTATCAACAAATGGTCCGAAGGTTCCCGGGATGAGATTCGGGTTTTGGTACAGGATGCCTTCTCTGTAGATAGGGCCGGAAACATCAATAAAAACCGTATCCTTGGATTGCGCCGCCTCAAAATTGATGATCCCGACTGGGTCAAGGCTATGGCTATGATATCGGAATCGGTTCAGGTCACCGGGAGCAAGGAATACCTGAGGATTTATGAACGTGCTTCGGATGGAGAATATAGGCAGGTTCCGCTGGACGTAGCGGCTTTATAAGATCAGCCCGGGCAGCTCTGGACGTCCTGCCCGGGACTTTTATTGAGAGGGAGTTATGAAAACTGTTTTGAAATATCCAGGAGCAAAAGAAGCCATAGCAAAAAATATAATTTCACTATTTCCATCAGGATATAAAAAAATGACATATCTGGAACCATTTTTTGGTTCCGGCGCCATCTTTTTTAATAAAGGTCGAAGTACAATAGAAACAATAAATGATATTGACTTAAACATTTTCAATTTATTTAAACAAATAAGAGAAAACGGGGAAGTTTTATCCGATTTGATATTAAATACACCATGGCATCGTGAAGAGTATAGACTGTCTTATATTAAAACAGATAATGACTTGGAAAATGCCCGTCGTATGCTGGTCCGCTATTGGTTTTCAATTGGTGCCCGTGCAAATACTATTACTGGGTTCAGAACTAATGTCTTGAAAAATGGGGGAAATTATTCTTCATTTCATGCAAAACTTCCTTTGTTAATTAAAGATGTTGCCGACAGACTAAAATCTGAGCCAGGTGCACTAGTTCAAATTGAGTGTAAGGATGCTTTAGGTCTTATAGATAGGTATAATCAGGATAATGTTCTGATGTTTCTTGATCCGCCATACGTCCTAAGTACAAGGACAAATAAGAAAATCTATAATCATGAATTTACTGATAATGACCATTTTCGTTTATGTTCATTAATTAAAGATTCAAAAGCGAAGATATTAATTTCCGGTTATGACAATGACCTCTACAACACCATTTTAGCACATTGGAAAAAGGAATTCATTACTTCAATAGACGAACGTCATAATCTTCGGACAGAGGTAATTTGGATGAATTACAAACACCAACCCATGCTTTTTTAGGGGATAACATGCGTATAAAAATATATATTTCCGGAAAAATTACTGGAGATAAAAACTATAGGGAGAAGTTTAAATATCACCGGCAAGTTTTAGAAAATGCTGGTTATGTAGTGGTAGATCCCTCTACATTCGAATTTGCTGATGATATTCATTGGGAGAATGCCATGCGCTTTGATATTAGAGAAATGCTTCTTTGTGATGCAGTAGCACTTTTGCCGGATTGGCAAGAATCAAGAGGAGCAATTATTGAAGCAGGTCTTGCCCATGACCTTGGAATGAAAGTACAGGAGGTAGAAAAATGGATTGCTGTTTCAATTGCGGAAAGGACATTGATGATAAACATGAAGGAGCTGTGACCCTTTCTGCTGGCGGTAAGTCCGGACAAACATATTGTTCTACAAAATGCTTTGAGTTGGGCTTAAAAAAACAGGCTAAGGCCTTGAAAGAATCTGGAGCAGATTTAAAGAAATATATCAAATCCCAAGAAATGGAATATACAAAAAAACGGATAGACCAAGTCCGAAAAAAGAAACGTATAGATATTAAATCTGATGAAGCCTATTACTTCTTTGAGGGACTTAGCCCTAAACAAAAACGTACTTGTGCTTTACTAGGTTTTGGTTCAGTGATCAGAGAAGCAGATTATGAGGTGAAAACAATACTCGATATCATCAATAGAAAATAAAAAGGAGAAGAAGCAATGTTTGAAGGATTGGGAAAATGGCTAATTGCATCGGCAGTATTAGCACCCATTGGGGTGTTGGCAATAATTATCGGAATAATACATGTTGTTATTTGGCTTATAAACCATGTACAGATCATTATTAAATGAATTAGGAGAAAATTATGAATAAATTGAGGCTTATAGTAACAGATCGTTGTGAAAATAAATGCCCGAAATGTGTAAATAGGCAATATGACATAGATAATCTTCCTGTTTTTGATCCGGCAAATTCTCCTAAATTTGACCAATTCATCATTACCGGAGGTGAGCCTCTTATTAATAAAATCGAACTTTTCCAAGTAATGATTGATATAATGGAACCTTTTATCAAAGAACATAAAAGGAATCCAGACATAATCCTGTATTCTTCCGCTAAAAAGGATTTTCTTCTCGCTTATTCAGAATTTATACATTTAGGGTTTATTACCGGTATGACATATACAATCAGATCGAAGTCATCTTTGAATGAACTTAAAGCACTATGTTACTGTGAAGCCAATATTAAAAAAGAGAATAGAAAAAGCAAAAGCACCCTTATTATAAAAACCTTCCCGGAAATTGAAGCAGTTTACTCAATTAGGAATGAACTCGATTTGTTAGAGTGCGAGACCGGGTTTGCTGTGCATTTTCGAAGGAATACGCAATGGCTTGATCCTTGCCCGATGCCAGAGAACGAAGTACTTATGCGCATGGATACGTATTATTGAAGAGTATCCTGAAAGGAGTAATTGATGAAAAGAAATATTGAAGTGGAGATTGAGAAGATATATAAACAGTTTTTAGATACAAAAATAACTGAAGATCCCTTGATGTTCGTCTACAGGCGAACAAAAAACTGTGATCTGGCAAGGATGTTCTCCTATTACTACCAAGGTCTTTGTGAGGGAAGGAATAAAGAAATATCCCCGACATTGACTATTGAATATTTTCTTAATCAACAGAAAGATTGGAGCTTTTCTGTTTTTGGTCCCAACAAAAGAACAGATGGTATTCTTAAGCATATTCAAAAGGAATGTACCGAAGTCAAGGAAAGCCCAGATGATCTTCTGGAATGGATCGATATTATTATACTCGCAATGGATGGTTTTCTTCGGCATGGAGGAGGTCCGAATGATTTGCTGCCTATTCTTAATAAAAAACTAGAAATTAATAAACAGCGATCTTGGAATATTATATCAGACAATCTTCCAATTGAACACGTGAATATTGAGGTTATCGACAAAGAAAAGGAGGCTATAAAATGAGCAGCCAAACATTCGTGAAAACCATTGTTAGCGGAGAACTTATTCAGAAATACAACGAACTGATACAAAAAATAAATAATTTATATAACATCATTGGGTATACATGTAAAAATGGTAAAAGACTTATTCTTAGAAAAGAGGGTAGTAAAAAATGTCTCTCAATGAATAAAAATCTCCAATTGGTAGAATTTGCTGCTCATGATGAATTCTTTGAAAATGCATCAGAACTCATTCTTGGATATTTTGAAGAAATATCAGAAGTCTCAGTTTCTGAAATATACATTTTCAAGGACAAGCAAGAGGCTGTTACTTGGCTTTTATCAGAGGAAGCCTCATGAATAACAGAAATGGGCGCCTTGCCACAATCCATATAGCAAAAAAGGAACTTAACCTTGATGACTACGCCTACCTCGGAATACTTTCCGGGGTAGGGGTTTCCAGTGCCGCAGATATTAAAACCGATGAAGAATTCAATATTGTGATGGATTCGTTTGTAAAACTTGGCTTCAAATATAAAAACCGTTCCAATGGAGTAAAGTACAAAAAAACGGTATCAGGCAGAAATCCTAAATATATCAGCGAGGCCCAGGAATACTATATCCGGGGCCTATGGGACTTGGCCAGCAGGGCAAAAGATGAAGAGAGCCTTCGGAAGATTGTCTGGCGCATAGGCAAAGTTGACGATATTACTTTTCTTCTCAAAAAAAATGCATCAGCGGTAATATTAGCCCTTCGGGATATTTGTTGGAAGGCTGGCTTTAATCCCGACAAAAAACCGGAATAAAAACATGGAGGTGTATTATGTTTTGGACGGTTACCCAGGCAGCAAAATATTTATCTTTGGAACTTCATCAGGTCTATTATCTCCTGGTGATGGGGTACATCGATGCCATAAAGGTCGGAAAAGGATGGCGTATAGTACCGGAGGCGGTAAAGACTTATGATAAGCGACATAGTAAAATCAAGGATAGAGGAACTCCCAGCAATTTTATCTATTGCGGATGTAGCGGACTTCTTTTCGATTCATTACCGGACCGTCTATCGAATGATTTGGAAAAAAGAACTTCCAGCATTCAAAGACAGCGACGGCGAATGGAATATCCTGCGGGTCGATCTGATAACATATTGTTCGAAGCACTCGAACCTATAATTCAGCAGGAATTATTTTCAGCATAACAAAAAACATATCCTCAAGTACTTTGTCTTCGGTAAGCATTCATATATATCCCTTTCTTCACTGACCACTTCTAGAGTAGCCATCATATATTCTTAGTACAATTCAAGATATGAATATAAGCCGAGATTTATTATCAATCAATTCTTTTTCACGCCCTGGCAAACGGTTAATATCCGTAAAAGGTATTGTTATTCATTGGGTTGAAAATGCAGGTTCCACAGCACTTCAGAATAGAAATTATTTTGAAGGACTGAAAAATCAAATCATGACTGAAAACTCAAAATATGCCTCGGCTCACTTTGTCATCGGTCTTACAGGGGAAATAATACAATGTATCCCCCTCAGTGAAATGGCCTATCATGTAGGCGCAAAATTATACACACCGGAAGCTATAAGCTGTTTTGGTCATTTTCCCAACGCATGCACCTTGGGTATTGAATTATGCCATCCTGATAAAACAGGAAAGTTTGCCACTGAGACATGGTGTTCCGCTGTCCAGCTTACAGCGCACCTCTTAAAGCAATATCAGCTTAATCCGTTCGGTGATATTTGGATGCATTATGGTATTAACCCTCAAAAAAAGTGTCCTAAATATTTCGTTGACAACCCGGAAGCATTCGAGCGGTTCAAGCTCGATGTAGATATAGCAATGGGAGAAAATCCCGAAGGAGTATGAATATGAATATTTTTAGTCTGTTTCCTGCCTTCATCGTCACAGCCATTATTTTGGTGGTGATGCTTACGGAGATTATCAAGAAAATTGATAAAAGGAATTTCCTGAAAGGTTACCGGGTTTATATACCGGTGATCCTTTCGGCGGGTGCTGCTTGGCTATTACGGATAGGAAACTTTTTTGCCCCTGAACAATACTGGTTCTGGTGGGCAACTATTTTCGGTTTTTCTGTTTTTGCCTTTGAGGCAATACTTAAAAAAATTGAAAATATTTTGAATAAAAATGGATAAATTACTTTCTTTCCTCATCGGAGCTATAGCCGTCCTTCTGGGCGGTTTTGTCATAAAGACCTTTACCAATAAAGGTCAAATGAATACCAAAACGGCTGAAGAAGAACGGAGGGCTGTAAAAGATGAAATTGAAAAGACCCCTGCTGCTGATCTTGTTGATGTTGCTGCTAACGCAGATGAGTTACACGGAGCCGCCGACAGGATCAAAAATCGAGGAAAGCAGCGACTATGGGATAGAATTGGAGCAATTATATCCCGGCTGGATGATTCTGGAGATCATAGCAGTGGCGGAGAATGAAATTGAAAAAACCGCAGATGAGGCTTATGCGGAAGGATACAAGGCTGGTCTTCTTGCCTCTGCCCCTGATACGGCGTATTACAAAAAGCTCACTGAAATGATTCAGGCTGAGCTTGATACGGAAAAAAATAAACATAAGGTCCCCTGGCAAACAGTCCCTATCGCTGGGGTCTTTTGTTTTTTTGCCGGTGCGCTGACCTATGGTCTTATAACGAGGTAATGTATGGATTGGTCTGCTTTGTTTAAAATTGTCCAGGAATGGGGACCTTCTGCCCTTACCTCATTTTTAGTGGTAATAGTCCTATACCTCATTAAGAAAATTGACAAACATAGTGAAGATGACAGCAAACGGGCTGTAAAGTTTCAGGCCGATCTGGCTTCACACATCGATTCACTGGATAAAAAGTTCTCAGCCAGTATTCAGGATTTGAAAGCTGATGTAGATACCGCATTGAAAGAACAAAAAGCCAATACCGAAAAAGCATTGGAAGATCATAACAAACAGCTTTTATATATTAAAACAGAGTACATAAGAAATGATTTTTTCCTGCGAGAAATTTCCGGATGGAAAGAAGATATTAGCAGGCTCTCTTCGCAAATATCATATCATTTTACTGATGTTATCAATAAAGTCATCGAATTGTGGAAGGATAAAAAATGAAAGACAACATACTACGTGGGAAGATTCTTGATATTTTACGAAAGATGTACCCTGAAGGGGCTGACAAAAGGACAATCAATTCTATCCTCTATCAGTATCATACCATAGACAATATTGCCGCTTCCCTGGAATACCTTGTCGATAAACAGTACGCATTAAGAAAGGAATTCCCCCATCCTTATGCAGAACAGGAAGTGATCCAATGGTATAAGCTGCTTCCTAAAGGTATCGACCTGCTGGATGGTAATATCGATGCTGATCCTGGGATCTTAATTCCCCGGGGGTGATCTATGGGACAGAAAAGTAAGGCCGACCAACTTGGATTAAAAGAAATTATTGCTGAAAAGTGGGACGGCGGCAAAAAGACCATTGTTTTTGTAACGGATGAAGTAAATGATTATCTCCAGAAAAACGGCTATAAGGTTACTATCAGCCGGGAGGGAATACGCCGGGCCATTCGAGCATACGAGGATGAGGTTGCGGATGTACGCAAGGGCATTGATATCGCCAAAGCCATGGCTGAAGTATTTAAGGATCATCCCGGTACGGAAGCATCTGAAGCCATGCTTATGCAATTATCCCACCTGGTCACTAAGGAATTAAGAAGTATAGAAAGCATCAACTTTGAAGACCCTTCCGATATGATACATGCTGCCGCTAAGCTTGCCGAGTCTCAAATGAAACTTTCTAACTACCGTACTAAGGCCGTTACAGCCTTCAAAAAGGCCCAGGACAAACTGAAGGAAGAACTGCAAAAAGCAATACAGTCTGATCCGGAATTATTGGAACGGCTATGTATGATTGTAGATTCCATTGAGGTCAAATAGATGAGCGATATTTTGCATGAATTGGTTGGTAAAGATAAATCTTCCCTTGAAAAGAAAAAACGTACTGAACGGGCTGGAAAGGACTTCGGCTGGTTTTGTGAATATTATCTTTCTGATTATTTCTTCACCGACCCTGCAGATTATCAGTCCGTTCTATATGATGTTGCCAATACTCAATCTCTATCTGAAGAGACTATTGATAAATTAAAAGAATACGTCCATGAAAAATATCATAATCTTTTAAGACCCACAAAACACCTTGCCGGTGCCATGTTTGCCGAACCCCGGGAGCATGGGAAAACCGTCCGTTGGTCATTTGCGTATGTTCTGTGGAGAGCTCTTACCGGAAAATGCAAGTATGCCTTACTCATTGGTGCTTCAGGGGATGCATCCCGGGAAAACAATATCAATATAAAGCTGGAACTCGAAGAAAACGAACGTATCCTTGAAGACTTTGGAGACCTCAAAGGAAAAGTATGGAGGGATGACAGGATTGAACTACTCAATAATACCTGCATCCAATCCAAGGGGTCCGGGGCTTCAATGCGGGGTACCCGGTACCGCCAGTTTCGTCCTGATCTGATTGTTCTTGATGACGTACTCAAAGATGATGCGGTGGAGTCGCCTTCCCAGCGGGATAAAACTTCCCGCTGGCTCAAACGGGTAGTCTTTAACCTTGGAAAAAATTCCTTCATTATTTGGGTCAATACAATCTTTCATTCTGACGATCCTATTTCCCGTTTAATGGACGAAGTTGCTTCCGGTAAACTGAAACGGTGGATCGCAGTACGCCTATCCTGCTTCCGGCCAGACAGTACACCCCTTTGGCCCGAATATTGGAGCCAAGAAGCATTAGAGGAAAAACAGGATCAACTTGGTTTTGATAGTTTCAGTACCGAATGGTGCAATGAACCGCTTTCAGATGAGCAGCGGATTATTCAAAAATCCTGGATAAAAACACATGTTTACCGGGAACTGCCCCCGGCAGCAGAATTACGATTTTTCTGCGGCGTTGACCCAGCCACAGGGAAGCATGACCGGACTGCGGAATCATCCATTGCGGTCCATCGTAAAACAGGAATTATTTATGTCTTACCTTCATGGGCAAAGGTATGCAGTGAAACAGCAACGGTACGTCAGCTCATGATTCTTCATCGTTTACATGGGTTTGAGCTGATCGGTTGGGAAGATGTGGTCTTTTCAGGGATATATGGTAATTATGTTCAAAAACTTGCAGCGGAAGAAAATGTCTATCTGCCCATAAAGAAAATCACCATTGGCAATATCAATAAAGAATCAAAAGTCCGCTTCCTCTCGCCGCTTATTGAAAATGGTATTATCCGTTTTCCTGCCGAAGGGGCAGAAGACATGATCGATGAATTAACCAATTTTCCAAAATGGAAATTTGACGATCAATGCGATGGGCTTTGGCTGGCGGTAAAAGTTGTTCCCAGCGGCAGCAGTGTTCCCATTGTGCAGTCTGTTAAAATATCCGCCTCTTCGCAGGCGCAAAAAATAATCAATATGGTAAAGAGGTGGTAATATGAAAAATAAACCTACCAAAATCGACACTAAAACACTTACAACCCAGATTATCACCGACAATACCCTCGGCTCCTTTTTACAATACATGCCAAATCCTGATGATATTTTTCCCGGGACGTTATCATCTTATGAAACATACCGTAAAATGCGGACTGATCCACGGATTAAATCCTTGGTAAATAAACTGAAAACCGCAGCATTGAATTTCCCTTTCCATATTTCCCAGCCGGAAGGATGTACCGATGCGGTTTTTAATTTTGTAAAAAACTTCCCTATCTGGAAAAAAATATACCAAAAAATGAAACGAGTATATTCCGGTCTTGATTATGGATTTTCTGTTTCAGAATTAGTCTGGGCTTTGGAAGATGGTAATTACATACCGGACAATATTATTACCAGGAAACCGGAACGGTTTTCCTTTGGATATGACTGGTCTTTACATCTCAATGAGCATGGACAACGGAAACCTCTCACCCATCCTAATAAATGGCTTATATATCATCATGATACTGATGATGAAAATCCTTATGGAACCAGCATTTTACGCTGTGTTTATTGGGCATGGATGTTTAAACAAGCCGGGTATGAGTTCTGGCTCCAAGCCACGGAAAAATTTTCAGTTAAGACGATATTAGCAATATTCAAATCCGATGGGGATGAGGCAAAACTAAAAGAAACTGCTAGGCTTATTGCTGAACAGCTTATGACGATAGCTTCCGGATCAGCAGCTGCGGTTGGCAATGTTGATTCCATTCATGAGGTTGGCATGAACGGGGACCTGGTAGGCTTTGCTTCATTGGTAGATGCCTGCGATACCCAAATAAGTTATGGCCTTACCGGTCAAACGATAGCTACCAGTAAAACAGAAGGGGGAAGCCTTGCTCTGGGAGAAGTCCAGGCCGATCTGTTTTATGAAGATGCAAAAGGTATTGCCATTGAAGGATTACCCCTCATACAGAAAATCATCAACTGGTCATTAGAACTGAATGGTTTTATCAATGTCGTACCTCCATTGGCAGAAATTGATACCGAAAGAAGGGCAACCTTCGCCCAAGTAATGACTGCCATTGAGCATGGTGTACCGGTATCCAAGGAAGCTTTATATAACCGGTACGGGCTGCCGGAACCTAAAAATGAAGATGATACTTTTATAAAATCAGCCTCAGAAAACACGCTGAATTTATCCGATAATTCTGGTAAAAAAAAAGCTCCAAAAGTGTTAAGGAAAGCATTCCAGATTATTTAGAACAGGAACGAATACTGCAGAAGGAACTGGACAATCTAGACCTTGCAGCCCAGAAGCGGATAGAAAAAGTCCTTAATAAAACAGTTCAGGGTTATTTGAATTTTATATCCCCGAATGGGGATATACCGGATAGTGAACAGCTACAAAAAAAATACATTCCTCCAATTGATCCACTTTTTATAAAACACTCGGAGTCTTTTTTAGCATCTGCTATATTGCTGGGTGTGGTTCACGCAGAGGGAGGAGTTAACCTTGAGGATTCAGGCATTCCTTCATTACCGTTCGAAGAAGCAGCGTCTTTTCTTAAAAGCCGGGTTTCTCTTACCCGTGCGGAATGGGATACCCTTGAACCGCAAGTCCGGTTCCGGGCTTTTACTATTTCACGTCTCGCTCAATGTGACTTCATCGAAGCCGTGCGAGGGGAACTACTTTCATCCTTTCAGGATGGCAAGGGCTATGCTTCCCGTTGGCAGGATATAAAATCATTGGTTGAAGCAGATAGCAGTCCTGAATGGCTGCCCGGATATTGGGAGAATGTATTTAGGACCAATAAACAGACCTGTTATGTAGCCGGTAAATTGATGCAATACCAGAAGAATCCACCCCCGGCCTGGCGTTTGTTCATTATTGATGATGACAGGACTTCTGATATTTGCCGGTCTCTTTTGGAAAATGGGAAACAGGGACTGGTACTGAGTTCAAGCCATCAGTTCTGGAAGATATTCGGGTTTCCTCCCTATCATTTCCAATGCAGAACCGGACTACAGGCAATCTATCAGCATCAGATTGGTACTGAAGTAAATGTTGAAAATCCCACAATGAAATCATTGCGGAAAACGTTCCACCCGTTAAAGGGATTCGGCGGGAATCCGTTGGATAAGGGCAGTTTCTGGAAAATGACCGATGATATGATCGGGCGTGCCAACTACTTTGGCATAACTCCTGACATCGATTCCTTTGCCAGAAGTATCGGTATTGAGGACGTATTTAAAATGCGGAATATTATCCGGCAAAATGATTATACTTTTGTAAAAACCGGCAAAGGAACTGGTTTTTATGTTGCAAAGGAAAGGACCCCAAGAAATAAACAGGAACAGGACATTCTTAATAAAGAAAAAAGGATGTGCGAGATATTGTCCAAAAAGGACCATGAAATATACATGATTCCTGAATATAAAGCACATGCTGCGCATAGCGTAGATACCATCATGGATGGGAAATTCGTTGAATTAAAACAGGTTACAGGCGGGATAAAGAAGGTCGGTATAAGGTTTCTTGAATCAAGAAAGCAGGCGGATAATGTATTCATAAAGATTGATTCTGATTTTTCACCGGAGCAGGTTCGTTCAAAAATAAGCGGGGAACTGAAAAATCATCCTGATGCCAAGGGGTTACTGATATGCTATTTTACTAAAACCAAAAAGCTGTTTTATTGGGATATCATTGACTTAAAATAAAAACTGCCTTCCCTTTGTAGGAGAAGGCATGGCTACCCGTACATGATATTGCTATCATGCACCGGCACTTATAATAATACTATTATTTACCTAAAAGTCAATGTTTTCATTGATCTTCAGGAGGTAACAACTTGGGTAACAAAACACCTTAAAAACGGGGTTAGAATAGCTGGAAAAGGGGCTTTTGGGGTGTTTTTGGGGGTTTCCGATTTACATGGGGGAAAAGCTGTCTGGATTCCTAATTCTTTATTTTATAAAGACTTCGGGGATTCCCCCCGGAGCCGGTGTGATTGCCATACTCTATGATAAACTACAATGACCTGGGTGAAGGATTCCTTTGATATATTCATTGATAATATCCGGGCCAAGGATTATGTTTCCCTGGTTATATTCGACGACCGGTCGGAGGTACTCTACCGGCCGACCCAGATAAAGAATTATCAGGACAAGGAGAAATTCCGGAGCACCGTGAGGGGAGTCAACCCTCGGGGAAGTACCAATATTTACGATGGCCTGGCCCTGGGATACCGCCAGGTGGAGGCAAATTACAACGAGGAATACATCAACCGGGTTATCCTGCTCACCGACGGGATACATAATGCCGGGGAATTCCGGCGGGATGATATTAAGGATTTGGCCGCCCGGTACAACCAGAGGGGCATTACCGTTTCAGCGATTGCCCTGGGGGCCAGCGCGGACATACCCCTCATGGTTGATCTTGCAGTTCTGGGCGGCGGAAGTTCCCGGTTTATCTCCGACCACGAGAAGATGGTTGAGACCTTCGGCAGCGAGATTGACCGGCTGCTCGTTCCCGCCGCCCGGATGGTCAGGATGAGGATAGAACTTCCCGAAGGGGTTAAGCTGAAGGAAACCTGGGGATACCAGCACCGGGTATCCGGGAATACCATTTATTATTCCCTCGATTCAATCCATAACGGGGATTATGAAACCCTGGTGGCGGAGGTGGTTTCTTCCGATCCCCGGCAGGTGCAGTTCGGGAATTTCTATATTGAGTATACCGATATGTACGGGAAGGCATATGATGAGGGACCGCATCCCTTTGTGCTTCCCGTCAAGGAAGGCCGGACCTTGACAAATGAACGGGTCATAAAAGCCGATGGGTATATTACCCTTGGCAGGGGGCTGATAGATCTCGGGAATGAAGCTAAGGAAATCAACGACCTGCAGCGTGAGTATGTACCCCGGAGGGAGACGGTCTGCACTGATGAACCCGGGGGAATTAAACTGACCAATAATTCGGAAGATCTGATCAGGATGGATATTATCAGAAAAACCGAAAGAAGCCAGAACGAGGCCCGTCGTTTACTCACATATCTGCAGAAAATCGAAGGGCAGTACCATGGCGGAATATATAAGGATGAGATGCAGCTGCTGGAAAACTATCTTGTTTCCTATGAAGATGTAATCCGGACGTATACGTCCAGGGAATAGTATGCAGGCCCAGGGCTGAAATGAACTCGACACACTCCCTATTTCCTGATTTTTGTCTGTTTTAATCCGGGCGGACCAAACCTGTACCGTTATGGTCTGGCCTGGATTTTTTCTATTCCAGCCAGTGGAATTTAATCTTATTGGTAATCATGTCCGGTCCTGCAGATTCGGGACCACGGTTTGGAGTGCCGGAGCATTTATCTTATAAGTAATATCTAATGTTAACTACCTTTTTGCAGGATTCCCTAAACAGTTTCCTTGTTTCCGGCGGGAATTGCATGTATTGCTGATATGTTTGCATCTTCAAATGCACCGCCCATTTTCTCCGACGCGATGCGTTTCATCGGTTTGATGGAGAAAACACAGACAAGAATCGTAAGTACATCCGCGGCGGGTTGGGCTAAGTAGAGGCCATTCACACCGAAAAGCCGCGGGAGTATAAGAATAATCGGCATGTAGCATAGTCCCTGCCGAATGGCTGACAAAAACAACCCATACCGGGACGATCCGATAGTCTGGAACGTTATGGTCATCATGTAACAGAGTCCGAAGGCCGGATAGAGCGCCACCTGTGAAATAAGGAGTTTTGCACCATAGCCGATAACCGCGGGGTTTCGGTTGAACAACGATATAAGCGGACCGGAAATTGTTATATACAACAGAGATACAGCTAGGGTCAATAACAGCGATCCCCAGAGCGCAAACCGCGCGGACTCATGGAACCGATCCCCATTTCTTGCCCCGAAGGAATATGCCGCTACCGGCTGATAGCCCTGCATAAAACCCATAATTACATAACAGCCAATCAAAACCAGCCGCTGCACCACACCATACGCAGCAATGATGAGGTCCGTGTCCGGCAGGGATTTTGCCGCGATGTTGGTCATGGAGGTTGCCACTGCAAGGCAGATTTGAATGACCGCACTGGGGATGCCAATGGCGGCTACGGTCGGGAAAAGCCTGTTGCCTGGTTTTATGTATTTTGGTCTTATTTTGATGATGGAGCGTTCGCCCGCGTAGAACCATATTAAAATCGCAAAGGTGGAAAACTGGGAAACGGATGTTGCCAGGGATGCACCTTCCACACCCATGCCCAATCCCCAGTCAAACATAAAGACCGGATCGAGAATAATATTAAGAAGTGCTCCCGTGACAATGGCGATGGATGTAATCTTTACGGAGGATTCAGCCCGGGCAGCGCTGTTCATGCACTGGGCGGGGAGATTAAAAAGCGCTGCGACGAACATCCAGAAAGCGTAATCCTTTGCCTGGGGCAGCACCGTTTCTGAAGCGCCGAAAGTCCTCAGCAGGGGTTCCATGAAGACAATTCCGCCTATGCAGAGCAGTACCCCAATAATCAGCGAAAAGGCAATAATTGTTGAAACCGTGGTATTGGCCTTCTCCTTTTCCCCCGCACCCAGCTGCCGTCCGGCCAGGACCGCAGCACCCGCCGCGAAAATATTTTCCACCGACACCATGATGAGCAGAATCGGCAGGGTCACCCCAACCGCCGCAAGCGCCGTGTCGGAGCCCAGCATGCCGATATAAGCGGTGTCCACTATATTGTAAACCACCTTGGCCATCAATGCGATTGCCGCGGGAATAGCCAGCTTGGCAATGGCTTTTGACGGTTTCATACCGCCGAGTATGGATTCGTTCACTGCCTGGTTTCCGCTCATATTTGACCCTCCTCCTCCCGGGCGATAACCCCGTAGAGCAAAACACCCACGGCCCGGCGGCAGCGTTTTTCATGCAGCACCATGTCCTCCGCGGGGGTGGTGGCGTTGATAAAATCCTGGTACTGCCGGAAGATTTCAATAACCTCCTCTTTTTTTAAGCCCTTTCTGAGTTTGACATGCCCCAACATGGTATTGAATACCCTATGGTTAAGATCATCAAACGCCGCTTTGCACTCCCCTATGGCAGCGGACAGATGCGGCGGAGGAGAGATGACCGCCTCGAAGAATAACCGCTGATAGAGCGGATTTTCCCGGAAAAAGACAAGCCGGTAATCGAAATAGGCCGAAAGGCAGCTTTGTACGTCGCTGCCTGCCGGTACGGCATGACCGTTCAAATATGCCGTGAGGGAGTCAAAACATTCGCCGATACAGGTCAGGTAAACCTCGTCCTTATCCTTAAAGTAATGGTACAAAACACCCTTCGAAATACCGCCGGTTTCACATATTGTATTGATGGAACTTAAACCATAACCCTTTTCGGCGAATTCCCGCAGGGCATGGTCCATGATTTTTTGCCTGCTTTGCAGGTTCTTTATTTCACGTTTCAGAATATCACCTCTTAAAAATAGACTTGCTGGTCTGTATTTAATATAACATAAACAGACCAGTAAGTCTATATGTTTCTTTTGATGTTTATGAAACAATTCCCTCTTTAATCAAGGTGAGTGTTGGTTTTTTGAAAGCTATAGTGTTGACTCTTTTACGCCTTTAATGTAAGTATCCAATTCTGAACGCCATTTCCGGCGTTCCCTACGTTGGTTACCGGAACCGCAGGTTCCTCCGTTACTCTGGCGTTTGGGGCCGGGTCTTTTTCCATTGAACCGTTTCGCCAAGCCCGGTTCCGCCATAGGTACAAAACAGGGCTATGGTTTTGCCCGAAAGATCATATTCGCTTAAAAAGGTGACGATTGCCTGCGGAAATGTTCCCTGCCATACCGGGTAACCAGGGATAATGGTGTCATAGTCGGCTATATTTTCAATTTTTCCTGCAAATCCACGTTAGTCCTCATCATATCCGCATAGGTAGTGTTTCCCCGGTGGCCGGGGTAGATTTTCATGTCATCCGGGAAATACCGCTGCTTGAACTTTTGTATGGTAGCCTGCCTGTCCTCTTCGCTCCCTGTAGGGTGATCCGGGGAGCCGACAAAGGGAATCATAAAGGTATCGCCGCTGAACAGGATATTTTCCTCTTCAAAATAAAAGATACAGCAGCCGCAGGTATGTCCGGGGGTATGAATGATCTCGAAATCATAACCTCCGATATGGTAAAACCCTTCGGTAAAGGTTTGCGGCTTTGTTTCGACCCTAAGTAAGAATCCGTTTCGAGCTGAAACGTTGAGGATAGGGTCCCGCAGAAAGTCATAATCCAGCTCATGTATATATATTTCGGCGTCCGGATTTGCCGCTGCCGCCGCGTCGAGTCCGAATATATTATCCCAATGCCCATGGGTGATCAGGATCGCGTCAAGCCCGCCAATGGATTCCACATAATCGGCAATGTCATCCCGGTAATAACCAGGGTCAATGAGCAGATTTCCCTTCCCGGAACTGAGCACATGAATATCGGAGGAAAAGCTCCTGGTGTTGACGAAGCTGCGCACGGTTATCTGTTCCCGTATCGTTTCTGCCGGTTGTTCCATCGTTTCCGCCAACGAATAATACACTATCAACACCTTGGAATTGTCTTTAATGGCATTGTCCGCGGAAGCAGCCTGAGACCGCCGGGAATTATTTTCCGATGCGGTATTGCGGATAAATCCTGAACACCCTGATACCATGCCTGCCATGAGTGTAATGCCGATCAATAGACTTATAACTTTTTTCATACTCTGTTTATCCCTTCTTTAAAATTTCACCCTGTTTCAATACGACGCCCCAGTTGCCGGAACTGAAAATGTGAAAGTTTCCTTTCATCGTTACGGTTTCGCCGATGGATACTTCATTGAGTTGTCCGAATGAATTAACCACGACCAACACGTAAAGCGTTCCTCCGGCAGTATCGGAAAGTTCAATGGAAGGAGTGCCGTGGATATCCGGTCCTGTGCGGATGACTACGCCTTGGACTGTAATATCTGCATTATTGTATTTCCTGGAAACCCCGGCCACATCCTGTCTGAACTCATGGTATAACTCTGCCACCCCAACCGCTTCCTGAACGGTATTTTCGGAGGGTGATACCGATACAGACAGGCTGCCGGCGGGTGCCGCTGTGCCTGAATTATCGGTTGTACCGCCTGCCCAGAGGCCCATAATTGTGATTGCTGCTAAAATTATAAGCATTATTTTCTTCATGTTATTTTCACTCCTGCAAAATATTTTTCCGTTTCTTCATAAAGCATTCCGGCAAGTTCAGACCTGCCGCTGTCCGGCATCTCCCCGTTAATGAGGAAACCGTCCGGACGATTCTTGTCAGCATGTTACCTCCTTGCTTTATTCGTAGTCGGGTTTAATACCCCGCTGCTTGCGCCCGTCAATTCTTTATCTGAGCAGGGGAGTTGCACCAATTTCAGTTTTGTAAACATGAGAGGTGCAGCCCCCGGTTTAGTTAGATTAGAAAATGCCCAATACCTTCAGCCATGCATCTATTTTCGAATTGAGGGTTGTGTTATTCGAAACATCCGCATTGATTAAACTGAGTCCGTCCAAAATATTGCCATTTCTGACTAGTGCCTTGAACTCATCCGCATAATGCGCGGGATCTCCGTATGCCGTCCAGAAACCTGATACTTTCCTGCCGCCGAAATCGGCCAGGCTCAGATACTTCTGTACGGGATTAGATGGCTCCCCGGACCACACGGGACCGCCGATCAGAATATAGTCATAAGCGGACAGGTTTGGTAATGTGCCTTTTAACCCGCGGATGGAGTTAGTCGATCTTTCCGCCGCCATTTCAGTTCCCGCAGCTTCCTGTGCTCTGGGATAAGCAGGGTCCGGTTCCAACAGGTATATATCGCCGCCTGTTTTTCTTTGAATCAGTTTTGCAACATTTTCTGTAGTACCCGACAGCGAATAATAAACAATTAATACCCTGGAACCGGGCGCTGCGTTATTGCTGGCAGAAGCTGCCGGAGACCGCAGGGAATTGTTTCTGGATTCGTCATTGCCGCCTTGGGCCGAACACCCCGGGAGTATACTCATCATAAGTACGGCACCTAACAATAGTCTTATTGTTTTTTTCATCTCTGTTTTCTCCTTCTATAATTTGAGTAGTTTTTCCGCGTTTTTGTACGCGATCTTTTCTTTATCATCCTCGCTGATGGTCAAATCCAGCAGGAAGTCCTTCATGTCGCTGTGCTTCACATAGGGAAAATCCTGGGACCAGAGGACATGGTCCGCGCCCATTTCGCCGATGGCCAGCATGGCTGGGCCGCGGCTTGTAATACCGCTGGGTGTGATATACACATGGTCCTTGTAGATTTCAGAAAACAGGCGGTCAAGACCGGTGACTGATTCGGGGATCATCTCATCGATGCGGTCGAAGTAATAGGGAACCAGTTCGCCCCAGTGACCGGTCATCAGTTTCAGGTTGGGGAGCTTGTTAAATATGCCGGACAGGATCATGCGTATCATGTGGATACCCGCGTCCACATGCCAGCCGTAACCGTAGGAGGAAAACACGGCGGAGACAGCCCGGGGAATATTTTCACCTCTGTAATAGTAGTCCGTTACTGTTTCGCCGGGAAAGCCGGGGTGAAAATAGACCGGGACACCCAGTTCTGCCGCTTTTTCAAAGATAGGAAAAAACTCCGGTTCATCAAAGAATCTTCCATTATAATTACCGTTTAGGGAGGCTCCTTTGAAACCGAGTTCGTTCACTGTCCGGGAAAGTTCGTCCGCCGCGGCTTCCGGGTCGCCCACGGGAAGAACCGCATAACCTGCGAAACGGGTAGGATACTGACGGATAGCGGCGGCCAGTTCGTCGTTGGCCAATCTGCAGAGGGGAATGGCGGCTTCAGCGGGCAAATCCATGGGGCTGTTGTTGCCATAGGATATTACCTGCATATCGACGCCCTGGGTATCCATGGCGGCGATCCGCAGTTCCCCCAAATCACTGATGCTGCTGTTTGCGAGGAATTCCCGTAAACCATCCAACCGGTTCCGCACCGCGGGGCTCACAATTTTGGTCATAACGCTCATGTAATGCTCGTTGACCAACCGGGACATATAATGATCTTCTACTGCGATAAGTTTCATAAAAAACATCTCCTTCTGGTATATGTTGCTTATATCATACCAAAGGGCGATGCGTATTTATGTAACCGTGGTTACACTTCTTCGAATAATTCGTCGAATTTAATCTGATTCAGGATATGGACTTCGTGCCCCTCAATGCCGATGATCCCCTCATCCTGCATCCGGCTAAGTTCCCGGGACAGGGATGGTCGGGCCATGCCCAGGTAATCCGCCAGGTCCTCCCGGGTAGTTTTGAGGATCATCCGGCGGTCCTTATCCTGTATGCTGAGCAAATAAAAGGCAATCCGTTCCCTTGCGGAAGGAATAGAGAGGATCCTTACTTTTTGGCCAAGATTATCAATCATATCAACCACGTTTGCTATCACATTCCGTAAAAGGATGTTCTGAATATCCGGTTCAACCGCTCCGGGCTGTAAAAAAATGCTGCTGTCGATTTCCAAAACCTGGCTTTTTTCCAGCGCAACCGCATATTCCCAGAGGAGTTTCTTTGAAGAAAACAGACGCACCACCCCCGTCAATTCTCCGGGGGTTTGAATGCTTTTACTTAGACTGCGTTTGCCGCTCAGGGTATCCTTTGCCAGGGCTATGTTGCCGTTTATGAGGATATAAAGCTTTTCCGGCTTTTTGTCCGTCCAAAATAGGATATCATTCCGCTTGTATTGGACAAGGTTCATGGCATTACAGTTTGCAAGACGGAGGATTTGTTTTTGTGTAAGCCCATTGCATATCGTACTTGTTTCCAATATTTCTGATAATGTTTTTTTCATTATGACCTTCATCCTGATTAAAAAATGAAACGGGAGTAACGTGGATCAAATCATAAAAATCTAACCGAGTTTTTAAAGGTGCCCATAATTCACTTTTCCCATCAATAGTTTAGAAAATTATACTTCGATGTACCGGATAAGACAACCTAATCAAATGCAGCGGCCTTTAAGAAAAAAGAAGAAATCAACCCCCTGTAATTAATGCTGTGTTCTCAGCACTAATTATCAATGCGGCCTTCAATTTGATGCCATTAATATATGTATGATTGATGAAAATAAAAATCCAGACGGGAACGGGATTACGGATCCTGTCACATCATCAGCCCGGGAATTAATGGGTGTATCCTATCTCTTTCCCTACCAGAGGCTCGTATTGGCAAATATCCTGGAAGCGGCGGTCAGCAGCGGTATCAGAATTAACTGGCCTTCTGGTAACACCGGGGAAGATACACCGGATCTCCCGGAAGTGGATTCCGGAATCCTGTCCGGTGAAGAACAAATCAGTGAGGACAGACAATGCCCGGGAAAGCAAATTGTTATTTTACCCACCGGTGCGGGAAAGTCCCTTTGTTTCCAGCTTCCCGCTTTGATGCTGGACGGGCCGAGCCTGGTGATCTATCCTATTCTTTCCCTTATGACGGACCAGGAACGGAGGCTGAAAGAACGGGGATTCAACCCGGTAATCCTCAGGGGCGGTCAAAGCATGGAAGAAAGAAATGAAATATGGAAAAAAATTGAAAGCCGGGAGAGCCGTTTTATTATTGCTAATCCCGAGGTTCTTCTAAGCCCCAGGGTATTCGAAAAACTGGAATCCCTTCACATTGTGCATCTGGTAATTGATGAAGCCCATTGCGTCAGCGAGTGGGGAGAAAGTTTCCGGCCTAGTTACCTGGAAATAGGAAAGATTATTAAAGCCGCCAAGGTACCCATGGTCACCGCATTTACCGCCACCGCTTCCGCGCCGGTGCTGGAAAAAATCGAAAAGTATATTTTCGGCGGCGAAGGAGCCCATAAGATCATAGGTAATCCTAACAGGATTAATATTTATTACTATACGAAAGGGGCAATCCTCCGTAACCTGGCGGTAAAGGATTTAATCCTCCAGAATCAACGTCCCGCCATTGTGTTTTGTTCATCCAGATCGGGAACGGAAAAGCTCGCCCATTATCTGCGGGAAGACCTGAACGAAAGGGAAATCCGTTTTTACCATGCCGGGTTAAGCCGGGAAGAAAAAAATGCAATCGAATCATGGTTTTTCAAAAGTCCCAATGGAATTCTTACGGCCACCTGTGCTTACGGAATGGGAGTGGATAAAGCCAATATAAGAACCGTGATCCACCGGGACTGTCCGCCTTCGGTGGAAGCCTATCTGCAGGAATCGGGCCGGGCCGGCAGGGATGGTTTCCCGGCGAAGGCTATTTTGCTTTGGGGGCCCGAGGATGAAATGGCTTTAAAAAGAATCCCCAAGGAAAGCGACCGGGAGAGGCTGAATCAGCTGCTTCAGTATTCCAGGGATACCCGGTTTTGCCGAAGGGAACAGCTGCTGGCTTTGCTTAACTTTGATGGAGCTGCCGAAATCAATGAAGCCGGATGCTGTGATGTCTGTGAAGGTACAGCTAAGGAGGAACTCCGGGAAGAAAAGAGCGTGGCCGGATTTTTTAAACGGAATCCGAACATGTATACGGTTAATGAAGCCGCCCGGATTCTGCATAAAACTATCAATCCCCAATGGTCCGAGGATGATGTAAAAATTGTCTTAAGATTTTTGCTGAAAAAGGGAAGCCTCCGGATAAACAGGTTTATTCTATGGAAGGGAAAAATCCTTTCCGGGAAAAGGAAAGCCCCCCTGCAACATAGTTAATGTAACGAATCTCCGTTTTGCCAAACCAAACGGTTTTTATAAAAATTACCCATTATTATGGAAAGGTTCGTTCGAAAAGCATTCTTTTATGTATTTTTACAATATGTGTCATTTTCTTTTTTTCTATATTTATAGATATGAAGACAGCGGTAAATAAAATTAGTTAAAAAACTTCTATAGTTTTACAACAAAAATGCCGATAGTAAGGCCGGTATTATGGGTATCAATATTATTGACCAGCAAGTGCAGTACACCAGGTAAGATCCTAATTGAAGATACAATAGTATCGATATGGGATCCAAATTGCTATACAACCATATTGAGGGATGTGATTCGTTCTTTGTTGTTTTGTTCGACTGTACAAACAAAATGGACGAAATTTTTTATTACAAATGTAATAAAAAATTTCTTTTTTCAAGGGAAAAAAGAATAAATGTGGTATTAATACATATACGGATTAAAAGAGTTATTTCATTGCAGTGTAATGGATGAAGTTTTATAGTAGAAAATTGCTTATATAAAGAGGTTTTATATGGCCAAAACATCGAAGCTAAATGTAATTTTCCTTCTGATTTGGGTGGCGTTAATAATGGGGTTAGCCGGATGTCAAAACGGTGTTTCGGGAGGAGGGGCCGAATTCATCGGGAGCCGTCCCGCAGCACCGACGGGGGTATCCGTAATTCCGGGGATAAACCAGTTGAGTGTCAGCTGGAATGCAGTTTCCGATGCGGAAACGTATACAGTTTATTATGATGTTTCCGAAGAGGATTATGCGTCCGCAGAACAAATACTTCCCGACCTAACCTCGCCCGGGACAGATCTAACGAACCTCTCTGAAGGGACATCCTATAATATTTGGGTTATGGCCCACAACAAATATGGCCGCAGCGATATCAGTCAGCGCTATACCGGGACTACCGAAGCGATTAATGGAAAAATCAGCGGTAATCCAATGGCGCCGGAAATGGTCACCGTTACTTCTGCCGGTGAGGGAAATCTTAAAGTAGAGTGGTCGGAAGTTGAAGAAGCCGAGGCATACAGGGTGCATTATAGTATTGGCAATGATATAGATGCTGCAGAAAAAACCGAAGATATTGTCTCGGAGACTTCCAGGACCTTAACATCACTTTCGCATAATACGTATTATCATATCTGGGTAAGCGCAAAGAATAATACCGGCGATTGGGCATCCAGCACCGCCGTAAGGGAAAAAACCCTATTGCCGAAACCCGAAACCCCCACAGGATTATCAGTTGCACCGGCGGAGGGGCAGTTAACCCTAAGCTGGAACAGCGCTGAATGGGCAGAGTACTACACGGTGTTTTGCAGTACAGGAATGAATTATGAAGCTGCTGAAAAGAAAATTGAGAATATTGAAGCGATAAGTGCCAAAGTCGATGGTCTTGCCAACAATACTTCTTATAATGTGTGGGTTATGGCTCATAACAGTTCAGGCCTCAGCGGTATAAGTACCATGGAAAAAGGAACGCCCAAAACAGCACTCACGGTTCCGGCGGCGCCAACGGACGTGGCGGTTTCTTCCAAAGCCAGGGGAGAATTGGCCATAACCTGGCATGCCTCCAACGGAGCAAGTTCCTACAAAGTGTACAGCAGCAAAACAGGCATCAGGCCGGAAAACCCCAGTCTTTCTTCTGTTAGTGGCACCAGCGCAGTAATATCAAGCCTGGCGGACAATACCTTCTATAACGTCTGGGTAACTGCGGTAAACGATATTGGTGAAGGGCCCGACAGTTTACCCGCCGGCGCCAAGACCATACTTCCGCTTCCTGCGGTTCCTGCCAATGTGACTGCCAGTGCCGTTACTATAGGACAACTTGAGATAAAATGGGATGCATCCGAAGGGGCAAATTACTATAAGGTATATTATGATACGGTTAACAGCCGGCCGGCAGGTCCGGGCGTTACGGGAGTAACCAGCACCAGTACAACCCTGTCCGGGTTGTCAAACGATATGCTATATTATGTTTGGGTTGCAGCAAGCAATGACGCCGGTGACAGTGCGGAAAGCACCGCCAAAACAGCCGTGACTTTGCCGCCGGTCCCGGCAATACCTGGAAATGTGACGGCCAAGGCGGTATTAGGTGGACTTTCTATTCAATGGGATACGGTCTCCAATGCTTCAGCATATAAAATATATTACAGTACTTCCGATGATTTCAGCACCGCCACGGGCACCGCAGATATTTCAGGTTCCCTGAATACGAAGTTATTAACGGGTCTGCAGAATCATACGACATATTATATCTGGGTAACCGCAAAAAACCGCGCATGGGAAAGCGCCCCCGGTACGTCAGTTTCTGCGATGACGGTATTATCTGCCCCGGCTGCACCTGATGGGATTGGTGTAATTGCCGCAGACAGTCAATTAACCGTATCCTGGAATGACGTGATTAGTGCGAGGACTTTTAAAGTTTATATGAGTACGGTTGATAATTTCGGATCAGCCTCCTTGGTTGGGACAAACGCAAGGGAACCCGATGGTATGATCGAAACGGAGTGTCTGCTCGAGAATCTCACCAACGGGACGGTTTATTATATTTGGGTAATTGCGGTTAACACCAATGGGGAAAGCGATCCGGGATCAAGCGTGAGCGGTGTTCCGTCTGTACATAATGGTAAACTTAATGCGCCGGTTATTTCATCTGTTTTCCTGAAAAATATCAACAGCGGAATGATGACGGTTACATATCATGGTGTGGAAGGTGCTGTGTCGTATTCCCTTTATGTAAGTGAAACCCGGGATCCTCCTCCGGAAAATGCGGTAAAAACAAGTGAGAAGACAAGGATAAATCAAAATAAACTTAAAGCCGGAGTTACCTATTATGTTTGGGTCCGGGCGCAAAGCAGCAGCGGGGAATTCAGCGATTATAGCGATTGGAAAACATTTAGGTATTAATAATTAAAAACAGGACCGAGTATTATACTTAAAAATCAAAGCCAGGGACACTAGATTATGTTCCTGGCTTTTTTATGCTCGGATACTTCTAAGGAGATATAATTCCATATTGCTCAGAACTCAAGGAAGCATTTTAATACAATCATGGCTCCATTTCTGATTATAGGGATTACATCTGGTCCGGTCCTGGGGTTATCCCGAAATAAGTGCTTTTATAATACTTCCCGTAAGAATCACAATTCCGATAATCAGAACCGTCAAGTATACTTTTTTTGCTTTTCTGTTTTGTTCTTTTACCAGGTAAAAGATTCCTGCAGTACTAAGAGCCAATCCCAGGAGCAAGCCCAAGATTGTTACCAACTGTAAAGGCATTTTTATCCCCCTTCCATTTCAGCAGCAGTGCCGAGTTCATAATTACGATTACCGATCCCACATTGTGAACCAGGGCTCCCACCACAGGATTAAGTATCCCTGTCATAGCCAGAATGATAGCCGCAAAATTCAGACCCATGGACAAGGTCAGATTGACCCTGATGGTACCCATGGTTTTCTTTGCCAGGCGCAGCAGGTGGGAAAGCCCTTTGATGTCATCCTTAACCAGAGCGATATCCGCAGCATCAATGGCTATATCACTTCCAATGCCGCCCATGGCAATTCCCACAAAAGCCTGTTTGAGTGCCGGGGCGTCGTTGATGCCGTCTCCTACCATGCAGACCATTTTTCCGTCCTGCTGGAAATTTTTGATGATTTCCAGTTTTGTTTCCGGGAGGCAGTCCGCATAAACGTCCCTGATACCCGATTGTGCAGCAATGTTCCGGGCTGCTAAAGAATTATCTCCGGTAAGAAGTACGGTCTGTACTCGGGTCTTTTCCACCTCCGCGATAACATCCCGGGCATCCTCCCGGAGCCGGTCCGCCAGGGCGATGAACCCCGCGGCTTCATGGTTTATAGATACGTAGATCACCGTGGCACCCTTGTCCTTATAACCACCGGCTTTGGCAGCCATCTCTTCAGGAATAGCGACGGCATACTGTTTCAGATGTTCGGGATTCCCTGCACAAATCCGTTTATCCCCGGTGCGGCATACCACACCTCTTCCGGCTTCCAGTAAGAATTCATCCGGGTCCGCAGGCAGGGTGCCCAGGCTGGTTTTATGATGGGCCACCATAGCCTTTCCCAGGGGATGTTCTGAACGGCGTTCCGCGGATGCAGCCAGAGCCAACAGTTCGTCCCGGGAAAGGCCGGGGAGGAAACTTTCTACCCCGATCACTTCGGGCCTTCCGTAGGTGAGGGTTCCGGTTTTATCAAAGGCAAGCAGCTTAACATCCGCAAGCCGTTCCAGGGCGTCTCCCTCACGGATAAGGATACCGAACTTTGCAGCGTTACCAATTCCCGCCATGATTGCCGTGGGTGTAGCCAGCACCAATGCACAGGGGCAGAATACTACGAGGATGGTCACTGCCCGGATAATCTCACCGCTGATCAGCCAGGTAAGTCCCGCTGAAACTAGGGCAATAACCACAATCCAGGTAGCCCACCGGTCTGCAATTCCTACAATCTTCGCCTTTCCGGCATCCGCAGATTCCACCAGCCGGATCATCCGCTGGAGGGAACTGTCCTCGCCGACCTTGGTCGCCTTCATCTCGAAGGTACCGAACTGATTCACGGTACCGCTGGATACTTCGTCCCCGGTTTCCTTGTCCACCGGCAGGGATTCTCCGGTCATCACCGCTTGGTCAATGGAGGTTCTCCCTTCGGTGATAATTCCGTCCACAGGGATTGTTTCCCCCGCTAATATCCGGATCATATCACCCACCTGAACTTCCTCGGCGGGGATGATCAGCTCTTCCCCGTCCCGCAGAACCCGGGCAGTCCGGGGGCTCAGGCTGATAAGTTTCTCGATCCCCGCCCGGGCTTTGGCTACTGTCCGTTCCTCCAACATTGCTCCAATGGTCATGATGAAGGCAACTTCCCCGGCGGCAAAAATTTCACCGATTATCACCGATGCAATAAGCGCCAATGAAACCAGAAGATCCGCCTTGATGTCGATTTCGGTAACCAGGGCAACCGCTGCGTTTTTGATAATAGGAATACCACAGAGGACAATCGCAACCCATGCGGCGTCAATGGGAAGATTTCCTATTTTGAAAAAACTGATAATTAAAGAAATACCGGAGAGGATCAGAAACAGGATACCCCGTTTCACATCATCCAAACGAAAAGAAATCATGGGATTCTCCTGATACCTATACCCCTATAGGTATATAAAAGGTAGCATCCCCTAACAATTGTGTCAAGCAAATCCGGCAGACTTTTTTCCTTTTTTATCCCATCCGGGAGAAATGCTCCACCGCCTTGGTAAATTCCGCAATTGTTTTTTCCGCATCGCCATGCTCCAGCCCGTCCCGGACACAGTGGTTGAGATGTCCCTCCAGGACCACCTGACCCACCTTGTGGAGGGCACTCTTTGCGGCATTAATCTGCATAAGGATATCTTCGCAGGGAATATCCTCATCCACCATTTTGTCTATGGCATTAATCTGGCCGATAATTTTTTTTATTCTCCGGTGGATATTATCCGCATCCATACACTGACGCATACTGCCTCCCGTTTTGTGATGTATATTGATACCACGGCACGGGGAATAGATCAATATTTCATTGCTGTAATTTGAACTTCCTGTCTTGGGAACAGGCCTGGTACAAAAAAATTCCCCATGATCAATGAATACTCCCATAAAGTATGGGGAGTATTCATCCCTCGTCAGCCCCCGGATATCCGGGGGCTCTCCCATGTTATTCCGCCGTGCCCGTAGCCAGTTCCCAGTCGTACCAGGCAACCAGGTATTCATAAATCGCATTCTGAAATCCCAGGCTGGCCTGGTTCAGGTTGTCGATGGCCTGATTCACCGAGAGCTGGGTCACCAGTCCATTTGTGTAGGCATTCTGGGAAAGGGTCACCGCCCGCTGGGCCATGCTTTCGGTAAGCTGGGCGGTTTTAATCCGTTCCGCCGCTTCATTAAGCCGGAGCCGGGTTTCCGCAAGTTCACTTTCAATGGTGTCCCGTTTCCGGGCCAGGGAAAGATCGGCTTTTTCCTGTTCCAGTTTGGCTTCCTTTACTTTCGAAAGACGGTAACCTCCGGTAAAGAGGGGAACATTCAGGAGGAGGTCGAGTTTCATTGCCGAATAATCGTAATCCCCGATGAGGGAACCCCCGTTTCCCATACCGCCCATGGCATAGGAGAAACCCCCGGTGAGTTTGGGCAGGAACATGCCCAGGGCTGCCTGCTTTTCTATATCCGCCAATTCCCGGGAGAGGACCAGTGCCCGGTAATCCGGACGCATATTCAGGGTCTGGTCCAGGCCTTGATTTTCTGGAAATGCAGGGAGGTTTTCCCGGTTCTCCGTCAGGTTTACGTTTTCTGAAGCGGGAATGCCCGCCAGCTTTTTGAAGGCTATCATAACCATGTCGGCGTTTTTACGGGCCTCCATGGTCTGGGGGCTTCTGTTTTTCCAGTCCACCTCAGCCATGAGCAGGTCCAGTTCCGTGGCTGCACCGGCGCGGAATTTCCGTTCGGTGCTCTGGTATATTTCCATACTGATCCGTTCGGAACCTTCCAGGATGGTCACCAGTATTTGAGCCAGCTGGTTCTGGAGATACATTTTTTTTGCAATGGTCATGATATTCTGCCGGCTGGTCTCATAGGCCTGTTCCCGGATTGACTGTCCTTTCTTTGCCTGGCCGTAATTGGCAATGCTTCCTGCATCAAAGATGGTCTGGCTGAGGCCCAGAGCAAAGGAAAGCTCATTGTCATAATTGGTATCCACATCCTGATAAACCAGGGGTCCGCCTCCGGGAAGAGACGCCACCGCCATGGACTGGGTGGTATCCAGAAAATTCCTGGTGTATCCTCCCTGGGCGGCAATGACCGGGAAAAAGGCCGACCGTGCCTGGGTCACATACTGCCGGGCAAGTTCAAGTTCCTTTGCTGCTAGGGCAAGGTCCAGGTTATTTCCCCTGACCCTGGTCAAATATTTTTCCAGATCATATTCTTCCCCCTGAACATGCATGGAAATTCCCAGGAGAAAAAATATCATCAGGCCAAAATAAATCCAATTACGAAACGTATCAATAAGAGAATGTGCAATTTTCATTTGTTCCTTCCTTCAAGCCGGCTGCGGCGGCTTACTAAATATTCCAATGCGGGGATAAACCAGAGGGTTAAAACGGTGGAGGAAATAATCCCGCCGATAACAATAACCCCCATGGGCTGGCGCATTTCCGCCAGGGAGGCGCCTATTCCCAACGCCATGGGAACCAAACCAAGGATGATGGCAATATTACTCATCAGGATTGCCTTGAGTTTTACCGGGCACGCCTGAACCAGGGCATCCGTCACTCCCAGACCTTCCTTTCTTAGCTGATTGTAATAATCCAGAATCAGGATGGCGTTGTTCACCACGATCCCCACCAACATGACAATACCGATCATGGCGATGTTGTTGATGTTGGTCCCCGTCAGAAGACAGGCTGCCACAACCCCGATAATCGAAAGGGGAACCGTAAGCAGGATAAACAGGGGCTGCGCCAGATTTTCCAGTACCGCCGCCAGGAGCATGTAGACCAGAAGAATAGCTGTCAGGAAAACCAAAGCCATGCTCCGGTTGGAATCTTCCATGGCATCGGAAAGTCCCGCCTGTTTGATACTGTAACCCGGGGGCAAATCCACTTCTTTTACTGCTTTCATTACGTCCGCCATGACCGGTCCCTGGGTGTATCCCGGCAGCATTTCCGCACTGATTTCCACGGTCCTGAATTTGTTGGACCGCATGATCTTGTTGTAGCCGCTTTCAAAATGCAGATCCGCATAACGGGACAGGGGATATACCCCTCTGGGGGAAGCAATGGGAATATTCTTCAGATCCTCAATATCCATCAGGGCTGAGTCCTTCATTTTTACCCGGATATCAAATTCCTCGCCCCCTTCCCGGTAGGTGGTGGCCACAATGCCGTCCACCGCCGCCCGGAGGGATACCGCAATGGACTGGACCGTAAGCCCGTCCTGGGATATCTGTTTCCGGTTAGGTTCAAAAACCAGTTCGTTCTTTCCCGCCTTGGTGTTGATGGCGGTGCTCATAATCCCCGGGACGTTTTCAATGTTATTCTTAATCCTGGTTCCCAGTTCCTGCAGGACCTGATTGTCCGTTCCCTGAAGGTACAGGTCGATGGGCGCACCCTGGGCGATCACCATTTCCGAGGGAGCTACCACCCGGATAATCGCACCGGGAATGTCCGAAAGGGTCCTGGTCATATCCGCGGCCAGGTCCGAGTTACTCAGTTGGCGCTGGGTTTTTGGTACCAGGGATATTTCCATCATGGCCACACTCACGTCGATATCCATGGCGCCCATGAGTCCTAAGGCGGTTTGTAAAGTACGGACTTCTTTATAATTTGCCAGCCGTTCCTCAATTTCTGCCAGAACCGCCGCGGTGGTTTCCAGGCTGCTTCCCAGGGGGAGTTCCACGCTGACCTGGATTTTACCGCCGTCGCTTTTTGGGATCAGTTCCATAGGAATCTTCGTAAAACCTATAAGTGAAAATATAAAAGCTGCAAACACCGCCGCACCCACCAGGGCGCTGCGCCATTTCCGTTTGAGAATTATGGTAAGACTTTTTTGATAGAGGTTTTCCAGCACCTTAAATACCCGGTCCAGGGCCCTGCCGATTTTGCCGGGTTCCTTCAGTTGTTCCGGCAGCATCCGGGATGCCAGAAGAGGGGTGACGGTAAAGGAAACAATAATAGAAAAAACCGTAGAAATGACCACCGTATAGGCAAAATGGCTGAGGATCTGCCCCATGGCCCCCTGCATGCCTCCCAGAGGCACAAAGACCGCCACATTGGTCAGGGTTGATGCCAGAACAGCCATCATTACTTCCCTGGTTCCCTTGGCTGCTGCTTCAGCCTTGGAAAATCCCATGGCCTTGTAGCGGAAAATATTTTCCAATACCACCACCGAGTTCGCCACCAGTGTCCCTACGGCGCAGGAAAGCCCCATCAGGGACAGGACGTTTACGCTGATGTTCATGGCCTTCATCACCAGAAAGGTGGAGATGATTGACAGGGGCATGGCAAGACTGAGGATAAGGGTCGAACGGACATCATGGAGGAATACCAGAAGTACCAGCCCCGTAAGGATGATCCCAAGGATGAGGTTGCTCAGGGTATCATTTACCGAATCCCGGATGAACCCCGCATCCTCCCGGATTACCTTAAGGGATACGTTGCCTCCGACATTTGCTTCTATTCCGGGAATCCGTTGGATGACTCCGTCCACCACCGCCACGGTATTGGCGGTAGGGTTTTTCATAATCTGCAGCAGCAGGGCGCCTTCTTTCCTGGTTCCCGTTTCCTTGTCCCGGAAGATAACCCGTTCCCGGACATTTACATGGGTATCGCTGATACTTCCCAGCTGCCGGAGTTTAAAGGTTCCTGCCCCGGTGGGGATATCCAGATCGCCGATGGTTTCCAGGGAATCGAATTCACCCTTGAAACGGACCGGTATATCCTGATCGTCCACTGTAATGTTCCCGCTGGGAAGCTCAATGTTTCCGGCTGCCAGGATGGCCGCCACCCGTTCCACCGGCAGGTAGCGTTCAAATACAGCTCCCCGGTCCAGTTCTACCCGGATTTCCCGTTCCACCCCGCCAAACACCCGGATATTCCCCACCCCGGGAACCTGGGAAAGCTGATCCTGGATGGTTGTGGATCCCAATGTGTAGAGTTCCGTGGCATCCATGTTCCCTTCCAGGATGATGTTCATAACCGGGGAAGATGCGGCGATATCCACCTTGGATATGGAAGGTTTTTCTATATCCTTGGGCAATTGAGACATGATGGCATCAATCTTATCCTTGACTTCCTGGAGGGCCAGGTTTTCATCCTTCCCGTCCTTGAAGGTGATGGTCAGCAGGGAAAGGCTGTCCAGGGAGTAGGATGTTACTGAATCAAGTTGACCTATGGAAAAAACCTGATCTTCGATTTTTTTGGTCAGCTGTTCTTCAATTACCTGGGGACTTGCTCCGGGGTAGATTGTTTGAATAGTGATAATGGGTGTCTTTGTTTCCGGAAGGAGACTCACCGGCAAAGACATGTAGGCAACTATGCCAAAAACAACCAGGGCCAGCATCACCATAAGAATGGTCACAGGCCGTTTAATGGAAATATCAATTATGTTCATATATTACTCCGCCTTTATGGAATGTTTGTACAATATTCAGAACCGCATCAGAGGTAACCCGCTGATTTCCCTGGGTAATCAATACATCTCCTTCTTTGAGCCCGCGGATCACCTCAAAGGAAAGACCCTGTTCCTGACCCAGGTTTACCTGTACCGGCTGGGCTTTCCCGTCCAAAACCAGGTAAACCAGATAACCTTCACCGTCCCGGACCAGCTCTTTCCGTTCCACCACCAGGGCATGTTCATTCCGGTAGGTCTCCACCGCAATATCCACTCCCATACCGCTGACCAGTTTTTTGCTTTGGGCATCAAAAAAAGCGGTGACCGGGAACGCCTGCTTAGCCACATCCATGACTAAAGAAACCTGGGTGACCCGGCCTTCAATGGTATCCCCGTCCTTGTGGATAAAAACCCGTTCGCCGTTTTTTATGAGATCAATCTCATGGGCTTCCGCATAGAAACGGGCTTCATAGCCGTTCTGGCTGGAGACCGTAAAAAGGGGAGTGCCGGGATTAACGTTTGCGGTGGTATGCACATTCAGCTGGGTAATGGTACCGCCGATGGGAGCTTTTATATTAATCATGTCCGCCGCAGCTTCCATCCTGGTCATTGCGAGGTCATACTGCATCTTGGCATTATCAAAATCCTGCCGGGAAATATCTCCATTGCCGAAGAGTATCCGGCTCCGGTCATAGGTGCTTTTGGCATTATCATAGGACAGCCTAGCCTGCTGATAGGTTTGGTTATCCTGGGATAATGACAGCACCACCTGGTCCTGTTCTACCCGGTCACCAATTTTTACATTGATCTTACGTACCACATCGCTGATGGATGCATAGGCGGTGGATTCGGACCGGGCATAGAGCACCGTGGGGTATTTCCGGTACACCGAAAAATCTTCGGGAACAATTTCCCGGACGGTGACGGGGATTCCCTTTTCAGCATAGATCTGTTCCATGCTGGATGCTTTTACCCCGGATCCCTTTTGTTTACCGGTACATCCGGCAGCGGCAAACAGCAGCAGGATACTCAAAATTATTAAAAACCCTTTTTCTTTCATTCTATTCCTCCAAAAATGTATAGGGTTATCAGAAGCATTACTTTCTGATAACCGTCCGTCCAAAACTGCAAAATATTCCATGTTTTGCAGAACCTGTTTGGAAATCCGCCGGGTTTCCAAACAAGCCCAGTCTGCACCGGTAAGGAGCATCCTGTTTTGCTATTCTTTTTCCCTTTAGGGATACCCCATTATTTCCGAAGGGTGTTTCGGACTTGTCAAAGTTTTGTTAAAGAAATATTAAATTTAAGGAATTCTGAAACATGTCCAATCATGAAACCAGTTCAGGCTGAAACAGAATAAAACCGGTTTTAAAAATAGGAATTAATCTTTATGTAGCTGGGAACATTTCAATGCAAAAAAAGGGGACCAGCGGCTATATCCGCTGGTCCCCTTTGGTACCGGAGGAAGGAATCCCCGGCATATTTTTACTTATTTTGCCAGGGCAAGGGTCCCGCTTTTTGTCCCTGCGGAAGCAAGGCCCTGCGCCCCGTCACAAACCAGCAAATCTCCGGATTCCAGGCCCTGGATCACTTCATATTTCAACCCCTGGGCCTGCCCAAGCTGCACCGGTACTGCTTCGGATTTGTTTCCCTGGGCAATATATGCCTGGTATCCCTCTTCTGTTCTGGTCAGTTCAGAACGGGAAACTACAATAGCCTTTTCATTCCGGTAGGTCTCCACCGCAATGTCCACTCCCATACCGCTGGCGATTTTCCGGTTGTTCATATCAAAGGATGCGGTCACCGGGAATGCCTGTTTTGTGCTATCCATCACCAGGGAAACCTGGGTGATCCGGCCTTCAATATCCGGGCTGCCGTCATTTCTGCCATGGTCGATAAAAACCCGGGCGCCGGAACGGATCCGCTCTATTTCATCGGCACCCACATAAAAACGGGCTTCATACCCATTTCTGCCGGAAACCGTGAAGAGGGCTGCGCCGGGGTTAACATTCGCGGTGGGATGTACATTAATCTGGGTAATTGTTCCGGATATGGGCGCCTTGATATTGATCATGTCCCAGGCAGCATTGTAGTTTGCCCTGGCAAGTTCATACTGCATGGTGATATGGTCGAAATTCTGCCGGGATATATCTCCGTTTGCAAAGAGTATCCGGTTCCGTTCATAGGATTTTTGAGCGTTTTCCCAGGCAAGGGCTGCCTGCCGGTAAATCTGGTTATCCATGGAGAGGGACAGGATTACCTGGTCCTGTTCTACCCGGTCGCCGATTTTTACATTGATCTTCCTTACCACATCACTGATAGAAGCATAGGCGGTGGATTCCGACTGGGCATAGACAATACTGGGGTATTTCAAATACACCGAAAAATCTTCAGGGTTGAGTACCCGGACATTGACCGCTGTTCCCGCTGATTCATGGATCTGTACAATCCCGGCGTCTGTTTCCTGGGCTGTTTCTTTTTTTCCTGTACAGCCGCTTATCATCATAACTGCCATAACCGCTGCTGCGGCCAAATACATATTCCGTTTCATAGGTTCCTCCAAAAAATGTGGTATCAAAATACCTGTTTTGTAACAATTTCTTTTCATTTCCCTTAAGGGATATACAGAATATGGGGTAAAGGTGTTTCATAGTTGTAAAGGAATTGTTAAAAAAATATTAAATTGTGTATTTTTGATGTATTTATATGATTTTTTGACGACTCCGATAAAGGAAAACCTCTTCCTTATACGTATAAATTAATACTTTCTTAATGTCGTTTATGTTATAATTCGGAACCACCTTCCGGGATTGTGGTGTTTTAGTTTTTAATTTGAATCGCTGTTGTGTTTTGAGTACTTTTATCTAAAAGAGAGTAAGTTTTCAGCAAGTTGATACCTGGAAAAGGATTAATCCTATGCAAAAGCCCGGAAAAAAAATATTTATTATTTCCATAATCATTAGTGCTGTTTTTTTAGTATGCGGCATGTACTTCATTTTATTCATGGGTCATTTGAGTAAACAGGAAACAAAAAAACACGTCCGTCAGGCAACTGATCAGACAGCCTACGCGGTGGACAACTATATTCTGGAAAACTTCTATTCCCTGTCGGCGGCAGCCGAATTCCTGAGCGGCCACGACTTTTTACATGATCCCCAGTACCTGACAAGGGCAAAAAAAGCGTTTAAGGAAAACAACAAATTCGAAGCTGTCGGGTTTGGGGATCTGAAAGGCAATACTACTTGGATTGGGGCTGACAACAACCTCTACCATATAATTATGGAGAACCAGAAGGAGAATTTCAACAAAGCCATATCCGGGAAGATTGTACTTTCGGAATCTGAAAAGAGTGTATCAACGGATAAATATGTTAATATTTATTTTATGCCGATTATTTTCAATAGTGAGATAACCGGGGTACTGTTAGCCGCGGATGATGAAAAAAACCTCCGGGACATTGTCAATAACTCATTATATGCCGGCCAGGGTTTTGCCCATATAGTTAACGAAAACGGCGATTATGTGGTTCGTTCCAATGACCCAAACCGGGATCAGGATCCCCAAAACGTCTTTGGTGTACAGCCTCCCATTAATCCGGAAGTAGAGAAAATCATTCGGCAAAACATGAAGGAGCGAAAGTCGGGGGAACTGGAAAGAGCTGTTTACAAGGAAAACCGTCTGCTCGCCTATGTACCATTAAATATCAATAACTGGTATCTCCTTTATGTGGTGATTGAAGATAACATTAATGCGGGATTGAAAACCCTGATGCTGGGTTCTATCATGGTTATTGTTTTTGCTATCCTGCTTTTTATTATCCTCAATTTTCTCGTGTACAGAATCAACCGGTCCAGCCGGATCAAACTGGAAAAAACCGCATATGAGGATCCGCTCACCGGACACCGGAATATGGCCAAGTTTATAACAGATACGGAAAAAATTACCAGGACTTTTTCCAATGAGCGGTTTGCGCTTATAGTATGCGATGTCCGGCGGTTCCAGATGATTAACGACCTTTTTGGGCGGGCAGCGGGTGATTTTGTGATCCGCCAGATGTCCCTCTATCTGACGGAAAGCATGCGTGAACATGAAATCTTCGGACGTGCCGGAGGTGACATATTTCTTATATTAAGAAGGCACCCGGAAAGTCTTGATCTGGATGAACGGATCCGGCGGGTCAGCAATACGATCATTGAGTTAACCGGTAGATATTTACATGGGTATAGATTTGATATCTGCTGCGGAATTTACATATTCTGCCCAAAGGATGAGGATCTCCCAATCAGTGACATGATTGACCGGGCAAATGAGGCCCGGAAAAAAGTAAAAGAATCAGGACCAGGTTCGGGGTATGCTTTTTATTCGGAGGAGATGCGGGAGAGAAAACGCTTTGAAACTGATATTGAGTCAGCCATGGAATCCGCCCTGGACCAGAATGAATTCAAGGTATATTTCCAGCCTAAAATTGATATCCAGTCGGAGAATACTGTAATGGGTATGGAAGCCCTGGTACGCTGGGAATCACCGGAAAAGGGTCTGATACCCCCGGTAAAGTTTATCTCCCTGTTTGAAAGGAACGGCTTCATTGTAAAACTGGACTTTTTTGTTTTTAATGAGGCATGCCGGTTTTACCATGAACATCTGCTGGGAAAAACCATCACGCCCCTGATCATGTCGGTGAACGCATCCAGGATGAGTATCCTCTATCCTTCTTTTGTACAACGGTACATCGAAGTCAAAGAAAAATACGGAATTCCCGACGGAATGATTGAACTGGAATTCACGGAAAGCATCGCCCTGGGTGATCTTGAACTTTTCCGGCATGTGCTTGGGGCGCTCCATGAAAACGGATTTCTCTGTTCCCTGGATGATTTTGGCTCCGGATATTCATCCCTCAATTTCCTGATGAACCTGGCGGTGGATGTGGTGAAACTGGACGGCCAGTTTTTCAGCAGCGCCGTAAGTGATGACCGCCGGGAAAATATTGTGCAAAGCATTGTGGAGATGGCCAAGAAACTGCAGATTAAAACCGTGGCGGAGGGGGTGGATGAGGAACAGCATGTTCACCTGCTTCGCAGCATGGGCTGTTCTGCAATCCAGGGATATTACTTTTCAAAACCATTAAATCAGGATGATTTTCTGAAATATCTAAATGAAATGGGAAATAATGAAAATCTTCCGGAGGTATCAATATAGATGCGCTATTCGGGAGCTCCGCTGGATACTCCCTGAAGACGCACTATAAATTCCGAGCCCCCGCCGGGTTCGCTTTCCACACTGATAGTTCCCCCGACCAGGTCAAGGACTTTTTTGACCAGCGCCATTCCAAGGCCGTTTCCCTCCTGGGACCGGGAATTGTCCGCCTGGAAAAATTTATCAAAGATATGCTTCCGGGTTGCCGTATCCATGCCGCAGCCCGAATCGTTTATTCTGAATATCGCAGAACCGCTTTCCATTTTTAATTCCAGGCTGATAGTTCCCTGGGGAGGGGTGAATTTTATGGCATTTGAAAGAAGATTATTCCAAACCAGTTCCATCATGCTTTCATCGTAGTTTACCGTGATTTCCTCCAGGTCCGCTTCAAAGGAAATCTGCTTCTGTTCCCATACATCCTCAAACGCCAGGGCGCAGCAGCGGATCTGTTCCGCCAAATTGTAGGGAACCGGAGAAGGAAGGATATCCTGGTTTTCCAGTTTATTCAGCCTGAGAATATTGGTCACCAGAATGGAAAGTTTCCGGGCCGCATCCTGGATTGTTACGGTAAATTCATGCCGCTCTTCGGGGCTCAGATCTTCCTTCTGCAGGGCGGCGGCATAATTCTGGATAATCGCCAGGGGAGTTTTAATTTCGTGGGACACATTAGCGATAAAATCATCCTTCAGGGTTTCAATGCTGGAAAGTTCCTCCGCCATGGTATTGAAATCTTCGAACATGACCCCTATATAATCCTTCCTGCCGTCTTTCCTGGCGGGAACTGCAATGCGGACCGAAAAATCCCCGGCGGCAATTTCCCGGGCTGCTTCACTGAGCCGCTTTACCGGTTTAGTGTAATGTTTATACCGGACAAACCCGGTAACCACACACAAGACTATGGAAGCCAAAAAAACGTATCCCATCATGGCATTTATCAAAAACTGAACCGAAATACCCGGGGTATGGATCAGCTTCTGGTACAGGAACATATGTTCCCCGTTGATAATTACCAGCACCAGAAAGATCAATCCCCAGTCTTTAACGGATAAATCCTTTACGGTAATCCGGGGATCCTTTTTTGGTTTATCTTTTTTTTTCACTTTGGTACAACCTTATATCCCAGGCCATGGACCGTGAGGATTTCAAAATCTTTGCAATCCCTGAGTTTGTCCCGCAGTTTTGTGATATACACGTCCACCGTCCGGGGGCCGCTTTCATTGTCGGTTCCCCAAAACTCATCCATCAACTGGTTCCGGGTAAAGGTCCGTTTGGGATAGGAGAGGAGTTTGAAAAGGATATTGAATTCCTTCACCGTCAGGGGGATCTCGGTTCCGTCTACGGTTGCGGTCATTTCGTCGGCATTCATTTCCAGGCTGCCCAGGGTCAGTTTTTTTTCATTGGAAATATTTGCCCGCCGGAGCAGGGCTTCAACCCGGAGTACCATTTCTTCCATATCAACTGGCTTTACCATGTAATCATCTATTCCAAGCCGGTAACCCTTTTGTTTGGCGGAAATATCATCCCGGGCGGTCATGAACAGAATAGGGATGGTCTTATTCTGTTCCCTTACCATGGCGGCAAATTTAAAACCGTCCACCCCGGGCATCATGATGTCCGAAATGATTAAATCCACCATGTATTCCACCATCTGGTCAAAGGCTTCCACCACGGTGGTGCAGCCAATGGCATGGTATCCATGGTCGTTTAAATAAGAGCAGACTATTCGGTTAAGTTTTGTATCATCCTCAACTACCAGAATGTTTATCATGGTATTCCTCTTTTTTAGTATTGGGGTAGTTTGGCAACTTCTGTTTATCCGGCAAATCTATTAGAGTTGTACGATAACTTCAGTTGTCGAACAACTTCCGCTGAAAAAAGCATGTTTTTCGGCCTTTAAGCCGCAAAACTGCATGACTTGTGAGATAACCAACCGGGTTATCTCACAAGTCTATTGTACTCCATTCTGAAAAAAAGTTGTTAAAAAAACATTAAATAGATCTTTTAGACCTGGAAAGGAAAAAACTATAGCCGGTATCCGGGGTTAAGTATCTAAGGGATAATTCTTTTGTATCAATTAAAAAATCCGGGCCACAAAAAGATTATTCTTCTTCCAGTCCCAGTTCATCATCCTCATCTGTAATATCTGGGTTGGTAACTTTTGCGGGTTTTTGTCTCTTTGGTCTTTTCAGGGAAAAGCCCGTTTTCCGGGTACGTTTCCGGTGGGTTCTGGCTACATAAAAAACCAGGGAGAAATAAAGGATCAGGGCCACCGTGGCACCTATCACTTCCTTTGAGGTAAGCAGGTATTTTAATAAAGCGACTAATTCAGGGGGAAACATGGGAACCTCCGGCAACCAGATCCATTATATCCGGAATATTCTTTATTACCGCGGTGGGAATGGTTTTTTCCGTTAACCGGTTCCCTTCCCGCAGACGCAGCGACCGGGCATCTCCGGCAAATAAAACCGTCTTGAAACCAAAGGCATCTGCCCCGTAAATATCATTCAGCATATCGTTTCCAATATACAAACAAGTTTCCGCCTTTCCGGAATTTTTATCAAGGTATTCCCGGGCTTTCCGGAATAATGATGGCGCGGGTTTTGCTTCGCCCATTTGATAGGAGAAGATCAATAGCTCTTCTGTAAAACCCAAATCCTTCAGGGATTTTCCAAAACAGGCTTCAAAAAGGAGGGGACTAAAGAACTGGGCATTGGAAATAATGCCCAGGGTTAATCCCAGGGATTGTAATGCGGCCAGTGTTTCCAGAACCCCCGGCATAGGATAGACCGGATTTATGGCCAGCTCATACCGGAGGGCAAATTCCCTGGGGGACAGATCCTTCGGGCGGCCCGGAAATTGCTCCCATATTTGTTCAACTAAAACCTCAGGATACGGGGTAACCGGGAACATCCTTTCATGGGTTTTTATAACCTCTTCCCGGAAATACTGTTTCAGTTCTTCGCCGGTATAATTACCGGTCCATTGAAGGGCAAATTCATCGAGGCTGCCCGGGAGGTATTCGCCGCTTACCCCTATGTCTCCGGCAGCGGAGGTAAACAGGGTACCATAAATATCAAAAAGCACCGTCCCTATTCCGGGAATACACCCGGTACCCAGGGGAAACATTTTTTCCTTAAACTTTTCCGGCAGTTCCCGCGGGGGGTCCGGTTTTACCGGCTGCAGTGACTCCCGGATAATCGCAATACCCCGGGCATCATCAAAAAAACCAGCCCGGTTATTCATATCCAACACCCACCAGGGACATTTTCAGCGGATCCAGGAACAGTTCCAGAAGAATTGATTTTGAGATCTTATGTTTTACCTGATGGTTAACCACCTGGTCATAGGTTTGTCTTAGGGTGTTAAAAATATGATCCCGGCCATAACTGTTCCCCACATGGTAGTTGTTTTGGCTGATCAGTTCTTCATTGGGAGTCCACCGGGATAATTTTGCCAGGAAAGGATTGATCGCCGCAATATCATTTAACACCGTGGTATTCACACAAAGCGTCCTGAGAAGGCTGGTCTGCAGTTCTTCATCCAGCCGGCCAAAATCAAAATAATCATGGGTGAAAATATCATCCAGCATCATGTTTTTGATGTACAGGGGCGGTTCAAGACCAAAGGATCTGTAGGTGGTTTCCAGGGCGGTTCCCATTTTCTGTTTTAATGCCGGGACGGAAAGATACACCATGGGTATCTTAATTGAAGAATACAACGAATCAAACTGAACCCCCGCATCTTCAAAATCCCGGCATACATAATCGATTCTCCGGCCTATGACGGCCCTTCCGGCGGTCCAGGGTTCCAGGTAGGAGAAACCAAACCCCTCTTTCACAGAGGTGGTAAGCACCGCAATGCTGCTTCCCATCAGTTCCGGCAGGGACGTTTTTACCCCCACCTCAAACTCCACCGGAAGTTTGAGAAATTTGGCGAGGTTCACCCAATTCTGGTAAATTCCCTCATCCTTGTTTGTGGTCGGCGGAAGGGTTATGGCAACCGTGGTTCCCGGTGGAATAAAAAGGGATAACAGCAGAGCTTCCCCTATGTTTTTTCTCCGGATGGCCCTGACGGGATAAAGAAACCTGGTCCTGTCCAATCCGGGTACGGCTTTTACCGGGACCACTTCGTTGGGCAGCAGGTGCAGGCCCCCGGTGTTTAGGCCGGACCGGTGCATAAAGGAAAAGCTTCTCCGGTTTATGACGCCGTAATGGCAATTTTCAGGATAGTCCTCATCGGAAACGTATACATCCGGCCTGAAATCTTCCGCCAGATCGTGGTTCTGAAGAAAAAACCGGATACCTTCCTGCTGAAGAATTTTCAATGCCGGAATGAGGGCCACATTTTTCTGGATCAGCGGGTTATGCACATGGACAATATCCGCGGGTTCTCCCCAGTGTTTTTTCATGGCCTTCATGATATTGCCGGCCATAAGCTGGGCCATGTCTTTCCGGGCTCCCATGGTATCGGTCCGGTGCCGGTCGTACTGGAGTTCCTTCACCGGAATATGGGGAAAGGTAAGACGGTCATCGGCAGATTTTTCACCGGAAATGATAAGAACCTCATCACCCGCATCGGCAAGCATCTTCGCCTGGTGAAGTACCACAGAAGTTACGCCGCCCCGCCGAAGATGGTAATGCATCAAAACAACTCGCACGTTAACTCCTTAATGGCTGCCCGAGGGATATATTTTGAATAATAATCATATTTTTACTTCCCCGCAATATTGGGAAACCACTAAAAATCCTTCCGGAATTAGGGAAATTTCCCTTTGTTGAATTATGCACTCTTACCTTGCAGTGCCACCCTATATGGTGTATTATCTAAAAAACACCACTATTGGTATTGGTAAGTATGTATAAAAATAATACACCATTTCATCAAAAAAGGATACAGGAATGAAGATCCAGCGCATTTTTACTACAAAAGAGACCGGTCCGTATCAGGATATTGTATGGGAAAAAAGGAAGAGTGAAATCCGCAATCCCGACGGCAAGGCAATTTTTTCGGAGGAAAACGTTATTGTTCCATCGTTTTGGAGCCAGATAGCCACGGATATTATTGCCCAGAAATATTTCCGCAAGGCCGGGGTACCCCAGGATAAGATCTTTGAATGGAAAAAATGGGTTCCCGAACA
>JAVBPH010000063.1:0-4479 GCA_031549725.1 Treponemataceae bacterium
CTTTTTCAAAACTCGGTTAGTTTTGAAAAAGGCTTTTGCAGAAAGAATGCTATTTCCTTACCCATACATAAAATAGTATTCTTTCTGCACTTACATCTAAGGTTGCTTTTTCAAAATTTGACATTTTGAAAAAGCCTCATATTTTAAATCGCTTCAAAATCCCATAGAGGTCATTTTATAAATACGCATTACTTCTAAGCTCCCTGCGGTGCTTCGAAGGCCTTAGCACAAACAGCCCCGGGGACCGGAGATTCCCGGTGGTTGAGGTTCCATGTCCTGAGCCTGTCGAAGGGGCGAAACCATCTGCAAGGGAAGAAATGCTTTGGCAAACTAATCTGCGAAAGATACTGGGCATTACCACCTATGAAATGAGTTCTGCAGAAACCCAAGAATAGTATAAAGACCAATCCCTAGGCGTTTGAATAGTTTCCTTCTATAATAGATATCTGTGAATCAGCAAAAGATCCTGCGGAACTATAAACAATGCTGTCTCTGCCCAAGGAATTGCGGTGCAGACCGCCTGGCAGGGGAGACCGGGTACTGCGGAGAAACCGCGGAACTAAGGATTGCCACCGCATCGATACACCGGGGGGAAGAACCGCCTGTAACAGGATTGGGCGGCTCCGGGACCATCTTTGTTACCGGCTGTACCCTGGGTTGCGAATTTTGCCAGAACTGGCAGATATCCCAAACAGGTATGGGAAGTGTAATCAGCCTGGATGATTTTGCCGGTATCTGCCTCGCCCTTCAAAATGCCGGGGCGGAGAATATCAATATTGTTACCGGAAGTCATGTGATCCCCAGTATTGCATCAGGGGTGGAACTGGCCCGGCGGCAGGGGCTTTTTATTCCTATCCTTTGGAATTCATCATCCTATGAAAATGTATCCGCATTGGAACTGCTTAGGGAAACCGTATCGGTGTATTTGCCGGATCTTAAAACCCTGGACAGCAGTATCTCCGGACGTTACTTCAATGCACCCGATTATCCTGAAGCCGCAGCCAAGGCTATTCTTAAAATGATGGATCTCCGGGAACTTCATTTCGGGGAGCCTCGGTCGGGAAATGGTTTGGGAAAACAATTGGTACCCGACGGAATAAGCAATGAGACGGTCATACAATCCGGGGTGATTATCCGGCATTTGGTTTTGCCGGGGTATCTTGAATCAACCCGGAATGTTCTGCGGTGGTTTGCCGAACACGCCCAGGGACGGGCCCTGCTTTCACTGATGATGCAGTACACCCCGGTATCCCGGGGACAGCCCCGGGGCTGTCCCATCCCTGACCGGTATGTGGAAGAAGGCGAATTCGAAACCGTGTTACACTGGCTGGAAGAATACGGAATTGACGATGGATTCTACCAGGAACTGGTCCCGGATAATGATTGGCTTCCGGATTTTAACCGGGCAAATCCTTTTTCATCGGAGCTTTCGGTCACCCTATGGCACTGGAATAAGCAGAAGTAAGAGCCTTTTTCAAAACTCGGTTAGTTTTGAAAAAGGCTTTTGCAGAAAGAATGCTATTTCTTTACCCATAAATAAAATAGTATTCTTTCTGCACTTACATCTAAGGTTGCTTTTTCAAAATTTAATATTTTGAAAAAGCCTCGTAATACATGGGTTTTCAGTTTATATTTAAAGCTTGTTTCCGCAAGTAAAGAGTAAACAGGTGTTTTCTGTTGTTCTCAGTTACTGAAGAAAGATGGAACATTAGAAAAAATAATATTATTATCAGAAAATCCCCATGATACAGACTTTTATAAAATTGGTTCTATCATAAGTCAGTTTTAGGATAAATCAATAATAATTCTTACAGGTGTACAAACATAGTAATTACCTGAAAGCCACCCCCGATTAAAACCAAAGATTATCCCTTACGCTTCCTGAACATTAAAAACCATGTTTTTCCGCAGAAAGGGGATATATTAAGGTATGAATGGATTTGTATTAAAGGGGATGGAAATGAGAAAAAAATTACATAAAATGACCTTGTTCTGTCTGATACTTGCAGCGGGATTACTGATTGTCGGATGCAATACCGGTACCGCCGGGGGAAACGAAATTATTCCGGACACCGCAGTGCCCGAATTGGAGTTTCCATTCGGTGATCCTGATACTATCGTACGGTTTGCTGCCTTTGATACTCCAAATTGGAGCGGTACCGACCCTCACAATGGTATAGATATGGTAGTAAATGAAACGCTGGACCGGGTACAGATTATTGCGCCGGTTTCGGGGACCATATCAAGTATTCAGGTAAGTTATAACCCGTTTTCCAATCCTGTAAATCAATTGATGATGACCGTGGGGATCAAATTCAGTAATAGCTGGGAGATTGCACTGGTACTGGAACCTTCATCGGCGGATCCGGCACTTACATTGGAACAGAGCCAGGCAGTTGCGGTAACCCTGGGACAAAAGGTTAAAGCCGGGGATGAGATTGGCAGTCTGTTAATCGGTACTGAACATTATCCCCATCTGCATTATATGGTTATGCATAATAGGACATATGTGTGCGCCTATGATTATTCCACGGACAGCGCGAAGCAGATATTTGACGAAATTGCCCAAAAAACCCACTCAAAATACAAATATTAGCGCCGGATATGCCCTAATGGTACAGGGGTTTTCTTTGTAAATATCAAGGAACAGGGAATACCGGCCTGAAAAACTAAAAGCGCCTTTGAACCGGTAATATACATAAAAACCTGGGGACGAAATCGGTGATTTAAAGGGCTCTAATACCTGGAAAATCCGGCCTCCAGGGCAAAAATTTATAAATTCGGAGCAAAGTATTAATAAAAAGTACCCCGCCGGGATACTTAAAAAGTCCTAATCACCGAAATTTCCGCTTCCGGGTCCCAAATGGGGCGGTTTTTTCCAATCAAACAGCTTTCTTATAGAAATAAAAATTGAACAATATCACACTTAGCATTATACTATACGTAACGCAAGTTTGTTCTTGCACTACGAAAGTTTTTTTGTGGTACACCATTACATAAAAAATCAATTTCATAGTACGGATTTGCACAAAGCCAAGGGCTGCCGGGATTTTTCTCCGGTATAGTCAATGTTACCTGGAGGAACTATGAACAAAGCCATGACCGAAAAACGGTTGACCGGGGTTGTGGTCCCGGTGGGAGCCCTCCGGGGACGGCATAGTATCGGGGTTGGAGAATTCCTGGACCTTATTGAATTTGCGGAACTCTGTAAAAAGACAGGAATCGGCCTGATCCAGATTCTCCCGGTGAATGATACGGGCTACGAGAGTTCCCCCTACAGTGCGTTGACCGCATTTGCCCTGCATCCCCTTTATTTACGTATCAGCGAAATGCCCGAAGCCAAGCCTTATGTCCGTCATCTTGCGGCGCTTAAGAAAAATTTTGAAGGAGAAACCCGGTTTCCCTACGAAAAAATTCTCCGGGCCAAGATGGAACTGCTCCGGGAAATGTATGGAGCCCACAAAAAGGAGATCCTTGATAGGGCCAAAAAGGGCGGAGATCTGTCAAAGTGGATTGACCAAAATCCCTGGGTAAAGATTTATGCCGTATATAGGCAGTTAAAAGAAGTAAATGATGAAAAAAGCTGGAAAGAATGGCCCCAATATCAGAATATAACCCTGAAAGAAATAGAAAACCTCTGGTCTAATCCGGACTTGCAGGAAGAGCATTTTTTCTGGGTTTGGCTTCAGGACGCCCTGGATGTTCAGTTCAGCAAAGCCGCCCAGGCCCTGAATGATGCGGGGATTATCCTGGAAGGGGATTTGCCTATCCTAATGAACGAAGATTCCGCGGATGTTTGGGCCTACCCGCAATTTTTCAGGCAGGATCTGTCCGCGGGGGCTCCCCCGGACATGTACAGTCCCGATGGCCAGAATTGGGGATTTCCCATTTATGACTGGGCTGCGCAAAAAAAAGACGGATATGGCTGGTGGAAAAAGCGACTCCAGGCAGCGGAAAAATACTATGGTGCCTACCGGATAGATCATGTGCTGGGCTTTTTCAGGATTTGGGCAAACCCCAGGGAAGATTATTCGGCGGTTCTGGGCCGGTATGTTCCTGCACTGCCATACACAAAAGAAGATTTTATAGACCTGGGAGCGGATGATTCCAGGATCTGCTGGTTCTCCAAACCCCATATCACCACCGCCGAGGTGGATGAAGCCCTGGCACCCGTCCAGGACGAGGGTATCCGCCACCAGGACCGGGAAAAAATTTTCCGGGATGTTCTGGATCAGATCAATGATGAGGACCTTTGGCTGTTTAAACCCGGGGTTACCGGGGAAAAGTATATCTGGTCCCTGGGGCTGACCAATGAAGCAGCTTCCTTTCTGGTGAGGGCCTGGAGCAACCGGATGTTCCAGGAATACGAAAAGGATCTGTTCTCCCTGGTCTGGAAATACCGGGATTCCAAGGCATACCAATCATTGTCCGAAGATGAAAAGCAAAAATTAGAGGAACTGATTACCATGAAGTCCTCCC
>JAVBPH010000048.1:0-55293 GCA_031549725.1 Treponemataceae bacterium
CAACTGTAAAGTTAATACGGAATTTTCAGAGGATTCCCCTCCCCGGTATGATCCGAAGGGGAAATACATTGAAATCGAGTTTAAATATAATATCTTTGACAGCAATATCAGCGATGTAAAACTCATGTGGATATTTGAAAATAAAGACAATCCTAAAGAAAAAGTAGAAATTCATGACGACAAGGATTATGCATTAAAGCAATTAAGCGGTGCAATATACCGGATGGACATTTCAACCAGACCCTTTAGTCAATAACCCCCGGCATAACCGGAGGCATGACCTTGGAAATTAATTCTCAGGAAGCAACCTTTTTCATACAAAAACAAAACTGTCATTAGCGGGTTTTTGATTATCCCATAATTTATAGTTACGTTCCTGATTTGGATTTTCCGTATCGATAAGAATATCCAGTAGCATCCCATTCATTCCGTCTCCAGGAGACGGCGGACATTCCGGGGGTCCGGCTCCCGGATCATCTTATTATTTTTAAAAATGACTTTTACGGTTATTTAAAAAACAAAACGTTTAAATAATTCAAATAGAAAATAACCACGGACATATATAGAAAAGGAGATACAGATGAAAAAACCCTCCGGGATTCTCAGCGCAGATTATATTGCAGCTTACCCCCGGAGTTCCAGTATTTCCCTATTGGTTCGGCTATGGGATTTAAAGGCCCAAAAAAAGTTAATTGTATGAGAACCTTATATTAACCGTTTATTCCGGATCCCCGGTCTTCCATTCCACCGCACCTATGTCCGCGGCATTTCCCGGGCGGTCGACTCCCCGCTGGTCCTTTTCCGGCAGCCAGGCCGGGGATGTGGTTATTTTATTATATGCCGGACCGCCTTTTTTTATCATCAGTGTTTCCGTGGGACCGCCGTTGTTTTTCAGTTCGGCCATTCCGTTTCCATCGATATGAGCAAACAGTTCATCTATAGTTCCGAGAAAAGTCGTTCCATAAGCATTATGCTGGCCCGCAGTTGTACCCCGGATGAGATTAGCTTTACTTATGGGATCAAAGGCATCGCCGGAAATTTCGCTTGTAGAACCATCCTCCATTATAAAGTTCCCAACGAAAATACTGCCATAGACCGTGGGGCTGCTGCCGCCGTTATTCGACATCCCGCCGCCTCTACTGGCGGCGCTGTTACCGCTGAAGCTACAGTTTTCCACAGCGGGACTGCTGCTGTAATTGTACATCCCGCCACCGACGGAGGTGCTGTTGCCGCTGAAGGTACAGTTTTCCACCGTGGAACTGCTGCTGTAATTGTACATCCCGCCGCCTATGTTGGAGTTGTTGCCGCTGAAGGTACAATTCTCCACAATAGACTTCCTGCTCAAGTTGTCAACATTGCACATCCCGCCGCCGAAGTTGGAATTGTTGCCGCTGAAGCTACAATTCACCACTGTGGAACTGCTACTGTAATTGTACATCCCGCCGCCGTCGCCGGAGGTGCTGTTGCCGCTGAAGGTACAGTTTTCCACCGTGGGACTGCTGCTGTAATTGTACATCCCGCCGCCGTAGATGGCGCTGTTGCCGCTGAAGGTACAATTCTCCACAATAGACTTCCTGCCCAGGTTGTCAACATTGTACATCCCGCCGCCGCCGCCTTCGGAGGCGCTGTTGCCGTTGAAGGCACAGTTCTCCACTGTGGAACTGCTAATGTACATCCCGCCGCCTCTACTGGCGGCCCTGTTGCCGCTGAAGGTACAGTTTTTTACCCTGCTGATCCAATTGGACATCCCACCGCCGTTGATACCGGCGCTGTTGTCGCTAAAGGTACAGTTCTCCACTGTGGAACTGTAATTGTGCATCCCTCCGCCGGAGTTGGCGCTGTTGCCGCTGAAGGTACAGTTCGCCACCCTGGTACTGTTAGTGTACATCCCACCGCCATTGTAGGAGGCGATGTTTCCGCTGAAGGTACAGTTTTCCACTGTGGAACTGCTACTCCAATTAGACATCCCTCCGCCGCTGCCGGAGTTGGCGTTGTTACCGCTAAAGGTACAGTTCACCACCCTGGGACTGCTGATGCCCAGGTTGTCCCCTCTGTAGCACATCCCTCCCCCGTCGCCATTGGCGCTGTTGCCGCTGAAGGTACAGTTCTCCACTGTGGAACTGCTGCTAAAATTGGACATCCCTCCGCCGTTGCCGGAGTTGGCGCTGTTACCGCTAAAGGTACAGTTTTCCACCCAGGGACTGCTGATGGCATTGTACATCCCTCCACCGCCGCCGTTGCTGGCACTGTTGCCACTGAAGGTACAGTTTTCCACCCTGGGACTGCTGATGTAATTGTACATACCACCGCCTAAGTCGGCGCTGTTGTCGCTGAAGGTACAATTCTCTACAGTGGGTCTGCTAGTGTACATCCCGCCATCGCCGTAGATGGCGCTGTTGCCGCTGAAGGTAATGTTTTCCACAGTGAGACTGCTAGTGTAGATCCCGCCACCTCTAGTGGCGCTGTTGCCGCTGAAGCTACAGTTTTCCACTATGGGGCTGCTACTGTCCTCATTGAACATCCCGCCGCCATCGTAGTAGGTGGCGCGGTTGCTGATAAAAGCGCAGTTTTCCACCCTGGGACTGCTGCTGTTATTGAACATCCCGCCGCCTTTAATAGCGCTGTTGTTACTGAAGCTACAGTTTTCCACTGTGGGACTACTGTTCCAATTATACATCCCACCGCCTGCGCTGTGGATACCAAATTCATCCGCATTCCCGCCTGTTATGGTCACATTCTTCAGTACCGCCGTGCTGTTAAGATTCGTTCCGTCAGGATGATAAAATACGTGGGAAATATTATCCCTCTCATCATCTTTTTCACCAATATCCCCGGATAAAACCGTTGCCTCCCCCCTGGGAACCCTGCCCGGTTCATTCCCCTGGAATCCACCAATTACGGTTACATTGTTTTTCAGGGAAAAATGCATCTCCCGGTCGGAGGTCGGGGTAGGGATGTTGGGGCTGGAATTGGGGTAATAGGTGTGCCCGCCCAGGATCAACACATACTTTGGCGAAGATGCGGTGGCCGCACCCGCCGCCGCATCTATTGCCGTCTGGAGATCCACATACGCATTCTCCCAGGAAGAACCGTCTTTGTCCCCATTCCCCCCTGCTATTACATAGAATGTGTCCGGTAATGCCTGGGTTCCGGTTTCCTCCTCGGACTGACCCGGTATACTTTTGAGGCCGGAAGCACCCCTTGAGAAGTTGGAACATCCGCTTAGTATAAGAAACAGAGAAACAAGAATAAGCAGCGGAGAAAGTATGTTTTTTTCATCATCATACCTCTTATGGGGTTTTCTATTTTTTTATCATCAATATTACTGATAAATAAAATAATCAACAACCCCGCCGCAAGCAGTGTGTATGATAGTACTGTAAGGTAAGAATTATATGCGGGCTTCATACACCCACAACAATTTCTTTGTTGCTTCAAAGAATATCCTTAAAGAGCGGGATGCCCGCAGTCCGCGTGAGCGGCCATACAATCACTTCTTTGCAGAGCCCAGCCGCAGGCTGGATTAAACCTGCCTGCGAAAAAAATGATTAGGGTTGTTATCCTTGGTACAATAACCGGAAGAATACAAACCTCTGTTGACCGGGAGAAAAAACTAGGACATACCCAAATCTTTCCCTTGACGCAGGTTTTTTTATTTTATATATTTTCTATGAAGATTGTTCTTCATAATTTTAATGCACACCGAATCGGGGTGGTTGACCATTCATCATGAATGGAATGCCTGAGATCAAACCCGCTGAACCTGCTCCGGATAATGCCGGCGAAGGGAACCCAGACTGATATTAACGGTGAATTTACCAAGGCCAATATCAGCCCGCAGCAGAGATCACGGTTCTTCCTCCGGTCAGTGTAAGGAGTTTCCTGAAATGAACCGAACCTGCCGTACCTTGTTAATCTTTTTTAGTTTAATGATTATCTCACCATTTTTTTTGTTTGCCGGGGGTACAAAAGAAAATAAAGCGCCCCGGGACAAGGAAGTGGTGGTGTGGACCTACGATTCCTTTATGTCCGAATGGGGACCTGGACCGGAAATCAAAAAACGTTTTGAAGCGGAAACCGGTCTGACATTGCGGCTTGTTTCCCACGGGGATGCGGGAACCCTGCTGTCCCACATCCTTTTTGAAAAGGACCAGGCCGATGCGGATATTATTTTGGGGATTGACCAGAACATGATGGACCAGGCCATTAATTCGGGGCTTCTTGAAGCGTATGTCTCTCCAAATGCCAAGGCTTTGCTGCCCGAAATTGTGATGGATCCCCTGTTCAGGCTTATTCCCGTGGATTACAGCTATTTTGCGGTTATTTATGATTCGGCAAAAATATCCCGGCCTCCCCGGAGTCTTGAGGATTTGACCAAACCGGAATTTGAAAGATCATTGATCCTCATGGATCCCAGGACATCCTCACCCGGCCTGGGATTTCTTGCCTGGACCAAGGAGGTGTACCAGGATAAATGGCCCGACTACTGGCGAAGGCTGGCCCCCTCAATTTTAACCATCGCCGACGGGTGGAGCTCGGGTTATGGTTTATTTACCGCCGGAGAAGCCCCGCTGGTTCTCTCGTATACCACCAGTCCCGGGTATCATCTTAAGTACGAAAACACCGAACGGTATAAAGCAGCCCTGTTTTCCGGGGGTCATCCCATTCAGGTTGAACTGGCGGCTATTCTGAAAAATGCGGCGAATAAAAACGGGGCCAGACAGTTCATAGACTTTATGCTCAGCCCTTCCTTCCAGGAGGTAATTCCCGAAACCAACTGGATGTATCCGGTAACATCCATTCCGCTGCCACCTTCGTTCAGGATTAACCCAAAAAGCGATAAAACCCTGTTGCCCAAACCTCTGACCAATGAGGATATTGATGCCTGGGCTAAACTTATGGCGGGAATAAAACGGTGGTAATCAAAACAGCGGGAGAAAAAAAGACATCATTACTCCTTTCCCTGCTTCCGCTGGGATTGGTTTGTTTCTGTTTTTTCCTGCCCTATGCAGCTGCTTTGACGGCTTCTTTTTCCAAAGGGCTTGGATATATCCATGAGGTTATTTTCCGCAAGTCCGATTTATTTAAAACCGTGGCATTCACGGTGGGACAGGCATTCATCAGCACCCTGCTGGCGCTGGTGCTGGGCCTGCCCGGCGCATGGTTCCTGGGAAGGACCGAGGGCCGGGGAAAAGCCATTCTTAAGGCCCTCACGGGGATTCCCTTTTCATTGCCGTCTATCCTGGTGGTCCTGGGCTTTGTACTTTTTTTCGGGAATGCGGGGTGGCTCAACAAATTCATCATGGCCATTACCGGAAAAGATGAAGGTCCCATCAGGATACTGTACCGGCCGGCGGCGGTTATTCTGGCCCATGCTTTTTATAATTTCCCCCTGGTAATCCGGCTGGTGGGGGACGGTATTTACAGGATTAAAAACGCCTATGTTCCCGCGGCAGAAAACCTTGGGGCCAATCCTCTGAAGAGCAGCCTCACGGTTATACTGCCCCTGATTTCCCCGGCGGTAATTTCCGCGGCGCTGCTGATTTTCCTGTACTGTTTTACCAGCTTTGCCATTGTTCAGGTTTTAGGCGGGGGCCCACCGGCCACCACCCTGGGGGTGGAAATTTACCGGTATGCCAATATTTCATTTGATTATACCCAGGCAGGAATTTTTGCGGGGATTGAAACCGTCATCGCCCTGGCGGTTTTTTTGCTGTATATGTACTTTGAAAAAAAATCCCGGAAACTTACCGGTTCCGCGGAGGATGCCCGCACATCCGGTGATACAGCCGGAAAGGGATCATCGAAAAAGATTAATTGGGGGTTTGTATGTTATGGCATCATCATTTATATTTTTATTGCGGGCCCCATTATTTCCATTCCCCTGGAATCGGTTTTATTTAAGGCCACCAGGACGGCCTTCCGGGTAATCTCATTCAGAAACTGGACAAACACCGGTACACTTTTTTCCGCACTTTCCCATTCGCTTATTCTGGCGGTGCTGGCGGCAAGCTGCTCAACCCTGATGGGATTTCTGGCGGCTTCCGCCCATAGACTGATGCTTCCCGGATCCCGGTGGAGACCTATCCTGCATATGGGGTATTCCCTGCCCCTCCTGTCATCCGGGGTTGTCCTGGGGTTCGGATGGTTAGCCCTCTACAGAAACAGCGGGGTCCCGGTATTCCTGTCCCTGGTGCTGATGCATGCCATCGCGGGTTTTCCCTTTTCCTTTTTTTCAATTCTGGAAGGACTGAATGGCATTTCCAATAACACCCTTCATGCATCATCCCTGGCGGGGGCAGCTCCTTTAAGGAAGGTAAGTACCATTATGGTTCCGTCGGTACTGCCCAGGTTAAGTTCCGCCTGGGCTTTCTCCTTTGCCATCAGTATGGGGGAATTAAACACGGTGCTTATGCTGGGTTCCAGCGACTGGATTACCCTGCCCCTTTATATTTACCGGGCTGTAGGATCCTACAGGTTTGGTACCGCCTGTGCTGGGGGTACTATTCTGATTTTTTTCACCCTCATAACATTTTTTATTTCGGATGTATCCATCCGCCGGTCAAAAGGAAACAACCATGGCTCTCATAATTCGTGATCTGTATAAATCCTACAGTGATTTCACCATGTCCCTGGACCTTACCGTGGAAGAAGGAGAAACCCTGGTACTGGCGGGTCCTTCGGGCTGCGGAAAAACCACGGCGCTCCAACTTATTTCGGGTCTTCTGGAACCGGACCGGGGTTCAATCAACTTAAATGGAAAGGATATTACAAAAATGCCGCCCTGGCAGCGGAATGTGGCTATGGTATTCCAGGACCTGGCCCTGTTTCCCCATTTGAATGCGGGAAAAAATATTGCCTATGGACCTGCCATAAAGGGAATAAAAAAAGAAGAGCGCCGGCAAATTGTAATGGACAACCTTTCCCTGGTCCGGTTATCCGGGTACGAGAAGAGACGGGTCCAGACCTTGTCCGGCGGGGAAAGGCAGCGGATTGCCATTGCCAGGGCACTGGCCTATAAACCGGAGGTCCTCCTTTTTGATGAACCTTTTTCCAGTCTGGATACTCCCCTGAGGAGGGAATTAAGGGATAATTTTCTGGAAATCCGGAAGAAGCTCCGGATCCCCTGTATTTTTGTTACCCACGACCGGGAGGAAGCGGCGGTCACCGCGGACCGGATAGCCGTAATGGACCATGGAAAAATTGTAGAAACCGGGAACTCCAGGGATCTTTTTCTTTTTCCCAAAACCAGGATTGCCGCGGAATTTTTCGGTTTTGGCCAGGTCTTTCCCTGCGAAACAGAACAAGTTCAGGAGGGCACAGTCCGGATACGGTCCCCCCTGGGTCAGCTGGAAATTCCCTCTGTCAATAGTTTTAAGGAAAATTCATCCTTCTTCTTTTTACCCAGGGATGCGGTCCGCATGTTTGATGATACGCGACCAAACCCGGGGCAGATAAAAAAATTGCCCGCTGTTTTTAGGCGGGCAATTTACCGGGGAGATTCCCTGATATATGAAACGGAACTACCCTCGGGAACCGGACTTTCGTCGGATGCGGACCTCCGGAAAAGCATTCCACAAAATGGTGATACGGTGGATCTGATCATCAATCAGGAATTAATTCATTTTGTGGAATAGGGGTGTTACGGGACAGCAATATGCAAATAAACCTCCCTGCGGCGAAAGCCCCGGATTATCGCAGGAACCGATTAATTACGCCACGGGAAGTTTCGTTCGGGAGGAAATGTATTCGCATGCGGGGTGAATACCCCGCATATAATCCTTTGATTTCAAGAACTCGGAGGAAGTCCCCATAATACCGTATATTTATGGTGTTATGTTAACCAGTCGGTTCCGGGAGATATAAGTTTACCTCATGAACCACCCAAAGCCTGCCTGGAATAAACCGATAAGCCCCCCGAGAATTCCTCCGAACACATTAATCCATTTCAGCTGGTTGTCCATTACATCCAGGACAATCCGTTCAACCCTGACCATATCCAGGGTATCGATCCGGTCGGAGACCATGGTTTTTACATCAATTGATGTGAGCAGTGATTCAATCCTTTCATCGGCGATTTCCAGAATTTTACCGCTGATGAACCCGTCGAATTTTTCCTTCTGTTCAGGACTGAAGGAAAAAAGACCCGACAGGGAAGAATCCTTATATTTTTCAATGAAGCCGTCTATAATCTGGCCCAGCCGGAGATCCAGGTTTTCATTTCCCCTGGCCCGGATAAATCCGATCAGCTTCCGCCCTGCCAGGCGGAGGTCCTTTTTGCTGAGACCCTTGATGACATCCTCCAGGGGTTCATCGATGTAGGAGGATATCAACCCCATGATAAAACCCGTTACCTGGCCAACGTTTTTTTCGGAGGAAAACATTTTTTTAACCGAATTACGGAAAAAGACGGTTAAGCGTTTTTTGGTATTCCCGTCTTTCAGCAATGCATCCAGTTGTTTAATCAGATCATCGATAATTTCCGGCATTTTATCATGGATGGTTTTATCATACTGTCCGGCGGAAATAAAAAACCGCTGGATTGCGTTCAGCTTCAGAACAGCGTTGGTCAGAAAAATCCGCCCGTGGACTTCCAGCTCCTGGTGGATTTCATCCTTCATTAAAAAATCCACCAGAGAACTGGTGAAGGAAGAAAAAACCCGGTCCGCCGCGGGCATGACGTGTTCGGTTATCCTTGGGGCTGAACGTTTAATACTGTCCCGGATGACCTGGGAAAGGGTATCCTCCAGCTTTTCCGTAATTTCCTGCCCCAGGATATCCCTTAAACTTTTATGATCCAGCCGGGCTACCAGTTCGTCGGTGATTTTTTCCAGGATGCTTTCAAAGGAGGGAGAATGGATAAAACTTCTCAGGGAAAGGGTGATGATCCGGGCTATATCCGATATGCCCCCGGAGGATGTTTTTTGGGGTATCAGCTGCGAGACGGGGGTACCGAGAATTTTTTCCGTGTACTCTGCTATGGATATTTTTAGTTTATGCCGGAAATCTTCACCCTTCAGACGGGTCCTCAGTATTTCCGGGGTAAATAATTCCCGTTCCACCATGGAGCCTATATTGAGGGCCAGCTTGTGCCTTTCCCTGGGAAGTATTCCCGGGGTAAAGGGCAGCCGTATTCCAAATACCCGGATTTCCTTCAGAGGCCGGAACAGCATCTTTATGGCTATTGCATTGGTTACATAACCGATAATTGCCCCCACGAGAGGAGGCAGCCCCCACAGGATCAGGGTTTGGATCAATTTAATAACTCCGCTGCGGTTTTTGCCTGGGATTCATTTTCGTATATTTCAATATTTTCCTCTTTCAGCCATCCCTCATAGGTTCCTTTTACAAGAACCCAGGACTCTATTCTTTTGTTATTTTCAACCAGTTTCCTCTCCAAAACCGGAACCACCGCACCCTTCCGCAGATACCCCAGGGAAACCGCCCCCTGCTGGGGATTATCCAGGATATGCGTATAGGAACTGGTCAGCATACCATACCCAATGGTGGACCTGCTTAAGGGAGGCGCCGAAGGAGGTACAATAGTTACATCCTGGCTGAATTTATCACAGGAAAGTATCATCAGACTTAATAACACAACCAGCAGAACTTGATTTTTACAGCTATAATCAACTAACTTCATAGTAATGAAAATAATAAACCTTTTCAAATATTTCGTCATCATCTTTTTGATCTGTTATACATCTCCGTTATTGTTCAGCGAACAAGACCAGGATAATAATAAAAAAGAATCAAACTACCAGTTCAGTACCGGTGCCAGTTTGGGTATGCTTTACGGAACTTCCTTTGAACTGGTTTACCGGACCGGGGATATTCTGCTCAGCGAACTTACCTGGGATATGAAGCCGCTTTTTTATTTTGGCTCGTTTGTTGAATTTTCCAGGAAAGATCCCATGGAAAAAACAGGTTTTTATGCAAAATTAGGATTAAAGTTCGGGTTTCCCGCAAATACCGGTTTCATGGAGGACCGGGATTGGGAGGCGGCCAATTATGAGCTTTCCAATTTTTCCAGGCATGATAACTTTACCAATTCTGCGTTGCTGCTGGATTTTGCCGCGGGAATTTCCATTCCGGGTTTTTCCACGGTAATCATTACGCCTTTTTTGGGTTTCAATTATATGCATTATAAATGGACCGGCAGGGACGGGTATCTGCAGTATGCCAGCGGTACCAACGCCTGGGATGACTCCCTGCCAAAAATACCCTGTTACGGTCCGGTGATCAGCTATTCCCAAAACTGGATTATTTTTTCAGCGGGATTTTCCGTGCGGTATCCTTTTTTGAAAAGGTTCGTTATTGAAGGCGGTTTTTCCTTCAGCCCGCTGATTCTGGTGTATGCCCTGGATGACCATTTTTTAAGATCCACCAAGGGACTCCAGTTTCATGATGAAGTCAGCGGGGGATACCTGCTGGAACCAACCCTCGGATTTACCTACAGGTTCACCCCGAAAATGCAGCTCAACCTTAAGGCATCCTACCGGTATACCAATAATACCAAGGGGAATTCCCAAGGGTATAATAATGAAAATGATTCCCTGGTTTCGGTATCCCTGGCCGGGGCGGAATATCAGGTATGGGACCTGGGGCTTACATTCAGTTATAATTTCTGATGGTTGAGGCTTTTTCAAAATTACGGACCCTACGGTCCGGCGGATTTTGAAAAAGCCTCGCTTAATTAGGAAGTGCTCCCTATGCCGGAAAATGTTCCCTTAGGGAGGGGATCAGTTTCCTGTCCGAATCGGCAAAATCAATTTTTTCTATATCATCCAGGGAAATCCAGCACCAGTCGGTATGTTCGCAGAGGATAAACTGGTCACTTTGAAATATGACTTCATAGGCGTGGAGCTGCCTGGGGATACTTTTATGTTCAAAAACAGCACTCCCCAGGTGTTTCCCTACCTGGACAGGTACCCCGAATTCTTCCTGGAATTCCCGGACTAATGCTTCCTCGTCGGATTCATTGGGCTCCACCTTACCCCCGGGAAATTCCCAGCGTTCTCCCATGGCACCCCCGGGAATCCGCCGGGCAATAAAAACCTTTCCGTCCCTGACGGAAATTCCCGCCACGGATCTTTTAGGATCCACCGGAGAAGATTTTTCTTTATCTGCAATTAAGGGTTCACCCATTACAGAAGCAATACCGCCGGGAACAGGAAATGAAGCACCGCTGAAGCCATGGCCACGATACCTATCCATTTACGGTTGGTTTCAAAAAAATTTTCCAGCTTTTCTGATTTTTCAGATTCAATCTTTGAATGGTTCCGGTAATATTCAAACACCAGCACGAACCCGGCTAACAGCCCTGCCAGAGCAGGAACAAGATCACCAATTACCCTTACATCACCAGGAACTACGGATAAAATTTTAAAAAGGCCCACCAGGCAGGTTACGATTCCCAGACTCAATCTGAAAGATTCATTATAAATTGAAAATTTGAAACCAGGATCATCCGATACGGGGTACTCCTCATTCCTGAAAAGTACGAACCCGGCAGCGGCATTACATAAAATTGACAGGAAATAAAATTGTAACATACCTAACTCCCTCGTTTAAAGAATAATGTATCCGGTAACTCAGGTCAACCTTATCAATAATAAAATATGGGAACAATCGGCAATCCGGTCAGCGTTTTTAATGTTCCATATGAAAAAAATCTCTATAAAACAAGGTATCTTATTTCTTCAAGTTTCCTTAAAGTAAATATATTAGAATTTAATTATCAAAACAATTTTTTAGGAGGATATTATGAAAAAAACAATTTTTTTGATATTTTTTCTTGCATTGGGAACCGGTATGGTCCTGCAGGCTCAGAATACAACCACCATTGGTTCGGCATCCCAAACGATGAGGGGGAATGTTGGGGATAATACTATGATGGGAGCCGGGACCCACCATTCCGGGGGTGTACCTTATCAAATGTGGGTGACCATAACCGGCAAACTGGAACCGTTAGCCCAGCGGGAATACTACCAATTAACCGATTCTACCGGACAATTAACCGCAAAAATAGACCGGGATGTATGGCGGGGACTAACCCTTAAGTCAGGAGAAACCGTTACGATATTCGGAAAGATCAGCTGGGAACATAATAACCTTGTCCTGTATGCTAAACATATCCAGTCAGGAGAAGCCAGGGGGCCGGTCATTACCACCGCCGCGGATGCATTAAAAATGTCCGATGACGACTGGGTGGTCATGCGGGGACAGATCAGCCAGGGAACCCGCCATGAACAGTATACCTTTACCGATGCATCCGGACAGATAACCCTTGAAATTGATAATAGTAAAATCCGGGATCTTATGCTTAAGCCAGGTGATACCGTAACCATTTACGGCGAGGTGGATAAGGAAAAACGAAGTTCATCACCAAAAATAGATGTGGAATACATTGAAAAGGTACAATAATCCTTTGCCGGTACAGCTCCCCTGTACTGGCAAGGAATCTCTATGAGCAGGGACTATACAAACCAATAGGGTCTTTAGGGAATCCCTATTTGGTTTTTACATTCAATTTTTGAATTTCCTTTTCACTCTGCATAAGGATAACCAACTGCTCTGTTTCAAAGGGAAGGGCCATTTTAAAGTCCTCTTCGGGTTCGGAGGTAAAAAAAATGCGTTCGGTTTTTACTTCAATCTTGTTTGGATCCTGTTCTTTCCTGTCCTCTTTTGGTGAAAATGCCAGATCCACCATCCCCAAATAATGGCTGTTTTTGTTTTTTATTTTTTTATTTACGGTTACATAGGTTTTTCCTTCAAAGGTAAAGGCGGAAATCTTAATTGTATTTCCGCCGAATGCGGTTTCATCCCTTGAACCGGAAATAAAGGAAATGAAATAAACCATCACACTTAGTAAAACAATGGAGATAAATAAAAAAGTCAGGGGTTTTGTGGCGGTCAGGGGCTTTATTAAATTGAATCTCCGTTTTGGTCCTTCTTCGTTTAGTTTTCTGACCGTTTCGGAAGCACTATCCATCCGCCTTTCCCTGGAATAACGGAAGACCAAATCCCTTTCATCAAATTTTCTGTCATCTTTATCCGGCATGTATGTTCCTTTAGGGAACCGCTGATTAAACCGGTCGCAATATGCGACCAATCAGCGGTTCCCTTCGCAATTTTTTGTTGCACAAAGAATTGCCTATATTAAAGAATACACTGAATAATGCTCTGTGGGCATTAATCAGTGTTTCCTAAGGTTAAATATTTTCTCCGGTTCCAAGCCAGGCCTCTCCGGCTATCCTTGCGGCGGTATCCGCCATGTCCAGGGGATCCGGGAATCCCCTCAGGGCGGCGGTTTGTTTACCCGCCTCAACCAGAAGGCAGGCCGCCAGGACCGAACAATAGTGGAAATCAAAGTCCCGGGCCATTTCTTTTTTCATCCTTCCTGCCAAGCCTGCGCAAAGGCCCGATAATAAATCACCGCTGCCGCCGGTGCCAAGGACCGGCAGCATTCCATCAATAACACTGATCCTTCCGTCCGGGGCAGCAGCGAATAATACATGGCTTTTAAAAAGGATATGAAGATTTTTACTCCGGGCTGTTTCCAGCAGGATGGGGATAGGATTTTCCAGGATTTTTTCCCTGGACAGATCCAGAAACTGGGACAGTTCCCCCGGATGGGGAGTAATCAGAGCATTACCGTGGAAGGTGCAATTTTTGGAAAGAAAGATCCCATCCGCATCCAGGACAACCGGAATACCCTGCTCCTCCTGTTCCAGTACTTTTTCAAGCACCGGAACCCGGTGGGCCGCCCTGCCCCATCCGGGACCAAGAAGAACCGCATCCGGCTGGAACCGCCGGGGGTCGTCGGGCTGTTCCAGGGCGACCGCCATAATGCCCCCCGCATGGACCGCGGTAACCGGGTATATGTCCCGGTCAACATACAGTCTGACCAAGCCGGCCCCTGAGGCCTGGGCGCCCCGGGAAGCAATAACCGCGGCACCGCTGGTACCCGCCGCACCGGCATAAATAGAAACCAGCCCCCGGGAATATTTATAAGAATCCGGGGGGAGGGGCTTGATATCCTGTTTTACGGTTTCCCAGGACCAGAGAAAATAATCAACATACTGTTTTATAAGTTCACAGGGAAATATTCCTTCCACCGGAATAATGCGGCCGGCGCTCACCCGGTGGGACGGAACATAGAGCATGGTTTTAAGGGGTTCAATAGCCAGGGTTACATCCGCATGAACCCGGTGCCAGTCCGCAGCGGCCGTATCGGATAAACCGGAAGGTACATCGATGGATATTTTCACCGGGCCGGAAACTGCATTTATCAGTTTTACCATTTCCAGGGGGATTCCCTGGAGTTCGTTATTCAGCCCGGTGCCGCAGATTCCATCCACCAGGAAATCAAAATCTTCTAATGAATCCTGAAGGTTCTGGTGATTAAGCTCTTCCCCGTTCCAGCTGTATATGACGACCCCCATTTTTTTGAGGGACTGGAGGGCCTCCGCCCGGGGTGATACATCATCGGTATTGCTGGTTTTATTTATTAATACACAGCAATTTTCCGTATCCGTATATTTTCTCAGTATCATGTACCGGAGCATCACCAGCGCGTCCGCGCCGTTGTTCCCTGTACCGGCAAAAACACCGATTTTTATTTTTCTGCCGGAAAAGATCCCGTGAAATTCCGCTGCCAGGTTCTCCCCGCAGGTCCTGCCCGCCGCTTCCACCAGGCTGAATTGATGAAGCCCCCATTTTGAAAAAGCTTCCCAGTCCATCTCCTGGGCTTTCTTTGCGGAAACCAAAAAAGCGGCGTTTTGTTTCATTAAGGCACTATCTCCCCTATCAGTGAATCGCTCCGCCACCAGACTACCTTTGCCTGCCAGTCATCGGCCAGAAGTCCCGATAGTATACCGTCCGCGGAAACATCAAAAGCATTAAAGTGGAGTTCATCATTATCAACCTGGATAAAGCCCCGGCGCTGTTCCGGGGAATTCTCCCGGACCACCAGCAGGGAATATCCGCCGTCCACCGGGACAAACAAAAATACCCAGCGGTTTTTCACCACCCCTACCATCGAATATATCAATGATTCGGACAGTTTTTTATTATTTTCCATGTAGGTTTGCTCAAACAGGGGAATCTCGATCATACTTTCATATATGCCGGTTTCCACATTCATCACCCAGATGATTGAACTGTCAAAGGCTATGCCGGTCCTGGTATTGGTGGATTCATCAAAGGTGTCCCGGTAATAATCGATTTTTAAATACACCTTCCGTTCGTCCGGAGCTATGGAAATTGAATCCATAGACGGAAACAGTTCCTTATCCGGGGGTACCGGCAGGGTGCTGTTTGAAATAGGAATACTGAACCGGAGGGTTCCCTCCGCATTAAACCAGTAAATATTCCATCCCGTGGGAAGCCTGCACACCACGGCTATTTCATCCCTGACGGAGGTGTGGATACTGCTGATCCTCGGGAAAGGGGATCCCCCCAGGCCTTCCCGGCCAAGGTACTCCACAAATTTTCCGTTGGTATCAAAATGGAGAACCGTACTGTCCAGCAGTGCCCGGGACTCCTGGTCAAAGCTGTGCCGGTCCGGCGGAAGCCGGTCTTCCACGTAAATATGTTTCCTGGAATCCACGGTTATTTCCCCGGGCTCCCTGAGGGGATAGGCGTTTGCCCAGCGGGTCACCTGCTCCCCTTCTCCCGGGGAAACCCTCAGCGTTAATGGAGGAGGATTGGTTTCTTCATTATAAATCATGAATAAAAGATCGCCGTAGGAAGTAAACCGGACAACCTTTTTCCCCTTACCGTCGGAAATATAAAAAAGCCCGTCCCGCATGGTAATACAGGTTTTATCGGTGCTCCGTTCTCCCTCAAGATTGATCAGATCTATCTGGTCTTCCAGCCGGCCAATATCCAGGGTAAATAAATTTTCCCTGCTTATGGAACGGATATCATTTTTTGAACAGGATGTTAAAACCAGCGCTAAAAGCAAAAAAGCAATGAAATTTCTCATAAAAGAACCTTAGTCCTCTACCCCCCGGCTTGTCAACGGACCTGCTAAAGAGTACATTTATACTGTTATGTTCGACAAAATAGTAAAAGCATTATTCGGATCCCAGCATGAACGGGACTTAAAGGCACTTCTGCCTATTTTACATTCGGTAAATGAAAAGGAAGCCTGGGCGGCGGCGCTGCCGGACGAAGAATTCCCAAAAATGACCGGCCAGTTCAGGGAACGGTACAAAAACGGTGAGTCCCTGGATGATCTTTTGCCCGAGGCCTTTGCCCTGGCCCGGGAAGCTGCCCGGCGCAAACTGGGGGAACGTCCCTACGATGTTCAGGTACTGGGTTCCATTGTTCTTCATCAGGGAAAAATTGTTGAAATGAAAACCGGTGAAGGAAAGACCCTCATGAGTGTTTCCGCAGCCTACCTGAACGCCATCCCCGGTGACGGAGTCCATGTGGTCACGGTTAACGATTACCTGGCAGGCCGGGATACCGAATGGATGCGGCCGGTTTTTGATCTTCTGGGTATTACCGTGGGAACCATCCTGTCGGACATGGATAATGAACGCCGCAAACTGAATTATGCCTGCGATATCACCTACGGGACCAATAATGAATTCGGTTTCGATTACCTCAGGGACAACATGAGGCCGGATATTGAAGGACGGGCCCAGCGGAGCCACAATTTCTGTATAGTTGATGAAATAGACTCCATATTAATTGATGAAGCCAGAACCCCCCTGATCATCTCCGGCGCCGCCGAGGACGATACCTTTAAATTCGCCGAAGTGGATAAACTTCTGGGAAGCCTGACGGAAGTAAAGAAAAAGGATAACGGCGAATACCCCGATGAAATCCAGGGTGAAGAAATGATCGGCGATTTTAAAATCAATGAAAAAAATAAGAATATTTCATTCACCAATGACGGACTTGCAAAAATCGAAGAAATTCTCCAGAAGAAGGGCCTTATCAAGGGCGCCATTGTGGATGAAGAAAACTTTGAATATATCCATTATTTTACCCAGGCCCTGCGGGCGCATAAGCTGTTCCACATTGATGTGGATTACGTTGTCCAGGACGGCCAGGTCCAGATTGTGGATGAGTTCACCGGCCGTATCCTCCATGGCCGCCGGTATTCCGACGGACTCCACCAGGCAATTGAAGCCAAGGAGCGGATCAGGATAGCCCAGCGCAACCGCACATTGGCCACCATCACCTTTCAGAACTTCTTCCGGCTGTACGACAAAATTTCCGGTATGACCGGAACCGCGGATACGGAAGCCGTGGAATTCAGCAAAATCTACGGCCTGGACGTGGTGGTGATCCCCACAAACCGTCCGGTGGTGCGGGATGACGATGATGATGTGGTGTATCTTAATGAGAATGAAAAATTAAAAGCCCTGGGGGATGAAATCCAGGAAGCATTTAAGAGGGGCCAGCCCATCCTGGTGGGAACCGTGTCCATCGAAAAATCCGAAAAGATCGCAGCCCATTTAACCAGGCGCGGGGTCCGGCATGAGGTGCTCAATGCGAAAAACCACGCCAGGGAAGCAGGAATCATTGCTGAAGCAGGAGCCAAGGGATCCGTAACCATAGCAACTAATATGGCCGGCCGGGGTACGGACATAAAACTCGGGGGAAACCCGGAACACCGGGCCAGAAAAAGGGCCGGAACCGAAGCAAGCCCTGAAAAATATGCCGAGATATTAAACGAAGAATACAAAAAATGGCAGGCGGATTACGAAGAGGTTAAATCCCTGGGCGGACTCTACGTTATAGGCACAGAACGCCATGAAAGCCGCCGCATTGACAACCAGCTCCGGGGCCGGTCCGGCCGCCAGGGCGATCCGGGAAAAAGTAAATTCTTTATTTCCATGGATGATGACCTGATGAGGCTCTTCGGCGGCGCTAATATCAAAAATTTCATGTCCAGACTCGGGATGGAACCGGGAGAACCCATATACCATCCCTGGCTGAGCAAAAATATCGAAAAGGCCCAGAAAAAAGTAGAAGAAAGAAACTTTGAAATCCGGAAACACCTTCTTGAATACGATGATGTGCTTAACCAGCAGCGGAAATACATCTACGAACAGAGGGACGCCATCCTGACGGACCCGGACCTGACCCAGCGCATCAACAATACCACCCTGGAAATGATCCAATCCGCCCTGGACCAGCATAAGGCTGATGCCAGAAGGGATCCCGCGAAGGCCCAGGCCGGGTTTACCGAATTTATGAAGGATACATTTGCCTACCAGCTGGATGTGGATATTAACAGCCGGGAAAACCAGAATACGGACCAGCTGGCCCAGGTTATCGCGGGAAAACTGGAAACGGAACTCGAAGAAAAGAAAAACCTGGCCGGACTGGAAAACCTGAATATTTTTATGCGGTACCAGTATATTCAATCTATTGATAAAAAATGGCTGGACCATCTGGAAGGCATGGAAGCCCTCAGGGAGGCGGTGTACCTCCGGAGTTACGGTCAGAAGAATCCCCTTACGGAATATAAGATTGAAGGATTCCAGATTTTCGATACCATGATAGACCAAATCCGGGAAGAAATTGCCTCCCGGGTACACCGGATCCGGATTACCCAGAATGAAAACCGGGAAGCCAGGAGCAGCCGGACCATGTCATCCATGTCGGCCAACCATGGCAGCATGAGCGCATTTTCCGGCGGCCATGCCCAGCCCCAGCGGCCCGCCCCTGCCCGGGGATCGGAACCCGAATCGGTTACCATTATCAGGGCCCAGCCAAAGGTGGGAAGAAACGACCCCTGCCCCTGCGGCAGCGGGAAAAAATACAAGCACTGCCACGGTCAATAATGAAATCCGGGGCAGTCATCTTTATTTTATCGGTTTTATTTTTCTCAGGCTGCGGCGCAAAGGACAATCATATAATCTATGAACAGAGTATGAGGGATGAAATCACCCAGCAGATGAAAAAAAACAGTAATGATGTGGAAGCGATAAAACAGTATTTTGATCAAAGGAACATCCCTTATACGGTTTTAACCAAAAACGAACAGGAACCCCCGAAGATTGACCATATGATGGATGCCAATGACCGGGCATTATTTGCAGTATACTACACGGACAAGGATTTCCTTCTTACATCGTATTATTCTGTCTATATTATTTACAATACCGAGAATCGATTCAAAAATATGATTTTCGATATTGATTACATGGGGCCGTAATACTACAAAGACGGCTGTTATGGATTCAGTTTTTCGAAGGCTATTTTTGCAGCTTCCTGTTCTGCGGCTTTTTTGTTTTTTCCCGTACCGGGACCATAATTCACACCATTTACGGATACTTCGATCCAGAATAGCCGGTTATGATCGGGCCCGGTTTTTTTTATCAGCTTATACTGAGGGTAGGACCGGAACTGGTGCTGGCTTAGTTCCTGCAGCAGTGTTTTGTAATCCTGGGGCCGTTTATGTTCCATCACCCCGTCAATTTCCCGGGAAATGTACCTGCTGACAAAGGCAAAACTCGATTTATAACCCGAATCAAGGTACAGGGCGCCGATCAGGGCTTCCATGGCATCCGCCAGCAGGGCTTTTTTCCTCCGGCCCCCGGAAAGTTCCTCCCCTTTTCCGAGGAGAAGGAGATTATCAATCTGAAGTTCCAGGGCCAGTCCGGAAAGGATATCCTCGGATACGACCACACTTTTTATCTTTGCCAGCTCCCCTTCGGTTTTATCGGGGAAACGTTCATATAACAAGGTCGCGGTAACCGCACCCAAAATTGAGTCACCCAGGAATTCGAGACGTTCATTGTTTAATTTAATCTGCGATTCATTTGCCACCGAACGGTGCATGAAAGAAAGGTTCAAAAGTTTCAAACTTTTGAACCTTATGTCTGCAGTCTTCTGAAAAGCCGCAAGTTCTTTCTTTCTTCCCGGACTCAGCTCAGGAAGGGAACGGACCGCGTGTAAAAGGCGATCCGTCATATATTACTTCTGCTGGGATTTGATATAATCGTAGGCATCCCGAACCGTTTCGAATTCGTTGGCCTTTTCATCGGGAATGGAAATTCCCATTTCTTCCTCGATGGCATACACCAGTTCATAGGTATCGAGACTGTCGGCACCAAGGTCCTGACGGAAAGAAGCATCCAGGGTGATTTTTCCTTCATCAATTTCAAGTTTGTCAGCAATTAATTTCTTCATTTTCTCAAACAATTCATCCATTTTTCAAAACTCCTTCTTGGAAGGTGTGATTTGTCACACCTGTAAAATAACTTCCTATACAACACAGTCCCTTGGGACTGTGCATGTTTTCAGCAATCCTATGCCTTAGATTCAGGAACAATAACCTGTTTTCCCCGGTAAAAGCCGCATTTAGGGCAAACCCTATGCAATAAAACCTTATTTCCACAGGTACCGCATTCTACCAATGAAGGGGCAACTAGTTTCATATTAATTGACTGCCGACGGCGGGTTCTTGCCTTCGACGTTTTAAACCTAGGTACAGCCATTTTATAAACCTCACTTAAAATTATCCCGGTATTGGACAAGTATAAATAAATTGTCATACATTGTCAATTGACCACCCCAATACCCGGTAATATTCGGTAATACCCTGGAAACCTCTGCTCCAGGGTATTGCCGGGAACTTGTAAAAACTTCAATTTTTAGAAGTTTTCCTTAGATGTATCATGGAGAAACTTTTTTATTTCGTTGTGAGATAAAGAAATAAAAATTTCTCCGGGGCACCTCTAAACATCTAACCAGGTTTTTAGAGGTGCCCTACTGTACCTATTCCACTTTAAACCGGGAAACCTCGGAAACCAGGGTATCAATATGCTGCTTATTTTCAGTACTTATTACATTCACCCGGCGTACGGCGGTATTGATTTCCTCCGCACCGGAGGCCATTTCGTTCATCCGGTTGGAAATTTCCTGGGTTACCTGGCCCAAATTTTTGCTTTCATGGATGACTTCCTGGCTTCCCCGGAACATTTCCCCGGATCCGCTCTGGACCATTTGGGTTATTTCATTCAGCTGGCTTATGGCTTCCAGAATCTGCTTGCTTCCCGTACTTTGTTCCTCCATGGCATTCCGGATATTACCTTCCTGCAGGGAAACGGTCTTTACCCCGTTGTCTATGGCTTCAAAATTGGTCAGGACCTGGTCGGTGGATTTGGAAATTTTGTCGATTAAATCCTTGATTTTTTTTAAAACCACTGCAATTGTCTTGGACTGCTCCCCGGAGGATTCCGCCAATTTCCGGATTTCATCCGCAACAACCGCAAACCCCTTTCCCGCATCCCCCGCGTGGGCCGCCTCTATGGCGGCATTCATGGAAAGCAGGTTGGTCTGGCTGGCTATATTTTCCATCACCGCATTGATTTCCATGAGCCCCTCGGATTCCCGGGCTATATCCTGGATATCCGCGGAAACTTCCTGTAAACCGGTCCGGCCAACCTCCGAAGCGGTGGCAAGATCGTTAACACTTTCCGTATTTTTGATAAGGGTTTGGGTCACGGAACCGATATTGGCCAGCATTTCCTCGATAGCCGAGGATGACTGGGCCACACTGGCCGACTGGGATTCCACATGGCCGTTCAGTCTATCGATATTTACCACCACCTGTTCCATGGTTGAATTGGTTTCCTCCACACTGGCGGACTGGCTTACCACCTGGGTCTTTATGCTTTGTACATTTGCGGTGATTTGATTTATGGCGGTTGCGGTCTCGGTCATGTTTGACGAGAGCTCTGTCCCGATATCAAAAAGTGTTACCGACTGTTCTTTTATGGTCAGCACCAGTTTCTTAATCTTTTCCAGGGTCAGGTTAAAATAATGGGCAAGATCACCGATTTCATCCTTGGATTTTATATTGATAGATTTGGTCAGGTCCCCTTCACCTTCGGAAATATCCTTCAGGATTTCCGATACCCGCACCACCGGTTTTGTTATATTTCCTGATGCAATGATAATGGCCACTGCCACGAAGACCGTGGCGGCAACGGCAAAGATCAGGGTGAAAACGGTCATGGTACGTACCGGGGCAAGTACCTCATTCATGGGAATTGCCAGGGTCAGAGTCCAGGGGGTAGTAGTTGCGCCCGCAGTAAAGGGAGTGCTGAGAATCCACATATCCGTCTTCAACTGGGGATTATATGTGTAAAAGGACATTCCCGTGCCTAACCGGACTGCTTCCACCAGGGCGTCATTGTTCTCCCCGGCCATATCCTGTTCGGTTTCCCGCATCTGTTTTCCGTTCCGGCTTGAATCAAAATGTGCAGCCACGGTCCCGTTATTACTGAATACCGCCGCAAGCGCATCATTATAGGGTTTAATAGTATTTATCACATCCTGCAGGGCGGTGATGTCCACTATAACCCCGACGACTCCATATACCACATTATTCCGGGCAATTGGCGTAATAACACTTACCGCCAGAACCTGTTTTCCCTGAACGGTCTTGAATACGGGGTCAATAATCCTTTCCTGCTTAGTTTCCGCCAGAACAGCCTTATAATCCGGGTATGGTTTCAGGCTGATGCCCCCATCCTCCCGGGTATAGTATGAAATATACTGGCCGCTCGAATCGGTACCCGGGGTATTTGCGTAGGCCCGGTCATTCCCGTCCAGGGCATTGGGCTGCCAGGCTGTAAAAATACCAATAAACCGGGGATTCGATTCCAGCACACCCATGAGATTGCTGTTAAACACATCCCGCCGGTCCTCCGCATCAACCGCCTCAAAACTGTCCATAATCTGGGAAAGGGTCCGGGCTGTATCCAGGTATCCTTCATACCGCCGCTGGATATCCTTTGCATTAAGAGCGGCAATATTACGGGCATTTTCCATGGCATCCGCGGTCTGCAAAATTCTGGATTGCCGGAGGAGAAAAAAGGACAGTGTACCAATTGCAATTACCATAATTGCAATGACTATCAAACTCAAACGCATTCTAAGTTTCATTATTTACAGCTCCTTTTTAATAAACATTTTACTCCATTATTATATTGTTAAACAAATGGACTATTTTCGAGATCAAAAAAATTATCTTTTCTAAATTTATATAATAATCATATGTTTGTATATGCACAATAAAATAACGAATAGATTATCCATCAAAGTGGCATTTGTAATATCCAGATATCTTATCTACCTATACGAATAGGGTAGTTTTGCCTGAAAGGTATCCTGAACCGGAAAACAGCCGGTTCATACCAGGCTGTTTTCCTGAGACGGTTTCTCCGGGATACTGCCGGTTAGCATAGTCCTTTATAGAAGGATTATTCAGTTTTATTACCATAATAGGGCTGATTTTTTTGCAAAAATGAAAATTCCATGCAGATTTATCCGCGAATCTGAAATTTTGACGGAATATTTTTCAAAAATAGTATATTTTTTTAATAATTTCGGGCAAATTGATCTCTTATACTCTATATTTATAGCAAGAGTCGATATTTTCTCCGGAGAAATAACTCAAAGAATTAAATAAAAAAGAGGTGTAAAATGGCTGTAAAGGTCGCAATAAATGGATTTGGCCGGATTGGCCGCCTGGCGTTTAGGCAGATGTTTGGGAATACCGGGTATGAAATTGTGGCTATCAACGATTTAGCTTCCCCTGAAATGCTGGCTTATCTTCTTAAATACGATACCTCCCATGGCAAATATGCCTTTGCAGATAAGGTATCTTCAGGGAAGGATTCAATTACTGTTAAAGGAAAAACTATTAAAATTTATGCGGAACCGGATGCATCCAAGCTTCCATGGAAAAAATTGAACGTGGATGTGGTTTTTGAATGTACCGGATTCTATACTTCCAAAGAAAAGGCTGGTGTTCATCTGAAGGCCGGAGCAAAAAAGGTGGTTATTTCAGCCCCCGCCGGAGATGATATTCCTACTATAGTATGCGGCGTAAATGAACAAACCCTAAACCCCGGGGATACTATCATTTCCACCGCATCCTGTACCACCAACTGTTTAGCCCTTATGGCCAAAGCTTTACACGATTATGCCCCCATCCAGTCGGGGATAATGATTACCGTCCATGCCTATACGGGTGAACAGATGATCCTGGATGCTCCCCAGCGGAAGGGTATTTTCCGGAGGGCCCGGGCCGGAGCAATGAATATCGCTCCGGTGGCGACCGGCGCTGCCAAGGCAATTGGACTGGTCATTCCCGAACTGAACGGAAAACTCACCGGTGCAGCCCAGCGGGTACCCGTGGCGGTTGGTTCCACCACCCTGCTGATAGCGGTGGTAAAAGGAAAAAATATCACCAAGGAGAGCATCAATAAGGCCATGAAGGCCAAATCGAACAAAAATTTCGGTTATAATGAAGAGGAAATTGTATCCTCGGATATCATCGGGATGACCTATGGCTCCCTTTTTGATGCCACCCAGACCCTGGTGCTCCCCCTGGCGGATGACCTCTTTGAGGTTCAGGTAGTGGCCTGGTACGATAACGAAATGTCCTATGTTACCCAGATGGTAAAAACCATTAAGTATTTTGCCGAATTAAAACCCGGTTCCAAAGTGGGAGCCGTTAAAAAAGCGCCCGCCCCGGCAAAAAAACCAGCGGATAAGCCTAAAACAAAGGCAGTTCCCAAACCCCAGGCAATGGTACCGAAAATTTCGGATATTCCCAGGAAGCCCCTGATTAAGCAGCCTAAAACAAATATATAATCCTTCGATTTTTGTTGAAAAGGGCTGTTTTTAGGGTATAATATAAGTGAATTGCTGAGGTTCCCGGAACCGGATGGTTTTGGGAACCTCATATATTCAGGTATGGAAATGAGTTTTTACGGGATTTGCTTAATTCTGTAAAAATCTTAAAATACGAAGAATTTTTTAAAAAAAATGCTAAAGTATTTAATGTTCCATGCCGATAATCGAGTTGGTTATAAGTGGGAAATGGGGATAATTGTCCGCGGCAAAGGTCCCCGACAGCATCAACAGATAGCTGGCCCCCTACTTTAACCAAAATGAAAGCAAGGATGCTTTCATCAGACTATCAAGGAGGATGACATGATCATCAACCACAACCTCAGCGCTATGTTCGCTGACAGGTCCCTGAAAGTAACCCAGGGTCACCTCACCAAGTCCATGGAAAAACTTTCTTCCGGACTCCGTATCAACCGTGCCGGCGATGATGCTTCCGGTTTGGCAGTTTCTGAAAAAATGAGAAGCCAGATCAGGGGTCTTTACCAGGCTTCCGCCAATGCTGCTAACGGTATTTCCTTCATTCAGACAACAGAAGGTTATCTCCAGGAAACACAGGATATCATCCAGAGAATGCGTGAACTCGCTGTTCAGGCATCAAACGGTATCTATTCTGATGAAGATCGTATGCAGATCCAGGTTGAAGTATCACAGCTGGTTGACGAAATTGACCGGATTGCCAGCCATGCCCAGTTCAACGGCATGAACATGCTGACCGGCCGTTTCGCCAGGCAGATGGGTGAAAACGTGGTTACAGCTTCCATGTGGTTCCATATTGGCGCCAACATGGACCAGCGGGAGCAGGTATTTGTACACACCATGACCGCCGCAGGCCTGGGTGTGAGGAACGTCGGAGACCAGTCGTTTATCACCCTGGAAACCCCCGAAGATTCCAACCGGGCAATCGGTGTTCTCGACACCGCATTAAAGATCGTTAATAAGCAGCGGGCTGACCTGGGTGCATACCAGAACCGCCTGGAACACGCTATTGTGGGTCTTGATATTGGTGCGGAAAACCTGCAGGCAGCTGAATCAAGAATCCGGGATACCAATATGGCCAACCAGATGGTTGATTATACCCGGGATCAGATCCTGGCCCAGGCGGGGACAGCTATGCTGGCCCAGGCAAACCAGAGAACAACTTCGGTCTTGCAACTTCTCCAATAGGGAAGTAAACTATAAGGATGAGGGTTACGGCGTTTATTCGCCGTAGCCATGTTCTTTGACAAAAACCCTCGTTGGTACGCATGGCGGCATGGATCGCTTCTTGGGAAACCAATAGGCGGTCCGTTCCGTTTTCAGCAAGCCCAAAGGAAGCGGCGCGAACCTTCCGGCGGAATCTTCTGATCATGCGGGATGGCTATGGCTAAGGATAGCTGTAGTTTACCAACACAAGGAGGGTTATCATGATAATTAATCATAATATGAGCGCCATGTTTGCCAACCGCGAGCTCGGCGTTACCCAGGGCGACGTTGCGAAAAGCATTGAAAAACTGAGCTCCGGGCAGCGTATCAACCGGGCTGGCGACGACGCATCCGGACTGGCTGTCTCCGAAAAAATGAGGAGCCAAATCCGGGGCCTTAACCAGGCTGAACGCAATATTCAGAACGGTGTATCCTTTATACAGGCTACTGAAGGTTACCTTCAGGAAACCCAGGATATCCTGCACCGGGTGAGGGAACTGGCTGTACAGTCCGCCAACGGAATTTATTCCGATGAGGACCGGATGCAGATTCAGGTTGAAGTATCCCAATTGGTGGATGAAGTAAACCGGATCGCCAGCCATGCCCAGTTCAACGGTATGAATATGCTTACCGGTGCATTTGCCCGGGATTCAGCAGTGGGAAGGATCATGCAGTTCCAGGTCGGTGCCAATATGGACCAGAATGAACAGGTCTTCATTGGAACCATGACCGCGCAGGCCCTAGGTCTGCAGAGCGCTCAAGGTACAGCCGGTATGATAACCATTGCTACGCCGGAAGAGGCAAACCAGGCAATTGGATCTATCGATTCAGCCCTTAAGCAGGTATCGAAACAGCGGGCCGATCTTGGTGCATACCAGAACCGGTTCGAAATGGCTGCCCAGGGTGTTGCTATTGCTTCTGAAAATCTTCAGGCAGCGGAATCCCGGATCCGGGATGCCGACATGGCAACAGAAATGGTTGAATATACCAAGAATTCGATTCTCTCCCAGTCGGGAGTGGCTATGCTGGCCCAGGCTAATACCCGGTCCAACGCAGTTCTGAGTCTTCTTGGCTGATATTCCGGCAACCTTTAATACTGGATATGTTGAGGCGGACTAAGAGACATCTGGACGTCGTCTTTTAGTAAGCAGGACGGGGGAGTTCGCGCCCTTCCCCGTCCTTTTTTGGAACATTAGTTTTATCAATATTTGAATTCATCAGGGTGAGCAAGTATTGATAAATACAGGTGGTAACGTAATTTGGATATTATTGTTTTTACCTGTATATTATAGTGGGGAAACGTCGGCTGGAATTTCCCCCTGTGTATCATAAAAAAAAGTCCGTATTACACGGAAGTTATACGTGTCCATGGGCAGCAAGCCGGTTGTCCGTGTTTACAGGGAGGTACCTATGGGTATTCAAATATCCGGACTTGGAAAAGGAATTCCTTATTCGGACCAGCTCCCGCAAGACCGGGGACCTGTGGCTCCACAGGTTCGATCAGCGGAACTTCAAAGGGCCGCCAGACAAACTTTTTCATCATCGGTGCCGGAAGAGCGGAGAGCCGTAGACATCAGGTCTACAACCGCGGATCTAGAGCGGATCAGTTCAGCTTTAAACAGAAAGCTGAAATTTGTCGTGGATCATGAGTCCTATGATGTAACCGTAAAGGTGATTGATCCGGAAACCGATAAAGTTATTAAGGTGTTGCCACCGGAGGAGTTGCAGCGGTTGCACTCAAAAATTAAGGAAACAATCGGTTTCCTCTTTGATGAACAAGTATAAGAGCCTCTAGGAACTTCAGTTTTTAGAGGTTCAATAAAGGTGAAATAAGCGGTTCATGTCTGATATTAGTATTCCGGGAGTTAAAAGCCGGTTCAATACAGAAAAGATGATCGAAGACCTCATGAAGGTCGAGCGGGTCCCTCTGGAGCGGATGGAGAAGAATGTCGAGCATCTCCAGAGTGAAAAGACCTACTGGCAGGATGTGGGCCGTCGAATGACTTCCCTCAGGGAAAGCGCCAGGGTACTTTATTCTTTTCAGAATCCTTTTAACGACCGTATTGCATCTTCTTCCAATGAATTAGCCCTGACCGGGACAGCCAAAAGGGATGCGGTTGAACAGGAACGGTATTTCACTGTTAAACAGGTGGCCCAGGCGGACAGGTTCCTGTCCGCACCGCTGGATGAAGCTTTTAAAATAAAAGAAGGAAATTACTCATTCTCCGTAGGTGAAGATACCGTATCTTTCACCTATAAGGGCGGTTCATTAAATGATTTTATTGAAGCCCTGAACCGCCGGGGCCGGGATAAAATTAAGGCCAGCGTTATCACGGTTCAGCCCGGTACCAAATCCCTGCTTATTGAGTCCCTGGTTACCGGGGCTTCCAAAAAACTTGGCTTTTCCGATGCTGCGGAAAGCCTGGCCATGGATACCGGTATGGTTGAAAAGGTCAATGAATCCAAAAGGGACCTGACCCTTTCCCAGAATACCGTCCAGGCCCAGAATACGGCAAATCCCCAGGCAGTTTCCTTTGGGGAAGGGGTTTTAAATCTGGGAGCGGGTTCCACCGCAAAAATTCCCTTTGGAGCCGCCCTGCCTGACCAGAATTCCCTGACCCTTAAATTCGAAATATCCACCAAGGTAAGGAATGATGCGGGCCTGGCAGTTTCAGGACCGCCTCCGGGACCTTCCATCCCCGCTACCGGGTCCATAAGTTACGGCGGTATAGTCGTGGAAAGCGATAATTCCACCGTGCCTGTCCCGGCCTACACTCCTCCGGAACCGCCGAAACGGGTGGACGACATGAACGTCCTGTCCTTAACCTTTTCGGATGGAACGGGCGCGGCCCTGCCGCCTATCCGGGATTCGGAAAATTTCAATGTATATCAATACAATCTGGCGGATGTGGCCGGAGGAAAAACTATTGTTTCCATGGATCTGGTTAACCGAAATACCAACAGGGATGTATCAATCCGGAATATCAGTATTTTTGATCCCAATGCTTCCGGCGGATTCAAACCGGCCAACCCGGTTTCCCGGGCTCAGGATGCGATTGTTTCTATGGAAGGCATAGAAATCCAAAGACCCACAAATACCATTGATGATCTGATTCCCAATGTGACCCTCAATGTAAAACGTCCCACGGATACCGCGGTTAGCCTTAGGATTGAACCGGACCGGGAAAGCATAAAAGATGCCATTTATAATATGGTTGGAAATTATAACCAGCTCATGGCGGACATCAATATCCTCACCAGAAATGATGAAAAGATTATCCAGGAACTGACATACCTTTCCAAGGATGAACAAACTGCATATAAAGAAAAACTTGGGGCTTTCTCCGGGGATACCACTTTAAATCAGTTTAAAAATACCATGCAGCGAATTGCCTCGGCCCCCTACCCTACCATTGCGGAACAGGAAGTGGTTCTGCTTTCACAGATTGGTATTGGTACCGATGTCAGACGCTCCGGCGCCGGCGGTTATGATGCATCCCGGCTTAGGGGATACCTGGAAATCGACGAAAAAGCCCTGGATGCGGCCCTGCAGAGCAACCTCCCCGCGATACAGCAGCTGTTTGGCCGGGATACCGACGGAGACCTGATTATAGATTCGGGGGTTGCCTTTTCTCTGGACGGTCTTATGAAGCCCTATGTGGAAACCGGCGGGATTATTACGTTAAAAACCGGCACCATCGATTCCAAGATAAGCCAGGAACAGCGCCGGATAGAGACCATGGACAAACAGCTGGCAAACAAGGAATCCGAACTTAAGCGGCAGTACGGTGCCATGGAAGGTGCATACAACCGCATGGAAAGTACCGCCTCTTCCCTGGACCAGTTCAGCAGAAGAAACAGTAATAATAATTAGAAATACGGGGACATCTAAAATTAAAATTTTCAGATGTTTTCCTTAAATTTTTTCGGAGAAATAAAAATCTCCTATTTTACCGGAATACCCGGAGACCGGTAAAAATCCAGCACCGGGAGACATCTGGAGGAATGATGGATCTTACAATTAATGGACAGCCAGCTAACATTACTCTGGAAAAAGAAGAAACCGTGGGGGAGCTGCTGTCCGGTATTGAACAATGGCTCCAGGGTACGGATTATTGCCTCAGCGGTATTACCATAGATGGTATAAGTATTAATTCATCTGATATTTCCCAGGTATTCCCTAAAAGACTGGAAAACACTAATACCATTGATATCAGGACCAGCAGTTGGCTTGAACTGTACCTGGAAGCATTAATAATGGTCCAGCAGTACCTGGAAACATACGAAAAAGCTTCATTTGAAGATAAAAAAGTTATTCAGGCATCCTGGGAAGAAGGGGCCGCCGCCAGCTTTATTAAAAGCCGGGAGGTTACCCTCTTTTCCATGCTGAACCATGTTTTTTCAGGAGAAGGGTTAAGTTCCGGTAATGCCCTTATGATTATTACCGAAAGGATCCGGGAACTGGAAAATCCCGGCCAGGAAATCGGCAATATGCAGCAGCTCATTGAGGAATGTGCAAAACGGCTGGAGGACTTACCTCTTGATCTGCAGACCGGCAAGGATTTACGGGCCGCTGAAACAATCCAGCTTTTCTCCGGAATAACCGAAAAACTGTTCCGGATTATCTCCATGTTGGAATTGCAGGGAACCCATCTGGAATCCATAAAGGTGGAGGACCAGCCCTTTAAGAATTTCGTTGAGGAATTCAGCACCGCTCTCCAGGAATTAATATCGGCCTACGGATCAAAGGATTCCGTGCTGGTGGGAGATTTGGCAGAATACGAACTGGCACCAAGACTCCGGACATTTTATAAATCCATAAATGATCCTGTCTTATTTGGTGCATAGGAGGTTTTAGTTAATGGGATATGTTAACCTGCCGCTGCCTTTGCTTCAAAGAAGTACCGACTGGTTTCAGGATAATCTCTGGTTCAAGGAAGAAAACCCGGTGGTTTCGACCATATTTTTGATATGCCTTGGGGCCGCCATTGTTATCCTGGTGGTGGTCAATATTATCAGGAACGGAATTGGAGCCACCGGCCTCAGCGGCGGAAAGGGGAAAAGAACAGGTACCACCACTCCAAGGCGCTTCAGCATTTTCAAAATTTACAAGGTTGCCAATACATATGGTCTTGATAAGGATCAGACAAAATTGCTGGAATATATTTTCAGGAATGACGGGGTTTCCGATCCTGTTCACGTTATGGCCAATGTTTCTATACTGGATAAACATTTTAAACGGGCATACCGGTCTATTGAAAAACGGGCATCCTCCGATGAGGAACTGCAGAATTTCCTTTCCATTCTTTTCTCAATAAGAAATACCGTGGAATTAACCCAGCGGACAAATCCCGTTTCCGGTTCGACCCGCCAGGTTTCGGAAAACATGGCGGCGGTGCTTACCACCCCAAAAGGGGAAACCTTTCCTGTTAAGGTACTGTCCTCCAAGGGGGACAACCTGCTGGTGGACTGTCCCCGGAATACCCTGGGAACCCCCATACGATTATCCCCAGGTCAAAGGGTAATGCTTGCATTTTTCACCAAATCGAGTAAAGGATTTTCCTTTGATACCAGGGTAGTCGGAACAGTGGATACGCCCAGGGGCTTAGCCCTTCAACTGGCCCATACAAACAAAGTAAATAATTCCATGATTCAAAGGCGGTTCAAGCGCAGGGACATGGCCATCAACTGTGATTTCTTTATGGTGAATCTCCAGGATGAAAAAGTCGGAAGAAAAATAGAAAGGAAAATGGTGGTATCCCCGCAAAGATTTAAGGGGACCATTACGAATATTTCTTTAGGGGGCTGCGCAATTAAAACCGGGTCCGCAATTCAGGCAGGAACAAGACTTAAAATAACCTTTGAAAGCATGGACGGCCAAAAGGTGGCTGCCCTGGGACAGGTATTGAGAACCAACAGAAGCGGTACAGCGGCTATTACGCTGCATATAAAATTCCTTAAGGTACCGAGAAAAAGCCAAAATGCCATCAATGTCATGGTCTTTGAATATGACCAGGATTGACGGGTATAAAATAATTATATATTCTAAAAAAATACATGAAAATAATCGGTTTAAAAGAAGTACACAGAAAAGATACCCCTATATATTACCGGAGATATTACTCCGGTTTAGTGACCATGGAAATTCTGAATAAACATGTTGATAGAAAGATTGATTTTAAAATAGAAACCATGCCAACCGGGAAAAAGGATATTTCAATAACCTTTGAAAAACCTGTGGATTATCCGGTGGTACCCCTGATGAGGGAGCTGAAACATTACCTTAATGAACTTGATAAAAGCGGAAAACTCCCGCTTTGAGATAATCAGTGCCAGCCCGGAGGAAACCCTGGAAGCCGGTCAATACATTGGGAAACGGTTAAAACGGGGCAGTATTGTTGCCCTGGAGGGTGGTCTCGGAGCAGGAAAAACCCAGTTAACCAAGGGCATAGCCCTGGGCCTTGGCATTGATGAAGAAATAACCAGCCCCACCTACACTATAATTTCAGAATACTCCGGATTACTGCCCCTCTATCATATTGATGCTTACCGGTTGAAAGGTTCCGACGATTTTATTAATATTGGAGCCGAGGAATTATTGTATGGTGACGGCGTGTGTGTTATAGAGTGGAGCAATATTGTCCAGGATGTGCTTCCCGGGGACACGGTGTTCGTAAAAATCGAAATTATTGACCGCGGAAAAAGAAACATAACCGTCCGGGGAATCGATCCGGAGGCATCATGATGAATGTACTGGCATTAGATACGGCAACGGAAGTACTTTCGGTGGCGCTGAAAACAGATAAGGGTCAATGGTATATTGAAATAGATGCGGGGCTGCGCCATTCGGAACTTCTTATGGAAGTCTGCAAAACCATTACCGGGCTGGCGGAAATTTCCCAAAAAGACCTGACCCTGGTGGCGTGCATGAAGGGGCCCGGATCCTTTACGGGCCTCAGAATCGGGTTTGCCGCGGCAAAAGGGATATCCGCAGCCCTGGGTATTCCGTTTATTTCTGTTCCCACCCTGGATTGTTTGGCCTATTCCCACCAAAACTGGCCGGGATATGTGCTTCCCCTGATCGATGCAAAAAAACAGTGCTTTTTTACCGCACTGTATCATAATGACCATATTCTGCACGATTATGTGGATGCCCCGGTTGAAGAAATAGTATCATTTTTACCCGGGGATAAGCCGGTTTTAATCTGCGGGCCCGGAGCTGAAATGTTTTCAGATAGAATCCGGCAGCTTAATATCCCGTTAAATATGATTCAAAATGAAAAAAATAATCAGGGATACGCCAAAAACCTATTAGAAAAAGCTGAAAAAAGGTATATAATTAATAGAAATGGCGATGAATTACTGTCCGGTCCAATGTATTTAAGAAAAAGTGATGCGGAACTAAGTTTAGGGAACCCCTAAGGAAAATTTCTAAAAACTGAAGTTTAAGAAATTTTCCTTATACTGGAATAGTGATTCCCATGTTAATGTCGGGAGGATTTTTTTTGGATACTAAAGTACAGGAAGGTTTTGCAGAAGACTCTCTTGATGATTTAGAGCCTTTGGAAGAACTGGATGCCGAAGATACACAGTCCGAATTAAAGAAAACTAAAAAACCCAGTCTTTATTCTTTCAATTCCTTTGAAAAAAGTATTTTTCCGGTTCTTATTATCGATCTTAATTTTACTATTCTTTATGCCAACGCTGCCTGCCAGAAACTATTCTCCGGATTGTTTAAACTGGAGGGCAATCATTTTTATGATATTTTTGGGAAGTCCTTTGGAATGGAAGGTTTAAAGGACATCCGGGAAACGGTCCTTAACGGGAAAAACGGTTTTTCCTGGAAGGGAACCGCCAAGATGAAATCCAGGGATATTGAAACCGTAATGACCAGGGTGTATGTTTTCCCTTCAAATATGGACAACAAAAAACCCGGTGAATTTGTGGTCCTTTTTGATGACGTTACCGAGGAAAACAAGGGCCTTTTAAGAAGTGTCTTCCTTAGTCTCCTGGAAGCTTCCAAGCTGAAGGACAACGATACGGGAAAACACATTTCCAGGGTTAATTACTATTCCAGTTTCTTTGCTAAAACCCTTTATCTTAAACCGGGTTTTGAGAAAATCGATGTGGATTTTGTGGATGATATCGGGTTCCTGGCGTCCATGCATGATGTGGGAAAGGTTGGCACCCCGGACGATATCCTGAACAAGGAAGGCCCCCTGTCGGACTGGGAATGGACGGTTATGCAGGAACATACCAAGAACGGCGCGTTCATTCTTTCAACCTATCCAAATCCCATGGCAAAGGAAATTGCCCTTTCCCACCATGAACGCTGGGACGGCACCGGGTATCCCTTCCAGCTTGCGGGGGACATGATTCCCCTGTCCGCCAGGATTGTATCCATAGCGGATGTGTACGATGCCCTGCGGATGAAACGGAGTTATAAACCGGGTTACGACCATAAAACCACCGTTGAAAAAATGATGTCCGAAAAGGGAACCCACTTTGACCCGGTTCTGCTGGATATTTTTTATTCCATCCATGAAGAATTTGAGGATATTCATAATAGAAATAAGGATGAAGATTAGGGGTTATTCCGGTCCCCGGAGGGACCCGGAAAGAAAAAACTTCTTGTTACCGGGTGGCTTCGAGGGCCTCAGCCACCGGAAATCTCCGGTCCCTGAGGTTCTCGAAGGGACCTGCGAAAGAGAACCTTATTGTCACTGGTGATTTCGAGGGCCTCAATCACCGGGCGTCCCGGTCCCTGAGGCTCTCGAAGGGACCTGCTAAGCCAATATTTTTTACAGCGGTTCCCGTTTTCCGCCTAAATTAATTTCAGGCAGAACCGGTGCGGATTCAAGGGCTGCCTTGTTTTCCGCTTTAATTGCATCAAACACTTCCTGGCGGAAAACCTTCACATTTTTCGGGGCATCCACCCCCAGTCGGACCTGGTCTCCCCGGATTTCTATAATTGATATGGAAATATCATCCCCGATCATTATTTTTTCGTTAACCTTTCTGGATAATATCAGCATAGCCTATTCCTTACTGTTTTCGGCAAGCTCTGCCATAATATCGTGCTTGGTTTTCCACCGGGGATCCGTGAGAATCACCTGGCGCCCCTGCCGGGTTTCCCGATTAATAATGACCGGTCCCTGGAGATTTGCCGTCATGGGGGTGCCGTCTGCCGGAATAGTAACGATGCTGAAGATTAAAGCCTTGGCGGGATCGGAAATTCCGATCCCCTTCAATTCTTCATCATCCACATTAAGTTCATAATCCGGCCTGAACAGGAAAGGATTAATCAGTATGAATGCAACCTTTTCCACATCCATGGACTGCAGCCAGTAAAAGGGCTGCCTTTCGGCATCCAAAATAATGTAATCCTTAAAGGTTTCAAATCCAAACAGTCCGTTGGGAAAAAGAACCTTCTGCCGTTCATCCACTTCCATGGGACCAAACGCCTTTGTAGCAACCTTCACGCTGAAACTCCTTATATATGGGAACTTCTAAAAACTGAAGTTTTTAGAAGTTTTCCTCAAATGCACCGTGGAGAAACTTTTTTATTTCGTTATAGGATAAAGAAATAAAAATTTCTCCCAGGTCACCTCTAAAAATCCAACCGAGTTTTTAGAGGTGCCCATATGTACCTTATGTTAAACCCTGTGCTGAAAAAAATTTTTACCGGAGGAAATCCATCAATGTGGGCTGAATTACCCTGGCGGCGGTTTGCAGAGCCGCCTTGTGGGCCAGTTCCATCATCTTTAAGTCTGTGATAGCCGTAGCCATATCAATGGATGATTCCCTGGCCAAAGCCTGGGTAACATTGGGGATTTCTTCATTTAATCTTTGCCAGGTTTGACCCACCCGGTTCATCCTGGCGCCGACCTCCGCCATCCTGCCGCCCAGGTTGTTCAGGGCCAAATCCATGCCGCCGATTCCCTGGCTGCCCACAAAATCCTGGTCTCCCCGGAAAAGCGCGTCCCGGACGCGGATAATCATATCAAACACGGAACCGCCGGATACCCGGGCGGAGGGATTCCAGTTGGGTGCATTGGAATCGCTGTTAAAGTTGATAAGCCCCAGATCCTGCAGCACGGTTGAACCCTGCCGGTCCTCCAGGCGGATCAGGTGGGCGGTGGTTCCTTCCAGGGCGATTCCCCGGGTTTCCGGGTCCACATAGGCCTTAACCGGCGCGGGGGAATCGTTGATCTTGGCTACAATTGCGTTGACCGTGTCCCCGGGGCTGACGAAAATTTCATGGCCGTCCACAAAAATGGATGTATCATTTTCAACCCGGTAGTTGCTGGCATCGTAATTTGAAAAGATCTGCATCTTTTCTGCCCAGAACACTTCCCCGCCGCCTATATCAAGTACCGTATAGGTATTTTCGGAAATCTCCGCGGACCTGTTTGCCCCGGCACCGCGGTATTCAACCCTGGTCACCATGGACTCGTTTCCCCCGGGGACGGTTCCTTCCACAGTACGGAAGGGTTCGGTAAACACCTTGTCCCCCGCAAAGAGTTTGGTCCCTTCGCCGCCGGTGGCATTGGAAATGCTGATAAGCTCCTTCAGGAGTTCATTCATTTCTATTCCCATATATTTCAGATCCTCCGGTGCATAGGTCCCGTTGCTCCCCTTAACGGTAAGTTCCCGGACATGCTGGAGAATTTCATTGGCCTGCTGAAGATATCCGTCAACCTGCTGGTAGTGGTCTTCGGCATACTTGGTATTTTTTTCATACCGTTCCAGCCGCCGGATATATGAATCGTACTGCACCGCATGGGATGCAGCGGCGGGATCATCACTGAGCTCATTTATCCTGGTTTGTTTGGTGATCCTGCTCATCTGGTCCGCGGAATTCCTTTCATGACGCCTCAGATAAAACTGGGAATCATTGGTTGGCATATTTGAAGAAACCCGTTCCATTTATTACACCCCCATCCTATTAATCAGGACATCGTAGAGCTGGTTCATGGTATTGATGAACCTGGCCGCTGCGGAATAGCCCTGCTGATATTTAATCAATTTTGTAAATTCCTCATCGATATTAACCCCGGAAATGGATTCCCGGCGGTCCAAAAGCTGTTTCATTATTTTATTGTAGGTTTCCAGTTCCCTGCCGCTTTCCTGGGACATGGAACCAACCTTGGCCACGGCGTTCCGGAAATAATCATCAAAGGTGTTTAATTTACCCACCATGACCTTATTGTTCCGGATGGATGCAATAGCCGATGCGGCATCACCGTTTCCGATGTTGGCGGGTTTGCCGTTCAGTCCGTATCCGCTGGCCACGGAACCGGGATCCTTTAATATGGCGGGGTTTATTTCAATCCAGCCCGAAGGATGGGCCACGGGCGCCACGGAATAATTCATGGCCCCCACCTGGAGGTTTGCCACCGCGTCCGCGGTGGTCCAGGTATAGGCTCCGCCGGGGCCGGAAGCATTAAGGATGCCCGAATATCCCGCGAGGAAATGCCCCGAGTCTTCCACATGCCGGATTACAAAATCCGGGCTTCCGGTTTCCGTGGTGGGGGTTCCCTTTAATGACAGTTTCCCGTCCCTGTCCAGCCGGGCCACCACATCGGCTCCCGCATTGTTGATCCTGGCGACTACCTCCGCCACGGTGTCCGTAGCATAATAGGGGATATCCACATTTCCGGTATCGGTGGAAAAGGTCATTGTCCCTTCCAGGCCTATCTGATCCTGGGGATCCAGGACATTATTTCCGGTTATTCTGAAAATATAACTTGAATCATATTCACCGTCGCCGTTCCTGTCATAGTTTCCGTCCACGTTGGTAACAAATGGCCGTTCCACAAAAAAATCGAGGCCGGTTCTTCCGTTGGAACCATACCCGGGCCGGTGGGCTTCATTCACCAGGTCGGTAAAGTTCATGACCATGGAATCCAGGTCCTGGATTTCCTGCCGGATGGTCACGTCCCTCATTTCCACCAGGGCTGCCAGACTGCCGCCCCGGAAAACCGCATCCGCGCCGGTTTCCTGCCAGACAATCTTTGAATACCCTTCGGTCTCGATTCCCCGGACCAGGTCAAACTGCCTGCCTATCCTGCCCTGGACAAGGACGTTTCCCGCGGTGTGGATCATGAATTCGTCCGGGTCCCTGCGGTCCACGGTGATATCAATTAATTTTGAAAGTTTATCCACCAGGAGATCCCGGCGGTCCCAAAGATCGTTCGGGTTATCCCCCTGGGCGATAACCTTCTGGATGGTTTCGTTCAGGGCGGCTATTTCCCTGGAAAGATCGTTCACATCTTTTACGGTAAGCAGGATATCGCTTTCGGCCATATCCTGGAGTCCCTTAAGACTATAGAAGCGGTTGTGGAATGCATCGATCAGGGTTTTTCCGCTTTCGATCACTTCCTGCCGGGGAGCCAGGTCCGAGGGATGGATGGCCAGTTCCTGCCACTTTTCCCAGTAGGAATCGAGCTTGCTCCGGATGGATACCTGGGTAGGTTCATTGTACATCCGGGCGATATCCTTCAGGTACTTATCCCTGGTTTCCCAGTAACCCTCGTGGTTTTCCTCTGCAATTATTCTTTTATCCAGCAGCTGATCCCTGATCCGTTCAACCCGTTCAATAATAACCCCCTGCCCTATCTGACCGGGGGTTTCTTCCCGGTTCAGCCCGGGCAGATAAATAGGTTCAAACGCGGAAAACTCAACCCTTTGCCGGGAATACCCTTCGGTATCAATATTGGAGAGGTTATGACCGGTGGTGTTAATCGCCGTCTGATGGGCTATAACAGAACGTTTTCCTATTTCTATTCCTGAAAAGGTTGATGTCATGGGAATGCTCCTTGTTTTTTAAAGGCTCTGGTTCAATATCATGCTTCTCATATCGGAAGCAACGATAGTTCCCTTGGATGTGTATAATTTTCCCCGGCGGCCGGGAAAAACATCATCCAGGAAGTTTTCAGTAAATGCCCGGGCCTCGTTCAGGTGTTTCAGGAGGGCATCATTTTCATACCGTACCCGGAGAACCCTGATTTTCAGTTCCCGGTAAAGGTCCGTCAGGACATGACGCGGTTCGTCGGGCATCCGGGCGGCGGAGGCATAAAAAGAATCCTCCGGAGTTTCCCGGTTATCAAGAATATTTGAAAAAACCCGGGGTCTTTCCGTTTCCAGGGTCTCAAATTCACTGTTGTAGACATTAAGAGTTTCCATCAATCCGTCGAAATCTTCCCATTCCCGGATAATTACGGTGGCCCTGATTTCACATTGGATATCGATAATTTTATCCAATAAGTCTATTTCCTGCCTTAAAACAAGTATTCCCTTGTCAAAATCACCGGAATCAACCAAATCAATGGACATTTCCTGCATTTCACTCATATTTTTACCCCTTCGTGATCCTCCGGGTATGCCCCGGAAGTCCTTCTTTACAAATATCGGCAGGTATATATGGAGGGTTAAGATAAAATAAAAAACAAAGACAGAAAATGATTATTCACCAATAATAATGATCAATATGTATACATGTAATTGTTACAAACAAATACAAAAAAACGGAGATTTTTGGAATTCCCATAAATGAAACCTATTGACAGTTTTTCCCATTTCCGGCATATTTTACACCAGTCATTAAATGGTGGGTGTAGTTCAGTGGTTAGAGCACCAGATTGTGGATCTGGGTGTCGCGGGTTCAAATCCCGTCACCCACCCTTAAATCTGCATCCAGTGCAAGGAACGCGTTCGTAGCTCAGGTGGATAGAGCGACGGACTTCGAATCCGTAGGCCGCAGGTTCGAGTCCTGCCGGACGCAGAATGACGTTACCCTTGGGCCGCTAGCTCAGCTGGTAGAGCAGCAGACTCTTAATCTGCGGGTCGCAGGTTCGATCCCTGCGCGGCTCATAACCAAGGAAGGCATACAGCTTTTGTTGGATAATTTGCGGGAATAGCTCAGTGGTAGAGCGCGACCTTGCCAAGGTCGATGTCGCGGGTCCGACTCCCGTTTCCCGCTTAAACCCTGAAAAACAAATGTTTTTCAGGGTTTTTCTTTTTATAGTGTTTTTTATTATCCTTTGGCTGTATAATTTACTATAATGAGTTTAGGGCACCTCCAAAAATTCGGTTAGGTTTTTAGAGGTTCCCCCGGAGAAACTTTTTATTTCCCAAAGGATGAGGAGTGTTCGGTGAAGAAAATAGTTTTTTGTATCTTTTTTTCAATTTTAGCGGTTTCCCTTTTTGCCCAGGACCATATCGATGCAATGCTCAGCAAGACGGACATTGAAAGTTTTATTGCCCATGCTGAAGAGATAGACCATGAGGTGAGAAATAATTACGTTGCCCAAATAGAAGCCCTGAACAACCAGTTGGGTACGGAAATTGATGCCACCATGATGAACCGGATTATGGCATTAAAAGTTCCCTCTGAAGTGGATGCCATGTTTGCAAAATACGGCTTTGGAAAAAACGGATATAAAAAATTTGTCATCCTTTCCATGGGTTTTGTAAGGGTGTTCCTTGAATCATTCAAGGATATGGGGCTTGAACTGGACGGCGACAATGAGGCACTGATGCAGGCCACCTCCCGGATTCATCCGGATGATCTGAAGCTGATCAGCGAAAACATGTCTGCCCTGATGGATTTATAAATGAAACGCCGCATCCTTTGGCTGGTTATCATTGGGGCTTTCCCCATAGCCCTGTCTGCCCAGACAGGGCCCAAACAGATGCTGAATGAACAGGCGGTCATGAATTTCATCAAGAATTTTGAATCCATCATGACTGGCATGGAACAGTTCCAGCCTGAGGTGGACGCACTGAACAGCAGGATTGACGGCGCCGGGGATGTATCCATAATACAGCAGGTGATGGCGCTGGATATTCCCGCGGGAATTGACCAGGTTTTTAAGAATAACGGTATGGGTGATAACGGTTTTAAAAAGATGTTTATCATTTCCACGGGCTTCAGTATTATCGATATGGAAGCAGCTATTGAATTCGGCATGTCCAACACCAGGGATCCAAAAATAAAAAGTGAATTCCAGGACAACCTGAATGCCCTGAACAGGCTGAAAATGGATATACACCCCACGGACCTGCTGCTCATCAAATCGAAAAAGGATATATTAAGACCTTTATTCGGATAGTTCATAAGGAACTTCTAAAAACTGAAGTTTTTAGAAGTTCTCAAAAATAAGACACCTTCATTTTCCGGTTTTTCATATAACCGGTAATTACAGCTTATCAAAACGGAGTTATATCCGTTGTATATTACCCCATCCTAGGAATATTGGATAAATAAAATATTATTTGTAGTAAGCTACAAGAGGATAAAATTATCTGATGGATATTCGACTCCCCATCATATACATGATAAATTACTTATGGCGCCTCTAAAAACTTCAGTTTTTAGAAGTTTTCCTTAGATGTATGGGGAGATTACTCTCCGGGGATACAGAATATGGAAATGAAGAATTCCGGATATGCCGTCCTCACCTTCTTCGCTTTTATCATTTCCGGCTGTATACCATTCAATTTACCGGTCCCGGATTACATTGATAAATACCTGCATAGCGCCTCCGCAGAAAATTGTAATTTTATTACTTCCTATAAAGGCCCAAACAGCAAAAAAAGGTTTATTATAGAACCCGGCAGGGAAACCATCCTGCAGATACAGCTCCGGAATCCGAAAAGGTATACTCTCGATCCTGTGCTAAAAATAAATAATGCTTCATCATCCGCCAGCGGATGGCTGGAGGGCAGCATCGATGAAAACAGCTGTTCGGTTTTTTATGAACAGAACCGGGAACCCGGAAAAAGTCTTCCCATAACTGCGGTGTATGAGGCTCCGGATATTGTAAGAATTACCGTGGGAGATGAGGACGAAGGAGATGCTGCTTTACCGCTTATTGGAGATGAAATCCAGATGCATCTATCTTTGAAAATAAAAGACGGGGGAAACTTTAATGATATTTTTGAACTGCCGGTCATGAAATGCAATATAGACCCCGCGGGTATAACTATTATGAATGTCAGCCCCAGGAGGGGGACCGACAGGGGGCTCTCGGTTTTTTGGGCCCAGCCTGTACTGGACAGCAATAATATAAATGATGCGGATACCCTGACTATCATTTGCCCTTCCCTGGGGAAAACAGTTTTTTCCCGGAGTTTTGATAATCAAACACCCGGAGAATGGGATCCCTGGGAAATTTCCTCCGGTATGGGCAGTACATCATCTGCGGACAGTATCAGGAATACCACCGCCTTTTCGGGTATTTCCACATACCAGGATAATAGCTACCCTATAACCCTGACACTTTCGAATGCCGATGAATTAACCGCCACGTCGCATTTTACCTACAATGGGACCAGCGAACTCTTTTTTATATCCGATAATGGAAACGGCCAGGGATTCACCCCGGAGGATCCCATACCTTTTTTGACAGCCCTTTCAAGTATGAATCCCGTCAATGTGCATACAGTGTTTGTTCTTGTGGATAATGCAACCATGGTGCCGTTTTCCTTTCCGGAAAATAAAACCATCACCATTACATCAAATGATAGTTGGACCTTAAATCTGGGCAGCCCCCAGGGTAGTCTTTTTAACATAGGATCCGGGACTACCCTGAAACTTGGCCCTGTGGGAGACAGGAAAAAACTGATCATCCAGGGAATAAACAGCAATAATGCCGCCCTTATTACGGTATCCGGGACCGGCAGGGTGGAAATGAACAAGGGTGTGGTTATTTCCGGAAATCATCATACCCGGGGAACAGGGAACGGCGGAGGGGTGAGTTTAACCGATGGCGGAAGTTTTAGTATGAACGGCGGGATTATCCAGGGAAATTCCGCGGCGGGTTCCGGCGGGGGGGTATATATACATAACGGCACATTTTCTTTTCGGGGCAGCGCCCTTATCAATCCGGAAAATGATGTGTATTTAGCCGAAGGAAAAACAATCCACCTTACCGGAAATTTATCCGGCACCGGAACGGCGGCAACTATTACACCCCAGGAACTTGTTCCGGAAACACCGGTTCTTTCGGGGATTGGAGTCAACCAGTTTTATCACCGTTTTAAAATTTCGGATGATTCCTGGGCAATAGACAGTCAGGGGAAATTATCCCCAAGATAATAGCCAACAAAGCAGCAGCGGTCTTGTTACTTGCTGCAAACCACCCTGTTCCTGCCGGAACTTTTTGCTTCGTAAAGGGCTGCATCCGCCCGGCTGATCAGGGTTCCCAGGGATTCACCGCCGGTAATATTCGTACTGACCCCAAAGCTGGCGGTGATGTGCACGGACATACCTTCAATTAGTACCGGATTGGCCGCTATGGCTTCCCTGATCCGGTCAACAATGATGGCACTTATATCAATACCCGCATTGTAAAAAAGGAAAACAAATTCTTCGCCGCCGTACCGCCCCATGAAATCACCTTTTCTTAACACCAGGGAAACCGTGTTGACCACATGCTTTAGGGCCTCATCCCCTGCGGGATGGCCATAGGTATCGTTAAAATTTTTAAAATGATCGATATCCATAATAGACAAACAGCATGGAATAGAATGCTCCGCAGCTAATCTGAGCTTACTGTCAGCCCGTCCCAAAAATGAACGGCGGTTAAGAACTCCCGTCAGGGGATCATGGTTGGCCAGATATTTGAACCGGGCCTCGCTTTCCTGGAGGGCTTCCATGGCACTCTCGCGGAGGTTCATTTCGTTCCGGAGATTATCCGTCAGTTCCGTCAGGGTCTCTTCTTTTTTCTGCAGGCTCTTCAGAACGGTATCCAGCCGGATTACCATATTATTAAAGGCCGATGAAAATTCTCCCAAAAACTGTACCCGCTGGCTGAAATCACCCTGTTCGACCTGCTTTACCTGCCAGACCATGTGCCTCAAATGGGCCTGGAGAGCCTTAATACTGCCCGCAATATATCCCCGGCTTTTAATCTGCGGCGAGAGGTCACCCCTGGAAAAGGAATATAATATTTCTCTTATTTCGATGAGCTGATTATGTATGGCTTCCATAAAAGGCATTTCCGCCAGGGAATCATCAAGATCTGGAACTATAGGACTATCCAGAAGGTTTTTTATATGTTCCAGGGCTGTATATTCCTGTTCATTAAGTACCGCCTGGCCCCCGTTTGATTCCTGATAATCCTGTCTTTTCATAACTCCACCGTCCGGTTACTAAATCCCCGGCTTTATAGGTTTTGGTAATCCAATTTTTTAAAATTGATAACCACCAGTATCATACCTTGTTTTTTGCTTCAAATCTGCAGGTCCTTGCTCCGGTACACCAACAGTCAATTTCCTTTACATCGAAATTCTTTTTGGTAAAGGAATCCAAAATACCCTTAATAAACCCCTCATCGTATACACAGATTTCTTCCGCGGTATCCGGAAGGCCGGAACAATCCAGGTCTTCATCCACCGTAAATATAAAGTGCCCATTTTCGGGATCCGCGGATTCGACCCTGAAAATACCCATACCAAGCTTAATGAACATTTTCTGGATTTCATTCACCATGGTCCCCAGATCATTGGAGTCTTTCAAAAAATGATCAAAAAATGATTTTCCCGCAAGGAACCCGGCTTCCTTAAAAAGGATATCCGCCATTTCAGTCCCGTATTGCTGTTCCAGGATATCCCTCAGGGTAAACTGAAAAAGCCTGTAAACCTGAATACTTGTATTTTCACCAAGACTGGGCCGGGCCTGGTCCATATTCCTGCCAATTGTATCTTCCCATGAAAATTGATATTTTCTCTGTTTTTCCATGTGATTATTAACTCCTTTTGAAATGGAAATTATCAATTATATAATTCCTTTATGTATCTATAATACGAAATACTATTGGAAACGGAAACTGGATAATGATAGATTTAAAAAATCCCTTTTCCGGAAAATATTATCCAAATATATTATATTGACAGGCGTATCCAATATCGGTAAACTTCAAAAATCTATGTTTTAAGTAAGCGTTGATTAACTTGAAGTCAATCCGGGTCCTTGCCGGGTTTTTGGAGATTTGATTAACGGCCATCACCGTTGTGGCTGATGGATCAGCGCTTCTTTAAAGCAGGGTTAATATATGTACCATACATATATTGGTGTTTCCTTAAGGGAATTTGAGCCGCGAGAGTGGTGAAATTGGCAGACACGCCAGACTTAGGATCTGGTGCCTTAGGCATAAGGGTTCAAGTCCCTTCTCTCGCATTCATCAATGGATGCAATGTATTTTTTGCGGGAATAGCTCAGTGGTAGAGCGCGACCTTGCCAAGGTCGATGTCGCGGGTCCGACTCCCGTTTCCCGCTTTAAAAAAGCCATGGAAAGATTTCCATGGCTTTTTTATTCGCCGGCGGGTTGTTGATTTTATTCCTGAATAATAGAGGGTAGACCTGAGAAGGATCTTAAAACCGCCGGAAACCGGGATAAAATCCTTTGGAACTTTCTTCATTTTATCTTTTGGGCGGTAAAATATTACTATAATTTGGCTGGTTCAAAGCTAACCGGGTTTTGAAAATGACTTTAATATCTAGGCTTTATGTCTAATTTATGGTATATTATATAGAAGTATTTTATAACTCCAGGATTTTTGATTAAAAATACCGGAAAATGTATGATAACCGCATCTGTTGACAGAGATAATTCTGTTAAAATAGAATGGAGTTGTAATTGAACCATCCAAAGCGTCGGTTTTGGGGTGGTTCCTGTAAAGGATAAGCGTTGAGCATCTATTTCCGTTAAAAAACGGAAGGCGGTCCTCCTGGAGGCCGTTTTTCATAACCAGAAGTTTCACCTGGTTTTACATCCATACAAAGAGGAAAATCGTGGTCCAATCCAAAGAAATCACCAAGCTAGAGAATTCAGCCGTAAAATTAACCGTCACCGTGGACAAAAAGGATGTCCGTTCGGAATACAATGATCTGGTGGGCAAATACAGCAAAAGCATTCAAATCCCCGGCTTCAGGAAAGGAAAGGTCCCGGTGGAAGTTATGGAACGGAAATTCGGGGATGCCCTGAAGGAAGAAACCCTGGGGCATATTATGGAACATGCTATCCAGGAAATACTGGAAGATGAATCCTTTGAAAAGGAAAATAAGCCCCTGCCCTATTCAACTCCCCAGGTATTGGATGAACCCAAGGTTGATCTCGACAGCGACCTGACCTTCTCCGTGACTTATGACATTCTTCCTGAAGTCAAGGTTGGTCCCTGGAAGGGCCTGGAAGTGGAAATCCCCCAGGTATCCGTGGAAAAGGCCGATATTGACCGGGAACTCGAAGAAATCCGGGACCGGAACTCCCTGGTGCTGGACAAGGACGAAAAAGCCGCCGCCGCAAAAAATGATGTGGTAACCATTAATTACTGCGAGCTGGATGATGAGGGTGTCCCCGAACCCGGTACGGAACGGCAGGATTTTGTATTTACCCTGGGAACCGGCGGCAATATTTATAAACTGGATGATGAAATTACCGGGATGAAGAAGGGAGAAACCAGGGACGTAACAAAACAGTACGCTGATGATTTTGAAGATCCGGTTCTTGCGGGAAAAACGAAAAAACTCCGGGTCACCCTTACCGCCCTGAAGGAAAAGAAACTCCCCGACCTGGACGATGATCTTGCCCAGGATGTGAATGAAAAATTCAAAACCCTGAATGATCTGAAGAAGGACATCCAGGACAGGCTGGAAAAAAACCTGGAAAACCAGCTCCGGAACCGGAAAACCAATGCAATCCTGGAAAAAGTACTGGAAAAAACTCCCATTACCCTGCCGGAATCCATGGTCAGGCTGGAGCTGGATGCCCGGATGAGGAATCTGGCCAGGAGATTTAATGTACCCGAGGAACAGCTGGTCCAGATTTTCAGTGCCGGGGGAAAAGGCATGGATGAAGTCATGGACGAATGGCGGCCGGATGCGGAAAAAGCCCTGAAAAGCAGGCTTATCGTGGAAACCCTGATGAAGGACCTGAATCTGGAAGCCACCGATGAAGAAGCGGACAAAGAAATGGAGCAAATGGCGGAAAATTCAGGGGCAACTATAGAAGAAATCAAGAAATATTACGATAATGAAAACATGAAGGAATATCTTAAAGAAGATATCAAAGAAAAGAAGCTCTTTGACCTGATGTTTGCGGAAAGCAAATTCAAAAAAGGCGAAAAGAAGAATTATCTGGATCTCATCCAAAACAATGGATAAAATTCAAAAAAACGGATAAATTATAAGGATGAAAGAATTTATGAGTTATTATCCACCCCGGGTTATTGAACAAACCGGTATGGGGGAACGTGAATACGATATTTATTCCCGGCTTTTAATGGACAGGATTGTCTTTTTGGACGGTGAAATAAACGATATATCCGCGGACATGATTGTGGCCCAGTTTCTGTTTCTGGACGGACAGGATACTGAAAAGGATATCAATTTTTACATTAATTCACCGGGTGGTTCGGTGACCGCGGGTCTTGCGGTTTACGATACCATGCAGTATGTAAGAAGCGATGTACACACCATTTGTATAGGCCAGGCTGCCAGTATGGCCGCCCTTTTAATGGCCGCGGGGAGTCCGGGGAAACGGTCCGTCCTTCCCTCCTCCAGGGTACTTATCCACCAGCCCTGGGGCGGAGCCCAGGGACAAGCCAGGGATATCAATATCCAGGCAAAAGAGATTATCAGGCTGAAGAAGCTTACTATTGAATATTTCGCAAAACACACCGGGAAAACCCCGGAACAGATCGCCGGGGATATGGAACGGGACTTTTTCATGTCCGCCCCTGAAGCAGTGGAATACGGTGTGGCCGACAAGGTATTTGTGAGGGAAAAGCATGGCAAAACTTCGTAATGGGTCGGGCGGTGCATCCGACCGGGTTTGCTCATTCTGCGGTAAAAGTGCGGATATGGCCAGGCGTCTTATCGCCGGGCCCAACTATGTATTTATTTGTGATGAATGTGTGGAAGTCTGCCGTAAAATTCTGCTGGAAGAAGACCATGATCTTTCCAACCAGTTTACCGGCGAAATCCCCACTCCCAAGGAAATAAAGGAATACCTGGACATGTTTGTTATTGGCCAGGATGATGCAAAAAAGATCCTGTCCGTGGCGGTTTATAACCATTACAAACGTATTGCCAACCCGGCCACCGGTCCGGATGATGTGGAAATTGAAAAATCCAATGTTCTCATGATTGGTCCCACGGGCACGGGCAAAACCCTGCTGGCAAAAACCCTGGCAAAAAAATTGAAGGTACCCTTTGCGATTGTTGACGCTACCACCCTGACCGAAGCCGGTTATGTGGGCGAAGACGTGGAAAATATCCTGCTTAAGCTGATCCAGAACGCCGGCGGAAACATTGCCGCCGCGGAACGGGGTATCGTTTATATTGATGAAATTGATAAGATTGCCCGGAAGGGTGAGAATGTTTCCATCACCCGGGATGTTTCCGGCGAAGGGGTCCAGCAGGCGCTGCTCAAAATAATTGAAGGCACCGTGGCATCCGTACCGCCCCAGGGGGGACGCAAACATCCTAACCAGGAAATGATCCATGTGGATACCACGGGGATCCTCTTTATTTGCGGGGGAGCCTTTGTGGGGTTGGATAAATATATCGAACAGAGGACCGTTAAAACGCCCATTGGTTTTGGGTCGGAAGCCAAGAGTTCCAAGGAACGCAACACCAAGGAACTTTTTGATGCCCTGCACCCGGATGATCTTATCCGTTTTGGTATGATACCCGAGTTTATCGGCAGGCTTCCTATTACCGTCAGTCTTGAAGAATTAAAACGGGAAGATCTGCGGAGAATTATTACGGAACCCAAAAACGCTATTGTAAAACAGTATCAGGCATCCCTGGCGATTGATGATGTTGCCCTGGAATTTACCGAAGACGCCATCGATGCAATTGCGGATACCGCAATTAAGCAGAAAACCGGCGCCCGGGGACTTAGGGCAATCGTTGAAAAGCTTATGACAGATATCATGTTTGAACTTCCGTCCATGGAAGGCCACAAACGGGTAGTCATTACCAAGGATGTGGTTGAAAAATCGGAACCCCCTGAAATTCATCCGCTTCAGAAAACTGCATGAAATTCCTTTCTGTCCTGAAAGGTAAAAACCAGCATGAAGAATTCCCCCTTTTACTTTTAAGGGGGATGGTTTTATTCCCGAATACCATGGTTCCCATCTTTATAACCTATAAGGATGGGATAAAGGCCGTGGAAGAAGCCCTTAAACGGGACTATTACCTTTTTGCGGTCTGCAAAAAATTTTCCGGGGATTCCGGGGAATACTATTCCGAAGGGAGCACCGCCAAAATCATCCAGCACCTGAAACTCCCGGATGGAACCTACAGGATTGTACTCCAGGGTGAATACCGGGCAAAAATCATCCAGGCTGTTGAAAAAAACGAATGTGTTTATGTAAGGATAAATCCTATTCCCATTAATGTTTCGGGCTCCGGGGAGGATCCGGAACTGCAGGCCCTGATGCGGAACGTCCAGAAATCATTTGCCCAATATGCGGAACTTTCAAAAAAAATAAGCACCGACACCATTACCGCTGTGGAAAATGCGGATACCCCGGAACGGCTGGGAAATCTTGTCTGCAATGCGGTATCTATAAGGCCCGAACAGAAAATTCCCCTTTTGAGCATTGAAAATACCAAGGAACGGATGTCCGCTATTTTTGATATCCTGGAACTGGAAAATGAAATTTTCGGGATTCAGAAAAAGATATCCGGGAAAGTCAAAAGCCGGATGGAAAAAAGCCAGCGGGAATATATCCTCAATGAACAGCTCCGGGAAATCAATAAGGAGCTGGGTAAAGACGGTGCGGAAGATGAATTTGCCGAGATAGAAAAAACCATTGAATCGAAAAATCCGCCGGAGGAAATTCTTTCCAAGTCAAGGAAAGAGGTAAACCGGCTTAAAAAATTACAGCAGTTTTCCCCGGAAGCGGGGGTTCTCAGGACCTACCTTGAATGGATCCAGGATCTCCCCTGGAGCGAACAGACCCGGGATTCGGGAGACCTGGGGGAGGCGGAAAAAATTCTTGACCAGGATCATTTTGATATGAAAAAGGCCAAGGAGCGGATCCTGGAATTTATTGCGGTCCGGCAGCTTACCTCCCGGGATGCCAAAAATGCGGGTATCAAGGGACCCATCCTCTGTTTTGTAGGGCCCCCGGGTACCGGAAAAACCAGTCTGGGAAAATCCGTAGCCCGGGCTCTGGGCAGGACCTTTGTCAGAATTTCCCTGGGAGGTGTCCGGGACGAAGCGGAAATCCGGGGACACCGGAAAACCTACGTGGGGGCGCTGCCGGGAAAAATTGTCCAGTCCATGAAAAAGGCGGGAACCATGAATCCGGTGTTCCTGCTCGATGAGATAGACAAACTGTCCAATGATTTCCGGGGAGATCCCGCATCGGCATTGCTGGAAGTGCTGGACCCGGAGCAGAACTCAACTTTTACCGACCACTACCTGGAGGTGCCCTTCGATTTATCCAGGATCCTGTTTATAGCCACCGCAAATTCCCTGCATACCATCCCCTATCCTCTTCTGGACAGGATGGAAATAATTGAAATTCCCGGTTACGGGGAGATGGAAAAACTGGCCATTGCAAAACAATTTCTTGTTCCCAAGGAAATGGAAGAGAACGGCCTGTCCACCGCAAAAATCAGTTTCACCGATGATACCCTTCTGGAAATCATCCGGCACTGGACCATGGAGTCCGGGGTCCGGGGTCTGGAAAGGGAAATAGCCCGGTGCATCCGGCGGGTCGCCCGGGAGGCGGTAAAGAAGGAATATGGGGTTAACCCGGAGAAACCCATCGAATCATTCAAAAAACAGATTAAGATTTCCGACCTGGAAAAACTTCTGGGCAGAAAAAAATACAAGGATGATGTGGTTTATAAGGAGGCCCGGATCGGGGTGCTTTACGGCCTGGCATGGACCGAAACCGGGGGGACCATCCTGCCGGTGGAAACCGCCAAGTTTGAAGGCCAGGGTGAACTGATCATGACCGGAAACCTGGGGGATGTAATGAAGGAAAGCGCCCGGATCGCCCTTTCGTACCTCCGCAGTACCGAAGACCAGTACAATTTCACCATTACGGACATTGCCAAAAGTGATTTCCATATCCATGTTCCCGAGGGAGCCATCCCCAAGGACGGACCCTCCGCGGGGATAACCCTGGCTTCATCCCTGCTTTCCACCCTCTGCCAGGTTCCGCCCAAGGCAGGAATCGCCATGACCGGGGAGCTGACATTAACCGGCAGGGTGCTGCCCATCGGAGGATTAAAGGAAAAAGTCCTGGCGGCAATCCGGAACGGCATGCAGCAGGTCATCCTGCCCCGGGACAACCACGACGAATGGAACGAACTGGACAAGGAAATAAAAAACAGTATAAAAGCCGTGTTCGTGGAGCAGGCGGATGAGGTTTTTTCCATTCTGTTTGACCAGGAGATTTATAACCAGAAGAAGGATGGGAAGAAGAAAGCTCCTTTGAAAAAGACTACGTCAAAGAAATAGACAGGTGCAATTTTGCCTGAGATTTTTTCAATTTTTTCAGCTTTATTAAATATTATGAAATTTTTACTTCCTTGACAAACGTCATGGATTTATGTATATTCTTACATGTAAGGAAAGTAAGGATGGAAATAGCCAAAGTAACATCAAAAGGTCAAATAACGATCCCTCAGGATATTCGTGAAGAGCTAAATATAAAACAAGGGGATAAAATTATATTTTTCAAAGAAAACGGAAAATATTATTTTGAAAATTCTTCATCTGTTGCATTAAAAGTTCTTCAAAAAGAAATGAAAGGAGCTGCTAAAGAGGCTGGATTCAAAGATTCCGATGATGTGACTAAATATATAAAGACGCTCCGTAAGAAAAAGTAATTTATATGCGGGTTTTTATTGACACAAATATAATTATTTCTGCGGGCTTATTTCCTGAATCAATAATCGCAAAAGTATTTGAACATATAATTGTAAATCATGAGTTGATTATATGTAAACAAACATTAGAAGAATTACGAAGTGTATGTAAGAGAAAATTCCCAAATCGTATAAAAATAATGAATTCTTTCCTAAATAGCTTGCAGTATGAATTAATCGACCTTGATAAATTTGATAAAGAAATATATCCAAATATAAGAGACGATTGTGATTTACCTATATTAGCATCCGCAATAGAATCAAAAGCGGATATACTGATAACTGGTGACAAAGATTTTGAAGATATAAAAATAAAGAAGCCAAAGATCATAAACCCAAAGATATACATACAAGACTTTATGTGAGCGTGCAGGCAAAACTGCACCTAACAAAGTTTATACGCGTCGTCGCTGCGCTCCTCGGGGTTCCGTTTGCCTAGATCACTGCGTTCCCACGGCTCACTCCACCCGCATTTTGCGGCGGCGGTCATTGCTGCGCAATGCCCTATTATACCGCCGCAAAACGTCGTATAAACCCGGACGTTAAATGACATTTTGCTAAAGACTTGTGAAATGTGTTGACACAAGTCATTTCATTCATATAACATTAATCATTAATATGAATAAAATTAATGGAAAAATATTAACATGTTGTCTTTTTTTGTTGTTTTCACCGTTTTTATATGCTCAGCCATCAAAAATATGGACTTTTCCTCCAAAATTTAATTATTATTTCATTTTAGAACATTCGGTCAATATTTATTCACACCCGAGTTTAAACAGTCGTATTACAGAACAATTAAAGCTTAATGACGAAATATATATAACAGAAAGGACAGATGTTGTACAAGAAATAGATCATGTCTGGGGATACTGGTATAAAATTAAAAAAGATAAAATGGAAGGGTATATTTTTGGCGGATATATTGCGGTAAGTTTTTTTAGGGATAGCATAGATATAGACGGCAATGGTATATATGATTATGTTTACAGCCGGATTTCAAATTTTGATGGTGATTATTGGGAACTGGATGGAATCAATGATATCTTCATATATATAAATGGCAAAAGAATAGCAACCGATATTTTAATAACTGGATTAAGTGGAAAATGGAATGGTTGTTCGTTCGCTCTTTCTAAAACTGATGGGACAGTGTTAATAATACTTCGAAGCAGAGTTCCGGCGGGTACTTTTTATTCTTATTTCCGTATAAATAAGGACTGTACCATTCAATTTGAAGAAGCAGTATGGATAGATTTTACAGGATTAGAAGACCTGGAAAAAATTTATCATTTTTATTTTGAATGAAATAGAATTAATCAGCACCCCCGCCGCAAGCAGCGTGTATTAAACCTGTCCGCGAATAAAAAATATTCCCCATGGTACATCTCATCTAAGGATAACTTCTGAAAACATCAGTTTTTAGAAGTCCCTGTATTTAAAGTTGACATTAACATACAAACTTTGTATATTAATTAAAAGGAGATATATATGGCCGTATCAACAGTAAATATATCGTTTCAGGAAGATTTACTGGAACAAATAGATAAAATAGCAAAAATGGAAGCCCGTTCCCGTTCAGAATTAATCAGGGAAGCAGCTCGAATGTACATTGAAAGAAAGCAAAAATGGCAGAGTATTTTTACCTACGGGGAAAGTGCCGCTTCAAAAAATAAAATATCCGAGAAAGATATAATGAATGAAATAAAAGATAACAGAAAAAAGAAATGAAAATCGTATTGGATACAAATATATTCATTTCATCATTTTTCTGGAATGGAAATCAACGCAGGGTGCTTGAGCGAATAATTGAAGGAATAGATCGGTTATATATTTGTAATGAAATATTGGAAGAAATATCCTCAGTAATGAGAAGACCAAAATTTAAACTAGAAGAAAATCATATAGAATATTTTATAAAATCAATTGAAGAAGTGTCTGTTAAAATGCTACTTAAGGGAACCGTAAAAGGTATATCCAGGGATGAAGAAGATGATAAGATATTGGAATGTGCGCTTCTTGGAAAAGCAGACTTCATAATAACCGGAGATAATGATTTATTGGAGTTAAAGGAATATAAAAAAATAAAAATAATGACAGCGGCTGAGTATTTGGAAATTGTAAAAAATTAAAATTGTTCGGATTTTTTTCATATAACCATTAATGAGCCTCCCCGCGGCGAGCGGGTCGCGGGATATTAAACCAGACTTCCGAATAAATTAAGAAAACTTTATGGAAAGGATGATTTTTATGAACGGTTTAAAAAATCATGCAGTTATCAAAACAATTGTAGTAAGCTGTCTCTGTTGTATATGTATTGGGTGCGTTAGTGTAAAAGCGGACCGGGTGAAAAGTTCAGAAGTCTGGGTAGATCATGTATTGGATGACAAATATTTGTGCATTGATGTATGGCTTCAGAGTTATGGGGAAATATTTTCCTTATTTGAGAAGGTGGATAAGGAAAGTCATCGTCCATATTTAATTTATATAATGAAATATTATCCAGAAATGGAGAATCCGGAACTGTCAAATGAAGATATTATGAAATTTGATGGAGGTCGGGCTTTCTTTTGGAATGTTAATATTAATTCAACTATTTACTATGAGGAGCAGAGAGCAAAAACTGGAACAGATATTGATAAATCGCCTCCCATACATATTTATTATGTACTTATTGTTGACCCGCAGAATCAGGATGGAAGGTTAATTGTATATGAATCCCCATCATATTCATATGCAGAAATTTACGATCCAAATATTGATGTCCCCTTTTTAAGGGATAACCGGACAAGGACAATGCCCCTTGGGGTTCCAATGGAAGATGGTAAATATGCAATATTATTTAATGGATATCATTCTGATATGTTAGTGATAGATATAAACGGAGATTCTGTAACAAGCAGGGTTGTAGTCCGGAAAAAAATTACTAAAACTGCAAATAGAAATTCTGATATCGGTGGTATTCGATGGTATGAAGAAGACCAACAATGGAGTATCCACCAGTGGTAACAGCGTTCACCTGGATCATACACCAGGTTTCCACGGCTGATCTTGGCACACTTTGCCGGTTCTGGTCTTTGAAGCGCAAAGACTTTACCCGGTTAACAAAACATCGTATAAACTCTAGGGCTCTAAATATAATTGATAAATTGCCTGGTATATTCCATTTCCAAGAACCACAAAAAGAATCGCATAAATAATTATGGACATGAACAGCCTTCTTTTCTTGATTTGGCTGAACAGCATCTGTACCAGGGAAAATGCAAAAGATAAAAATACACAGACCGCCACAATCAGATACAGTTTCACATTGCCTGCATTTCCGATAAAGAGTAATCCCCGGATTCAAGAGCGAAGTGCGACAAAGACCTGGTAAGGAGTTTTGTACCCCAGGCACTCCATAGGCCTGTTATTAATCTTGTTAATGATAGTATTTAGTTGCCGTTGGGAAATCAAGGCTCAATTGGTTTTTTTAGGAAAAAATCTGCGCAGCATCCCAATACGGTTTTCAATACTTCCTTTCTCCC
>JAVBPH010000011.1:0-32763 GCA_031549725.1 Treponemataceae bacterium
ACTACGGCGAACCAACATAATGCTTATGGAACCACTTTTACCGGGGATATAAGTATGATATTTGCCCACATAAAAGACGGAAAGGCAGAACTGAAAAACAACGGCGGTCCCACGGAAACGCTGATGATAAAAAAAGATGGGTCGGCGTATAATAAAATAACCACATCCCCGGCCTGGCTGCCGCCAAAGGACCAGCGGGGATTCGGCCGGACGGGAACTGCTGCGGACATTGGCGCGGTGGAATGGCAGGCCGGAGATCCGGAATAAACGGTTAGTTAGGTCCCCATTCAATTAATTTTTGGGGACCCCCAAATCTTCCGGCTGAACAAATAAGGAAATAATGACGCTCCGGGGGGACGCCGCAATACAATCTGCGCGGAGAATCCCGGAGCGTTCTTTTATCTAATCCCCGTTTCTTCCGCCCGGAACCAAAAAAACAGGAATTTCCCGGCTGAATGCGGAAAATTCCTGTTGATTTACGGCTTATTGAAAACCTGATCAATACTTACTGGACTTCTTCCAAAACCCAATTGGCGGTCCATTTATCTGCGGAACCGCTGCGGACCATCTTGTAGCTTAAATTATATTTTTTACCCGCCTGGAGTGTACCTTTCCAGTGGATATTAGTTATTGTTGCAGGATCGAAAAGCATAAAAACGCCGGGATCATCGATTTTGCATAATAAGTCATATTCGGTTCCGGAAGGAATATAGACAGCATTTTTTCCGGCGCTGTTATTTTTTTCGTATAATGTAAAGTTTTCGTCATTCGCAGTTATAACGGTAATATGTTTTCCAATGGTCAGGATGGCCGCCGTTTCCCTGTCCGCAATAACCTCATAAGGGGACCAGTCCAGGGAAAATTCCTTTCCGGTTCTTTGGGAAACCTGATCACCATCATAAACCAGAAGACTTGCGCTTACCTGTAATTTGGGAGTATTAGGTGATCTGATAAAGGTGATGCTTACCCTTTGGGGGTTTTCTGTTTCAAAGTTCACATTCCAGATCGGCAGAGAATTGCCGTTGGCGGAAGCCTGCTTTATATTAGCCTTGACTTTTTCCCCGTCCGCGAAAAAGTCCGTATCAATGTTTATACCGTATTCGGCTTCAAGCAGGCCCGCAACTTCCGAAACCGGCAGCGAAGATATAAAATCCGGTATATCCTGTTTGATAGCGGTATAGGACTGCAGACTTATGGAATCAACAATAAAATTTTTTGAATTGAGATCATCAAATTTTACTTTTGAAGTGCTTGAACAGCCAGTCAAAAGAACTAAAAGTATCATAGGACACAGCAATTTTCCATGTTTCATACGAGGTATCTCCTTTTTTATCCAAATATCCTGGATTGACAGAACAAAATATAGTACATGTCCAAAAAACCTGTCAAGGCAGATATTCTGTATTTTTTTCTTTGCGAAGGTATAGTGTAGTTTGTTAATTTTTAGGACTATTTTATTTTTCCGTCTATTACTTTCTTGTATAAAATTTCTTCCATATTCCTTCTTCCATCGAGTACGGACAATACCAATATTTTATTCCCTTCTATTTTATAATAAATTTTCCAGGGTCCTTCTATAATTTGATAGATATCATTCATTCCTATATCCTTTAATTCAGGCACCGCCTTTCCGGATTTTGGATGATCACTTATCTTCTCAATCTTTGTTTTTATTTTTGAATAAATATTCTTTGCCGCATTAATACCTGTTCTGTATTTTATGTATGAGACAATTTCAAATAATTCATCCCCGGCATCCTTAGACCAAATTATTGAATATGCCATTTTTCAGTCCAATATTGCCTGGATTTTTTTATCTAAATCTTCATGTTTTATTATCCGGTTATTCCTTATATCATTTTCCCCAATAGACAATATCTTTAATAAATTTATTGAATCCATGAGATTCTGATATTGCTTTACGTCCATTAAGACCGCTCTTGCCTCACCATTCTGGGTTATTACTAAGGGATTTTGCTTATCCTCCACTTGCTTTAAAACTTCAGCGGTATGGGCTTTTACATAGGAAATAGGTTTTATATCTTCGGTAAGATTTATCATTTATACACCTCACTTTAAATGTACCAGAATTTAGTCATAGTAGTCAATATTTAGTACCTTATTTGGTTATCCTCATTAAGGCATTTGTCTGCATCACCCAGGCAGCACCGGTATTAATGACCGCTGGAAAATCTCCTTTGAAACTCCACAAGCACGGCGTTGTCCTTGGTTATTCCAAGGTAAATGTATCTATCAAGAGGAAAAGATCCCCTGGGCATGTAGATTTCAAGATTCTGTGTTCCGTAGCTGCTATCGGGTTTGCTTTCCATTTTTCTGCCGGAGATCCCTTCTATTTGGTTTTGCATTTCCCGGTAGATGGTATTCGTGTTTCCTGTGATGTAGATGCGGATTGAACCAAGCTCACTCCCGCCGCCGGGGAAGGAAAGGCTGTAGGATGCCCTTGTCCCGGAGGGTTGGGTAAAAGGGCCAAGATTACAGACTTCCCTAACGCTGTTCTTACCTTCAGCGGGGGGCCAGCCGGGGTTTGAACCGGGCCAGAGTTTTTTTACATTATTATGCGCTTCCAGGACTATGGCGGAATTTGATGATGTTAATTTTCTTTCCATTATTTTATTTATTTCATCGGTTATTGGCCGCACCCTGGTTTGGTATTCGGTATCGCTTATCTTTCCGTCCCTGTGGGCGGCGGTCAGCGTGTATTGCTGGTCGTAAAGCTGTTCAAGTTTTTTGCCGTCCACGGGGGTACTGTCAAAGCCTTCTTCAAAAGCAGCCTGTAATTCCTTCAGCAGTTCCGCATCTTTTTGCTTGTATTCCTCAATCGTAATTTTTTTTGCAGCGTAATCGGCATACAGCTGCTTCATTTGATTCGTTATCTGATCAATCTTTGCCTGATTCTGGCCATACATAGATATCCCAAAGGAAAACAAACAAATAAAAATACATAAAGTCCGTTTCATAAACGTCTCCTCCTGTAGATTCTATTCCATTGCTATGTTAAGGGTCTTTCTGCAGTTCTTCAAACTCAAGTGTAATAGTATTGGCGGTCCGGGACCGGGGCAGGATGATCCAGTAGGGCCTACGGTTTGCGCTTTTCGTTGAGTGCATCGTTTGGGTGTACTCATTACGATTCACCGGGTCCCCCGCATATTCCGGGTCCAGTTCCAGGGCTTTGCCAAGGCCGGCTTCAAGCTGTTTCTTAATAGTATTATAGACTGATCCGTCATGGGTGTAAGTTTCATTCTCATTAAGCCCCGGCTTGTCTGGGAGGTGGCTCTGGTTCCCGGGGGCTGGGAATACTAAAGCCAAGCCATTCGCGCATGGTTTTGGCAGAAGGCCAGCCAGGCGCCCAGGAAACCCAGAGCTTTTCATCGGCTATTTCCAAATCACCGTTAGTGTAGATCCATGCAATTTGGTCCGCGCCGGTGGGTGTCCCCATGATTTTGCCCGCATCTTCATAGGATTTTGCATGCTCCGCATCGTATTCATTTTGGGTTATTCTGCCTTCGTTGTACATGGCTTCGGTATATTTCCTTTGATCATAAATCTCAAACAGCCTCTGCATTTGCTGCCGGCTGAGATTTAACCGCGGAGCGCCCGGGTTAGTATTCGACGGCGTATAGGCGGGTGTCGGGGACAGCGGTACCGGAGGTGGTATCTGGGCATGAACAATAGCAAACCCAACAAACAGTAAAGCAATGATGAAAAAATACTTTTTAAACATACATACTCCTTGTACAAAGGGCTTTTTACAGCAATGCCGTTAGCCCTTCACAAAATATATTTCCAATTCAGAACATGGTTGCCCGGGGGATCAATCCCGGAAAGAACAGCCGGCGGGTATGACTTCCGGACCAGGGCCGCAGTATAAATGTTCCCCGATTGTAATTTTAAGTTCCGAAACCCGGAAGGTGTTACCCCCCGGAAGGGGGGATATATGTATTTTTTAATGAAAAAAGATGAATATGGGTGTAATCCGATATGAACCATAATTTGAATTGCGGATGGCACTACTTGATTTACCGACGGGACAACCCGCAGGAATTTCTCCGGAGCGGATTAGGTGGTTTCAATGATTGGTATAGATTTTTCCCGGGCAATTCCCATAAAATATCATAAAAAGATATTTTTCACTTGAAAAAATAGTAAACTGGGGATACATTCTTTTCAATGGTAAAAATTCTGTTTTATCCTCTTTGACGGTTAATCCGGCTAAGGGAATTCAACCAAGGTAAAGTCTCCAAGCATTGTTAAAAACAACCATGAATATAAAACGGATACCATAACTAAAACACATTAGGGGCATGATAATGAAAAAAAACGTACTATCTCCGGTGCTTATTCTTTTTACACTGTTTCTTATCCTAACCGGATGTTCCAACCCCGCAGGGGACGGTTCAACCCCGGGGGCCGATCTTTCTGGGGAGGAAACCATAAACTATGCCCCGGCTTTACCTGACACGGTCTATGTAATAGCCGGCGGAAAAGGGAACAAAGACGGTTCTTCCTGGGAGAACGCGTATGCGGATGTCCAGACGGCTATAGATGCGGCGGCGGGCACGGCCACCATAGTTTCGCCAAAGTATGTGATGATCCTGGGCGGACATACCTATTACCCCAATTCCAGTCCTAACATCCCTTCCCCGGCCTCAGACCGGGAGAAGCATTTTTCCCTGAAAAACAATGTAACCGTGATCGGGGGATTCAAGGGGGATGAACCGGACCGGGTTCCCAGGGGGGAAGCGACGGTTTTATCCGGGGATATTGGTGTAAAAGATGATAAGAGTGATAATGGCTATCATGTGTTTTACCATTTTTTTGGCGAAACAGATTTAAACAGTACAGCGGTACTGAGGAATGTGACCATAACAGGCGGGAATGCGGATGGAGGTGGTAACCACAACAGCGGCGGCGGCGTGTACAATTACAGCAGCAGTCCCGTAATGGAAAACTGTACCTTCAGCGGCAACAGCGCCACCGGCGGCGGTGGTATGTACAACCATTTCCTCAGCAGTCCCGCAGTGAAAAACTGTACCTTCAGCAACAACAGTGCCATCGACGGCGGCGGGATGTCTAATTCGAGTAGCAGTCCCGCGGTGGAAAGCTGCACCTTCAGCGGGAACAACGCTGCCGGAATCGGCGGTGGGATGTATAATAACAGCAGCAATCCCGGGGTGGAAGACTGTACCTTCAGCGGCAACAGCGCCACCAACAGCGGAGGCGGGATGTACAATCTTACCAGTGGCCCCAGGGTGAAAAACTGCACCTTCAGCGGCAACAGCGCCTCCAACGACGGCGGCGGGATGTACAATACGGGCCGCAGTCCCACTGTAGGAAACTGTACCTTCAGCGGTAACAGCGCCACTAACAACGGCGGGGGGATGTACAATTTTTTCACCAGCAGCCCCACGGTCTATGGCAGTATCCTCGTTGGAAACTTTATAACGGGTGGTATTACTGTGAGCGAATTTTCCGGCAACGCCTTCAATGGCTCAAGTACAGCTAACCTTATCCGGGGTACTACGGCGGACCAACATAATGATTATGGAACCACCTTTATCGGGGATATAAGTATGGTATTTACCCACATAAAAGACGGAAAGGCAGAACTGAAAAACAACGGCGGTCCCACGGAAACGCTGATGATAAAAAAAGAAGGTCCGGCGTATAATAAAATAACCACAGCCCCGGACTGGCTGCCGCCGAAGGACCAGCGGGGATTCAGCCGCCCGGGAAATGCCGCGGACATTGGCGCGGTGGAATGGCAGGACGGAGATCAGGAGTGAGCCTCCCCGGGGTCCTGTGGCATCCTTAGTATTGGGTTGTATCAAAGCGGAGGCCTCTTCGACAGGAAAACTATTATACCGTCCGGTTTAATGTCCAGCGACTATGTTGCACGTTCTATGAACAGTGGAGTTTTAAACCGGACTTGCGAATAAACGGGTATTGCATGCCACCATATAGTTAACTTTTGGGGCCTCCTTCCACCCCTTATTCCTGCATCCGGTTGGATTTCAAATAACTGTAAAAACCACTCTCACAAAAAATAAGATGATCCAGCAGCCGGACCCCCAGGATGTCCGCAGCGGACTGAAGCCGGACCGTGATTTCATCATCCTCCGGGGAAGGGTTCAGCTGCCCCGAAGGATGATTGTGTGCTACAACAACAGCACTGGCCCGGTCCAGCAGGGGGTCCGCAAAAACCTCCCTGGGATGGACGATGGTTTTATTTACCAGCCCCACGGTCACTATCCTGACCGCAATTATTTCATGGGCGCCGTTAAGGGAAAGGCAGATAAACCGTTCCTGGCGGCGGTCCGCATAGTGGCGGATGGCATGGTAGGCGTCCTCGGGTTCCCTGATCCTGATCCCCGCGGGGCCCCAGCGCCGCCGCCCGAATTCCAGCATCGCCGCAATGGCACAGGCCTTGGATTTTCCGATTCCTCCCAGCAGGGAAAGTTCTTCCACAGGGGGTACGGAGTCCAGGCGGTCAAGCCATTCCAGCAGGTCCCTGGCTACCATGGTTACATTTTTCCCCCTGACCCCGGAATTCAGGATGATAGCCAGAAGGTCCTGGTCCGACATGGATGAAGGTCCCTGCCGGAAAAGCCGTTCCCGGGGCCGGTCCTCCGGAGGGAGGTCCAGGGGATTGGGGGCGGTTAATAGTTTCTGTCCCTCCCGGACCTCCATGTGGTTATCCGTTTCACCGTATACCGTATGTTTCATACATATATTTAAGGTATCACCCTGCATACCGCTTCAATTGAAAGTGTTTTTTACCGAACATATAGTATGCGGAAAGTATTTTTATCCTGCTTCATTATTATGGTTGTGCTTGGATCATGTGCAAACCTTCCCCGAGAACAGCTTCCCGTCCAAAAGGCGGTTCCGGAAATCCCGGTTTCCATCATGGGCCAGGGGCAAATCGGCCAGGAAAAATTGGCCGGGTTTTTATCCGATACCAACCCGGCATTAACCAGGGAAAAGGCCTACCTATTAGCCCGGCTTTATATTGAAGAAGCCCGGATAGAAGGGGTCAATTCGGATATTGCCTTCAGCCAAATGTGCCTGGAAACAGGTTATATGAAATTCGGCGGCCTGGTTACCCCGGAAATGAACAATTTCTGCGGGTTGGGTTCCATTGGACCGGGACAACCAGGCGAAAATTTCCCCGATCCCCAAACCGGCGTGAGGGCGCACGTGCAGCACCTGAAGGGATATGCCTCCACGGAACCCCTGAACCGTACCCTGGTGGATCCCCGGTACCGCTGGGTAAAATACGGTACCGCCCCGACCATCCACGATTTAGCCGGACGCTGGGCCACCGACAGGGAATACGGAAATAAAATTTCCGGGATTTTACAGCGGCTCTACGATTATTCTTTTCTATAAAAAAAGAACCGCTGATTGGCCGCATATTGCGACCGGTTTAATCAGCGGTTCCCTAAAAATCCTCTTTCAATAATATGCTAATTGGCTTGCGTTTAGGATGATTCGGTGTGATCATATATATTATAGGAGTTTTAACAATTCAGTTCGATTATTAAAACTTCTCTTACCCTGTTTTACTTTACATACATGAGGAGTTAGTTATGAAGAAATTGTTTTGTGTGTTGACCCTGGCAATGGTTTTTGCCGCCGAGGTTTTTGCCCAAAATTCCGTATCCGCATATACTACCTTGGAAGAACCCCTGGCCAAGGCGTTATTTGAACAGTTTCAGAAGGAAACCGGTATTACAGTTAACTTTGTCCGGCTTTCCGGTGGGGAAGCCGTGGCCCGGATGGAAGCGGAAAAAGCCAATCCCCAGGCATCAATCTGGGTCGGCGGGGTCGGGCTGGACCATATCACCGCAAAATCAAAGGGACTGACCACCCCCTACCGCTCACGGTTTTCAACGAACACCGCAGCGGAATTCCGGGATCCCCAGGATTACTGGATCGGTCTTTATGTGGGGCCCCTTACTTTTGTAACCAACCTGGACAGGGCAAAGGAACTGGGACTGACCCCGCCCCAAAGCTGGGCGGACCTTCTCAAACCCCAGTACAAGGGGTACATCCGCATGGCAAACCCGAACATTTCCGGAACCGCCTACAATGTAATCACCACCATCAGGACCCTCAACAATGGTGATGAAAACAAAACCTTCGATTACCTTAAAAAGCTCGATGCCAACATTGACCAGTACGCCCGTTCCGGGTCTGCCCCGGGGAAAAGTGTTGCCCTGGGGGAAATCCCCATCGCCATTGGATACGCCCATGACCAGGTGAAGCTCAAGGTCGAAGGGGCCAACGTGGTTATCACCGCCCCCTCGGAAGGGACCGGTTACGAACTGGCGTCCATGTCCCTGATCAAGGGCGGCAGGGAAGCGGTTAATGCCAAGCGGCTCTATGACTGGATTCTTTCAGCAAAAAGCGCCCAGGACCTCTTTACCCAGTGGTACCTGGTTCTGGTAGCCAAGGGAGCCCAGAAGCATCCCCAGGCTCTTTCCCTGGACCAGATCAAAACCATAAAACAGGATATGGCCTGGGACGGCGACAAGGTCAACAAGGATAGACTGCTGAAACGCTGGACCGACGAGATCGGTTCCCGGCGTTAATATAAAAACCCCGGTGTAAGGCGGGGTTTTTTATTCGGAAGTCTGGTTTAATACCCCGCGGCTTGCCGCGGCCCAGAGGACTCGCAGCTTACAAGTTATGGTATTAAACCAGACGGTATTATAAATTTCCTCTCGAACGAACCTCCCCGAGGCTCTGCCTCGGGGAGGTTCATTGATATTTTTGACGGAGCCTGAGATTCTTGAAGGGTCGAAAGGGCCTGGGAAGGAAAGCTTTCACGTCGGTTGGTTTCGAGGGCTTCAGCCACCGGGCATCTCCGGTCCCTGAGGCTCCCGAAGGGCCCCGGGAAGAAAAAGCTTTATATCCTGCTAGTGGTTTCGAGAGCCTCAACCACCGGGCATCTCCGGTCCCTGAGGCTCCCGAAGGGCCCCGTGAAGAAAAAGCTTTATATCCTGCAGATGGTTTCGAGAGCCTCAATCACCGGGCATCTCCGGTCCCTGAGGCTCCCGAAGGGCCCCGTGAAGAAAAAGCTTTATATCCTGCTGGTGGTTTCGAGAGCCTCAACCACCGGATGTATTACTATTATTATCTGATCGATATTAAAACCAGGAAAAAAATTTATAAGTGGACTCTAATCAATATCATATCCGTTCATTTTTTTCCGGATGGTTTTCCAGGCCGGGTAAAAGGTATTCATCAGTTCATAGAAATGTTTGTTATGGGATGGCTCATGGATATGGATCATCTCATGGACCACCACATACTCCAGGCATTCGGGGCTTTTCTTGGCCAGTTCCGTATTAAGCCTGAGGGTCCGCTTTGTGTAGTTGCAGCTTCCCCAGTGGCTTTTCATTTTCCGGTAAAATATTTTTTCAATTTCCACGCCGATAGGCCCCGCCCATTTTTCCACAAACCTGGGGGCCGCCTCTTCCAGGAGATTCCGGTAGTATTTATCCAGCAGGGCTACCTTCTGCTGCTTGCTGGTTCCGGGACGGACCGTCATGATGATCCTCCGGTTCTCGGTAACCACCCGGGGATGTCCCCGGCGTTCGGTCATTTCAAGTTCACAGGGAATGCCCCAGACAAAATGGATCTCCCCGTCTTTAAAAGATTTATCCTTCGTGGGGGTCCGGCTCTGGAATTTACTCTGATGCTTTTCTATCCAGGGGATTTTCGATGAAATAAATTCTTCGATTTCCCCCTGGCTTACATGGAGAGGCGCAGCTATTTTTGTTTTCCCGTCGGGGTAAACCGTGAGGCGCATGTTCTTAATGCGCCGGCGGTCAACTTCAATGTGATGTTTGCCGAATTGAAGTTTGGATACTGCCAAGGATTCTAGCCCCGGGGATCAAAGGTGTCGGGAAAATCCGGACTGCTGTCGGTGGAAATATCACCCTTCTTTTCGAGAAGGTCCTGGATATAGGGGTATTCCCCGAAGAAGGCCTTCCAGGATTCGGGGCTGACTAATTTCAGGCCGGTAATTTTCCGTTCCCTGAGTCTCCAGGCTACAATATCCGGCGGCGTATGCCGGGGGTCCCGGGCCGCGGATGCAATGGCAAAGGACCAGAGGGTTCCGTACATCCGGACAAAGGTATAGGCCCCCCGGACAACAGGGAATATGGATTTTAAAGTCCGGTGAATCCGGGCGAAAGCCTCGGGTCTTGTTTCCGGGGATTCGCTGTGCATCACAAAAAGGGCCTCTTCATTTTTCAGCAGACCCTTTACGGCGGTAAAAAATTCTTTGGTGTAAAGCTTCAGTGACGGCCCCGCGGGATCGGTCATGTCCATGATAATAATATCATAGGATGCCCTGGGAGCTTCCTCCACAAAAAACCTGCCGTCGGTAAAATGGGTTTTTACCCGGGGATCGTCAAAGGCTCCGGCGTTTATCATTTTAAGATGGGTCCTGGAAAATGATACCACTTCCTCATCAAGCTCCACAAAATCAACCTGTTCCACCGTACTATGCTTGAGCACCTCCCGGAGGGTGCCCCCATCGCCGCCGCCGATAACCAGGACCTTTTTGGGTTTCTGATGGGCAAGCATGGGCAGGTGAACCATGGTTTCATGGTACTGGAATTCATTTTTTTCCATGACCTGGGTTGCCCCGTCCAGAAGAAGCGCCGCCCCGAATTCTCCGGTCTCCACCAGTTTGATATCCTGGAAATTGGTGTGTCCCGAATACAGTATTTTTCCGGCCTGGTAAAACCAGCCGGAAGTCCGGGAGTACCGTTCCCGAATTTCGCCGGGTTCTAAAAATTCTGACATTCAAACATCTCCTGCATTTCCTTTTTTAACAATTCCCTGATCCTTTTCCGTTCGGAATGGTCCAGGTCTTCCATTTCAGGTCCAAAAAGATAATCGTTCAGCTTCAGTTCCTTTTTCTGCATCTTCGTATGAAAAATATTATCCGCCAGGATATTGATATCGTACACCAGGTAATCCGACAGGACATCCTCATCAATATAATCCTGGATGGAATTAATATCATGATCGATAAACAGTTTTTCCCCCCGGGTATCCCGAGTGAACCCCCGGACCTTATAGTCAATAATTACCACATCCGAGTCAAAACAGGAGATGAGGTAATGCAGCGCCCGGAGGGGGCTGATGGTCCCGCAGGTGGAAACATCAATATCCACCCGGAACGTGGCCAGGCCCGTGGCAGTATCAAATTCCGGGTAGGTATGGGCGGTAATATGGCTTTTATCCAGATGCCCCACAATGCTGGTTTCAGAAAAATTCATCTGTTCCGGCTGATTCATCACCGAATGGTCTTCGCTGATCAGCGCCACCACACTGGCACCCCGGGGTTCATAATCCTGGGTGGTAAGATTAATCAGTTTGGCATCCACAATCCGGGTTACCTCTTCAATTATAGTACGGAGCCGGGCAGAATCATATTCCTCATCGATATATTCAAGATATTCTATCTGGGATTCCTTTGACTTGGCATAACAAATATCATAAATATTGAAGCTTAATGACTTGGTAAGGTTATTGAAACCTTCCAGCCGGATCTTGCGGCCTCGGACTCTTTTTAACAATTTGCATGGACCTCCGGGAACATAGTAATAATAGGAAATTATACAATGTTAGCAGGTCAGGGGCAACACTCAGGGAGGGGGCATATAAATAAGTCTAAGGGAGGCAGTATAAACAGCCGGGTTTTAAGACATGCCCGCAGGTCTTTTCAGAGACGGATTTCAGGTTTTAGCACTTCAATTTCATCCGGAAACTGTTCCAAATAAAGATTGAATAAGGCAAGATAAATTTTTTTTTGATTATCAGAACCTTTTTCATAGGAAACGACGATACGCTTTCGCGGCATAGATCTCCAGCACAAAATGTGCCAATGCAGCGAAATTCCCATTCCGACCGGCGAATACAACGACGGCGATTATACACTTTGTTAGATGCAATTGGGGCAGCCGTTTTCTCAATCAACAACCCCGCCGCAAGCAGCGGGATATGTTGGTTCTGTAAGGTATGAATTTTATGCGGGTTTAATACCCCGTAAAACAATTTTTTTGTTGATTCGAAGAATCGCCCTAAAGAGCGGGGTACCTGCAGGCTGCGTGAGCGGCCATACAATCACTTCTTTGCAGGGCCCAGCCGCAGGCTGGATTAAACCCGCCTGCGAATAAAAAATCATAATTTTATGTGTTGACTAATTATATCGTATATGATATAATGTAATCATGAAGTATGAAATCGAATTATATGAAAAGCCTGACGATGAGTGTCCTGTTTTAGATTTCATATTATCATTGAATGCCAAACAGCAGGCAAAAATATATCGAGAGATAGACTTGCTGGAAGAATTTGGCAATGATTTATACTTTCCCCACGTAAGAAAAATGGAAGGAAAAAATAATGAGCCTTTATGGGAATTGAGAATACAATTTGCTTCTGACGCATTTAGAATATTGTATTTTATGTTTTATGAAAATCATTGTGTATTATTACATGGATTTAAAAAGAAGACCGAAAAGACTCCACCAAAAGAATTGGAGATAGCAATAAACCGTATGAGTGATTATATGCGGAGGAAAGAACATGAAATGGAATAAAGCAAAGAAAATAATCCTGGAAAATAAAGAAGTACAGGAAGAATTAAAGAATAATGAAGCTGAATATGAAGTAATAAAAGATATCATCCAAGCAAGGAGGGAGAAAAATCTGACGCAGAAAGAATTGGCGGAATTGGTAGGAACCAAACAATCAAATATATCCCGGCTTGAAAGCGGAAATTATAATCCGTCATTGGAATTATTAAATAAAATAGCACGGGCGATTGGAAAAGAATTGGAAGTAAGAATAGTATAAAATTTTAAGAGCGTATCCTAAATTTTGTGTAAATGCCAAAATATCATAAGAACCTCCCCGCAGCCTGCCGCGGGGCATTAAGCCGGGCTTCCATGTGATGGGCTATTTTGCGGATACCGAAAACCCGCGGATAGAACGCACTTGCAAATTTGGTATTTATAGAAACAAACCGTTATATACGGAATTTTATATACGGCGCCAAAAAATATCCCATGGAGACCCGCTCGGCTGAAAGATCCTCAATCCGGTTATAGATGTCGAACACATTAAAAAAAACCGGCGCATTAAGCAGGCGTCCGGTGAATTTTCCATCCCGCAGGATAAACCCGTTTTTTATAATCCCCGAATAACCGCCGTCATCTCCGACTTCACCCCGGAGTTCATAGATGAACAACGCATCCCGGCTGTCCCGGATTATGGTTTCCAGGGGCGTGTCTCCTCCCTTTACCTCAAAAGCCCCAAAGGCATTGGGAATATAGGGTTGTCCTGCTTTTTTCGATTCCTCCCGGTTCAGGGGCAGGTGCAGCAAAACGCCGTTTTTAATCATCGTTACGGTTCTTGCTTTTTTGCCGTCCACGGTTTTGGATATTCCCGCATGGTTAGGATTATAAGGATTGGAAGAAACGGTAAGTTTCTTATCAAAATAGGTACGTTTCCGCTTTCTTTGATAATTGCCCTTATTCCGCAATAAAAACATCAATGGGTCTATCTGGGCGTCCGGAGCCAGGATTATGGAAGGGGCTGTTACCTGGCCCGTATAAATAGGCAGGTCCAGGGCATCCAACTGAATCATGTACTCTAAATTGGCTATTTCACCAACCCTCTGGGGATAATAAGGAGTTTGAAAATGATAATAATGAAATGAAAACGGACTTTGATATCCAACAACAAACTCATAATACTCAGTATCGTCAAGGTGTTTAACAGGATAATTGCTAGTCTCTTTCTGCTCCCGGGACCGGGTACATTTAACCATAAAGCATTTCACACCGGATTCATTTACAGCGGACACTATGGCGCTGCAAAGATCCTCAAGCCCGGCGTTTTGGAATGGTCCGCCCCAACGGCGGGTTTTAACCAGCCAGGGCAGTCTGCACCGGGAAAAGGAAACCACATCCGTTTTAAGCCGGGAAAACGGCACGGTGCTGGTAAAACGAAGGTTTTTTTGTATTCCCTTTACCGCCAGGGAATACTCACTGTGGTCCACATCTTTTGATTCAAATGTATTATTTTCGTATTGAACGCTTTTGACCGCCAGGGTTTTCCTGGTATATCCGCGGTGTTCATACCGTTCTTTGAAAAAGGGCTTTTTTTCAAAAATAATCCTAACAGCCATGGACCGCCCCTTTTATAACAATTGAAGGTGCGCCATGGGCAAGCAGCAGGTCGTATCCCTTTTTTCTGCAGCCGCTCCCATGCCAGGTAAAATCATCACCCCAGGCGGAAATGGAATTGAGTAAATCCAGCGCATTGCCCCGGATCACAAAGTTCCTGATATCTCCGGCGGTTTTTCCCTTTTTTATTTCATGTCCGAATTCAACAAAAAGTTCCACCTCACCGTTTTGCTCCGACGAGCCACCGTTCATTTTTTCCACCACCAGTACATTGTCGAGGACCGACAGATCCGCAACCAGGGATTGTTCCACCTCCAAAGCGGTATTCCTCATCCGGATCTGCGGAATCCGGGAAAACAAACTGGAACGTCCGTTGCCGGTATTGTTTCCGTTTTCCGCAAATTGCCGGCTGTTCATTCTGGTTTGTATGCTGCCGTCTTTTATAAGCACCGCATCCACCGCTTCGGTTCCTTCGCTGTCCAGGTAAACCGGCAAAAGGCAGGGCTTTCCAAACGCGGTATGGGCATAGTCGGTTACGGTAATAAACGGATTAATAAGGATCTTCCCGTCAAAAACTGTCTGCCGCCGGAAATTATCTTCTTCAAAAAGGTGTCCCACCGATTCATGGACAAAAACGGAAGCGGGATCATTTTTCAGCAGAATGGTATATTCCCCGGTCAAGGGAATCCTTGCGCCGGGAGTTTTCAGACTCCGTTCGATGATCATGTCCAACCTGTTTTTTAATTCTTCCAGGGTATAATCAAGCAATTCCCTTTCATCCAACAGGGATTCCCCGGTTTGATAGACCTGATTACGGAAATTAATCAGCGTGCGGAAAAACACTTCCGTGGTAAACTGCTGTTCTGCCTGGTACATGCGTTTTTTATAATTGAACAGCAGATTTTTATCATTGCCGAACCAGTAATATAATCCATGTTCCCTGATTTCTTTATAGGTCCTGTCGATATAGGCGCTTAATTCATCAAGCATTTCCTGGCGTTTTCGTTTTTCTTCATTGGAGGTGATAATATCATCATAATCTTCAAAAAAATGGACAGCCGTCTCGGCGTATGGAAGGTCCTTTAAAAGATCACCGGGAACTCCGGGATCCTCTGCGGAACGGGCGGCGAACCGATAGGGAGGACCAAGCTCGTAGCGGGATACTCCGGAATGCAATTCAATACGTTCTTCCCCGTTCGCCAATTTTCCTGAGGTCAGACAATAAAGATACCTTTTTTGCAGACGGCCGCCGGTGTTCATGGAACTCATTCTATACTTTTCCCAAATTATTTGATTGGTAAAACGATCTTAAAACCTGGTTAGATTAAACCATAGTACTATTCAATGACAAAAATAGTTTTTGATAGCCGACTTCATCAACCAAACCGCCGGCCCGCTTCCGTCTAATACGGTCTTCTAAAGGTAACGCCGAGGCCAGCGTAAAATCCTCCGACGCCGGACTTAATTTCGATAAAACCACCTTTCACTCCCATATTGAGGTCAAGCGACCAAGCAGGGGTGAAACGAAATGAAAAACCGGTGATGGCGTCCACACCGAAGGCGCTTAGTGTTTCAGTCCAGTCTTTATGCTCGTTATCCGCATATCTTTTTCCGAAACAATAGACTAAGGACGCACCGAAGTTAAAGATGAATCGCTGTTCCTGGCCGATACGGATTTTATAAAGAAAACCCAGTCCTGCGAGACCTACAGGGGTATCCATTTTTACAGTACTGGTAACCCCTGAATCGTCAGTCTCTTCTTTTGAAGCGGTACCGTAATCAAAACTAGCTTCAACAAAGAAGGAATTGGGAATAAAGAAGCGGGTCCCATAGTCTTTATAGCTCTCGTAGAACGTATACCGCAGCGTTACGCCACCACCGTAGCCTAAACCGCTCTCAATAGGGCCGAAAAATTCCCCTGTCCCGCCGATCGCCCAGCTTTTTGTCCCCCCCAGGCTGAAGGGTCCCGCCAACGCTTCTATGGCACCTTTGTCAACGGGTGTGCTCAGGGCACGGACAAATTTCAGCGGTACATCTGCTATGGTCTGGGAAAGTCCGCCGGGGTTCACCATGGTGATGTTGTATTTTCCTGCTTTGATATTTTCCGCGGAGAACAACGCTTCCACCTGGGAATCGTTATCGTCAAAGACTGCTGAAATAGCCTTCACGGGAACGGCATTCTTCTCGTTTTTGATTATAATTATTTCCGCTCCCTGAATAATGTCCTTGCCGCTTAAAACAATGGTGAACTGTTCCGCCCCCCGGAGCACTTCAATGGGCGAAGGATACTGTTGAACAGCAGGCGTAACCGCCGTGTAAACACGGAACAGAACCCAGTCCGATGCCGCGGCGGCCTTACCCAGCACGTTGAAACTTACAATCCGGTACCGGTAACGGCCGGGGGGAAGCATAACTTCAATTTCGGTCCCTTCGCTACGTTCTTTCAGTTCGGGCACGTAATCGCCGGCGCTATTGCGCCGTTCAATCTCCACCTCGTAAAAACTCGCGTTCGAAGTTTCCCAGCGCAAAGTCTGATAAAATTTGCCGCTTTCGTCGATGCGGTAATCCTGGGAAGATACGCCGGTTTGGGCCAGAAGCAGGGCCGAAACTACAAATAAAAAAATAGGGATGAAAAAGACTTTTTTCATTGCAGAACCTCCGGTTACGCCATTATTGTAACATGGTAATATTAAAAATGAAATAGTTATTATTTTACCTGTTTCCTATTTCAGCAACTGATGATGGATAATATGAATATCCATACCATTTCTCCGCTTAAAAGAAAAGATGTAAAAAAATAAAACGGTACGGCCCACGGTGCATCCCATATACCTTTGGAACTTGGTACCGTGGAACCGGGGCACTTTACCATGGCGTGTCTTTGGACCATACTCATTCTATGCGGACTGTTAAAGCCTTTTATGACCATACCACGGATGAACCCGTACCGGCGGAAGTGCTGGAGATACGGCCTTTGGAGGATAAAACAGCGGTCATTTTGGACAAAACCATTTTTTATCCCGAAGGAGGCGGACAGCCCTCCGACCGGGGATTCATCAATGGGATTCCCCTGCTGGATGTCCAGGAGATGGATGATGAAATCCTCCATTTTATTTCTTCCGGGGATGCAAAAAATCTATCCCAGGGCAGGGCCGAACTTATCCTGGATGCCCGGCGCCGCCGGGAGTTATCCTCCCAGCACACGGGACAGCATATCCTGTCGGGGACCATACTCCGTTTGCTGGGGGCGGCTACCGTATCCATGCACATGGGAGACGAAACCAGCACTATTGATGTGGATAAACCCGGCATTACCCTGGAGGACCTGGCCTCTGTGGAAGATACGGTCCAGGATATTATTGAAGAGGACTGCCCCATCATTGTTCACTCCTGCCCTCCAGAGGACGTCCATAGTTTTAACCTGCGCCGGGTGCCGCCCCAGGGGGAAGATGTAATCCGGGTAGTGGAAATCCGGGGATATGATTTTACTCCCTGCTGCGGAACCCACCTGAGTTCCAGCGGAAAGGTGGGTATCTTCCGGGTTATTGGGGCTGATCGGTATAAAGGCATGACCAGGATCACCTTCATCGCGGGCAGGAGGGTCCACCGGGAAAGCCGGCTCATGCGGGTCCAGGCCGAAGGGGTATCCCGGACGCTGAATGCGCCTATCCAGGAAATCTTTCCCGCCGCCGAAACCCTGCTGAAAAAGGCGGAACAGCTGGAATACAGCATCAATATGAAGGATATGGAACTTGCCCAGCTCAGGGCTGTCCAGCTGCTTTTGGATGAGGGATTGTACAACAGTACGGATAGTACAAGAATTTACAAAAAGCTTTTTCCGGACATTTCCCAGGATGAAGCTTTTCTTACCGCCAAGGCTGCCCAGAAAATGTGCGGCTGCATCCTGGCCTTTGCATCCGCCGGGGACAAAAGGTTTTCCGTTTTGGCTTCCCAAAAAGGAATCGATATCCGGCCGCTGTTCAAAGGACTGATGGAAAACCAGGACGGCCAGGGCGGCGGGGGTCCCCTGTTTTTCCAGGGAGCATTTTCCACCCGGGCCGCGCTGGAATCCTTTATCAATTCCATTCCTGAAAGACTGGAGAACCAGTCATGAGCATTACCACCAAAACCGGAGATGACGGAACCACCAGCCTGGCCGGTGGCAAACGGGTTTTAAAGAACCATCCCGGAATCTGTTTGCTGGGCAGTCTGGATGAACTCTGCTGTTTTCTCGGCGAGGCAAAATGTCAAATAGGCAAAGGTCCGGTCCGGGAAATTCTCCAGGTTATCCAGGAACATCTTTTTGTTATTATGGAAATAATTGCCCTGGAACAACCGGATGCCGGAGATAAGTTGAGTAATTCTCTAATATATATAGAAGGAAACATTAAAAAGCTGGAAACACGGATAACCCTGAAAGGATTTGTTATTCCCGGAACCGGACCGGTATCGGCAAAACTTGATATATCCAGGACCATCTGCCGCCGGACTGAACGGGATGCGGTATCCCTCGGGCAGAACGGAGGAATTTCCCCGGATGTATTGATATACCTGAACCGGCTTTCGGATCTCCTGTTCATCCTGGCCAGAATCATGGAATAATTCTGTAACTGTGATATAACTGGAGTTATCATGGAGTGGTATATTAATGTTTTAAAAAAATATGCGGCATTCTCCGGCCGGGCCCGGCGCAAGGAATATTGGTATTTTGTTCTTATTAATTTTATTATTGGCATATTAATTGGTTTATTAACACTGCTTCCGGCCGGGGAAAAAATATTTGGAATAATTTTCATCGGCTATTCTCTTGCAGTACTTATTCCCGGTCTTGCGGTAAGCGTCCGGCGTCTGCACGATACAAACCACAGCGGATATTCACTGTTTTTGCTATTAATCCCTTTAGCGGGAACCATCATTTTAATTATGTATTTAGTTGAGGATGGAACCCCCGGCGAAAATACATATGGATTAAATCCAAAAAATGGAAATGATTTTACACCGGCTGAAAGCAATAAAAAGCAGAAAAGATGGATAATTCCATCATTAATAGTGTTGGCGGTGACACTATTAATTGCATTTTATTATTTCGGGTTTAAGAGCATGGGTTCAAAAGAACAGTTTGTAATATTTAATGTGTCAGATAATAATTACTACTTAAATATTGTATCGAATCAAAGTATATCGCAATTCAGCTTCAGAAGGCATACAGAAATAAATGGAGTACATTACTATTTTACAACTAAAACCGGACAATACAGGCTGAAAGGAGCAAGGAATATTTTCCAATGTGAAAGAAATGATGAAATTGATATATATTTGAAAATGAAGGATATTTTTTCAGAATTTAATATTGTTGATGAAAACAATAATATTATATGGGATTTATACGATGAAAATTCTGAAAAAATAACAAGAACAGAACACCCTATTGGTCCGGTATTCTGGATTTTATTAATGGAATAATTGGGAAAAATACACTTGCATCGTATAGGCCGGAGGTTGGGCAAGTATGATAAAATTGAGGAAAAACATGCTTCGAACTATAGCATAGGAAAATGAGTAGCTATTATATGACCATATAACAAACTTCAGATATAATTTTACCTTCAATGTTTGTTGGAGAAAGCTTTTGGAGGAGCATTCCATGTATAAAAAAACTCTCTTTTTTCTTTTCATCCTGATTGCACTTACAAGCTGTTCAAAGGATAAAAATAATAACATTGATCAACCCTCTGTTCCGGAAGTTCAAAGCGAAAGCCCTGTCTATATACAGGAAAGTGAAATTTCGATAATAGAAATGCAGATGATAAAACCTATGGATGCCCTTATATTTTCCGACCGCGTTAATATTAGAAATGCCCCAAATCTGGATGGCGAGATTGTAGGTCAATTAAACACATGGGATGAAATAACTGTATTCGCATGCAGCGGTTCGAATACCTTTGAGGATGGAATATGGGATAGATGGTATAAAATATCCGATATAGACAACCAATGGGTTAATGGATATTACGTAGCCTGCTTTCCAATTCATCTTGTGAAATATAAAGAAAATTACAATCGTGATATACCATTTACAATAGATACATACAGTGATTTTGATACTGATTCAGAAATCTGGACTTTTTTTATTATTACCGCTGAGGATAAAAAGGAAGTCTTTAAAGACAACCCTGAAGTCCGCATGAGTGAATTTGCAAAACAATTAACCAATGAAATGTTTCTGGAAGAGCCAATGCAGAATATCGAAAAAAAGATGTTTAAATATGCAGTAGACTGGCGTCCTGATATTGAACCATACCAGGTTTATGAAATAACAATTGATATGGAAGAAAACACCGGCCTGGCGTTATTGTATGATATTCATATCAATGATCCGCTGCCTGCTTTAAAGGAAAAAATAGGGATTAAATCATTACCCATCAATTTTGGGTTTTTTTTGCCAAAAGGAGGTGATTATGTCCGAGCACAATTAGATGGCACGGACAAACTGGAAAGCATTATATGGGAAATTACGGTTCCTTATGGGCAGGAAGTAATAGAATGGTAAGATATCTGAATATGATATGCAGAACTGTAGCTAACATCATGCATCCGCGGATTGTTCGTTAATTTTATATGTTATCTTCGTCTTTCAAGTTGTACATTTTCATTTTTGGGTTTTCGTTTAAATAATTTGCCCATTGAATTATACGATTTTTTGAGTCCTCGGTATTATCCCACCCCAACCCGTAATACATTTCCCGTATTACTTCTTTGTCATAAACTTTTTTTAACCGAAAATTGTGAATATACCTTACCTGCATAACAACTTTTATTAATTTATATTTTTTACGGGCTTTTCCTATCACAAGAAGAGTTCCATTACCCGGATCCCACTGATATGGAAAACAGAAAACTTTTGCCCCTGGAGCAAAATGTTTTGTTCCGTACTTTATTTCTTTATCGGGCCCAAATGCATGCTCATCGATAATATTTCCAACAAGACAATAAATCCACTCAATGGTATCAATATCTATTGTAATGATTGACCGAAAATGGTTATCCAAATTCCTGATTACAGATTTAATATAATCATCTGGAATACTGTCATTAACCAAAATTTGTTCTTCGAGTCCGTTAAATTTAATTTTAATTATTCTCTTATCCATCCCGGTTCAGTAATCCTATTAAACACATAATATTAAATTAATGATAGTACAAATAAGAGGTATTCCTTAAAAAGTACAAAGCCCCGGAAAAAAGCATTCCTGAAGACATCGTATCTCTAGATTTAAAAACATTGACAGCCTGTCAAAATATGATATAATTTTATCGTTTAATAATACTCTTTTAAAGAAAATAATTATAATAAGGAGTTTTTATGAAAAAAGAACATGTTTTGCCGGTAATACTAATAAGCCTATTGCTGTTGGGTTCTACGGTTATTTCCTGTACCAATCCCTCAAACAATGATAATGGCAATGGCAACCAATCCATGCCTTCAGGTATGTATGTTGCTGGTTATTATTCAGGGGCTAGATCTGCGGAGAGTAGTACCGTCGGGTGTTACTGGGTGGATGGCACAAGGTACAACCTGCTTTCCGGAAGTTCCGATGATTCAGGATCATTGGCTGGTTCCTGCCCTGTTGGCATTGCTGTTGTTAGAGGCAAGATCTACGCGGCCGGAATATCGGGTTCAGATATAACCGATGAAAAGACCTATAAGGCCTGGTCTTCGGTAAACGGGGTAAAAACAGACCTGCATCCCGAGGGTGCACTTTTTTCCCGGATCAATGGCATGACCGTGGCAGGCGGAAAGGTATATTTGGCAGGTTACTACAAAATCCAGAAAGCAGGTAAATGGGTTAATGTGGGTTCCTATTGGGTTGACGGGGTACGCCATGACATAGACGATGTTACCTATGGTTTTTATGACATTGCCGTTGAGAACGGGGACATCTATGTAATTGGGCACATTAAGTATCAGCCCCATATAGATCTAGGCATCGACGGGAGCCCAAGTTACTGGGTCAATGGTGAGCATCATCTCTTTCCCATCGACTTATTAACTGGTGGTGGCGGGTATCAAACATATGCTTGGCTCAACAGAATAGCTGTTGAGGATGGTAAAGTCTATGCAGTAGGCCGATGGGTAAATAGTCCCAGTTTAGAAGACAGCAGTTCCGGCGGCTGTTACTGGACACCTACAGAGATGGTTAACCTGGATCCCGGCAGAGGAATCCGTGCTTCTGACAACAACGCTGATATAGCAGTAGAGAACGGTACCGTATATACCATAGGGAATACCTTTAACGGTTATATAGCCGATAATGTTTTTATTATAACCGAGAATTCAGCCTGTTACTGGATAAATGGGGAGATAGCTTATATGGAGGGCAGCGATGCTTATCCCAGCGCTATGGTTGTAAGGAATGGCAAGGTTTATGCAGCAGGAAGGGACTATAGCAACGGATTTACCAGGGCCTGTGTCTGGATCGACGGAAAGAGAAGATACCTTAACGGCGATACCGCCGATGCTGTTACATTTGAGGAGTAATGCCTGATACCCTTCATTCTGGCGGGAATATCATACCAATGGGTTTTATGCGGGTTTAATACCCATACAATTTTCATTTTCAAGATTTTATGAACGCCCCGGAGCCCCGCACCCGGGAGCGTGCTGAAGGATTAAACCCACCTGCGAATAAAACTGCTGCCTTAATCGTACATTATACCAAGATCGGGTAAATGATTATTTTTTTGAACAACTTACTCGGTTTTTTGTTGTGAACACTATAAATATGTGATATTTTATGGTAATTATCACCTGGATATAAAAAATATTCTTTAGCATGTTAGATTTAAGGGGGTAAATTTGCATGGTAAAAATAGTAAATTTTGCAAAGAAACTGATTCCTTTGCCCATAAAAAGATCAATTTATAAGACGTGGCGTAATTACATCCAAAAAAAGGAATTTTATTCAGATTTAAAAGTTCTTAAACATCAACAGATAGTGTCAAATGATGTTCATTTTATTTTGGGGAAACTATATCCCTGTCTGGATGAAAAATATGCAAATAATGGAACTGCAAAAGGTGATTATTTTCATCAGGATTTACTTGTAGCAAACCGTATTTTTAAGAACAATCCCCAGAAACATATAGATATAGGTTCCAGAGTAGACGGATTCGTTGCTCATGTTGCAAGTTTTAGAGAAATATTTGTAATTGATATTCGGCCTTCAGTTGGCAAAGCGCACAATATTAATTTTATTCAATATGATTTTTTATCAAATTTAGATGACAGCATGCTTAATTCTTGTGATTCATTATCATGTTTGCATGCTATGGAACATTTTGGATTGGGAAGATATGGTGATCCGGTAAATTTCAATGGCCATATTATAGGAATGAATAATTTATATCGTATGTTGAAACCAGGCGGTAAATTATATTTTTCTGTTCCTATTGGAATTCCACAAAGAATTGAATTTAATGCGCATAGAATATTTTCACCTCAATACATTGTTCAACAATATAAAGGAAAGTTTACATTTGATTTCTTTTCATATGTCGATGAAAAAGGTGATCTGAATGAAAATCAAGATCTGGAAAAAATTTTGAGTGAATATAATGATAATTATGGCTGTGGAATATTTGAAATGACTAAGTTATAATAATAAGCTGTAATTTTTATAAAAGAATTTTCTAAAAAGCAACTATATGTTCAGAAATATTTTAGAATAATTGAGCGGGGGTGTCCCGGGAAAAAAATCAGTAAAATAACATTACACTGGATAATATAAATGATGAGATTGATATATATTTAAAAATGAAGGAAGTTTCTCCATGGTACATCTGAGGGAAACTTCCAAAAACTGAAGTTTTTAGAAGTTTTCTTATTTTATTTCTCATTATTTGGAGGATCCAAAAACCAATTATAGGATTTATTTTCAAGGGGATTACGTGGTTGCAATGTAAGCGCAAACCAACCGGCATCTATTGGACTACTCGTTCCGGCCAGTTCGCCTAATTCCTCCATCCATTGAAAATCATGACCAGGGTGAATTGGATAGCCTTGATAGTCATATGTAGGATTAAAAGCAAGTACATTTTCCGATATCCATTTCAATTGGCAAGTATAGACGGAATTCCTCAAACCAAGATCCAGGCCGGTTCAAGGGAATGATAATAAACGGAAATGATTTCCTCCGTTAATAGATCCGCTACTGTAAAACCAAAAGATCCCGTACCAGCATATTTATCTTCTGCAATAACTAGTAAAAATCTTCCGGTTGGAGAAATTTTAATATTTTCATCAACATAAATTCCTTCAGAAATAGGGGTATCCTTAAAATCAAGAAGCATCATGGGGTATGGCACTTTTTCTGTAATACAGGACACCTTAAACGAACCAAAATACGTTCGATATGTCTTTTTTTCCTGTTCCATTTCGACTGTTCTGTATTCAATTGTTGCTAAAGCTTCTTTCTCACCCCCCGGGGTTCATCAATTCTCGTTATTTGACGATTTGAAGACATTACACAAAGGAGAGTATTTGATGGCCGGCTTCCTGTTGCAGGAAGCCGGGAATCTTTTTGAAAACATTTCAATGCCGTTTCGGTTTGAGTACCAAACCAGCCATCAGCACCGTCAGGACCAAGGTCATAACCTAAATAGATCAATTGTTTCTGCAAGAATTCCACATCACGGCCGGTTTGGTTTGGTTTGGTTTGGATTTGACAGTTGAACCTGACGGGACGGCGGCTCCACTGCCCTAATATCATTTTTATTAATTTCAGGCAGAACAGTATTTGAAATGTCATAGGTTTCCTCATCATTATTTTTCATATCAGTTTCACTCGTGTCTTTCGTTGAACAGGATGATAAACAAACAACTAATATCAGAAATAATAACTGCTTCATTTTATTCTCCTTAAAGGGCTGATAAATTGATTGATGAATTATTTTTAACTAAAATTTTTATTAAAGCCAATTTGTATTTATTTTAGCCTATTGTCAGTCAATAATATACCTAATCGTTTTATTAAACCTCTATACCAAGGTTTACCCTGGTTTGTCTTTTTATCAATTTTTCCTTATAATATAATTATCAATAAAAAATACATTGACTAGGATGGCCGTTTTGGAGTATGTTAACGAACGGTCGGTAACATGACAAAAAACGACATTATAAAAGCGGCGTTCTCCGCGTGGGAACCGGATCTATATAAATCCATGAGTCTCTCTGCTCTGTCCAGCTATTTAGGGGTTACAAAAACCGCCCTGTACCGTCATTTTGCAAATAAAGAAGCCATCGTGGATGCCATGTTTGCATCGTTTTTTGATGATTATTTTGAATTTATCCAGCCCCGGTTTGAGGAATCCCTGAAAGCGGAAAGTGAAATCGAGGGGCTTTTTACCATTATCAGGGGAATTACCGAATTTTACGCCCGGAACAAAACGGCCTTCATCTTTTCATTATGCCACTTAGGTGAACACAAAAACGATGATTCCAGGAATATGGGCCTGCAGATGAAAAAACGGGGGATCGAACTCCAGAAACTGCCCTACTTTATATCCCGGGAAAAAAGCATCATGACAATCCAATTTGCCAGCGGCATAGCCATCTTTATGACCGCGGTGTTTTTCCATTCCGGAGCGGAGAATCCCGGGAAAAGGGAAATCCAGAAGCTGCTGGACCAGGTGGAGTACCAGATTTCATATGGTTTGGGTTTTACCGAAAAGGACCTGAATTCCATCAAATATGATGAACTGGATACGGTTATTTCCCGGGTGGTTTCTCCTGAAACGGGAAAGGATAATCTGCTCAAGGCGGTGGCCAATGCTATCGCCCAGGCCGGTCCCTGGGAGGCTTCCATGGAACTGGTGGCAAAAAATGCGGGACTTTCTAAAAGCGGGCTTTATTCGCATTTTAAAAGCAAGGAAGACATGCTCAGGCAGTTTTTTACCACCGAATTTGAAAAAATTTACGGTGATTTAGCGGTTTTCCCCAAAACCGAAAAACCCGAGGAACAGCTTTACCTGATTACCGGTTCGAGTATCAGGTATTTGCAGGACAGACCGGAAATTATGATATCCCTGGACTGGATCAGGACCCAGCGGATTGACCTGGGGTTATCCATGCCCGGGGTGGTTATTTCATGGTTTTCGGATCCCCGGTTTATCAGAAAGGTTCCCGGAGCCAGGGGCCGTCCATTATCCCTGGAGGTTCTGCCCCATTATCTTATCTTTTGTATTATGGGTCTTCTGAAAAAATGTTACAGTGTGGACAAAAATATAAAGCTTTCCAAAGAAAACATCCGTTTTTTTTATAGATTCTTAATTTCTGGTATAAAAGGTGGAATTGTATGAGCAAAAAATACTATTCAAAGGTGTTTAATTTATGGTACAAAAAAACCATATATGGTTGCGTTTCAGGCGGACCAATACCAACTATTGGCATCATTGATCCGGTGGAAAATCACGTTTCAATAGCCAATCACAGAGGAGTCATTTTATGATCCAATTATTCTCCGGAAATGCCAGGTTCCGGAACCTGGCATTCGTATGCATCATGGCTTTATGTCCCCTTTTCCTGCACGCCCAGGAAACCAGTACGGGGGACAAAACAAAGATCCAGGATCCCCCGGTGGTGCAGGCATTAACCATCGACGAGGCGGTGCAGATAGCCATCAAGAACAACCTGGGACTCCAGTCCTCGGGTATCGACCTGACCACTAAAAAAAGACGGTCCGATTTAGCCTGGAACCGGTTTATCCCGGAAGTGGATTTAAGCGGGACCCTGGGACGGCTGAACAATAAGCCCGATCCGGTGGAGATAGATTTATCGTTCCTTCCAGGGGGATCGATTATTGCCATGGGCGGCACCAACCAGTGGAACCTCGCGGGAAATCTTTCGGTCGGACTGAACCTTAACTTTGCTTTATTTGAAGGGATGAAAAACCTCAAACTGGATTACCAGGCGGGTCTTATTTCCTATGACAAGGCAAAGCAGCAGCTGGAACGGGATGTCCGGAAGGCTTACTACAATATCCTTCTGATGGATGCCAATATCAAGTTACTCCAGGATAACCTTACCTCCGCCACCCAGCGGGTGGAAATGACCAGGGCGAATTACCTGGCCGGGATGGTACCTGAGCTGACATTGCTCCAGGCACAGGTGGCCATGGAAAACCTTAAACCGGCTATTCTGGATCTGGAAAATACCCTGGCGGTGATGCAGTCCTCATTTGCATTGTACCTGGGTCTCCCCTTTGGAACGGTGGTGCAGGTAACCGGCGTTCAGACCCCGGATTATATTGATATAAATTTGAGAGAATTTATCACCAAGGCAACCAATGCAAGGCCGGAAATCCTGGAACTGAAACAGAATATTGCGGTGCTGCAGAGCGCAAAAAAAGCCCGGACCTACCAGTCCTATACGCCTTCGGTAATCCTGGGGTGGAATATGGATCCCACCTTCCAGGGGGACCCCATGTCTGATTCCTGGTTTATGGAAGACGGATGGAAACAAACATCGGGGATGTTCCGGGTTACCCTGGCGCTAAACCTGAATTCCCTCCTGCCCTTTACCCCCAACGGGGTAGCCCTCAAGGAAATGCAGGATACCCTGGATTCACTTAACATAAGCATGATGCAGCTGATCCGGGGAACGGAAATTGAGGTGTACCAGACGGTGCTTCAGCTGGAAAAATCCCAGACCAACATGGCGGCCCTGAAACTTACGGAAACCATGGCACTGCGGTCCTTCCAGTTAACGGAACAGGCCTACCGCAACGGTCTGACGGAACTTCTGGATGTTCAGACCGCATCACTGGAATACCGCAAAGCCCAGAACGAAGTATTGAAAGAAAATTTTAATTACCTCTCAGGTCTTATTGATCTGGAATATGCCATTGGAGTTCCCTTTGGAACCCTCTCAGGAGTAAAAAAGTGAAAAAAATTCATGCATTATCAATTATAAGCATTTCCCTTATCTTGGGGATGTTTGTCCTGGGCTGCAAATCGGATGAAGAAAAGGCAGCCGAAAAAGCAAAAGCCGAAACACCCGCCACGGTATTTGCGGTAAATACCACCGCCGCCGTAAAGGGGCAGATCAGGGATTACCTGGCCCTGTCCGGGGATATTGTGGCCTCCTCCACCGTGGATGTATATTCCGACGTGGCAGGCAAGGTTACCCGCCTCTTTGTAAACGTAGGAGACCGGGTCGCCAAGGACGCATCCATTGCTGAGGTAGATCCCTCCAAACCTGGGATGACCTATGTGAAGGGTATTGCCAAATCCCCCATTGCCGGGGTGGTGGTGGCCCTGCCCGCCCAGGTGGGAATGACCATCAGCCAGGCCGTTCCGGTGGCCCGGATTTCCGCAGGGAATGCCCTGGAAATCAAAACCCATATTGCCGAACGGTTTGTTTCAAAAATCTCCTTAAGACTGCCCGTGGATATCACCCTTGATGCCTATCCCGGAGAAACTTTCCACGGTGAAATTTCCGAAGTAAGCCCTGTGATGGATCCCACTTCCAGGACCATGGAGGTTAAAATCCATATAGCCGATAACCCCGGGGCAAAGCTCAAGGCCGGGATGTTTGCCAAAATCAGGATTATTACGGAACAAAAGGAAGGGATTGTAAAAATTCCCGCATCCGCCATGGTCAACCGTTTTGGAAAGGACGTGGTATTTGTTGTGGAAACCGATCCTAAAGATCCTGCCCATCAGATAGTAACCCAGACCAGTATAGTTCCCGGGATTATTATTGATGGCGCTATGGAAGTACAAAGTGGCCTCAACCCCGGAGATGAAATAGTTATCCGGGGACAAACCCTATTGGAAAACGGCTCCCGGGTAAATGTGATTGACCGGGTTCAGTCCATTTCCGCAAATTAACCGGAGTTAATAGTATGAGTTTTGCAAAAACGGCCGTATCCCGGCCTACCACAGTATTTATTATTTTTGTACTCCTGTTTCTCCTGGGAGTCTTTGCGACGCTTAACCTCCGGATAGATCTGTACCCTGATATTGAACTGCCCTACATGGTGGTATACACCACGTACCCCGGAGCCAGCCCTGAAGAAGTAGAGCGGACCGTTACCCGTCCCCTGGAAGGAGGTCTTTCCAATGTCTCGGGACTGGATAAACTGAATTCCACCTCTTCAAAAAGTACCAGTATTATTTTCATGTCCTTCCTTTATGGAACCGACCTGGCGGATGCGGCGAACTCGGTCCGGGATAACCTGGAACTGGTTAAATCCTACCTGCCTGAATCCGCAGAAAGTCCCATGATTTTCAAGATGGATCCTTCCATGATTCCCATCATGGGTTTGATGATCACCGGAAACCGTTCTCCTGAAGAACTCCGGGATATTGCGGAGAATACCATTCTTCCAAGAATTGAACAGGTGCAAGGGGTGTCCATGGGGATGGTTTCCGGAGGACGGGAACGGATCATCCGGGTGGAAATTCCCCAAAACAGACTGGAAGCCTACGATCTAACTATCAGCCAGATTCGTCAGATGCTGTCCGCCCAGAACTCCCAGATAGCCGCGGGGACCATTGATGACGGAGGTCTTTCGTATATCCTGACCACCATGGGGGAATACCAGTCCCTGGATGAGATCAAGGCAACGGTTATTTCTTATAAAGGGGGCGGTTATGTGGGCAACCAGATAGAACCGTCCCGGTTAGTCCGGCTTAGGGATATTGCGGATGTATACGAAGGTTACCGGGATGAAAGCAGCCTGGTATACGTTAACGGCGTCCCCGCAGTACAGATTACCGTACAGAAACAGAGCGGGAAAAACTCGGTCCAGACCGCGGATGCCCTCAGGGCCAGGCTTGTGCAGATCGAGAAGGAAATTCCCCAGGATATTGAGATTTCCGAGACCTTTAATACCACGGACATCATTAAGAACTCGATAAGTCAGGTTGCTTCTACGGCTATCCAGGGGGCCATCCTGGCGGTTCTGATCCTTTTTATTTTCCTTAGGTCCATCAAACCTACCCTCATCATAGGTATCAGTATTCCTGTGTCTATTCTTATTACCCTGATGCTGATGTACTTCCTGAACCTGACCTTAAACGTAATGACCCTGGCGGGGCTTGCCCTGGGGGTCGGTATGCTGGTGGATAACTCAATTGTTATCCTGGAAAATATTTACCGGTACCGGGAAAAAGGGGCGAAGCGGATTACCGCAGCGGTAATTGGTACCCAGGAAATGATCATCGCCATTGTGGCATCCACCTTGACCACTATTTGTGTATTTGCTCCGCTGGTTCTGTTCAAGGGAATGCTCGACATGTACGGAGAAATATTCTCCGGCTTATCCTTTACGGTAGTAATTTCACTTACCGCATCGCTGGTCGTGGCCATTGTTCTTATCCCGGTCCTGGCCAGCCATTACCTGCCCCTGGTTACAAGAAAACAGAAACCCCTCAAGGGTTTTCTTGCAAAAGTGGATAATGTGTTTGCCCGGTTCTTTACCTGGCTTGAAAACAGTTACCGATGGGCGGTGGATAAGGTTCTTAAAAAGAAGGTTATGCTTATTTTGGGAATCCTGGTTTTACTGGGGGTCAGCGTTTACCTTATATTTAAAATCGGGTTTGTCCTTATGCCGACCCAGGAGTCCGATTCGGTCAGCCTTAATGTACAGCTGCCAATCGGATCACCCCTGGAGGAGACCGAAGCCGTATTGAAACAGATTGAATCCATTGTGGAGCAGCAGGCTATGGAAGGGGATGTAAAGGGTTATGAACGGATCATCCTCAGCGCCGGCGGCGGCGGAATGTTCGGAACCTCCGGCGGCTATGAAGGTTCCCTCCGGATTAACCTTCTGCCCTATGAGAAAAGGATATTTTCGGCGGAGGAAATCAAAACAATGCTCAGAGAGCATTTTGATGAATTCCCCGGGGTTACCTTCTCCTTCGGAGGAATGGGAATGTCCATGGGAGCCAGTACTCCCATCGATATCATTATCAGGACGGAAGACCTGGTCAAGGGAAAAGCCATAGCCAACCAGATTGCAGAGCTGATCCGGGAGAATGTTCCTGAAGCAACCGAACCCCAGGTGGACCTCAAGGACGGCCTGCCCCAGATTGAACTGGAGATAGACCGGGAAAGGATGTATTCCCTGGGTCTGAACATTTACACCATCGGCCAGGAGATAAAAGCTGCCATTGACGGCGTCACCGCAACCCAGTTCCATCATGAAGGTGATGATATTGATGTGGTCCTGATTCTGGCTGAGGCGGACCGGAATTCACTGCCCGACCTGGACAAACTTTTTGTAATGAGTCCTGTGGGCCAGAGGGTCACCCTGTCCAATATTGCTTCATATAAAAAGGGTACCGGCCCCATCGACATTAACCGGGAAAACCAGAGCCGGGTCATCCATGTTACCGCAGGTACGGTAACCGGAGTGCCTATTAACGTGGTGGAAACCAAAATCCAGAATATGATTAACGCCGAGATCCCCGCGGAAAGCGATGTAATCATTGAATTCTCCGGGGATTTCCAGGAGTCCCTGAAATACTTCGGCCGGCTGGGGCTTATCATGACCGTAGCCATCCTGCTTGTATTTGGTGTAATGGCAAGTTTGTTTGAATCCCTGAAGGACCCATTCATCATTCTGTTTACCATTCCCCTGTCGCTGATTGGTATTGTGGCAATTTACTTCTTTACCGGAGAAACCTTCAATATCCTTACCGCTGTGGGACTGCTTGTTCTGGTGGGGGTTATCGTAAACAACGGTATCGTTCTGGTGGACTATACCAACCTGCTGCGCAAGCGGGGGCTGCCCCTGCATCAGGCCTGCGTTGAAGCCGCAGGAAACAGGCTCAGGCCAATTCTCATGACCACCTTAACCACCGTCCTGGGGCTGGTTCCCATGGCATTCTTCCCCGGGGAAGGTTCCGAACTGGTAGCGCCCATGGGGAAAGCGATCCTGGGAGGTCTGTCATTCGGGACACTGATGACCCTCTTCCTTATGCCGGTAATCTATTATATTTTCAACCGCCGGGATGATGAAAGAAGGGCCAAAGCAGAAGCCCGCCGGGAACGGATTGCCGCGGGCAGAAGAAAGAAAGATATGGAGGTACAGGCATGATACGTCTCGAATTAATGGCCAATAATTCTGTGGAAGAAAATATCCTTGAAGCTTTTAGAGAAGAAGGTGTAGGGAAATACTACACCAAATTTCCCGGAGTATACGGAGTCGGCAATTCCGGTCCCCGGATGGGGGATGCGGTCTGGCCGGAAGAAAACTTTGTGTATGTTATCTGGTGCGAGGAAGATGAGGCCCTGGGAATAAAAGAGGCCATCGCCAAGGTAAAGGAAAAATTTCCGGATGAAGGAATAAAGCTGTTCGGAATATAGTTCGGGAGCTGTCCAGGAAGTAATTCCGGACAGCTTTTTTTTAATGATGCTTTTTGCCGGAAAATACGGTATTGGGTAATCAGCGTTGTGCGGGCCCCGCAGGTGGCGGGCAACGCGCCAGGTAAAAATGGGGGGCGCGGGGGCCGGGTGCGC
>JAVBPH010000021.1:0-45498 GCA_031549725.1 Treponemataceae bacterium
TCGCAAGTGGGTTTAATACCTTCTGCACGCTCCCGGGTGCGAGGCTCTGGGGCGTTCTAAAAATCTTGTAAATCAAAATTGTATGGGTATTAAACCCACATAAAATCCATACCTTACAGAACCAACAAACCTCGCCGCCCCCGCGCACTCTGCCTCGCACGCGAAAGCGTGCAAAAGGTTTTTGATTTTCATGATGTTCTCCTTTTAGACATTATTAGCAATACTTTTATACTTTGTTTCCAGTCTTCCCATCCAAAATCCCAGGAGGGCACCAAAACCTGCTGCGGCAATACACACAAACGTCCGGGTGTTCAAATAATTGTAGTTTAGTGGAATGATCATAATTGTAGAGGCGATTACAATTCCTATAACAAAATGAAAGAAACCCGTATATGCTTTTTTTAAAATCAATGCAATGAGATTCGATAGTGAAAAAAGGCAGACAATGCTGCCGATTAATATGGGCAATAACACCGGAAAATCCATGGTTTTAAAAGCCTGTATCATCGGTTCATACATGCCGAAATACAAAAGAAAGTTGGAGGGACTCATCCCGGGGATCAAAATTCCAAGGGAGATTAGTATACCCGCAAAAATCCATGTCAGAAAATTGAGGGGTAATTGTACTTCCCCGTATTTTTTTGCGGTATACAAAAAACCCAGTCCAATAATGGCGGTTAATATAAGAATGATATAATACTTTTTGTCCCGGCCTTCCTTCCCGGCGGTTTTCCATAGGGAAGGCAGCGTACCAATAATACATCCCGCAAAGCCCCAAAGAACCTGTACTTCATAATGTTCCAGAACGAATAAGAGCGGATGCGCCAATAGAAACATACCTAAAAGGGCGCCCAAACCGACCGGAATAAAAAACAGTATATTGTCCATAAGGTTTTTTGTGATATGTGCAATAAAAGATACTATTCTTTCATAAAGGCCAAATACCGCGGCCAGTGCTCCCCCGGAAACTCCGGGAAGTATAAATCCGGTTCCAATGATGGCACCTTTACATAATCTTAAAATCCAGTCAATTATATTTCTTTTCATTCTCTGCAGGACATTCACTCTTAAACGGTACAACGAGAAAATTACAGCAGCATATACAATGCTGATACAATTTACTTATTTTTATAGATCAATCAAAATAACAAAATGAAGGGTATCATGTACCCTGGGCTTTTACAATATTTATACCTTTCCTGCTTAATTTTTTTTCAGCTTTTTCAATGTTTTTGGTACTTGTTGATCCTACCGCGTCTGCAAAGTAATTTACCTTATAATTTTTATTAAATGCATCCGCCGCGGTCTCAAATACACATTGGTCTGCCATTACGCCGCATACATATAATTCGTTAATTTGATGTTGTATCAGGTAATTTTCAAAGTCCGAATTTGAAAATGCACTTGGAGAATATTTATCAAAAATATTTTCCGATACTATTTTTATTCTGGGATCAATTTCTATACCCCGGGTTCCTTCAATGGCGGCATAATTGCGGAATATATTTTTTATATCATTTTCCCTGAATATATTCCGGAGATAGATGATTTCATAACCATCCATGTGAAATTCTTCAATAATTTTATTTACGGTTATTATCAGATTTTCTATCTGGTTTTGCTCTATTGGTAATTTTGCGTGTTCCCCAATATAGTCTTCCTGCATATCAATAACTAAAAGAGCCCTTTGGGGATTTTCGTATTTGCCGATTTTTACATCGCTGGATGTACAGGAAAACAGAGGAATAATAAAGAAAATAACCCCAAGAAATTTCATGGTATTTTTCCATCCAATATTTTTTTCAAGCCAGTGTAAAAGAAATATGCGTGTCCCCGGAATTCACCGCAGACTATCCATCTCTTTCCTGGCCTGATTCCTGACCGCGGAGGGCATGGTGTCATTTGCCAGCAGGACCAGCATTTTAATCCCCGCGTCACTTAGGGGAGGGCCGGAAAAACGGCAGAGGGATGCGGTTGCCCCCGCAACGGCCGTCAGGACCTGTTCGTTCCTGGGTGCCGCGGCGGAATAAATCTTCATGCTGAAAGCCCTGAGGGCAACCCCGTCGGGATCAACCCCAATCCGGCCTATGGTTTCCGCCGCGGTGGCCTGGACTAAAGGTTCCGGATCCCTGTTAAAAACCCTTACCAGGAAAGGGATGGTTTCCCGGGAACCCATATATGCCAGAAGCTGCAGAGCCCTGACCCGGAAAGTTACATGGATCTGGGTTGTTCCCGGGCTTGATAAAGCCCCGGACGCCAGTTCCATCAAATAAGCCACATAATCCGGTTCATTTGCGCCGGTTTTACCCGCATGGATATTTTTTTCAATGGCATCCAATTCCCTGGTGATTTCTGTTTCATCATTCCTGAAATAATACCCGTCCCAGGAAGACGGGCCGGGAGCGCCCAGGCCGTAGGAACCTTCCGGAACCGGCCCGTAAACGGATTGTTTCATCCCTAAAATTCGTTCTTCCAGCCGGTAGGCATGCAGAATCCAGTTGGCCCCGCCGGAATAGAGTAATCCATCATCACTGAAGACGGGTAATCCCACGGCCCCCTGGATATGGATGATCCAAAGCCGGCGGCCGTCTTCGGTAAATCCCGCGGCACCGTCCCTGGATACCACATAGATTCCCCGTTCATCGTAGAGCATGTCCACCGAAGCGGATGCTGCCCCGGACAGATTCTGGGTTTCCCCGGTCCAGAGAATGTTTTTTTCATTATAGGATAAGAGGACAACCCGGTTATTTTGAAGGACAAATGCAATTTTATCATTTCTGCTGATGGCTTTCAGGGGGCTGCCGGGTAACTGGGGCAGGGGACTTTCCCCGGTTTCCCCCAGGATGCTCAGTTTTCCGGTCCGGTCCGCCGCAACCAGTACCAGCTGTTCCGGCGGGAACAGCCCTGAGGTTCCTTCCCGGGACCGGGATAGTACAGGAACCACCAAAGCGGGATTTCCCGGCAGGTCAAAACTGCGGGTTTCCCCCAGGTGGTTGATATGGAGGACCTTTCCTCCGTCCAATCCCAGGATCAGGCCTCCCTGCAGGTCCGCCAGGGGACCAAAAACCAGGGGGGTATCAAACTTTTTAAACCAGAGAAGATAACCCGCCGCGGTATAGCAGGATAATCCTTTAATGGTAGGTACAAATATCCTGCCGTCCCAGCCGACAATTACCGGAGCCGCCAGGGGTTCCCCGGGGCTTTTTTTCCAGAGTTCCCTGCCGGACCGGTTAACCGCAATCAGGGTTCCGTTGGTTCTGCTGATGTAACTGGTTCCTTCCCTGGACCGGGTGATAAAAGGCCCCAGCTTGCCCCCGGCGTAGTAATCCCAAAGGAGGGTTCCCCGCCGGCTGTAACAGCGGAGATTTCCGCTGTCCAAAAGAACCGCCACGGATTCTGCCTGGGAAGCGGGTTTCCCCAGCAATGCTCCCCCCAGGGCCTGCCGCCAGATTGGGTCCGCCGGGGGTTCCTGGGCATAGCCCTGGATATGACCCAGGCATAGGATCAAAAATAACCCAAACACCCATTTTTTCACGGACGGACCCCTTCCCGGACGAAGGTTACCAGGCTTTCTATATGGGCGGTCTGGGGGTAAAAATCATAAAAACCTATATCTTTTAGTACATATCCGCCTTGAATCAGGGTATAAGTATCCCGGGCCAGGGTTGCGGGATCGCAGGAAACATAGGCCAGCCTGGGCGGTCCTTTTTCACAAAGCCATCCTCGCATAGCGGAGGATAATCCCTGTCTGGGAGGGTCAATAACAATAAAATCATATGGCCGGGTTTTTTTTCCCATCAGTGATACCCATTGATCATCTTTTAAAGCATAATACCCGGCTTCCCTTCCGGCAAGATTTCTCCGGGCCAGGGCTAACGCTTTTTTATTTTCCTCCAGCAGATCAATCTTTTCAAAATAATCCTGCAGAAAAACCGCAAATGTTCCCACTCCGCAGTAAAAGTCTGCCATTTGCTGTTTTGCCGGCAGGTCCTTTACCGTATGGATAAGATCTTTCAGCATTTTTTCCAGTACCATCCCGTTGCTCTGAAAAAAGACCCCCGCATCCATGGATATCTTTTTATTCATAAAATCCAGAGATGCCTGTTCCGTACCGCCTTCGGTAAGCAAAATCCCATTCCTGGCATATATGGTAAAACGGTCCTTGGAAACGGGACAAGTAATGCGGTGTTCCCTTAATGCGCAACGGATTCCCGGATCGGCCACGGGACAGTCCTCCACGGGGATAATAGTATGACTTTCCCGGCCCTTTAATCCCAGGGGAGTTTTTCCCTGTTTTGTCCTTTCCAGACGGTGAAACTGCATCCTGTTGCGGTATTCCAGGGGGTTGGATGGATTAATCCTGATTTCCGGCAGCTGGTTGGTTTTCCCGATCCGGTGGAACACTTCTTTTAGGATATCCGTTTTTATCTTAAGCTGGGCTTCGTACTGTATATGCTGAAGATTACAGCCCCCGCACTGGCCATAAAGCGGGCAGACCGGTTCAACCCGGTAGGGTGAAGCCTTTTCCAGGGTCAATAATTCGGCTTTTGCCCAGGTTCCCTTTTCCAGGCAGATCCGGCCGGTGACCACATCCCCCGGAGCGGTCCCGGGGACAAAGACCGGCTGCCCATTATGATGAACCATACCATCCCCGCCGGGAACAATATTTTCCACCGGGGCTGTAAAAATTTCGCCTAAACTCATCAAGTTATTACTATAACATGATTGCATGAACAATAGTATAGGGAGTACAATATACGGCATGGATTCTTTAACTTTTTGGCTGGAATGCAGGGATGGGGTAAAACTTTTTACCCGGCGGTGGGTTCCCCAGGATACCCCCAGGGCGGTTATTCAGATTGTCCATGGAATGGCTGAACATTCCAAACGGTATGAAAGGGCGGCCCAAAAACTTTGCGAAATGGGACTTGAAGTGTGGGCAGCGGACCAAAGGGGACATGGTCTTTCCGCGGATCCGAAGGTAAACAGCCCCGCCCAGGGCGGGCAGTTGGGCCACTGTGCTGATAAAAATGGTTTTGTAAAGGTTACGGAAGATATTGATACGATTTTTGATGCCATTCAGAAAGAACGGCCCGGGCTGCCGCTTTTTCTGCTGGGACATTCCTGGGGTTCCTTTATTTCCCAGGCTTATATAGAATCCCATGGACAAAGACTGTCCGGCGCTATCTTTTCAGGAACCAAGGGGCCCGGAGGGACAGCGGTAGCCCTGGGAGCGCCTTTTATAGCCCTGGTGGCGGCCTTTAAGGGGAGCAGAAAAAAATCAAAAATGGTTTATAATATGGCGGACGGTCAATACAATAAACCCTTCCGGCCAAACCGGACAGACTTTGACTGGCTGTCCCGGGACGAAAAGGAGGTGGATGCCTATGTGGAGGATCCTCTCTGTGGTAATATGTGCAGCGTAGGGTTTTACCGGGATTTGACCAGGGCCCTGAACAGTATATATAAACCTGAACCCATGGGACGGATTCCTTTGGATCTGCCGGTTTATATATTCTGCGGTTCCGCGGATCCGGTGGGAGAAATGGGCAATGGCCCCACGGAGTTGATCGGTTTATATAAGGATATGGGGATGAGGGATATCGAATTTGTCCTGTACCCCGATGCCAGACATGAAACATTAAATGAAACAAACCGGGATGAAGTCACCGGCAACCTGTTAAAATGGCTGGAGAAGCATCTCGTTTTAATAAAACAGTAAGGCAGGGTTTTTTGCGTATTCGTTATTCAACCTCAAAGAATGGAAAGCCCATTAAAAAAGCAGTTATTTATACCCAGAACGAACACCGGATCAGTATTGATGATGTGGACAGCGATGCGGTGCAGATTATTGAAAAGCTTAAATCCTACGGAAATGAAGGGTATATAGTGGGCGGTGCGGTCAGGGACCTTATGCTGGGTAAGAGCCCCAAGGATTTTGATATAGTTACCGATGCCAGCCCATCAAAAATAAAAAAGATTTTCCGTAATTCCCGGGTAATAGGCCGGCGGTTCCGGCTGGTTCATGTATACTACGGGGAAAAACTTTTTGAAGTATGTACCTTCAGGTCCCTCAAAGACGGGACCACCAGCAACACCTTTGGAACCATAGAAGAGGATGTGCAGCGCCGGGATTTTTCCCTGAATGCATTTTTCTATGATCCCACAGAACAGATTGTCATTGACTATGTGAACGGCATGAAGGATCTGAAGGACCGCCGGATCAGACCTATTATCCCTTTGCCGGTGATTTTCCAGGAAGACCCGGTCCGGATGATCCGGGCGGTAAAATATGCCGCCATTACCGGATTTAAGCTTCCCCACAAGGTAAAACGGCAGATCAAAAAAGATGCATCCCTGCTGTCCGGGATTTCTCCGTCCAGGCTGACCGAGGAGATGTTTAAAATCATCAATTCAGCCAGGGCTTCTGAAATAGTGGAATACCTTGAAAACCTGGGGCTCTATATATACCTTCAGCCCGGCGCATCAAAGCTCATGAAAAATGACCGGGCTTTTAAAAAGCGGTATATCCAGGGATTTGTCCTGACTCCGGAAATTATCCAGGAAACCAAATTCCTTCCGGGAAGCCCGGTAATTTCCCTGATTAAGGATTGCCTGGACATGTCCATCGACTGGTCCTCCGCAACCGGTGAAACCTTCAAGGATGCTTTTTTCCTGGCCAGAAATTTTGTTATGCCCGTGAATCCCCCCAGGATACAGCTGGAACGGGCGGTGAAGCATGTCTTCCGGAATCACGGTATTCCGGTCAAAAAGTCCAGACAGGGAAAACCCCAGGAAATTGAAAATAAAAAACATGATACCAAGACAGCACCCCATAACCGCCGGAGACGGAGGAGAAAAACCGCCGCGGAAAAACCGGCGCCCCTTTCATAACCTGTCCCCAAATCAAAACCACCCGTCCAACGGGTGGTTTGCACTGCGGCTATAAGCCGAGGTTGCCAGCGGCGTCTCAAGACGCTGGCTTTCACTGACGTTCAAGCCCCACTGCTTTTGACACGTCGCTACCCGTGAAACGGGTATTTGTACTACTTCGACTCACCCCTAAAGGGGTCTTCATTTTCTTTCACGCTCAGTTTATCTAACGCAATATCGTGATTTTCCTGTTCTTGGATATATTTTCTGATTGTCGCTTCATTCAAGCCTACCGTGCTCACATAATATCCCTCTGCCCAGAAATGGCGGTTGCCGAACTTATATTTCAGATTCGCATGCTTATCAAACATCATGAGCGCACTCTTCCCTTTCAAATATCCCATGATTTGCGAAACGCTATATTTCGGCGGTATGCTCACCAACATATGGACGTGATCTACCATCAGATGTCCCTCGTGAATCTCGACTCCCTTATAACTACAGAGCTGCCGCAAGATTTCCCCGACACTTTTTCGATATTGATTGTAGATTATTTTCCGTCTATACTTCGGTGTGAACACTATCTGATATTTACACATCCATTTTATATGCGATAGCGAATTTGTTTTATTTGCCATTTACACCTTACCTCCTGTTTTCTTGTGGGCTTGAACTTCCACAGTTTACTTCAGGTAAGGTGTTTTTGTATAACAGCTTGTCTCCACCCGCATAGCGGGTGGTTTATTGTTGCGGCTAACGCCGCAACAGGGTCACGACCCTTTAAAAAACCTTCTGCACGCTTTCGCGTGCGAGGCAGAGCAGCGAGGTTTGTTGGTTCTGTAAGGTATGGATTTTATGTGGGTTTAATACCCATACAATTTTAATTTACAAGATTTTTAGAACGCCGCAGAGCCTCGCACGCGGAGGCGTGCAGAAGGTATTAAACCCACTTGCGAATAAACCGGCATATTTTTATATGCCGGTTTATTTTTTTAAAGCAGTATTTTACATTCTCCGGGATGCCTATTTTATTCCAATAACCGCTGTGGGGCAGGAATCTGCCGCTTCCCGGATTTTGCTTTCATATTTCGAAAAATCCACCCCTGCTTTTACAATCATTTTATCGGGGATCTCAAATACCTCCGGGCAAACCGCCTCACAGGTACCACAGGAAATACATTCGCCGTTTGTTTCATCAAGCCAGACACTGGATATTGCCATCTCTCAACTCCTCAATTTTAAATAAAACCTTAAAACCGGTTTTTTATGCGGCTCCCCAAAAGAGAACTTTTAGGGGGCTCTTTTTGAACATAATGAAAAAACATCCAAATATCAATGGGTTTTATTTGTATACATCAGGAATTTTTCCTGTTTTTGTCCCTATAATTTAAACAGCAGTTCCTCATAGGTCGGGAAAGGCCAGGCATGTTTAGCCACAATCCGTTCCAGGCTGTCGACTCTGGAACGGACCTGGTCCATGGTGGGCAGAACCTTCTCCTGGTAGGATTTCGCCTGTACAAAAGAATCCTCTATATCCTGAGCCTCAAGAAGGGATCTTTCCAGTTTAGCCACCTCTTCATACAATTCGGCGGACAATTCGGCAATCCGTTTCGCCCGTTTTTCCTGGGGACTGCTGATGGCTCCGATGGATGCCAGAGAAACCGCTTCCCTGGCAAGGGCTCCTGCATAGGAGCTGACCGCAGGAAATATAAGACGCCGGGCCATATCAATCATGACACCGGCTTCAATATTTACCTGCTTGGAATATTTTTCCAGGTAGATATGGTAGCGGCTATCCAGTTCATCCCGGGAAAGTACCCGGTGACTTTCAAAGAGTTCAATAGTATCGGCCTGGGTCATAACCTTAAGGGCGTCCACCGCGTTGTTGATATTCGGCAGCCCCCGGCGTTCGGCTTCCCTAACCCACTCCTCGGAATATCCATTGCCGTTAAATACCACCCGGCGGTGTTTGGTATAGGATTCTTTTATGATTGCCTGGATTGCATCATTTTTATTTGAAGCTTTCTCAAGCTTGTCCGCAAATTCGGTCAGTACCTGGGCTACCGCCAGGTTGAGGTATGTATTAGGAGTAGCCACAGACTGGGACGAACCGACCATCCGGAATTCGAATTTATTTCCGGTAAAAGCAAAAGGGCTGGTCCGGTTGCGGTCGGAATAATCCACGGGGAAACTGGGAAGGCTGGTGACCCCCAGTTTGATTTTTGCCCCCGCCCCATTTTTTGTCCCCCGTTTGCCCTCGGCGATATTATCCAGAATCTCCGTCAGCAGGCTTCCAAAAAATACAGAGATAATTGCCGGCGGAGCTTCAAGAGCGCCCAGGCGGTGGTCGTTTCCGGCGGATGCGGTGGAGGCCCGGAGAAGCAGGGCATACCGGTCCACCGCTTCAATAACCGCCACCGTAAAGAGGAGAAACCGGGCATTGGATTCCGGATTTTCACCGGGTTCAAGCAGGTTGATGCCGTCATCCGTACTCAGGGACCAGTTGTTGTGTTTTCCCGAACCGTTCACCCCGGCGAAGGGCTTTTCATGCAGCAGCGCTTCCATGTCATGCCGCCGGGCAATGTTTTTTATGGTTTCCATAAGCATCTGATTGGAATCCACCGCCACGTTGGTGGTGGTAAATATCGGGGCAATTTCAAACTGATTAGGGGCGGTTTCGTTGTGCTGGGTTTTTGCTGAAATACCTGCCTTCCAGAGTTCGGTATTCAATTCCCTCATAAAAACAGCAACCCGTTCCTGGATGGCACCAAAATAATGGTCTTCCATCTCCTGCCCCTTTGCGGGCATGGAACCGAATACGGTCCTGCCAGTTAAGTACAGGTCCGGCCGGGCATCGTAATATTTTTTATCCACCAGAAAATATTCCTGTTCCGGTCCCAGGGTAGTCACGACCCGGTGGGATGTTTTATTTCCCAGGGCCCGGAGAATCCGCAATGCTTCCCGGTTCAGGACGTCCATGGAGCGCAGCAGGGGAACTTTTTTATCCAGGGCATGGCCGTAGTAGCTGAAAAAGGCCGTGGGGATGCAGAGCGTCGCCCCGGTGAGGTCCTGCTTCAGGAAGGCCGGGCTGGTCACATCCCAGGCGGTGTAGCCCCTGGCTTCAAAGGTTGCCCGGAGTCCCCCCGAGGGCAGACTCGATGCATCGGGTTCACCCTTAATAAGTTCCTTTCCGGAAAATTCCATGATTACCCGGCCATCCTCAGTGGGGGAAATAAAAGAATCGTGCTTCTCCGCGGTGAGTCCCGTTAAAGGGTGAAACCAGTGGGTATAATGGGTGGCCCCCTTGGACAGGGCCCAGTCCCGCATGGCCGCGGCCACAACCTCCGCTACTTCCAGGGTGAGTTCCTTTTGTCCAGCCTGGATATCGGTTAATTCCTTGAATATATTCCGGGGAAGTCTTTCCCTCATTACGGCATTGGAAAAACAGTTAGTACCATACAATTCCGCCACAGAGACCTTTGAAAAATCCACAGGGTTGTTCATATTTCCTCCAAAGATAGATAACTATAAATAGCAAATTTCATGCCAACTCATACAAATAAGTTTTGTTTTCCTTTAACCACATAATTCTTTTTATTATAAGGAATTATCAGAATGATATAAAAATCTGTCATATCAATATAATTAATCATTGATTTTTCCTACATTTTTGTAGTTTATAAATTATTTTATTACATTTTTGTATGTTTTTATCATTTTATCAAAAAAATCATTAAATAACAATAGATTGAGGCTTTTTCAAAATCCGCCGGACCGCAAGGTCCGTAATTTTGAAAAAGCAACCTTAGATGTAAGTACAGAAAGAATACTATTTTATTTATGGGTAAGGAAAGAGCATTCTTTCTGCAAAAGCCTTTTTCAAAACTAACCGAGTTTTGAAAAAGGCTCGATTGATTACTAATTAGGATCATTCGGAACATTATCTCGGCTTTTTTGATGCGGTGAATGATAGTATTTCTTTTACTGTGAATAAACTCCGGGGGAAGTAAATACGATGAACCCGACCAGGGCAGGATTGGATATTACAGGATATTTCCGTACCACAAAACAACAGGCATGACTTTTTATTCGCAGGTGGGTTTAATACTCCGCACTTTAGGATAATTCTTTGAAGCTATAAAGAAATTGTTTTGCGTGTATGATACCCGCATATAATCCTTACCTTACAGAACCAACATACCCCGCGGCGTATGTTGATTTTACCCGTTAATCGGATATAGAAAACAAATTACTGTAAAAGTATTCAACGCGACACGAGGGACTCGAACCCCCTACCTGCTGCTTAGAAGGCAGCTGCTCTATCCAGGTGAGCTAGTGTCGCAGATTGGCTGATACTATTGAACCGGGATAGGGCATCCTTGTCAAGGGTTTATATTAATTATTATTGACCCCTGTGATATAAACAGATTTTCACTTACCCTAATAATTTTTGTGCATTGGAAAAACCTACATAAATGTAATATTATTAGGATATGATGAATACCGAATCCAGGGAAATCAGGGAGTTAAAACTTCTTTTTGATATTTCCAGAACCATGGATAAACACACCGATATAAAAGGCGCCCTGGGAGCTGCATTTAATCTCCTGGAAACCCGGCTGGATTTATTGAGGGGAATGCTTACCCTGGTGGACAAATCCTCCGGTCTTTTAAGGATTGCCGAAGCCCTGGGGGTAAAACCGGAAATACTATCCTCCGTTAGCTACCGGATGGGGGAAGGCCTGGTGGGCAGGGTTTTTGAATCTGCCCGTCCTTTGGTGGTACCGGATCTTTCCCGGGATAACCGTTTCCTGAATAAGACGAAAAGCCGGAGCAAGGCTGAACTGGCGGGACTGGCATATTACTGCGTTCCCCTTCTTTCGGGAAATAAAGTCCTGGGAACCTTAAGTGCCGAGCGGATCATCCCGGATAAAAAGGACCCGGAATTTTTGGAACGGGATACGGCGTTTCTGGAAAAACTGGCGTCGGTTTTTACCGACCATATCAGACTCCGGGAAAAAATTATTGATGAGCAGGAAAAACAGAGATCCGCCGTTCCCCTGCCCGCCTTTGAAGATACCGGCGGAAGAATCGCGGAGCACAGCCCCATCATTGGCACCAGCAAGGCCATGAAGGCTGTTTTTGAACTGGTCACCCGGGTGGCCCCCAGCGACGCCACGGTGCTGATCACCGGGGAAAGCGGGACCGGAAAAGAATTAATCGCGGAGGAACTATTCCGTTTATCCAGGAGGTCCCAGGCGCCTTTTATCAGGATTAACTGCGCCGCCCTTCCCGAATCGATTGTGGAAAGCGAACTTTTCGGCCATGAAAAGGGGGCCTTTACCGGCGCCCAGAATCAGCGCAAGGGTCATTTTGAACGGGCCCAGGGGGGAACCATCTTCCTGGATGAAATTGGGGAACTTTCCCCGAATATCCAGGCGAAACTGCTCCGGGTGCTGCAGGAAAGGGAAATTGAGCGGCTCGGGGGCAGCAGAACCATCAAGGTTGATGTCCGCCTGATTACCGCCACCAACCGGAATCTGGAAGCGGAAGTTGAAAAAGGCCGGTTCAGACAGGATTTATACTACCGGCTGAATGTATTCCCCATCCATGTACCGCCCCTTAGGGACAGGCGGAGTGATATCATTCTGCTGGCCGATTATTTTACCGAAAAGTATGGGGTGAAACACCAAAAACCAGTCAAAAGAATTTCAACCCCGGCGATTGATCTTTTGATGAGTTACTCCTGGCCGGGAAATGTAAGGGAGCTGGAAAACTGTATTGAGCGGGGGGTAATACTTTCCACCGATATGGTTATCCATTCCCATAACCTGCCGCCGAGCCTTCAATCCGCATCATCCAGCAACACCGGGCTGACCACCACCCTGGAAGCAGCCCTTTCCCGGCTTGAGAAGGAACTTATTGTGGAAGCCCTGAAAATGAACACGGGAAATATGGCCGCCGCTGCCCGGCAGTTGGGGATAACCGAGCGGCAGATGGGCCTGAGGGTTCATCATTATGGTATTAACTGGCGTTTGTACAGAACAGGATACGGGAATATTTAAAATCCTAAAATATCCGTTTTTTTAAACTATTCAAGTTTTGAAAATGGCCCGCCGTTCAGAATTTTTTCATACGCCATCCGCCTGCCATGGTTGAATTCAATTTCACCGCAGTAGGTGAATTTCAGCCGGTCCAGCATTTTATGCATATAGTGATTATCAAAGTTGGTATCCACCCGGAAGCTGTATACCCGGTTGTTCAGACTTAACGATTCAACTTCCCGCATAAACAGGGTTGCCATACCCCGCTGTTTCATCTCATCCGCCACGGCCAGCCGGTGGACCACCACATAGGGCAAATCACTAAGCCATTTCCCGTCTATGGAATTATATGCACCTTCGCCGTCAAAGGAAATTGCCCCATAGGCAACCACCGTGTCATCCTGGCAGAATACATACCCGTATCCGTTCTTAATATCCTGAACAATATCTTCCCTGGCGGGATAACCATCCTGCCATTGCCGGCTGTTCAGCCGGCGCATCTGTTCCTTAGCCTGAAGAATAATCTGGAAGATCCGGTCCGTTTCTTCCATGGCAGCTTTTCTGAATGATAACTGGTCTTTCATTGGAATCATATTATACTATTTGCTGTTTATAAGACAGGTGGATGGAATATATTACAGCGAACCATTAAAAAATCTGTTTTTTTACCGGAGTTTTTATAAAAATACAGGACACCGCATGTTATCAGGGGCTTGACCTGAATTGATTCAAAATCTAGCATAATACGGATGAAATTACTTCACACCGCAGATCTGCATTTGGGACGGCTCTTCCACGAATACCCGCTTATAGAAGACCAGGAATATATGCTCCAACAGCTGATTGAAACAGCAGAACAGGGCGCATACGACGGCCTTATTATATCCGGGGATATTTATGACCGTTCCATTCCATCCCCTGAGGCGGTGGACCTTTTCAGCACCTTCCTGGAACAGCTCAGGAAACGCTGTCCCGGACTGAATATTTTTGTCATCCCCGGTAACCACGATTCCGCGAGCCGGCTTGGATTCGGCAGCAGTCTCTTCAGCACCCTGGGCATCCATATTGTGTCGGATCCTGAAAATTCGGATAAGCCTATTATTATTGAAGGTGCTTCAGGGGAGAGCATGGCGGTTTTCCTTCTTCCTTTTTTAACCCCCGGCAGCCTTACGTCCAGGGAAACCACAGAACCGCATTCAGAGGATTCCGGGGATTTGCCCCTGCGGTCCCAGCAGAAACTTTCCGGGGAAGCCTCGGAACGGTTAAAAAAAGCCCTGGATAAAACCATGGCGGATTATTCTGTTCTGGCCGCCCACCTGTTTACATTCGGCGGGAAGGAATCCGAATCGGAACGGATTTTCCTGGGAACCGCCGAACAGATTGATGCGGGACTTTTTTCCGGTTTCGACTATGTTGCCCTGGGGCACCTCCATGAGTGCCAGCGGGTACTGCCGAACATGTGGTACGCGGGAAGTCCCCTGGTTTATTCATTTAATGAAGCTGAACAGGAAAAAGCCTTTGTATCAATAGAATTTTCGAAATGTCCGGAACAGGATAACCATGAATCCGGGGATTTGTTTTCCGGGACCCGCAAAAAAACCAGGATCAGGGTATCAAAAATTCCTGTGAAACCCTTCAGAAAAGTGTTCCGGCTGAAGGGGACCTTCAGCAATTTTTTCTCGTCCACTACTCCCGTTCCGGAGGAAGTCCGGAACGGCTACATAGAAATTTCCCTGGAGGATGCAACCCTCGTGGAGAATCCCCTGGCGCTGCTCCGGTCCCGGTTTCCCCATATCCTGTCAATCCGGCAGGATGAAGCTTTTACAGGCCTTTCCAGGGGATATCCGGGGGAGCCAATTCCTGCAATTCCGGAACATACCCGGCGGGGGCTGACCGAGGACTTTCAGGCTTTTCTTGAAGAAATATACGGCCAGGCAGACCCGGAAAAAACCGGGCTTTTCCAAAAGCTTCTGAAGGAGTTTGACCATGAGGCCGGTTAAACTCGTTCTTGAAAATATTGGTCCATTTCCCGGAAAAACCTCGATAGATTTTACCGCCCTGGATGATGTATTTCTTATCACTGGCAGGACCGGTTCAGGAAAAACCACCATATTTGATGCCATATGCTTTGCCCTTTACGGGTCCCTGCCGGGCAACCGCTCCAATCATGTAAACCGCATAAAAAGTGATTATGCCGCCAAGGACGATGAAAGTTCCGTATCCCTGGAATTTTCCCTGGGCAAAAAACAGTACCGGATAGACCGGAGTCCTAAACAGGAAAAGCAGAAAAAACGCGGTTCCGGTTTTTCCGAATATGACGAAACCGCGGTACTGTATGAACTGCAGGACAACAGGTACATCTGCATCAGTTCAAAAAAATCAGAGGCGGACAGTAAAATCATTGAACTGCTTGGACTTTCAAAGGATGAGTTTTTTAAGATCGTATTGCTGCCCCAGGGGGAATTTGCGGAATTCCTTAAGCAGAATACCACCCACCGCCGGGAGGTATTACAGAAATTATTCCCCGTGGACAGGGCTGTGGCTATCCGGGAATATATTCAGGACAAGGCCAGGGTTCTTACGGCGCAGAAAAATGAAATAGAACGGTCCCTGGAAGAATTATCAAAACGGTTTTCCATTGAATCCTATGATGATATGCAAAAAAAAGCCAGGAACGAAGCAGCCGAATGCAGAAAAAAAATAAAAAGTATTTCGGAAAAACAATCAGTGCTGGGAAATGCCCTTCAAATAGCTGAATCACTAAGGGAACAGACTGCAAGACTCGATGATACAAAAAATGAAGCATCCCATCTGGAAAATCAAAGGGATGAAATATATCAGAAAGAGGAAGCCTTAAAAAAATCCCGGGAAGCCCAGCCATTGATGCGGTATATCGTTTTATATAATGAAAATTCCCAAACCCTGCAAAAAACAGAAGCTGCCCTGGAACAGTGCATTAAAAAAGAAAAGGAAGCCTTAAAAAACCTTGAATTTTTTACCGGTAATATTAATTTCGAAAAGGATCATGAAGACCGGCTGATAAAACTCCGGGAACAGAAAACACCCCTGGCAGAACTGGTCAAGGATGAACAGATTCTGAATTCAAACCTGGAGGAATTGCAGAGGCAAAGACTGAAGCATGTCACCATAACGGAAAACCAGAAGAGGGTGGAACAAATTCTTTCCGATCTGGAAAACGAACTGCAGACCCTTTTATCCCATACCAGGGATTCGGATAAATACGAAGCCGAATGGGAACAGAGGCGGATTATCAAGGAATGGCTGGTGGCGGCAAAAAAAATAGCCGACCAGGCTGCTGTAACCGCAGGGGAAATAAAGGATTTAAACGAAGGATTAATAAAAAATAAAAATGAACAAACCGCCCTGGAAAATAAGATTCCTATTTTAAAAGATGAGATCCGGCTTCTTGAAACCGAAAAGGACCAGACCGAAAAGGGAAACCTGGCGGCACTGCTGGCGTTGGACTTGAAACCGGGAATCCCCTGCCCTGTCTGCGGATCCCCTGAGCATCCTGTTCCGGCACCCGCGGCGGCTCCGAAATTCGGTATGGATGAACGGATTGAAACACAGAAACACTCCCTGGAAGAAGCTGAAAAAAGAACGGTGGCATATAAAAGCGAATTCCATTCTTTTGAACAGCAGCTGAACAAGGCAGAAAAAACATATTCGAATTTTAAAACCGAACTTCTGTCCATCCCGGGAAAGGAAGCGGAACCTTTTATCCGGTCTTTTTTATCCGGGGAACAGGATATTCCTTCCCTGGAAAGAATTACCCTGGAATTAGGAAATCAGGTACGGGAACTAAACAGCATTAATGATTTCCGGACAACCGTAAGGAACGCCCAGACAAAAATTCCGGTTCTTTTTAAGGATAAGGAAAATAAGCAATCCGAATTATCCGGATTCCAAAAAGAACAGAGTATTATCCAGGAACAGATTAGACAGCTGGAATCATCAATTAAATCCCAAAAGGAAAAACATGACCAGGTTTTACAGGAATGGAATACCGATAGTTTATCCGCGGCTCTGCAGGTCCTGGAACAAAGGATCAGCGAAACTGCGGAAAGTTTAAACCAATTCAGGAAAAACCGGGAGGATGCCCGGAATATATATACCGCGGTTACCGCAGAAAGGGAACTTTCGGAAAAACAGAAACTTGAATACCAGCAGAAGTACCAGGAATCCAGGAACCAGCTTGACGGGGTTATAGAAAATTCATCCTTCAAGGATTTGGAGGAACTGCAGAATTCCTTTTTATCCAGGGAAGATGAAAAACTTTTTCAGGATGATATGGATCAATGGAAAGACAGGGTTTCAAAAAACAAACTCCTCCAGAATGAACTGTTAAAAAACCTGGAAACCCTGGAACAACAGAAAAAGGAAACCGGTGTAGCCGAAGACACAGACGGCATTCACCGTATCATGGATGAACTGGCGGTCCGGCAAAATGAGGCCGAGCTAGCCTATGAAACCGCCATATCAAACCTGGCGGCACTGGAAAAGGATGCGGATTTGATGAAGGAAACCACCCAAAAACATGAGGCAATTTCCAGGGAAACCCGTACACTAAATGAACTGTCGGATGATCTGACCGGAAAAAATCCGAAACGGACGGGATTTGATTCCTGGCTTTTGGGACTGTATTTAAAAGAAGTTGCCGCATATGCGAGCCGCAGACTTGAAAGGATGAGCGAATCCAGGTATTCCCTGCTGCTGGATACCGAAGGAGACTCCGCCCGGGGCCGGGCAGGTTTGGATCTGGCGGTCTTTGATGCGTATACAGGAAAAACCAGACCCTGTACAACTTTGTCCGGGGGTGAAAGTTTTATGGCATCCATTTGTCTTGCCCTGGGCCTGGCGGATTCTATCCAGAACAGAAGCGGCGGAATCCGGCTGGATGCGGTATTTATCGATGAAGGTTTCGGCAGCCTGGATGAAGCCAGCCTGGACAAGGCATTAATAATTCTGGATGAACTGAGGGAACACCGGATGGTGGGTCTTATCTCCCACGTGGGGGAGATGCGGACCAGGATCCCAAGCCAGATCGAGGTCCTTAAGACCGGAACCGGATCAAGCATCTCGATTAAAAAAGGATTTGAGGATTAATCCTTTACGCCGGCAGTTTTAGCTCCAGCTTTTTTCCGGATGAACGAGCCTCCGCGGGGCATTACTCCCCCTTCCAATAAAAAACGCCAGCCTAATGAGCCTTTTTCAAAACTCGGTTAGTTTTGAAAAAGGCTTTTGCAGATAGAATGCTATTTCCTTACCCATACATAAAATAGTATTCTTTCTGCACTTACATCTAAGGTTGCTTTTTCAAAATTTGACATTTTGAAAAAGCCTCTAATATTTAAATTCACTCTCCCCGATAAATTCCCTTAATATGCTCTGGCCAGGAACGTACTGCGGAGGAATGGGGGCAAAATTTTCCAGAAACGCCAGGAGCCTCACCGCTTCCGAATATTCCGGCATATTGGGCTTTACACTGCGCAGAAGGGGTTCCGCATAAAATTTCAGTACCGCCAGTTCATAATCCAAAGCGGAATTAAAGGCTATATCCGCGCCGTTCTGGAAGGGGAAAATATGTTTCCGTTCTCCCCGCTGCACGCTGGGCCACATACTAATGGTTTTTGCCGCATCAGCTCCGCGGAACTGGTAATCCCGGACCATACGTCGTAACAAACGGTTATCGCTGGTGGGAATCCGGTTATGATCATCCAGGTTAAGCTGAGTCAGGGCAGACACGTAGAGCTTGAATTTCATTTCCGCTTCCACCTGGGGGGTCAGGCCCTCATTCAGACCGTGGATACCTTCAATAATGAGCATGCTGCGCCTGCCCAGTTTTAACGGCCTGCCTCCCACCTCTTTCCGTTTACCGGTTTTAAAATCAAAACTGGGAATTTCCATTTCCTCTCCCCTGAAGAGGGCCAGCAGTTGTTCATTCAAATAGGGGACGTCCAAAGCTTCAAGACATTCAAAGTCGGGTTTACCCTGTTCATCCTTCGGGGTTTTATCGGTTCCAACATAATAATCATCCAGGCCGATGGCAATGGGCTCAATCCCCATGACCTTTAACTGGATGGAAAGTTTTTTAGCGGTGGTGGTTTTCCCTGAACTGGAGGGACCCGCAATTAAAACTACCCGGACCGAATTTCTGCGTTCGTAAATTTTTGCGGCAATCTCCGCGAGTTTGTTTGCCTGGAATGCCTCGGCTATCCGGATATATTCCCGGATGGTCCTGTTGGTTACCAGTTGGTTCAGCTGGCCCACGGAATGAACACCCACAATCCGGCCCCACTTTTTATATTCATGGTACACGGAAAAGATCTGGTCGTATCCCTCAAATGGATCGATCCGGCTGCCCTGGCCGATTCCCGGAAATTGAAGAAGGAATCCGTTCTTATACTCCATTAACTCAAAGGCCTTAAGAAGTCCCGTCCGGGAAACCAGAGGTTCAATATAAAGATCCATATAATGTTCACACCGGTTCACCGGAACCTTGGATTCACTCCGGTGGTCCAATAGAAGGGCCGTATCGGTCTGGTTGTTCCTTTTAAATAAATCCAGGGCATCCTTATAAGCCATATACTTAAAATCTATCTGCAGATCCCTTTCCACCAGTTCATGCATTTTATCCGACAGGGCTTTTACTTCCTCCGGGGATACATGCTTTTCATCTTCAAAGGTGTAATAGTAGCTGTTTCCCAGGGAATGACCAATATGAAGACATTTATCCGGACACGCCTCGGATCCTGCCATGGCAGCAATAAAAGCCAGGGATCTCCGGTAGATCATAACACCGTCGGGAACTTCCAGAGGAACCGGTTCAATTTCCGCATTAATTTCCAGCCGGGCTGAAAGGGGCAGTATTTCATTGTTTACCTTGACCGCGGCAATTTCATCCTTTGAAACACCCAGTCTGTCAATCAATGTATCGATTCTGGTTCCCATGGGAACAGAGATACTTGTATCATCCTTGAATTTTACCACTATCTGATCCATAAATTTTCCCCTTGTTTTGACCAATACCTTTTAGAGTATTATATATGATTTTATTCTTTTTAACAATTTAGATAAAAATTTTATGTATAAGATCATTTATCCCTGGGGTTTGCTGCATTCACCGGATTCTCCCGGACCTTGTCATCTTTTTCTTTTCCCAATAAAATCTTTCTAGTTCCCTTCGGGGATACGACCCGTTTGAGAACTGAGAATCTCTAAAAACTCGGTGAAATTTTTTGAAGTCCTATCAAGGAAAGCATGGCCCTAACCCGGATTGAAAAATTAATTGCAAAGGCTATACAGGATTATAACCTTATTGAAGAAGGGGACCGGATACTCCTGGGAGCATCCGGCGGAAAGGATTCGACCGCTCTGGCATGGGCGTTGTCCCGGCGAAGAAACTGGAACAGCCCCCCATTTGAATTGGCGGCCCTGAGGGTTGCCGGGGATGTGCCCGGCGGAGGTATGGGTCCGGCGGATGAACAGAACCTGAAGGATCTTTTTGATGCATGGCATATCCCCCTGGATACGGTCCGGGTGTCCATCATGGGAAGTGTTAAAGAGGGACATGGTATGAACTGTTACTGGTGTTCAACCATCAGAAGGTCCGAACTGATTGATTATGCAATAAAAAATAATTTTAATAAAATTGCCCTGGGACACCACATGGATGATATCCTCACCACCCTCCTGATGAACATGACCAAAAAAGGCGAAACTGCCACCATGATCCCTAAACTGAAATATGAAAAATATCCCCTCACGATAATCCGGCCCCTGGCGCTGGTTCTGGAACAATCCATAAGGGACTTTGTAATATCCATGGAATGGAAAGCGGGAACCTGTTCCTGCGATTATGGTTCCGAGGGAGAGCGGAAACGGTATCAGAAAAAACTTGATGACCTGACGGATTCAAAAGAAGAAACCAAACGGCTCCTGTTCAAGTCCATGTCCCGGATCAGACAGGAATATCTTTTATAATCATTTTTAAAACTGTCGTAAGAATATAGGGAACTTCTAAAAACTTCAGTTTTTAGAGGTGCCCTATATTCCCGGGGCTAATCAATTATCAGAAATATTGAATTCATAATAAGAGACCAATTGATACACCACTCCGGAAGGGTTTAATTCGGATGAAAATATCGAAAGCCCCTCGGCCTCGACGGGGATACTAATTTCCGGAACCACCATGTCCTTCAGGGAAACCCGTTCATTTCCCTTTCTTGCGGCGGTGATGTGGGGCACAAAGGGTCTGTTCTCTTTTGGCCTGAAATTATATTGAAGCATCCTGCGGGGGTCCGCAAAATTCTGTTCCAGGGAATCCGACAACAAACAGATTTTTTCCGCACCTTCGGATACACCCAGGGCTACCACATTAGGGTTATGGATTGAAGGAAAAAAATGAATACCCTGGATAGTATAGGTGAACCGGCTGAAATTTCTTGAGGTTTTGCAGACCGCTTCGTCCAGAGCCGAAAGACCGGTCTCATCCATATCCCCCATAAAGGCCATGGTAAGGTGAAGATTCGCCGCCCTGGTCCAACGCAAAACAGGATACCGTTTCCTCAAAACAGCAAGTTTTGTTTCAATATCATGTCTGCATTGCTTGTCCAGTCCCAGGGCAACAAACAATCTCACTAAAGATCCCCGAGATAATTTTGAATAAGCCCCAGTTTAAGATCCCGGAGGGAGCTGGTTATTGAAACCTTGTAAATATGGGGATTAAGGGTCCGTTTGTAACTATGATCAAATTCATCAAGACCCGTCCTGACTTTTTCCTGGATATGCTGCAGCGCAGGATGGGCTCCCAGAAGCTTTCCGTGTTTCATCCTGGGTTTGAGCAGGGCCTCCGCGGGGCCATCAATGGTCAGCCGGAAATGCCTGTAGTCCGCCGAGGGATGCCAGAAAAGATAACTCTCCCCGGACTGATACACATTGCCGGGGTTTTCCGCTTCGGGATCATCCAGGGTTAACACATCCACCAGGGCCAGGGACTGGGAATCCCTGATCCGCCAGACCTGCTTTATCCCGGGGTTGGTGGTTTTTTCAGGATTATCCGAGAATTTCATGGAGGGTTTAAAACTGCCGGATTCGTCCATCCGGGCGGCAAGTTTATACACCCCGGTAAAGGAGGAGTCCTTTCCTCCGGTAACCAGCTGGGTACCAACCCCCCAGTTATTAATCGGGGCTCCCGCACTGTACAGGGTTTCGATAATCGATTCATCCAGGTCATTGGATACCGCGATGGTGGCGTTGTTCAGTCCCGCATCATCCAGGGCCTTCCTGACTTTTACCGACAAATAATGAATATCCCCGGAATCAAGCCGGACCCCGAAATTTCTTCCTTTTTCTGCCAGCCGTTTTCCTACGGTAATGGCATTTTTGATTCCGCTTTTTAATGTATCATACGTATCGATAAGAAAAACCGGATTTTCCGGGTACAGATCCGCATAGGTCTGGAATGATTCTTCCTCAGAGGGAAATGACATTACCCATGAGTGGGCCATGGTTCCCATGGCGGGAATATGGTATTCCTTCGCCGCCAGCACATTGGAGGTACCCGAAACTCCCCCGATAAACGCAGCCCTGGAGGCTGCCATGGCCCCATCCGGCCCCTGGGCCCGGCGCAGCCCAAACTCCATTACCGCCCCTTTTCCTGATGCAAGCCAGACCCTGGACGCCTTGGTGGCGATGAGGCTTTGAAAGTTGATGGTATTAAGGAGCATCCCTTCAATGATCTGGCATTCAATCAACCCGCCGTCAACCCTCACCAGGGGTTCCTGGGGAAAGATGATGGTTCCCTCGTCCATGGCCCAGAGGGTTCCCCTGAACCTGAAGTCCTTCAGGTATTCCAGGAATCCCCTATCAAAAATTCCAATAGTTCCCAGATAGGCAATATCACCCTCGGAAAACGCCAGGCCCTTCAGTTTATTCAGCAGGGTTTCCAGACCGGCAAAAACAGAATATCCCCCATTATACGGCTGTCTCCGGAAAAACATTTCAAACACCGCCCGGTGATCCATGCCGCATTTCCAGTACCCCTGGGCCATGGTCAGGGAATATAAATCCGTAAACAGGGCAGAGTCGGTCATTTAATATCTCCGGTATTCACAAATTGAACTCCCTGCTGGGCCATTTCCATTAGGGCGTTTTCTATGGATCCTTCGGGATATCCAACCCCCTGAACCGCATCGGCCAGAACAAACGTATTAAACCCTAGTTTTACCGCATCCATGGCGCTGTAAAAGACACAATAATCCGTAGCAAGCCCGCCGATAAAAACGGTTTTTACGGACATACTTTTTAAAAGCCCCCCCAAACCGGTGGAAGTGGTATGGTCATTTTCATAAAACGCAGAATATGAATCTATAATTTTTGAACGACCTTTTCTTACTATATAAGAAACAGGATTTAAGTCAAGTAAATCATTAAATTCCGCACCCCATGTACCCTGGACACAATGATCCGGCCATAAAACCTGTTCAATCATGCCTATGCCTTCCTGGTCCCTCTTTTCCAGCACAATATTAACAATATCATTTACCTTCAATCCGGGATGGCTGGAAGCAAAGGAAATATGCTCTGCCGGATGCCAGTCCTGGGTTGCAATAACCGACGCCCCATGACGGGAAAATACCTGGGAAACCGCATTCAGGGGTTCCACCACGGAATTCCCGTTTTTTACCCGTAAAACACCGGAACTGGTCTTTTTTCCGTTCCGGTCCTTATAAGAAGGGCAGAAATCGTTTTGGACATCCACAATGATAAGGGCAGATGTAAGAAAATCGGTATTCACCGTAAACTCCTCCTTGCTTTAATTAACCAAATAACTTATTATATTACTAATCTTAGTTAAATTAAAGTATAAATATTTGTATTTTTACAAATTATATATAACAATATAAGACACTAATTGAAATATCTCAGGAGAAAAATCGATTGATATTATTATAAAACCTTATCGTAAGTGTTATTATTTTAGGGGAGTAAAATGGATGAGGTAAAACAGAGGATCTTCGATTTAATTGATGAAACCCTGTTCCAGAGTATCGGTGACGCTTTTTCCACTTATGCTAATGCAACTGTGACAGTTTTCGACAACCAGGGAAATGAGGTAATTCCTCCCCTGTTCACCCAGGATATTGACGATCTGATCCATAACGATCCGTTTATTGAACAAGAATTCAACAATCTTAAGCAAGTATCTGTAAATACGCTTAATAAGATGGAAGAACCGTTTATCATTTGTTGTCCACTAATACATTTTACCGTAATCGGTATTCCGATTATCTGGCGGAATAATTTATTGGGATCCTGGTTTATATGCCATTTAAAACAGATTGATAAAGGCCAGTATCTTGACTTTGAACAGTCAAAAAAGGACCGGCTGGACTCTACAGTAAAATCGATCAATATTATTACCAATGAACTTATCCAGGCAGGCCGGAGGGCAAAGTACCTGGAATACCAGAACAAGAATTTAAGGAATATTTCGGACCAGCTTAATACAACCCTGTCCACTGTTAACAGTTATACGGATATTTCCGGGGTAAATATTTTTGTTACCGATTTTGAATCCTTTGATATTCTTTTCTGCAATAAATATTTCGCCGAACAGCATTCCACCACCATTGAAAAGATCATCGGGACCAAATGTTACCATTATTTCGGGTACGATTCGCCCTGCCCGTTCTGTCCAAAGCTTAAGCTGGTGGATAGAATTGTGGAACATACGAAATACCTGGACTGGGAAGTAAAGATCGAGTCCCATAATAAATGGTACCACGTAAACAGCCGGATTCTGCGCTGGCTGGACGGCCGGATGTCGATTATCGCCAGCTATTACGATATTACCGAGAAAAAGGAACTCCAGGACAAATTATCCTATATTGCATTCTACGATCAGCGCCTGAAAGTGCCTAACGGCATTCTGCTTGCCAAGGACATAGAAACATTTATTTCGGATAACTCCTTCCTTATCTGTTTTGATCTTCAGGAATTGAGAAAAATCAACGAAGCCTTCAGCCGGGAGGCCGGGGATGTGCTGCTCGAGGAAATCAAGGCATGGATCAACCGGCTGCCCTATTACGGCCTGAATTTTTACCGGGTTGACGGGGACGGGTTTGCCATTCTTATCCAGGACTATTCCGAAAAGGAAGTAATCAAACTGGCCCAGAGAATTTGGGACCGGTTTACCCAACCCTGGAACCTGAGAATAGGTTCCATGAATATTTCCATTTTTGTCGGGGTTTCCCTGGGGATTATTCCCTGCATCAAGGAATTCAAGGATTACAGTATCCTGTTAAGCATTATAGAACGGGTCATCGATATGGCCAAAAAAAAGAACGACATTCTTATTTATAACGAGGAAGTGTCGGATGCTTTTTATTTCCAGCTGCGCCTGGAACTAAGTTTAAAACATTCTATTTTAAATAACATGCAGGGATTCTCCGTATACTATCAGCCCATAGCGGACCCCAACACGGGTACCTGGACCTCCATGGAATCGCTTTGCCGCTGGGACAGTCCCGAATTTGGTCCCGTACCTCCTTCGGATTTTATTCCCATTGCCGAAGCCAATGGGTTGATCGGGTTTATTGATTTATGGGTTCTGGAAAAATCCATTGAACAGGTGAAGATATGGAAACTGGATAAGCTTTCCCGGTTTATCCTGGATGTTAATTTATCCCCGGCCCACATGGGTGATCCCGAATTATGCAATAAGATTATCGACATCCTGCATAAGTACGATTTCCGGCCCGAAAAATTAAGTCTTGAAATAACCGAAAGCGCCGAGGTGAATTTCAACGAAAGGACCCTGAACATGCTGGAGAAGTTCAGGAATGCGGGGATAACCCTTTCCCTGGACGATTTCGGAACGGGTTATGCATCATTTTCCAAATTGAATACCCTGCCGGTAAATATTATTAAACTGGACCAGTCCTTCGTTAAAAATGTGGAACATGATTATTACTCAAAGCATGTAATCCGCATCATGGTTGAATTCGCCCATGCCGCGGGATTTAAGGTTATCGCCGAGGGCATCGAGAACATTAGCCAGATGCAGATTCTCCTGGACCACCAGGTGGATTTTTTCCAGGGTTTCCTTTTTTCCAAACCTCTTTCCGGCGCTGAGCTGGAAAACAGTCTGAATAAATTCTCCAATTCGGTAAATGTGTTTCCTGTGAGAACTATCAGCAATATAAACATAAACACCGTAAACAAACCCGGCGGAGGATATTCCCTTTCCACGGATTTAAGCAAACTGATCAACCACTGCCTGTTCCTCCTGAACGGGGAATTGAATATCGCCGATGCCACAAAACAGGTGTTAAAACTGGTGGGTGAACAGCTTAGGGTCAGCAGGGCCTATGTATTTATTCTGCTGTCCAATGAAACAGACCAGAGCATAAATGAATGGTGCGCCCCGGGAATAGGGTCGGATGTACGGTCCGCAAAGGATGTCCTGGCAAATTTTGCGGCTTCAACCACATGGTACCAGACTTTGGAGAATGATGGTATTATCCTTGCATCCGATGTTGCCCTGCTGCCGGAGGAACTGAAATCCCAGATAAAAGACCTTCATATCAATGCCCTGGTGGAACTGCCGATCTGGGATGACGGAAAACTAATCGGTGTTTTCGGGATTAATGAGTGCGTAAAAAAATACCGGGAATGGACGCCTGAGGAAGTCCAGTTCCTGTATCATATATGTATTCTTTTTGCCGGAATAATTAAACGGTATATCCTGCGGCAGGAAGTTCAGACCCAAAGTGAAATATTGACTATCATGCTGGACCAGCTGGACACGGATGTGTTCATTGCCGATGTGGATACCCATAAGATATTTTTTGCCAATAAAAGCATGCAGGAAAATTATCATTTTTCCTATCTTGATAATGTAAGCTGTTTTGATGTGGTGGGCAGGGGTTATCCCTGTGACAATTGTCCGCTGAATGAACTGCAAAATAACGAGGGACAGCAAGTCGTTATACAGGATTCGTTCAGTGAAGTTACCCGGCGGCATTACCGGACCTATGACAGTATTATTCCCTGGAGCGGAGAAAAGAAGCGGGTTCACCTTCATTATGCCATGGATATTTCCCAGGTTCATAAATACCGGGATCAGATAAAGCTTTTCACTTCCATGGATATGGATATTTTTACCACCACCCTGAGCAAGGTATCTTTCATTAATGCGGTAAAGCCCCTGCTGAAGATTGCCAACGATACCGATTTGGCGATCAGTATTTGTGCGGTGAAAGTCATGGACCTGGAATCAATCAATGAACATTTTGGTGAAATTACCGGGAACGATTTAATTCAGACCGCAGCCCATGCGCTGAGGAGAACCTTCAGATCCTATGATATTATTGGACGTTTTGACGGGGATGAATTTGTCCTGGCTTTGCCGTCCTGTACCAATGCCCAGGCAGAAACAAAACTGTCCTCCGTCATTCCAAAATTGATTGAGCTTTCCCAGAACAAGCAATGGGAATTTGAACCCAAGCTGCAGTTTGGAATTTCCATGAATCATGAAATTGCCTTTAATGAAAACGATTACCTGGAAGCCCTGGTCCGTCTGGCCAGGTCAAGGCTGAAAAAGAAAAGCCTGGAATAGGGTTTTATTCGGAAGTCTGGTTTAATACCCCGCGGCTCGCCGCGGGAAGTTTCATTTTCCGAAAACCGTATAGTCGTTAAATGAATCCGCATTGGCGTTTTTTTGATATATGGAACTATTGGCAATCTCATCAATGGCTTTAACCTCTTCGGATAAAACAAATTTTTTGTAATCCTTTTCCCGTTTTTCCTTTAATTTCTCCAGGATCTTTTTCTCCTTGGACGCTTCCAGAAAAATATCCCTGGCTTCGGATACTTTCAGTTCCGCCTTGGCGGCTTCTTCCAGGAGCTTATCCGTGGTTCTGTCCAGGCGCAGGATATACAAGTCGGTGTAACGCATCTCCGCTGCGGTTTGACTGCTTTCAAACCGCAGTCTCGCCGCATCCAGCCTTTTAGCTGCAATATTTTTTATTTCATTTTCTATCCGGACCAGTTCACCCATGGCATGACCCAGGGCGATTTCCGCTTCCCGTTCCTTGTATTGTCTGAGTTCAAGAAGTTTTTTAAGTTTAAACTTAAATTTTTTCATCCCGCCGGATCACCTGTCCCGGAATTTTCAGGAGAAGGTATATGGGATTCTCCCTTCTGAACTGCATTTTCGGAGGGTTTCAGCCTGGGACCGGAGGTTTCATACGCCCCCAGTTCTTCCGCGGGAATTTCCATTCCCGCAATAACCCCCATGGCTTTTAACGTATCCGGAATGGTTCCCTTCTCCTCCACCGCCTGGATAAGAAAATCGTCGATGGCTTTTTTTTTGCTGATTGCTTCATCAATCGCGGGATTCGTACCGCTCTGGTATGCGCCCACATTGATCAGGTCCTCCGCTTCAGCATAGGTTGCCATGAGTCTCCGGATATACCCTGCGGCTTTTTTCGTAACCGGACCGTTTATGACCGATGACAAACGGGAAATACTTTGCAGCACATCAATAGCAGGGTAATGGTATTGCTGGGCCAGCCGGCGGGATAAAATAATGTGACCGTCCAGGATCCCCCGGACAGTATCTGCGATGGGCTCATCCATATCATCCCCATCCACCAGGATGGTATAAAAACCTGTGATGGTCCCCTTGTCGGAGGTTCCGCATCTTTCCAGGAGTTTTGGCATCGAATCAAATACACTGGGGGTATAACCCCTGGTTGCGGGGGGTTCCCCCGAAGCCAGGCCTATTTCACGCTGGGCCCGGGCAAAGCGGGTCACCGAATCGAATAACAGCATCACGTTCAGTCCCTGGTCCCGGAAATATTCCGCCACCGCGGTAGCCACATAGGCTCCCCGGAGCCTGGCCAGGGGCGGAGCACTTGAAGGGGTAACCACCAGAACCGACCGGGCCAGACCCGCGGGACCAAGATCGTTTTCTATAAAATCATTTACTTCCCGGCCCCGTTCTCCGATCAGGGCAACCACGTTAACATCCGCGCTGGTATTCCTGGCGATCATTCCCAGAAGGGTGGATTTTCCAACCCCGGAACCGGCAAAAATACCCAGCCGCTGTCCCCGGCCTACGGACAGCAGTCCGTCAATAGCCCTGACGCCGGTGGAGATCCATTGGGTAATTCTTTTTCTTTTAAGGGGATCCGGAGGTTCAGCAACCGCGGGATACCGGATCATTGAATCTATGTCACCCTTTTCGTCCGTGGGGCGTCCCAGGGGGTCCAGAACCCTGCCAAGGAGCTTGTTTGATACGGCGACACTTAACCGTTCACCGGAAGCCACCACCCGGCTTCCCACTTCAATACCAGAGGTATCATCGTAGGACATGAGCTGGATAATATCCCCCCTGAGTCCCACCACCTCTGCCTGAATTACGGTATGTTCTTTTACAAGTTCAATCCGGCATACTTCACCGATGATAGCCTGGGGTCCATGGCTTTCTATAAGCAGTCCCTGGACCTTTACCACATGGCCAATGCATTTTATTGGATCAGTTCTTTCTGCTAAGTCAAGATATTTTTCTATTACCCGGTCCATACAATCCCCTCCCCAGGAAATCAAAAACCAATTGGCCCTTTCTAGGGAACCGCTGATTGCCGCATATTGCGGCCGGTTTAATCAGCGGTTCCCTAGATATCATCCATCGGGGCGGTCCTGGCTTTTGCCTTGATCGGTGAAATTTCAAGGATCTTTGTTTCAAGCTCCGCCAGCTGACTGGCAATTCTAGCATCAATTTCCCCGAAGTCGGTTTCGATAATACAGCCCCCCCGGTCAACACTGGAATCCTCCAGGACCTGGATGGATTTGGCTCCCTCCACAAGTTTGACAAAATCCTTGATGTGTTCGGTGGAAAGTTTGATATCCGCCATATTAACCCTGATAATGATGTTTCCCCGGCCCTTCACTTTTCTGAGGGCCTGGATCACGTTGGAGATAACCACATTGCGCTGGTTTTCGGAAATAACTTTTATAACCTTCCGGGAAATGAGCAGGACCAGATCGATAATCTGCTGTTCCGTTTCCGCCAGGATTTCCGCGCGTTTATCCTGGGCGCGTTCCAGGACCACCTGGGATCTTTCAACCAGCCGTTCCACCTCCGCTTTGCCCTCGGTATAACCGGTTTCCCTGCCCTCGGCCCGGCCCAGCCTTTCGGCTTCCTGCCGGTCATCTTCAAAGGCGGATTTGGCGTCATCCACTATTTCCTGGGCTCTCTGTTTTGCATCGGCAATGATTTTTTCCGCTTCATCCTCGGCAACCCTTTTCAGGGACTGGGCCTGATCGGTCTTGCGTTTTACCTCCAGGAAAGCGGCCTGTTCAGCTTCATTTTTTATTTCTTCAGCTTCGGCTCTGGCTTGATTCAGCAGTTTTTCTTTTTCCTTAGCCCATTGAACCTTAAAGGCCTCGGCTTCCCGGCGCAGATCATCCGCGGTAGGGCCGGTGTATTCTTCCACGTCCTCAAGATCCTCAACTTCAGTAACCTGCGGGGCAAGATGCCCTCCGTCGGGATAATTTTGAGGAGGATCAAGAAATACCTTTTTATCGCTGACCACAATTTCGTTGGGTCTGAATACTGCCTTTGCCATACCTACACCTTAGTTTTTAATCCGCCTGTCAATTGGGTTATATCCAACCTGACAGGCAAATTACAATCGGTTATTCCCGGGATATTTCCGGGAATAGGGTTGTTCCGCAACAAAAGTTATCGGACAACCCTATTAATTATACCACCAATTCATCCTCACCGGACCGGGCAACCACAATTTCGCCGGTATCTTCCAGGTGCCGGATGATGGATACAATTTTCTGCTGGGCTTCTTCCACGTCCTTAAGACGAATGGGGCCCATGTATTCCATATCTTCCTTGAGCATCCCCGCGGCGCGTTTGGACATATTCCGGAATATCTTGTCCTGGACTTCGGTATCCACCGATTTGAGGGCCTTGGCCAGTTCCTGGGAATCCACTTCCCGCATGACCTTCTGAATGGCCCGGTCGTCCAGCATAACAATATCTTCGAATACGAACATGCGTTTCTTAATCTCTTCCGCCAGTTCGGGATCTTCATCTTCCAGGGCTTCAATGATCTGCTTTTCCGAAGACCGGTCCACCAGGTTGAGGATTTCCACGATGCTTTCCACACCACCCGCGGCGGTATAGTCTTCACTTGAAAGGGTGGAAAGTTTCTTTTCCAGAACCCGTTCCACCTCCCGGAGTACCTCCGGGCTGGTCCGGTCCATGGTGGCAATCCGGCGGGCCACATCACTCTGCACTTCATGGGGAAGGTTCTGCAGAATAATCGAAGATTTATTCGGTTCCAGATAAGCCAGGATAAGGGCTATGGTCTGGGGGTGTTCCTGCTGGATAAAGTTCAAAAGATGCGCAGGGTCGGTCCGGCGGATAAAATCGAAGGGCCTTACCTGCAGGCTGGATGTGAGCCGGTTGATAATGTCGATAGCCTTCTGGCTGCCCAGGGATTTTTCCAGAAGTTCCCGGGCATAGTCGATACCGCCGGTGGAGATGAACTCGTTGGCCATCATAAGTTCCTGGAACTCCATGAGGACCGCATCCTTCTGGTCCGGTTCAATGGTTTCCAGCCGGGCTATTTCAAAGGTGAGGGTTTCTATTTCATCTTCCCGGAGATATTTAAAAATTTCTGCGGAGATTTCCGACCCAATACTGACCAGGAATATGGCCGCTTTCTGCCGGCCGGTATAATCCTTTATCCCCTTGCCTTTTTTGCTGCTTCCGCCGCTGCCGGAAGTAGTATCCTTAGCCATAGATTACTCCTCCAAAAGCCAGGTTCTGATAAGCTGGGCCACATCTTCAGGATGCTCTTTGGCCATATTGATGGCATTCTCCTGAAGCTCCATCCGTTTCCGTTCTTCCACGGACATGGAAACCTCCACGCCTTCTTCTTCTGCCTGACGGAGGGCGCTTTCCCTCATCATCTGGTGCTGCCGGGAAAGTTCTTCTTCCCTCAGCCGCCGGCGTCTTTCAAGTTCCCTCATTACCAGTTTAACCGCAATAAAGATAACCAGCAAAGCCGCCACCGCGGACAATGCGATGATACCAAACAGTTCAAACTGCTTCTGCCTGAAATAGGCCGCATCCTCCGCGGCAAATTCCTTGGTCCGGTCAAAGGGGATATTCCGTACCGTAACCGAATCACCCCGGGTTTTATTATAACCGATGGCGTCTTGCAAAAGCATCTGGGTTTCCTTGAGGATAGTTTCCGAAACCGGAATGTATTCCCGGTCAATGGTTTGATTGGGAAGGATTATGGGGTTGCCCTTTTCATCGTATTTCGGGACCCACTGGCCGTCGATGTTTACCGAAACCGTGACCCGGTCAATGGCGGGACTCCTTTCCTCTTCAATCTGGCGCCGGCTGATTTCGTTGTTTTCAAAATGGGTTTCCTGATTTACCATGCCGTAAAGGTTACTCATGTCCCGCATGACCGGGGTGGTCTGACCTTCCACTCCGGGGGGGCCCTCGGGATTAAATCCAGTACCTTCCCACCGGGTACTGGTGGTCTGCAGAGCCCCGGGAATTGATGCTACATATTCCGAGTCATCATACAAATCGGACGTCCTGGGTCTCAGTATGGTGGGCAGCAGTTCGGTGGTGCTGACCAGTCTTTTGGACATATCCATCTCGATCTTTATATCCAGGTCCCTGACCCGGTCCGTGGTATAGGTGCTCTGAAGGGATTTAAGAATTTTGTTCCTGTATTCCGATTCCAGTTTTTTGATATACGACTGCTGAAGCATGGTCAGGTTGGTCCTGTCCAGTTCCTTCATCCCCTCAAAGTTGTTGAGTACATTGGTGTTGTTGTCGGTAATGGTAATATTTTCATCTTTTAATCCCTGGACCGCGTTCTTGACCAGTTTCTGGATACCCTCTATCTTTTTCCGGTTTTCGGTGATATCGCTTCCCGGACGGGGGGTAATAATAATACTGGCGGTGGTTTCATCCTGCTGGGATGCAAAGAGTTCTTTTTTGGGAACCACCAGGGTTACGCTGGCATCGTCAATATCGTTCAGCGCCTTGAGGTGGTCAATGATCATCTGGGTGATGGCCCGCTGGAGGTTTACATTACGTTCAAAGTCGGTAATGGTCCATCTTTCCCGGTCAAAGATTTCCCAGGGGCTGGTGCCGGATGGAATGAGGTCTTCCCGGATCAGGATGGACCGCATCTGTTTTGCGGTTTTGTCATCCTGGACCATGATAACCCCGGTGGAGGAAACGGATGTTTTTACCCCTTCCGCATTGATCCTGGTGACGATCCGGTCCCGGGCATTCTCATCCCTGATGGGAGAATCGATTACGGGAACCATGCTTGGTGCGGATGACACCATAAACAGGGCTACGGTTCCGCCGATGGCGGCCACCACAATGCCGATGAGAATCAGCCGCTGCATCAGGGACCATTTTCCCCAAAGAGCTTTGATTTGATCCAAGAATTTTTTAAACCATTCGTTCATATTCCCCTCCCCAGAAGAACGTCCGTGGTATGCGTCCGGCTTCTGTTATTACGATGTAACACAGCGCCGGATAAAATATCCAATCAAGGGTTTAAAGCCTTTGAATACCGCCGCATATCACCGGGTATTAATTATTTCCTTCCATCCCCGGACTATACGGTCCAGAACGGTTCGTGTTATGTTCAGCGCCAGGGATGCTTCCGCCTGGGCTTTTGTTATATCATGCACATCCACAGAGCCGGGTTCCACAATCGACTGCTGTATTAAATTGCTGGGTTCCTGCTGAAGCTGGCTTACCTTGTCCAGCGCCTGAAGCATGGCATCATCAAAGGTTCCTGCCCGGGTTACGGCTTCCGCCCCGATGGTGTTTCCCAGTTCGTTGATAGCCGCCCCGGTAATGATGTTGGTGTTTTTTTCACCCCGGACAAAGTTCTTCATATTGGCCTGGGCCATGGGAAGATCCCGGAGGCTCAGCATTTCAGGTTTAAATATGGTCATCTATTATCTCCCGCCTATTTCCAGGGCTTTCATAAACATGGCTTTGTATCCGTCAATGATTGAAGCATTGGCCTCATAGGCCCGGGATGCCGCAATCAGGTCGGTCATTTCCGTAACGATATCCACATTCGGCATTTGCACGTATCCCGCATAGGGGCCGGTTTTAAGGGCATCCGGATGGGTGGGATCATACACCAGCCTGGGCGGTTCGGTATCTTTTTCTATTGATACGACCCGGACTCCTTCGCCTCCGCCGTTATCCATGCCGTCGGGTAAAAACGGAGAACGCCAGTATGGTTCCTCCGCGATGGGCCTGAACACCACCCGGCTTTTCCTGAAGGGTCCTCCTTCCTGGGTCCTGGTGGTATTGGCATTGGCAATGTTATCGGCGATCACATCCGACCGGAGCCGCTGGGCGGACAGTCCCGATGTGGCTATATTTATGGCATTAAAAAGTCCCATGGCTTACTCCTACCTTAACACCAGGTTTATCTGGCCGTATTCAAAGGCTTCCGAATGGGCCAGCAGGGTATACATCATCTGATTCTTCAGGGCTGTGGTGTGTTCCTGTTCGGGGTCCACGTTGTTTCCGTTAGCCTTGGATGTGGTTACATAATCCAGAATCCGCCTGGGTTCTACCTTGGCATAATCAATCGGTTTCCAGCCCGGCATGTGTTTGTCGGTGGTCATTTTCATTTCCAGCATGGGCTTCTTTTTTTCCGAATCCAGGGCCTTTTTCAGTTCGCTTTCAAAAGCCAGGTCCGAGCGTTTAAAGTTGGGCACTTCCTGGTTAGCCAGGTTGTTGGCAATGATATTCTGACGGATAAGACTGGCATCCATAGCCCGGTGAATCAGGTCGGTGGTTTTAGTGAAATTGTTTTGTATCAATTCTTATCCTCCTCAAACAGACACTTGGGAACATCAAAAAACTTGGTTAGATTTTTTGATGTTCCCCTGGAGAAAGTTTTTATTTCTTTTTTCCATAACAAAATAAAAACTTTCTCCAAAAAATCTAAGGAAAACTTCCAAAACCTGAAGTTTTTAGAAGTTCCTTCTTTTTACTTTCTGGGCTGTTTCAAAATGCAAACAAACCCTCTTTTTAATCATCGGCAAAAAACCCGGACGGTTTAATTAATCCACACCTTTTTCACAGGATATACCGTCCCAGATCCTGGTCTACCACCAGGTCATGGAGCCTTTCATTTACGTATTCTTCCGTAATAGGTATCTTAGCCGGTGAAATATCCGGTGCTTCAAAGGAAAGATCCTCCAGCAGGGCTTCCATGATGGTATGCAGCCTCCGGGCGCCGATATTTTCCAGCCGGGAGTTCACCTCCGCGGCCAGAACCGCCAGCCGGTCAATTGCACCGGAGGTAAACTCAATTTCTATACCCTCGGTGGAAAGCAGGTCGATGTACTGCCTGGTCAATGCATTTTTAGGTTCCGTCAGTATCCGCAGGAACTCCTCTTTCCCCAGGGATTCCAGTTCCACCCGGAGGGGAAACCTTCCCTGGAGTTCCGGTATCAGGTCCGAGGGCTTGCTCACATTAAAGGCACCCGCTCCTATAAAAAGGATATGGCTGGTATCCACCGGTCCCCATTTGGTATTCACCGTGGCTCCTTCCACAATAGGAAGAATATCCCGCTGAACCCCTTCCCGGGATACATCGGGGCCGCCGGAGCGTTCACCCCGGACGGCAATCTTATCAATTTCATCAATAAAAACAATGCCGGTCTGCTCCACCCGCTGGCGGGCCTCATCGCTTACCCGGTCCCGGTCAATCAGTTTTTCCGATTCTTCGGCCATCAGGATTTCCCTGGCCCTGGCTACGGTCACGAGCTTCTTTTTTTTGCTTCCCCCAAAGAGGCCGGCAATTCCGGACAGGCTCGATTCCAGGTCGTCCATATTTCCGCCCATCATTTCCATGGCAGGAAACTGGGGGGCCTGGTTCACCATGATTTCCACCTGCCGGTCCTCCAGTTTTCCTTCCCGGAGCATGATCCGGAATTTTTCCCTGGTGGAATTGGCTTCCTCGGTATTCTGGGGCTGGATTGGTACTTCCTGGACCGGTTCCGGTTCAGCCTGGTTTTCCTCCTGGGGCGGCGGTCCCACCTGGATGGTGGCGCCCATAAATGCCGGCCCTGGTCCCCCGCTGTTTGGGTTAAAACTGAAGGCATTCACCGGTTTGATGACCGGTCCAGAATTCTTCTTGGATTCTCTTCCCTTACGGCCGGTCCCCGGAAGGAGCAGGTCCAGCAGTGCTTCCTCGGTCTGCTTCTGGGCTTCCGCGGTCACCGTTTCCTGCATCTCCTGTTTTACCATTTGAATGCCCGCGGCCATCAGGTCCCGGATCATGGATTCCACGTCCCGGCCAACGTATCCGACTTCGGTGTACTTGGTGGCTTCCACCTTTATAAAGGGAGAACCCGTCAGCTTGGCCAGCCTCCGGGCGATTTCGGTTTTACCTACCCCGGTGGGGCCAATCATAAGGATATTTTTCGGGGCAATGTCATCCCGGGTTTCCTGGTCCAGTTTAAGCCGCCTGATCCGGTTGCGCAGGGCCACCGCCACTGCCCGCTTGGCCTTTTTCTGTCCCACAATATATTTATCCAGCTCCGCCACAATTTCCCTTGGGGTCAGGGCATCTAAATTTTTTTCGGTCATTCGCTTAACTCCTCCAGGGTGATCTGGTCATTGGTGTAAATGCAGATATTTCCTGCGATTTTAAGGCTCCGCTCCGCAATTTCCGCGGCGGATAAATTGCCCGCATCCAGATAGGCTAATGCTGCCGCATAGGCAAAATTCCCGCCGGAACCTATGGCCAGCACATTCTCCGCGGGTTCTATCACATCACCGGTTCCGGAAATAAGCAGGGTCTTTTTTAAGTCCGCCACCAGCAGCAGTGCTTCCAGCCGGCGGAGAGCCCGGTCGGTTCTCCAGAGGGTTGCCAGCTCCACCGCGGCCCTGGTAAGGTCCCCGGAATATTCCTTGAGCTTTTCCTCGAATTTATCAAACAGGGTAAATGCGTCCGCGGTGGCTCCGGCAAAACCGCAGAGGACCTTTCCGTCCATCAGCCGGCGGACTTTTTTTGCATTATTTTTCATCACGGTTTCGCCCATGGTTACCTGGCCATCACCGGCCATGGCTACCTTACCATCTTTTCTGACTGCAATAACCGTGGTACTTCGTATTTTCATATTATTCCGCCTTTATTTCTTTCTGGCCCCATGGGGATGGGCCTTGGTATATACTTCCTTAAGTCTTTCCATGTTAACGTGGGCATACCGCTGGGTGGTGGAGAGGCTGGCATGTCCCAGCAATTCCTGTACCACCCGGACATCGCAGCCCGAATTTACCAAATGGGTGGCAAAACTATGCCGCAGCGCATGGGGATGGATATTCTTCTGCAGCCCGGACCGTTCGGAATATTTGCTTATGATCCACCGGATCCCCGACACAGAAAGCGCCCCGCCCTTGCGGTTAATAAACAGATTGTCCGTGGGGTTCTCAGCCCGGATCCTGGCGCTCCTGGCCGGCATGTATGCCAGCAAGGCTTCCCGGCCTTCATCGGAGAAAAACACGTACCGTTCCTTGTCGCCCTTACCGATAACCCTGGCGCCGCTCATATCCGGGGAAAGATCCGAAAGCTTAAGCGAGGCCAGTTCGGAAATCCGCAGCCCCGCGGAATACATAGCCAGGATCAGCGCCTTGTCCCTGAGGGGCCACAGGATACCCGCGGTATCCGGCAGTTCGGCGAAGCTGGCCATTTCCCCTTCCCAAAGGAATGCCGGAAGGGTCTTGGGGGTTTTCAAATTCCGCAGGGCAGATGTGGGATCATCCTCCCTGACGCCAAACCGGATAAGCCAGCGGTAAAATCCCCGGATGGACGAGAGGGCCCGGTTTACGCTGACCGCGGCAATTCCCTCGGCGCTGGCATCCGCAATAAAGCTCCGCACCTCATGGGTGGATGCCTTTTCAATATCCAAACCCTGGTTTTCGCAGTATGAGGAAAAATGGTCCAGGTCTTTTCCGTAGGCCAGGATGGTTCTTTCCGAAACCCCCTTAACAGTCCGGAGGTAATTCAGATATTCCGGCACCTTATTTGTCATGGTCCCCTTCCTCATCTTCCGTACTGTGGAGATAATCACAATCCGGATTTATACACGCCTTATGGGCCCCGTTTTTCTTATCATACTTTTCCACCATGAATTGTCCGCACTTGGGACAATCCTGGTTGATCGGTTTGAAGTGACTGATAAAATCGCAGTCGGGATAATTGGTACAGCCGTAAAATTCCTTGCCCCGGCCCTTGGTTTTCCGGGCCACAATGTCACCGCCGCAGCCCGGCCTGGGACACTTGGCCAGGGGAATCGATTTGGTATTCCGGCATTCCGGAAAGCCCGAACATGCCAGGAAGAATCCGAACCGGCCCAGTTTCTTTATCATTTTTTTGCCGCACTTCTCACAGACGTAATCGGTTTCTTCATCCAGGGAACCCTTAAAGGATTCAAGGGTCTTTCCTACTTCATCCACCTGATCCTTGAAGGGCTGATAAAACTCGCCGATCATGTCGGGCCAGCGGATCCTGTGTTCTTCCACTTCATCGAGTTTGGTTTCCATGGCTGCGGTAAATCCCGCATCCACCACATGGGGAAAATATTCCACCAGCATATCGCAGATCATCCGGCCCAGCAGGGTCGGGACCAGCTGTTTATTGGAGCGGGTTACATAGTAGCGGTCCAGGAGCACCGAAATGATCGGCGCATAGGTTGAAGGCCGGCCGATGCCCTTTTCTTCCAGGGTCTTTACGATGGATGCATCGGTATACCTGGCAGGTCCCTGGGTAAAATGCTGTTCCGGATAGAATTTATCAATTATAACGGGATCTCCCGCTTTCAGCTTCGGCAGGGAATCTCCCTTTTCTTCCTTGGAGCTGAGGAGTTTCATCACCTTGTAAAAACCCTTTTCAATTATTTTGGAGCCCGAAATGCGGAACACCCCATCCCCGGCGCCGATATCAATGCTGATGGTCTTGGTCTTTGCGGGGTTCATCTGGCTCGATACAAAGCGTTCCCAGATAATCGTATACAGTTTGAGCTGGTCCTTGGTCAGGTGATCCTTCACTTCATCGGGAATATAGGAGGTGTAGGTCGGCCGGATGGCTTCATGGGCGTCCTGGGCTTTTTTCCCTACGGAATACTCCACCGCCTTTTCAGGCAGATCCCCGGGATACTTTTCTCCGATCCAGGTACGGACCTCGGTCAGGGCGGTTTCGGCAATCCTCACCGAGTCGGTACGCATATAGGTGATGAGCCCCACCCGGGAACTTCCGATGTTCACCCCTTCGTAGAGCTGCTGGGCAATCTGCATGGTTTTTTTGCTGGTAAAGCCCAGGCGGTTGGCCGCAGCCTGCTGAAGCTGGGAAGTGGTGAACGGCGGCTTAGGCCGGACGGTTTTTTCGGTTTCCCGGATTTCCGTCACTTTGGATTCCACATCCTTCAGCTGTTCTATCAGGGCATTTACTTCCGCTTCGTTTTTCAGCTCGGGTTTTGTTCCCTTCCATGAAACCAGCTGGGCGGTAAACGCGGATTTTCCTACTTTAAAGTCCGCTTCCAGGGTCCAGTATTCTTCGGGGATAAACGACTCAACTTCCTTTTCCCGTTCGCAGATAAGCCTCAGGGCTACCGATTGAACCCGTCCGGCGGAAAGGCCGTTCTTCACCTTTTTCCATAACAGCGGCGACAGGTTGTACCCTACCAGCCGGTCCAGAACCCGCCGGGCTTTTTGGGCATTCACCTTATTTTCATCAATATCCGTAGGATGGGAAACCGCATCCTGGATTGCCATGGGGGTAATTTCGTTGAAGGTGATCCGTTTGATGGGAACCTTATCGGTTTTTGCTTTTATGGCGTTCCGCAGATGGTACGCAATGGCCTCCCCTTCCCGGTCATTATCACTTGCCAGAAGTACTTCACCGGCTTTTTTTGCATCACCCTGAAGTTCCTTCAATAATTTGGCCCTTCCCCGGACCGTAATATATTCTGGTTCGAAACCATGATCCACGTCCACCGCCATCCGGGATTTCGGCAGGTCGATGAGGTGTCCCATGGATGCCTTTACGGTATATGATGGACCCAGGTATTTTTCTATGGTCTTCGCCTTTGCCGGGGATTCCACAATCACCAGGGTCTTTTTATCTTTATTCTTCTTAGTCCTTGTTGCCATATATACTCCTGCGCAATCAAAACTTATAATTCAATTTTCAGGGACCGGGCAAGCCCGGCCGCCAGGGATTGTCCGGAAAAAGAAGATGAATTCTTTTCATCGGTCTTCACCGGTATTCCCCATTCATGAAACAATGTTTCCATACTATAGATTACAGGGGCTCCCTCTTCATACAGAGCCCTGGTTCCTGCTCCGGTTATTCCGGAAAGTCCCGCACCGGCTACCCAAAGGTCCCTGCCCTGTTCCAGGGCAAACTGGGCTGTTATCAGGGCACCTGATTTTTCAGGAGCTTCTATAACTATTAAACCCCGGCTTAACCCGGAAATGATCCTGTTCCTGGCAGGAAAATGCCATTTTGCCGGTTTAGTCCCCGGGGCATATTCACTCATAATGCATCCGCCGGCATCTAGAATCCTGGCGGCGGTCATTCTGTTAGAAACCGGGTAGATTTCGTTCACCCCGGAACCCAGGACCGCCAGGGTGGGCGCTCCGCCTTCTATATTGCCCCGGTGGGCCATGGCGTCTATTCCCAGGGCAAGACCTGAAACCACGGGAATTCCCCCGGTTCCCAGCTCTTTAGCAAAGTCATAGGCCTGGGCTATGGCGGGGGCACTGGGTTTTCTGGTCCCCACAATACCCACCAGCATCTGCCCGGGATCCGGCAGATTTCCCCGGTAATAAAGTACCAGGGGAGGATCGGATAACTCCCTTAAAAGGGGAGGATAATCCTTCTCTTTATACGAAACCCAGGATATTCCCAGCCGGCCGGCCATTCCGGTAATTTCCAGGGCTTCTCCGTAAACAGTTTCCAACGGGGGAATAGGATTCCGGATGTTTCTTCCCAGGCGGGATTCCAGGTCTTTTTTTGAAAGTACCGAAAAATCCGTACAAAAGTCAAGTTTTCCCGACAGAAGAATCTTTTCCCGGAGTGAAATTCCCGGCAGCCTGGATATGGCCAGGTCCATGAGCTTACTGCTGACCATACATGGTATCCAGAACAGTTTGTTTATTTTTCATGGCCTCATCTTTCCGTTCCGCGTTCCTGGTCCTGGAAATAATGGCATCGTATGCATCAACAGCTTTATCGTTTTCTCCTACCATATAATAAGCCCTCGCCAAAACGAACAGGGCATCCACATCGTACTTTCTTAACTGGTAAACGTACCGTTCCAGGTATGGAATTGCTTCCGCCGGACGGTTCAGTTCAAATACGTACAAGACACCCAGACCGTAATACGGTCTGGAATAATTCGGGTCCAGGTCAATTGCCCGGAGATAGGCTTCCCTGGAAAGATTGTAATAGTTCTGCTGCTGGGTTCCGTAGGACGCCTTTGCCATCTGGCCCGAACAGACTCCCTTCAGGTAATGCAAAGCAGGATCAGCGGGATAGTAATAGATTGCCCTTTCCAGGGCGGTCAGGGATTCCCCGTACATCTGTTTGTCATGCAAACGGGTGGCCAGGATTTTCCAGTAAAGGCCGGTTTTATCCGCATCGTTCAGATATTTATTCAGTTCATCCTCATACAGCGCAATGGCAGACCTGAGCCCTTCGATGGTACTGGGGGTATTACCGCTCTCAGGGCCAAGTTCCGCTATACGTTTTGCCAGGTCACTTCTGGTGGCATTCCGCCGGGCCATAAACATGACGGATACCACGGCGACGATGATCAAGAAAATAAATAATGCTATAAACGGTCCTTTATCCAGCTTTTTTTTCATTCCGTATATTCCCGCAATTTCGGCATGAACCGCCGGTGGTTTTCCCTCAGGAGGGAAACATCCACATGGGTATATATCTGGGTCGTTTTAAGGTCCGCATGGCCCAGAAGTTCCTGAACACTCCGTAAGTCCGCCCCGCCTGCCAGAAGTTCCGTGGCATAGCTGTGCCGCAGGGTATGCAGCTTGGAACTGGTTCCGGCTATCCCTGCAATGGCGGAATAGTTTTTCCATATCCCCTTCCGGGAAAGCCGTTTGCCGGTCCTGCCGATAAACAATGCGGGGGTTCTGACCGCGCCGGCGAGTTTGGGCCTGGAATCCAGGAGGTACAACCTCAGCCATTTTTCCGCTTCTTCCCCAAAGGGAACCAGCCTTTCCTTGCTGCCCTTACCCCTGACCCGGGCAATTCCTTTTTCAAAAAAGATATCCTGCACATTCAGGGTAACCGCTTCGGAAACCCGGAGTCCCGCGGAATAGATCAGTTCGAAGATGGTCCTGTCCCGGAGCCCGATGGGGGTTCCCGGGTCAACCGTTTCAAGCATCCTCTCCACCGCTTCCCTGGACAGTACCGAAGGAAGGTGCATGCTCCTCCTGGGGGTTTCCAGGATCAGCACCGGGTTATCCGGCCTTAAATTTTCATCTGCCATAAACCTAAAGAATGATCTCAGGGCGGAGATTGCTTTAGCGATGGAGCGGGAATCCAGTCCATCCTGTACCCTTCTGTGGTCCAGATAGCCCGAAATCCCGGTACCGTCAATGCACATCAGATCCAGGTCGTTGAGTTCGATCCACTCCAGCAGGTGCCTGACCTCGGTTTCATAGGTTTCAGCAGTCAATGGAGCCCGCCGTTCCAGGGCAAGCAGCCTTGAATGGTAACGCTCCATAATGGCCGGATCTTTCATGGAATTATGCATCCCCTGAGCCGGCGGCAGCTTTGACATCCGGTGCCCGGTATTTGGGGTCCCTCATTACAGTGGGGATATCCAAATCCTCATCCCCGAAATTCCTGTGGCTCAGGAATTCCCCGGGACGTTTGCTCTTTTCCGTAAACCGCTGAAAATCGCCGTAGCGGATAAAATCGCTCTGCTTATCGCCGGACTGATCAACCACAGGATCCTTAATTACCTTGGTAATATTTTCAGCCTGAAACCCGGTGGCAATCACCGTAACATGGATCATGTCCTTCATGTCGGAATCAATGGCAGCGCCGCTGATGATCATTGCATCGGGGTCAACATTATCGGTAATGATATCAATTACTTCCGCAATTTCCCGGAGGGAAACATCATCACCGCCGGTAACATTCACCAGAACATGCTTTGCCCCTTCAATGCTGGAACCTTCCAGAAGGGGATTCCTGATTGCCTTGGTGGCGGCTTCTTCAGCCCGGTTGCTTCCGGAACCTATACCAATTCCCATCAGGGCATCGCCCTGACCCTGCATGGTGGTTTTCACATCCGCAAAATCGATATTGATTAAGCCGGGCACATTAATTAAATCGGATATTCCCTGGACGCCCTGGCGGAGCACATCATCCGCCATAAGGAACGCCTGTTTTACCGGCGTTTTATCATCCACAATTTTCAGGAGATGCTGATTAGGAATAATGATAAGGGTATCCACGGCTTCCCGCATCTTGGCGACCCCTTCTTCGGCCAGGCGCATTTTAACCCGTCCTTCAAAATCGAAGGGCTTGGTTACCACGCCTACCGTTAATGCTCCCAATTCCCGGGCAACCTGGGCAATCACCGGGGCAGATCCGGTACCGGTGCCGCCGCCCATTCCCGCGGTGACAAAAACCATGTCCGCGCCTTTCAGGGCATTCACGATCAGTTCCCGGTCTTCCATGGCAGCCTTTTCACCCACGTCGGGTTTGCCCCCGGCGCCTAATCCCTGGGTCAGTCTGGAACCGATAGGAATTTTAACCGGCGCTTTTGACTGCTTCAAAGCCTGCAGATCCGTGTTGGCCGCAATAAACTGTACATTCTGCAGACCGCATTCAATCATCCGGTTCACCGCATTTGAACCGCCGCCGCCGGCCCCAATTACCTTAATAACCGTAGGGCTTGGATTTCCTACCTGATCCTCAACCAATTGTATGTTCATTCCCCCTCCCAAAAAAACATTTACTCATGTTTTACTTATTCTATTCATATATTTAAAGACGTTCCCAATCCGCCTTTATTTTAAAAGTACATTTCCTCCATGGAAAAACAAAATTAAAAAAATTCTTTTTTAAGCCAGTCCGCCAGTTTTCCCAGCAGGGGTCCCTGGTTCTTTTCCCGGATACCCTTGTCGCTCCCCCGGTCTGCCACTTTCTGTCCCTCCCGGGCAGCCCCTTCGAGCATCAGCCCCACTGCGGTGGCATACTCGGGACTCCGGTATTCTTCCACCAGACCTCCCACGGAAAGGGGCGCCCCTACCCGGACAGGAAGCCTGAACATATAAGATGCCAATTCGGATGCCCCGGGAAGACGGGAACCGCCGCCGGTGAGCACCACCCCGCCGCCCAAAGGCCGGGATAAGGAAAGATGATCCAGTTTATCCTTAACCATGGAAAAAATTTCTTCCATCCTGGGCCGGATAATATTCATGATATGGGATTTCGGAATAGGCAACGGCGCCCGTCCGCCCACACCGGGAACGATAATTTCATCATCCCCGTCCAGCATGGATTCCCAGCAGCAGCCCGCATCCAGTTTAATCCGTTCCGCCGTCTCAAAAGACAGGTTGTTCAGAATGGAGATATCGCTGGTCACCTGGGCGCCCCCCGCGGGGATGGTGGTAGTCGAAAAGGGCGTTCCCTGGGAATAGACCATCACATCCGTGGTACCGCCGCCCAGGTCAACCAGGGCAACCCCCAGTTCCTTTTCCTCTTCCGTCAGCACCGATGTTCCCGCGGCCAGGGACTGGAGCACCAGCCCGTTAGCCCTGAAGCCTGCCCGGTTTACGCATTTCACCAGGTTCTGCGCACTGGTGACACTGCAGGTGATAATATGGACCTCCGCTTCAAGCCTGACCCCAATCATATCCAGGGGATTCCTGACACCCTTCTGGTCGTCCACAATAAAACTCTGGGGGATAACCTCCAGGACCTGCCGGTCCATGGGAATAACCACCGCCCTGGCGGCTTCCAGAACCCGGTCAATATCATCCTGGCCGATTTCCCGGGTCTCCCGGTTTCTTCCGGTTACCGCCACCACGCCCCGGGAGTTCAGGCCGTCGATATGGCTGCCGCCGATACCAACCCAGCAGCTCCGGACTTCCCGGCCGCTCATCATTTCCGCATTTTCAATGGCGGTGGAAACACTCCGCAGGGTGGATTCTATGTTAACCACCACGCCCTTCCGGAGACCCGTGGAGGGACTTACCCCTACCCCGGTAATCTCGAGCTTTCCGTTTTCGTTCCGTTCGCCGATTATAGCGCAAACCTTTGTCGTTCCAATATCAAGGCCGACAACTAATCCTTCGTTAGCCAGAGCGGGCATCCTGTGTTTTATATGCGGCGGTTCCTGTCCGGAAATCAAATTCATCAACATCCGTACCCTGCTGATGAAGAAAAACTATTACCAGAATAATATA
>JAVBPH010000034.1:0-119194 GCA_031549725.1 Treponemataceae bacterium
ACCATTGGCTCCCGGAGTCTTTCTTCCCTTCGTTTACCAGCCGTACCGCCCTCTCCCTCACCTCGGGGGAATACCGTGTTTCTTTGCCCATATCCGTATCCTCTCATACTTTGGGCTCTCCGGTAATCCCGGGGCGGTTCACCTCCGCTTAAGTAAGGGCGATTGTGTATTTATCAATTCCAATATGATGCACATGGCAAAACAGCGCGGCGGCGGTGATGATGTGGTAATGTTTACCATTGTTTTTCCTCCCTCCCTGTTTACGGGCAGTGTCAACAGCACCATATATCAAAAATATTTTCAGCCGGTTATGGACACGGTTTTACCAGGATTCAAAATATCGCGGGAAAATAAATTTGGAAAAGAAATTGCGGATGCTTTATTTGAAACCTATGCATTGGATGATTCCGGTTTTGGGTTTGAACTTCGCTGTCTTAGCCTGTTAAGCCGTATCTGGTATGATACGGTTTCGTATATCACGGAGGCAAATATCCCCCTATTGAAAAAGGGGATCAGCCAGCAATATGAGAAAAGGGCAAAAGAAATTTTGTCGTATATCCATGGTCATTATTTTGAAAATATAACCGTTGAACATATTGCCCGTTCGGTTGGTATCAGCCGCAGCGAATGTTTCCGCTGTTTTAAAAAAATGGTAAATAAAAAACCCGTGGAATATATCAATGAATACCGGTTATCCCAGGCCGCAAAGTTACTGTACGAAACCGATAATACAATCACAGAAATATGTACCGCCTGCGGTTTTTCCGGTTCCAGCTATTTCGGAAAATTGTTTAAAGAGAAATTCGGGATAGCTCCTTTAAAATACCGGCGGGTTATTCAGAAAGGGGAGTAGGGCAGAGAAATTTCCCGTTTCATAAACATGGGAAAATTCTCATGCCAATTGCTGTATTAACCTAGAAGGTATAATAAATTTCCTATCAAACGAGCCTCCATTGGATATGGCTCATCCCTGAAGATGCCCCGGGGCTTGCCCCGAGGAGGCTCATTATGATATATAATCATTTAATTAAAAAAAGAATTATTTATAATGAAGAACCTTTTTCAAAACTCGGTTAGTTTTGAAAAAGGCATTTGCAGAAAGAATGCTATTTCCTTACCCATAAATAAAATAGTATACTTTCTGCACTTACATCTAAGGTTGCTTTTTCAAAATTTGACATTTTGAAAAAGCCTCTGAATATTGAGGAAAAGAAAAGTACAGGCTGAAAATCGTATAAACTGGGACATATAACACCGATGGCATACTAACACAGATAGTACCAGTAAATCCCTCCGGAATGGGGGAAATATCACTATACTGGGAGAAATGTATGGGCGGATCGTTAAAAATGACTATAGGTAAAAAACTGATTATTTCCGGGGTGGTCACCACCGCTGTGGTAGCGGTGCTTCTTACTGCCATAACCATCTGGCAGAACTATACCGTAGAAAATATCGCGGAAAGGGAAACTAAGAAACTTTCCGTCGAGGGCCAGGACCACATCATTTCGGGTATTATAGCCATGCTTACCAGTCAGCAGGAAGTGCTCCAGGAAAAACTTGGGTATGATCTCAAAGTGGCCCGGTACCTTCTGGACCAGACCGGTCCGGTGCGTCTGGGGAATACCCCTGTCCATTGGAATGCGGTAAACCAGGAAACCCAGGAGACCCGCAGTGTGGATTTGCCGGTAATGACCGCAGGTCCGGTAAGTTTTGGTCAGAACAGGGACCTTCAGGTTCCTACTCCCCTGGTGGACCAGGTTAAGGCCATGATCGGTTCTACCTGTACGGTTTTTCAGCGGATGAATGATGCCGGGGATATGCTTAGGATAGCCACCAATGTGGAGACCCTGAACGGCACCCGGGCTATAGGCACCTATATTCCGGCGGCCGGCGCCGGGGGACGGAATGCGGTGGTAGAGACCGTACTCTCGGGCAGGACCTATGAAGGCCGGGCCTTTGTGGTCAACAAATGGTATATCACCGCCTATGAACCTCTCCTGGACCAAAATGGCAGGGTGATCGGTATGCTTTATGTGGGCATCCCCGAGGAAAGCGCCGCCAGCCTGCGGGAGGAAATCATGAACATCACCGTGGGAAAAACAGGATACGTCTATGTCCTGGACCGGAATGGCGCCTACATCATTTCCCAGGATGGTTTGCGCGACGGGGAAAACCTTTGGAATATCAAGGACGCCGGCGGAAATAATTTCATCCAGGATATTGTAAGCCAGGGCCTGGCATTGAAACCCGGTGAACATGCCGAGGTGGTTTATTCCTGGATTGATTCGACCACATATCAGGCCCATCCCAAATCCGCTACCATTGGATATTTTGCTCCCTGGGATTGGATCATTGTGGCAGGAACCTGGGAATCCGAACTGCAGCAGTCCCTGATTACCATCCGGCAGGCCAATTCCCGGAGCCGGTTCATGATGATTGTTATCCTGGGAGTATCCCTGGCGGCGGTCATTATCCTTTGGGTATTTCTGTCCCGAAGTATTACCCGGCCCCTGCGGGCTGCTACGAATACCATCAAAAATATCGGGGAAGGGGATTTTTCCCAGAAACTTTGGATTAAATCCCGGGACGAAATAGGGGAGTTGGCCAGGGATTATAACACAGCGGTGGAGAATGTCCAAAATCTTATCAAAACCATTATCGAAAAAACTGGAAGGATTTCAAACATCAGTACCGATCTCAGTTCAAATATGGACGAAACCTCCGGCCTGGTGACGGAAATTCTTGAAAGTATTCAAAATATACAGAACAAAATGGACAGCCAATCCACCAGTGTGATCCAGACCACGTCAACCATGAAATCCATCACCTCCAATATTGAAAATTTGGACGGCCACATCAACCAGCAGTCTGAGAAGGTTGCCCAGTCCGCATCCGCCATTGAAGAAATGATGGCTAATATTTCCTCGGTCACCCGGACCCTGGAAGCCAACAGCGAGCAGATGCGGGAGCTGACCCAATTCTCCGAAAAGGGCCGGAAAGACCTGGCGGTGGTTTCCGGGGATATCCGTACGGTTGCCAAGGAATCCGAAGAGCTGCTGGCCATCAGTGCGGTCATTGAAGATATTGCCCAGCAGACCAACCTCCTGTCCATGAATGCCGCCATCGAAGCCGCCCATGCGGGAGAAAGCGGTAAGGGGTTTGCTGTGGTGGCTGATGAAATCCGTAAACTCGCGGAGTCCTCGGGTACCGAAGCAAAAAGAGTTTCCTCGGAACTGGGGAAAATCAAGAATGCCATTGACCGGATGAGCGTGGCCTCCGACATGGTACTCAAACAGTTCGAAGATATGGATCAGCGGATCCGTAATGTATCCGAACAGGAAGAAACTATCCGGTATGCTATGAAGGAACAGGAAACGGGAAGCAAGGATATACTCCTGGCAATTGGAAACCTCAACGATATCAGCAACCAGGTAAAATCCGAATCGATTGAAATGCTCCAGGGCAGCCGGGAAGTACTTAAGGAAAGCGGTACCCTGGAAAAAATAACCGAAGAAGTAAAAGACCGGGTGGACCTTATGGCAGCGGGTATAGGGGATATTTCGGGAACCGTCCGCAGGGTAGAATCCATGAGTGCGGAAAATAAAGAAAGTATAAATATCCTGCAGACCGAAATTGAGCGGTTTAAGATCAGCTGAAATACGGACCCCGCCGGCAAAGCAAAATGGGAACATCCAAAAACTTCGTTTTTTGGATGTTCCCAAAATTATTTTGCCACCAGAATATACCTATATATGCCGATAAGAAAGAAATGGAACATACGGAGGAAATTCCCGGCGGTTCTTATCTTATAAGAAAATAGGCGGAAGAAATGAAATACAAAAGGAAAAGAATCCTTTTCTTTGTGGGACAAGCGCTGTTTATCCTGGGTATTGTTTCTTTCTTTTTCTTTGCCAGGAATGTAACAACCCGGGAAAACCGGGCTATTGTTATCAATCCTGATAATTGCTATGACCAAACAATTATAATGGTAGCTGACCGGGACTATGATCCCTACTCATTTTTTGACAGTCAGGGTAAACCCAGCGGTTATGATATTGAACTGATGTATGCCATCGCCAACCAGATGGAAGTTAATATCGAAATCAGGCTTATGAACTGGACCGAATGCAAACAGGCGGTTCTATCCGGAAAAGCGGATATTATTTCGGGACTGGATTACGAAAAACCCACCAGTGAAAATTTTATCCTTTCTATGGCTTTGCACAATGACCAGTATGTCTGTTTCGGAAAAGAAAATTTTTCCAGTATCGGGGAACTGTACAGCAAAAAACTTGCCACCGTCGAGGATAGCGGAAGCTTTTCTGTTTTCCTGGAACCCTACCGTTTGACTGAAAATACCAGGGTTTATTCTACCTATACCCAGGTTCTGGAATCGGTAATTTCCGGGGAAAACGATTATGCCATTTCCAGGTATTATGTGGGCCGCCGGATCCTGGCTAAACTTAAAGAAACCAAAGTCCGTCCGGTGAACACGTTCATTGCCAACAATTCCACATGTTTTGGTTTAGGGGAGCACCGGGCTGAACTTTTGCCGGAACTGGACAACGCTATTCTTTCCATGCGGGAAGACGGTACCCTTGCAGCCCTGGAAAATAAATGGCTGGGTTCCTATGTAACCATGCTCACCCCCCAGGATTTTCTGCGGACCTATCAGAATGGTATTTTATTTGGAATTGCAGGATTTTTGATACTCATTTCGGGGATAGTTTTTTATATTAACCGGGAAAAAATACATGCTGCCAGGATGGAGCAGGAGGATACCGCCAGGATCCTGGAATACCAGCAGCTTATTACTGAAGCCACAAAAGGCCTTTACGAAAGTATTTATGAATTTGATGTTACCCACAACAGGGCCGTGGGGGAGCATACGGAACACTATTTTGAAAGTTTCGGGATTCCCGGAACCACTCCCTTTGACCAGGCCCTCCAGGTGATTGCAAAAAAACAGATCAGGAAAGAATTTATCCAGGGATATCTGGACACTTTTATGCCGGAAAATGTCCTGAGGGCATTCCGCAAAGGGGAGACCAGTCTGGGATACGATTTTATGATAACCCAGGACGGTATCAATTATTACTGGATTCATATATCCGCCCGGCTTTTTTTCTGGAATGCTGATAAATCCGTACGGATGATCCTTTACCGCAGGAATATTGATGCAGAAAAAAAGCAGGAGCAGCGGCTTTTGGATGCGGCCCAGCGGGACTCCATGACAGGATTGTACAACAAAACCGCAGCGGAAAGTCTGGCGGAGAGTCTCCTGGAAGATTGCCGGCATTCCGGCCAGGCCCGGGCTTTGGTGATCATCGATATTGATGATTTTAAAAGAATTAATGATACCTTCGGACATGCCTATGGTGATTCGGTCATCAGGATATTTGCTGAAACCATAATAGCCAATATTCGTAAGACCGATATTGCCGGACGTATCGGGGGGGATGAGTTTTTGATTCTCTTTACGGATATTCCTGGCCGGGACTGGCTGGAGTTCAAACTGAGAAAACTTAATCAGGAACTTTCCCGGGAAGTTACCGCGGATAATCAGACCCGGCAATTTTCCGCCAGCATTGGGGCAGTACTGATACCCCAGGTGGGGGAAACCTATGCCGAGATTTTCAAAAAAGCTGACCTGGCCCTGTACCGTACCAAAGAGGCGGGGAAAAATGGCCACACCATTTATGCGGAAGGAATGTAAGACTGGAGCATGATTTTGTTTTTGAATACAATGTTCCTGATACTGGATGCCAGTTCAATAATCTGAAGAGCTGCGGAAAGGGGAGCCTTGGAACATGAAAAAAAACAGACCGGATGAAAAACTTAACCTGAACCTGGAACTGGCAGAGGCTATTGCTCTGCCGGATTTTGACTGTGATTCCTATGTTGCTTTGGCACTGAGGAGCCGCAGGAGCCGGCAGGACCTGGTAGACCTGACCGCCGGGCATCCCCACATCATGGTGTATTACCACGGATATTATATCCTGGACAGGGCGGCTGAAAAGAAGCCGGACCTGTTTTACCCTTACTGGCCGGTGTTTGCGGAACTGCTGCACCACCGGAACACCTACCACCGGCAGATCGGCATTACCCTTCTGGCCCGGCTCTCCGGGGCTGATCCGGAGGACCGGTTCGACGGTATACTGGAAAATTACCTGGAACGGCTGTATGACGAAAAAATCCTTATAGGAACCCTCACCGCGGGGTACCTTAAAATCATCATCCGGAATAAACCGGAGCACCGAAACCGGATCATAGAAGAGTTGTTAGGCCACCGGAATAAGTCACGGTACACCGAAAGACAGGAAGCCCTGCTGGAATATGAGATTCTGGAAATTCTGGACGAATATTACGGAACCCTGCCTGGTAAGGATCGGATTGATGCCTACATCCGGGAACGGAAAAATTCCGACAGCCCCAAGACCAGAAAAAAAGCCAGGGAACTGATAAAGAAGCGGGATATTCCCAGCATATGATAAAACTATCCTGTGTATAATCAGTATATTTCCGGTGAATTACAGATGGGAGGCTTTTTCAAAATATCAGATTTTGAAAAAAGCTCGATGGCATAAAAAAAATAATAGCCTTATGGATCATTTTTTTATATATTAAAATTTATAAGATGAAAGAACAGATACCCCAGGGTATCAGAATGAATGGTCTCAATGTATAACTCCTATGTACCTTCCTGAAATATGTGTAATTGACACTATTCTATTGCATCGATTTAAAACGATGGTATTCTAGCACAGTCAAAAATACGAGGTTCAAAATGGAAGGTGAGAAAAAAGGGCTGTCTCTTTCGGGTATTTTTTTCATTGTTGTTTTTGGCCTGATTTTATCTGTGCTGGTATCAGGAAAAATAGCCAGTCTTTACCTGGAAAATATTCAGGTTATTATTGCAATTTGTTCCATCGTATGCGTTGCCATAAGCCTGATCCTTTATCTGATTTTCAGGGGAATGCTCAGGACATCCATCTCCAGTTTTTTTTCCGGGATAAATGAAATGAGCTTGGGAAATTTCACCGATCCGTTTAATGGTCCCATGGCAATAAGGGAATTCAGGGTTCTGGAAAAACGCCTGGATTCCCAGTTGGGGATTTACCTGAAAGACATTGTAACAAATGTAAAAGAGATGAAATGCTCTTCCAAAAAAATCAACAGCCAGGTGTCGGAAGCTTTGGATATTTCTCTGGTTGCCGGTGTCCAGATCGGCGGAAATGTTCATTCTATTGAATTGGAAACGGAGGAACTGTATGACCAGATTGCTTCCGCTTCTTCTGCGGTGGAGCAGATTGTGGTAAACACCAGAAATTTCACCAAAGAAGTGGATAAGCAAAATGAAGCCATGGAACAAACAGGCAAAGCAGTTGAAGGAATGACCAGGTCAGTTTCAACGGTTGCTGAAATTACCCGGCAAAAAACGGAATCCACCAGGCAGCTTATGGATATAACCGCCGAAGGAGGCCGCAAAGTGGCAGCCACAGAAAAGGTTATCCAGGATGTGACCGTCGGGGTAAATAATATTACCACCATGATCAAAGTAATAAACGATATAGCCGCCCGGACCAACCTGCTGGCCATGAATGCCGCCATAGAGGCTGTCCATGCAGGGACAGCAGGAAAGGGGTTTGCCGTGGTAGCAGAGGAAATCCGTAAACTCGCGGAGAACACTTCGAGAAATTCAAAAGTAATCACCGATTCCCTTTCGGATATTATCAATAAAATTCATGATGCGGAGAATGCCAGTGTGGTAGCCGGCGAAACCTTTAACCAGGTCAAAAATGAAGTAAGCCGTTTTGTTGATGCCTTCCGGGAAATTCAGGATTCCACCACAGAGTTGGCCACCGGGACAGAACAGATTCTTGAGACAGTTACGGCCCTGAAAGAATTTTCCGCGGAGATTTCTTCCGGGAGTAATGAAATGCGACAAGGCGCGGATGATATCGACCGGGTTTTACGGAATGTAAAAGGGTTTTCGGAAAAAATCCTGTTGGATATTGAAGAAGTCAGCCGGGAGGCATCGGATATAGGCGGAGCCCAGAGTGATATAAGTCAGTTTGCCGTGGAAAGTACCAGAAATGCGGAACGCCTATACCATGAATTCGAACATTTCGGAATTCAGAGTGAACATAGTGAGAAGGGTTTTAATATCGATTTTATCACCCTGATGCACAGAAATTGGCTGGCCCAACTGCGGGCTTATTTGGATAATAAAAAAGACGGGCTAAAGGTCACCGCCGAAGATTATATGAAATGTGATCTTGGAAAATGGATATACGGGGACGGCAAAACCTTTACAGCGGTTAAAGGTTTCAGCGATCTTGAGAGGGAACATCAGCGGTTCCACGAAATAGCTGGAGAAGTGTACCGGGCCCATACGTCAGGGAAATCCCAAAAAGCTGAGGATGAATACCAGAATCTTATGGAGCAATACAAAACGGTAATTTCCCTGCTGAAAACGATACAGAACAATCTCTGATAGGCTGACCGATTACCCGTTGAAATCTTCCTGAAAACCGGGAAAAATTTTGCATGTATGATTCCCGCCGGGATGAACCGCAGGACCGGGATAATTCCTCATACCTCCGGTTCGCCCTGGGAATACTTAAAAAATGATGCCCGGTAAAATCAACATCCCCCGCCGCAAGCAGCGGGGGATGTTGGTTCTGTAAAGTAAGGATTATATGCGGGTTTCATACACGTCAACTATTTCTTTGTTGTTCAAAGAACCGCTCTAAAGTGCAGGGTACCCGCAGGCCGCGTGAGCGGCCATACAATCACTTCTTTGCAGAGCCCAGCCGCAGGCTGGATTAAACCCTCCTGCGAATAAAAATGGGTTTTTTAACCGCATATTTCTCCTGCTTTTTTATGTTGATATTTCAAGATAATTAAAATCTATTGCGTTATAGTTATTATTATGCGGTCCGGTATTTTTTGCGGGGATGCTTGGGATATTGTATTTCCCCGGAAATCCCTATTAGCTGGACTTTTTTGACTTATTTTGGAGGATTTATGCTGAAAAAACATATCCAAGGGACTGCGGCATTCCCCCTGCTGGCTGTTTTTTTAATCGGTATGTTAACATCCTGTACCGGGTTTTTTTCTCATTCCTGGGCTGAATGGGCTGCCCGGGACAGGTCCAAGATGGAAATCAAGGTTACCGCTGATAATATTGATGATTTAATGGACAAGGCGGAAAATGACAGGGACCTGCAGCTGGCAATTCTGAGAAACCTGGCGGGTGCGGTAAATGGTACCAGCGGCAGGGATAAACAAAAACTTCAAAACGCGGGGATTGAACTGTCTATCTCCTGTACCGGTATGGTATCCGCCATGCTGCGGTCCATAGATAATCCTTCTGATCTGGATGGTATGGGTCAGTCCGGGCTGGCGAATTACTTTTCTGGCAGTATCCGGTATATGACCAATCTGCAGGCTAGTACTGACTATCTTCTTCAGATACTTCCCCCTGATATGGGTTCTGTCCTTGCCCTGGCCAGCGACGGCAATGCGGTTGATATGGCCCTGGCTTCGCTTCTTCTGATCTGTGCCGGCGCTGAAAAGGACCCGGACCCGGTAGGATATATCGAAAACTTTGATGGAAATGATATCAGCGGTAAGTATGACACTAATAAAAACAGGCTAGCAAAGGAATTGGGAGATACCTCGGCGGATATCATTGATAACAACGATTCCGCTCCGGAATTTCTTAAGAGTATCCTTCAGAACCTGAAGTTGAATTAAGGCCGTACTGGGTTAAGGAGTGTATATGTACCAAATTAAAAGGTTTTTTATATTTGTTGTTCTGGTTTGTGCTTTTGGGATGTCCGGATTTGCCCAGGATAAAACCGTATCCGCCTTTACGATGCCCTCTGCCAGAAATGCCGGTATGGGCGGACTTCATCTGACCAAAACCGACGGGGTCGGAGCATTACTTAATAATCCTGCGGGGCTGGTGGGAAAAAAGGAAATCAGTGTTTTTGAAATCTCCGCCAGCCTGATGGGGCTTGTGAACCAGCTCGATTACCTGGCCGATTCGGCATACGATATGATTGACAGTTCCGAATCCTTAAAATACGGGGATATTTATAATAACCTCTTTGACAGTGAGGGAAGAATGTATTACGATGCCAGCCTCGGAGGGCCTCTATCGCTGGCATTTATCAGAGACGGATTTGGTATTGGGTTCTTTTCCGGCGCATCCGGGAAATTTGCGGTTAACAATGGGTCGATCAAAGGCCTGATTGATTTAACTTTCCAGATGAATGCGGGTTACGGGTTTAGGGTCCTCAATGCGGGCAAACATACCCTGGATATTGGTATTGGGGGCAAGAGTTTTTTCAGGACCAGTTACGAAGCCAAGGCATCCGTCGGGGACCTTGCATCTATTGAAGATATATCCATGCCGTTGGTTGGAACCCAGGGAATGGGCCTGGATTTAGCGGTGCAGTACCAGTATAATGAGAAACTGGGCCTGGCCCTGGCATGTACCAATTTATTCTCCTATGCGAGGATAATGGATTTGTCGGATATCAGTTCTTATGCCGAAAGCGATTACGAGGCCTTTGATGATATTACCGCATCGGTGTACAGGGATTTAAGTTTTGGAATGCATTACCAGCTTATCTCAGGAAATGTTTTTGACCTGACCCTGATGATGGATTACCGGGACATCCTGGATTTGTTTTCGGACCTGCCCAGGAATCCTATTTTGAATGTGGGTATCGGGGCAGAACTGGGAATTTATGACCGTATGTTTTTCAGGTTAGGGGTTACGGATGCGCTGCCTTCAGCGGGAATAGGGTTTGACCTTTGGGTTTTCAAATTTGATTTGGCAATCCGCGGGAAAGAGCTTGGGCTGGACCCTGGGGTTCAGCCGGTCTACTGTTTGGACGCCAGCATGATGTTCCGCTGGTAGGTAAAACGGTTCGTCCTGCTGCAGCGGAGACCTTTCGGTGAATCTAATGACCAGGTATATTTTTGTAATCCTGGGGGTGTGAAAATTCAGCTTGTCCGAGAAGAAGATGTTTTAAAGTTATTTGAATTGATTAAGGGTTCCCGCTCCTGTACAGCTTTAACAGGAGCCGGGGTCAGTACCCTTTCGGGAATCCGTGATTTCAGGGGGAAGAACGGCCTTTATAAGGAAATGGATGCCGAAAGGTTATTTGATCTGGAATACTTTTTTAAGGATCCGTCTTTTTATTACCAGCATACCCGGGATTTTATTTATAACCTCCGGGAGAAGAAACCTTCTATTGTTCATACCTGCCTGGGTGCTCTGGAGCAAAAGGGTTTTGTGAAAGGGGTTATTACCCAGAATATTGACCTGCTGCACCAGAAGGGAGGCAGTAAAAGGGTAGTGGAAATTCACGGTTCCCCATCCCTTCATTACTGTCCCGGGTGTATTAATTCCGCGGAACTGGAAACTATCAAAATAGAAAACATTCCCCGGTATGGGGGAACCGTGATGGATTTTTCCGAAGCCGCTGCCATGGTTATGTCCGGCGCCATGCCCAGGTGCAAAAAATGCGGCGGTATCTTAAAACCTGGTATCACTTTTTTCGGGGAAGCCCTGCCGGTCAAAGCCCTGGGAGAAGCGGAATCCCTGGCTAGGGAAACGGATCTGATGCTTATCCTGGGAACCAGCCTTACGGTTTTTCCCGCAGCGGGTTTGCCCGAATACACCCTGCGGTCCGGGGGAAGTATTGTCATTGTTAATAACATGGCCACGAACCTGGACTACCGGGCGGTTCTGCATTTTAATGATCTGGAATCCGTGTTCACTATTATTAATGATTTGTTATAATTATAAACAATTTGTTATATTTAGTTGACCTACTTACATAAAGATTTCTTCGGTGTTATAATTTCTTATTATTATATAGCTTAGGAGGATTTAATGAATTCATTCAAGAAAATTATTGCTCTGCTCATCGTAATGGCAGCTCTTGTTCCTGCTGTTACTGCTCAATCTCTTAAAGGTATGAGTTTTAACGGTGCCACCGGTTTATACAATGTACCCTCCGGGAGAATTGGCTGGGAACGGAGTTCCAACCTGGGTATTGACCTGGGGTATCATGGAATTATCAATGAAGGCATGGCCAACATCCCTGCAATCAGCATGAGCCTTTTCAAATGGGTGGAAGTGAGCGGCGCCCTGGATATCCAGCATCCCAAGAATGCGGATGAATCAACCCTGGATGGTATTGTCGGGTTTAAGGTGCAGCTTCCCATAACCTCAACCGCCATTGCCATCGGCGGAAACATTCAGTTTATTGATGCCGACAAAAGCTGGGGAAAGGATGATGACCTTGCCGGACAGATTTATATTGCGGTTACCTATCCCGGTACATTCTTTACCATGCCCGCAGAAACATCCGTTATGATTGGTACCACCTTCAGGGAAGGGGATGACGATGTATCAATTGATTTTGGTATGGGTTTTGATCTGGTCCTGCTGCCTAAATACCTGCAGAACTACATCCACTGGGTTACCGACTTTTCCAACTTTTCCTATTCGGTTTCTCCCTGGGGAATTAATTCCTGGAACCGGGGTTGTCTCAATACGGGTATCCGGATTGACCTGAGTGTTATCCCGGCACTGAGCAAATTCAAGTTTGCCATAGACCTTGTAGCCGCCGATATCCTGGACGATAATGACCGGTCCTTTGCCTTTGGTGCTGTGTTTGGTATCCCCATACTGTAATAATTGCTGATAATCAAAAACCTTCTGCACGCTTTCGCGTGCGAGGCAGAGCAGCGAGGTTTGTCGGTTCTGTAAGGTATGGATTTTATGCGGGTTTAATGCCCCCCAAACAATTTCTTTGTTGCTTCAAAGAATCGCCCTAAAAAGCGGGGTATTAAACCTACTTGCGAATAAAAAAGAGGCCGTCCGGAACGGCCACTTTTTTTTCTGAATATCAGTTTGCTGAATTTTCTTATTTCAAGAAACCATCTATAATCCTGGCTTCAGCTTCTTCTTCGCTCAGACCCAATGTTTTGAGTTTAATAATCTGTTCTCCGGCGATTTTCCCGATGGCCGCCTCATGGATAAGGGATGCATCCACATGGTTTGCACTGATTTCCGGAATTGCCTTAACCGATGCACTGTCCATGATAATAGCATCACATTCGGAATGGCCGGCACAGAGATTGTTGCCGTTTATCTTTGAGAGGAATACCTGTTTGGAATTTCCCTTGGCCACGGAACGGGAAACAACATTCGTACTGGACTGCTGGCCGTTGAGGTCTACGGTATATTCGGTTTCTGCAAACTGGTTCCCATGGGTCATAAGTTTTTCCTTCACGACCAGGGTGGCATTACTGTTCAAAACAGCATTTGTGACCCGCCTGGTGGAATCAACCCCTTCTATCTGGACCGTGTCCATCTCCATAAAGGCCCCTTCTCCCAGGGTTATGTTTGTAACCGGATTAATCACCCGTTCACCTGAACCCTCGCCGGTACCGTAATGTTTTTCCGTATACACTACCCGGGCGTTTTTTCCCAGGTAAAAAGAATGGATCCCGTCATGCCTCGCCTTGGCAGACCCTGGGTTGTGAATCCCGCATCCTGCTATGATGGTGACATCCGCCCCTTCTCCCACATGGAAATCGTTGTACACGGTTTCTTCCTCTCCGGTGAGACTCATCACCACCGGGATGTGGACATGCTCATTTTTTGTTCCCGGCTTAATGTAAATATCCATGCCGCTCTTGTCCGTTTTAAAAACAATGTTTATATCTTCGGTACTCCGGGAGCCTATGCTTTTCCCGTCAACCCTGATGTTAAAAGCCCCGCTGGGGGTACCGGTGATGCCGGCAATTTTCTCCAGCAGATTTTCCTGTATATTCATCAAAATACCTTCCCTCCATCGAGAAAACCGCAGGCGGTTAACCCTTTCATCAATCCCGGCAGAACCACATTCCTGGGACCGGTATTACAGATTTCACCACCCCTAAGGACCACAATGGTATCCGCAATTTCCAGGATTCTTTCCTGGTGTGAAATGATAACCATGGACCCCCGGGTTTTCTCCCTTAATTTCTCAAAACTCTTAATAAGATTCTGGAAACTCCAAAGGTCAATACCCGCTTCAGGTTCGTCGAACACCGACAGCTTTGTTCCCCGGGCAATCAGCATGGCAATTTCTATCCGTTTAAGTTCTCCCCCGGAAAGACTGGAATCCAGTTCCCGGTCAACATAATCCTTGGCACAGAGACCAACCTCGGATAAATATACACAGGTATCATCCACGCTCAGGGTTTTTCCTGCTGCCAGTTCGATCACATCCTTAATGGTTAGTCCCTTAAAACGGACCGGCTGCTGGAAGGCAAAGCCTATTCCCGCCTTAGCCCGTTCGGTAATATCCCAGTCCGTTATATCCGTACCATCAAAAAGAATAGTTCCCGAGGTGGGTTTTTCTATTCCCATAATCAGCTTTGCCAATGTGGATTTTCCGCTCCCGTTAGGCCCGGTGATAACCACAAAGTTCCCTGTATCAATAGTAAGGTTTATATGTTTGACAATTTCCTTTGGCGTACGATTGTTCTGGACTGCAAAGGAAAGGTCCCTCAATTCGAGCATGCTTACCTCCATAAAAAAAGACTTTTAACAAAGCAGTATTCCCGCTTTGTTAAAAGTCTCGTTACTTGAGCTTTTTTAACCCGGTTGGGTTTGCAAAAACTTCCAGGAAAACCGTATTATGTTACTTGTTAAAAAGAATAATCCGGTTTTCCCTTTTGGTATAAGGGGATTTTTCTCAATTTGATATTTGGAAAATCCCGATTTCCATAAAGCCGCAAAGCCAGATGCATAAGCATCAGTATGTTGACTGTTGCGTTTTAACTACTCCCTTTCAACTATACTAAAGGATACTGTTTTTTTAATATAGATTCAAGGGATATGAGAAATTACCCCATAAATGGTTTGTTGGATGTATTTATTTTTCTCAACTTGATGAAAGATGTTTTTCCTGCAGTTGGTGATTTCGGGAGCCTCAATCACCGGGGTCTCCGGTCCCTGAGGCTCTCGAAGGGCCCGGTGACGAAAAGGCTTCCCGCCGCTGGTGGTTTCGATGGCCTCAACCACCGGGAATCTCCGGTCCCTGAGGCTCTCGAAGAGCCCGGTGAAGAAAAGGCTTCCCGCCGCTGGTGGTTTCGATGGCCTCAATCACCGGGGGCTCCGGTCCCTGAGGCTCTCGAAGGACCCTGTGACGAAAAGGCTTCCCGCCGCTGGTGGTTTCGAGGGCCTCAACCACCGGGGGTTCCGGTCCCTGAGGCTCTCGAAGAACTTGGTGACGAAAAGGCTTCCCGCCACGGGTGGTTTCGAGTGCCTCAATCACCGGGAATCTCCGGTCCCTGAGGCTCTCGAAGGGCCCGGTGACGAAAAGGTTTCCCACCGCTGGTGGTTTCGGGAACCTCAACCACCGGGAATCTCCGGTCCCTGAGGCTCTCGAAGGGCCCGGTGAAGAAAAGGCTTCCCGCCGCTGGTGATTTCGAGGGCCTCAACCACCGGGAGTCTCGAAGGGGCTTAAAATAATTTCTAGTAGATGGTTCCGCCTAAAAGACGGCTTACAATTTCCACGGCCATCCGGGCGGTCTGGTTTTTTACGTCCAGCACCGGATTTACCTCTACAATTTCTATGGAACCTATCAGGTTTGATGCGGCCAGGGTTTCCGAAAGGAAAAGTACCTCCCGGTAGGAGAACCCGCCGGTCAGGGGAATTCCCACACCCGGGGCAATCAGGGGATCCATGGCATCCATATCCACACTCACATGGAGGACGTCCACCCGGTCCTTGAAAAATTGTACGATCTGTTTGGCGGTTTCGGCAATTCCCAGGCGGTCCACATCGGTCATGGTGAACACGGTTACTCCCGCTTCCCTCATGTTATGCTTTTCATGCGGGTCCAGGTCACGGACACCCACGAGGACCGTGTTTTTAGGATCCAGTTTCCTGAATCCGCCGTGGAGGGAGGTGAGTTCCTCCCTGCCGTAACCGCAGGCTGCTGCCAGGGACATACCGTGGATGTTCCCCGACAAGGTACTTTCGGGGGTATTAAAATCGCCATGGGCATCCACCCATAGGGTCCCCCAGCGTTTATTTCTTTTTTTATAAGCCGTCCCAAGGCCTGCCAATGTTCCGATGGCAATGGAATGATCACCCCCAAGAACCAGGGGGAACAGTTCCTGGTCCAAACATTTTTCAACTTCTCCGGCCAGTTTTCCGCAGACCTCCGCGATGGGAGCCAGGTATTTGGCTCTTTCATCACCCATGTCGAGGAATTCCTGGGAGGGCACCGGGATGCCCGGAAAAAGTTCTTCACTCTCATGGCCAAGGTAGTTCAGTTCCTGTTTGAGACCCGCCAGACGCATTGCGGAGGGCCCCATGTCGCTGCCCCTGCGGCTGGCGCCGAAGTCCAGGGGAATTTCTATAACCCGGATTCTCACAGGGCTTCCTTTAATGCTTTAAGGGAAACATCAATCCTTTCCCGGGATTCCTTTGCTCCCAGGATACGGGTGGAACCAAACAGGGGAGGGCTGACCCTGGACCGGGTTATGGCAACCCTGAGGGGCATCATAATATCCCCCAGTTTTACGTTATTTTCCTCTGCCCAGGTTTTTATAAAAGCTTCCGCGTCGGTGTCGCTGAGGACTGCCATGGGTTCCACCAGATCCCTGCCCATGGTAAGAAGTTCAATAGTTTTGGCCAGGTCCGCTTTCTTGGGGATGAATTCCTCCGCCGCCGGAACAGGGGGTACTGAAAAAAGGTAGACAATTTTTTCCGGGACTTCATGGAGGAAACTCACCCGTTCTTTAATCAGGGGCATGGCCAGGGTAAACTGTTCGTTTTGTTCCGCCGAAGGCTGGGTTCCGGCGCCGCCGAAAAGACCCGCGTTCACCGCATAGGGCAGGGAAGCCTCCGCCAGTTCCGTATCGGTTTTCAAGCGGATATACTGGCCGTTGAACCATTCCAGTTTATTATAGTCGAAGATCGCCGGGGCTTTATTGAGTTTATCCAGGCTGAACCGTTCCGCCAGTTCCTCCAGGGTATATATCTCCTTGCCTTCTTCATAGGAAGCCCCCAGGAGGGCCACATAATTAATCAGCGCCTCCGGGAGGTACCCGGATTTCCGGAATTCATCAATACTGGTGGCGCCGTGGCGTTTGCTGAGTTTTTTTCCGTCCTGGCCCATCACCATGGGGAGATGGCAGTATTCCGGCGGAGTCCAGCCAAAGGCCCGGTACATAATCACATGCAGCGGTGTGGAGGGTACCCATTCCTGGGCCCTGAGAACATGGCTGATATTCATAAGATGATCATCCACCACATTCGCCAGATGGTAGGTGGGAAATCCGTCGGATTTCAGCAGCACCGGATCCGGGTTTACATCATCATTTTTCCATTCAATATCACCCAGGATATGATCATGGAATTTGGTGGTTTCCCCCAGGGGAATCTTAAGCCGGATTACACAGGGTTCCCCCGCGGCGGCTCTCCGGGCAGCTTCGTCAGGATCAATATTCCGGCAGTGCCGGTCATAACCGGTTTCGCTGGAACCGGATGACTCCCGTTCCTGGCGGATCCTGTCCAGCCTTTCCGGGGAACAGAAACAACGGTAGGCCTGTCCCTGGTCTATCAATTCCTGGGCGAACATTTTATATAGGTCGAACCGTTCGGACTGCACATAGGGAGCCGAGGGACCGCCAATATCCGGGCCCTCATCCCAGTGGATGTTAAGCCAATTGAAAGTATCGTAGAGGTTCTGCACAAAGGCTTCATCGTACCGGGTCCGGTCGGTATCTTCCAAACGGAGAATGAATTTTCCGTTCTTTGATTTTGCAAAAAGATAGTTAAAAAGGGCTGTTCTCACCCCGCCGATATGCTGATTTCCGGTGGGTGAAGGGGCGTAGCGGTCTCGAATTTCCATACAAACTCCATTCAATTTTTCATCAATATTATACCGGGAATTTGATGTATATTTCAATTGATAACGGGGTGATTAAAACATTCATTATGATTTTTGTCATGATAAATGAATAATATCTAAGAATTATGCTTATTAAACCGAATATTAATATTATAATATGACAAAGGATGTAATATATAAAAATGACCCAAGCCAAACTTCTTCATCGTTAATATCCACAGCGGTCAGGTTTATCATCCGGCAATAGGATTCCCTCGGGAGACGGGAATTCCAGGAGATATAGAATATAAGGGCGTGCCGGTAATTTGCAGTTACATTCATGCCCTATTAGAATTAAGTAACCAATATTAGTAAATATTCATGGAGAAAAAAATGAGAAATCGGCGTATATCCCTGTCTATTCAGATTTCATTGCTCTGCCTTAGCCTGATTGTTATTGTTTCTGTGGTGGTTTCTCTGGTTTTCCTGAATAATATTAACAGGATAACCAGGGATAATCTGGAATCCAATGCGAAAATAACCATGCAGTACCTGGAAACGGATATTCAGTATACCCTGGCAAAATCATTTGATATGACCAATTATGCGGCGGCCTTTGCCCATAGTATCCAACCGGTCAGTCTGCTGAAATTCATCCTGGGGAACATGCTTTCCATCAATCCCGACTCATTTGAAATATATTACGGTACGGTCATTTCCCGGTACGAGCCGGGGGGATATTTTGTTGCCGGGACCGACTGGAATCCGGCTCCTCCCTGGAATCAGATCCTCCGTCCATGGTTTTCCACCGCCATGGCCCATCCGGGGGAAACCGTAATCACCGATCCCTATGTGGATGATCAGACAAAAAGAGTCTGTATTACCATTGTCCGGACTTCCCAGGATGAGCAGGGGATAATCCGGGGTGTGGTCGGTACGGATGTATTCCTGGATGTGTTTAATGATATTGTAATTTCCCGGAAAATATCCCCCGACGGAGAGACCTTTATGATTGACGCTTCCGGTTTATACCTGGCCCATTCGGATCCGGAATATATTCTTCAAAAAAATTTTTTTACCGATGATAAATCCTCAATGAAAAAAGAGGAAATCCTGACGAGTACTGTGAATGTGATTATCCAGAAGGATACATATATTTGTTCCTCCCCGGTCTCCGGGACAGGCTGGTATCTTATTTCAACTGGCCCCCTGACAACTTTTAAGGCTGCATCCAACAGGATTACCTGGATGGTGGTTTTTATTATGCTCGGTCTTACTGCTATTTTATGCACCATAGCTTTTTTCTTCAGCATATATCTGACATCACCTTTCAAAAAACTGGTGGCTTCATTTACCGCCATCTCCAGTGGGGACCTAACAGTGGTTTCGCCGGATTATTCGTCCAAGGAAGCTTCCTCCCTTTCTGCGGGATTCAATACCTTTGCAGGAGGAATCAGTTCCCTCATCAGCAGAATTAAAAAATCATCGGAACATATTAAGGGCGTGGCGGATAATTTATCCTCATCCACTGAAGAAACCCAGGAAGCAATCACGGTTGTCCGGGATGCGGTGCACCTTATCCGGGAGGATGTGATAAAAGAAAATGAGTCCATCTCAAAAACCGAGACCGCGGTTTCCCATCTGGTGAAGGAAATTGAAACCCTGACTTCAAAAATCGGTGAGCAGGCGGTACAGATTAATGATGCCACTTCGGCGGTGGAAAAACTGGCTTCCAGTATCAGCCTGATTGACGATAATACCACCTCCGCCAACAGCCACGTGAATGACCTGGTCCAGTCCTCCAAGGATGAAAAGACCCGTTTATCCAAAACCACCGAGGCCATAAAAATAGTTGAAAAGGAATCCCTTGCCCTGGCGGAAATGAATGCGGTCATTTCAAATGTGGCAACCCAGACAAACCTTCTGGCCATGAACGCCGCCATTGAAGCAGCCCATGCGGGTGAGACCGGGAAGGGGTTTGCGGTGGTGGCATCCGAGATCCGGAAGCTGGCGGTTACCACCGCGGAACAGGCAAAAAGTTCCGGAGATGCCCTGCTGTCCATCCAGAACCGGATCATCGATATCTCCGATTCCTCGGGGCACCTGGAAAAATCCTTCAATGATATGATCGGGATTATCCAATTGATTGAACAGGTTGTGGCAAATCTGAAGGAAGCCACCCATGAACAGGGTATAGGTTCCCGGCAGCTTCTGGATTCTATTTCGGCGATCAACATGATTACTTCTGATGTCCAGAACGGGGCATCCGCCATGAGGTTAAGCACGGACGATGCGGCATCCTCCTGCAGTATCCTGACTGAACTGAGCCGGGATGTGGATGAGAAGGTAAAACTCTGCAGCCAGGGGGTTGAGACCTTAACCAATAATTCCCGGAGTGTGAACAACTCGGTGGAACGCACCCAGTCGGGCTTGAATGACCTAAACGAATCCGTGGGCAGTTTTAAAGTGAGGATGTAGGGATTTCCCTTAATGCTCCGGTCCCTGAGGTTCTCGAAGGGCCCGTGAAAAAGCAAGCCTTTCCTTCACAGGTGATTTCGGGAGCCTCAATCACCGGGGCTCCCTTCCGGTTAGTTCCAAAACTTAAACCCCTTCAAATGCCTTATCCAGGAGAGCCTTATTCGGCGGCTGGGTTCCCAGGGATACCAGGGGAATCACAATAAAGGGCAGGATGATAGCACAGCTTGCTGCCAGGGGAGCTCTCACTGGGCCCAGAACAAAGAAGAGAATAATTTCCGCGGTCAGACCGCTGATCAGGCCGGCATAGGCGCCCTGTTTTGTGGCTTTTTTCCAGAACAGGCCGTACAGGTAGGGGGCAGCAAAAGCACCCGATACGGCGCCCCAGCTCAGGGACATCAGGGTAACAATAAAGCTGAACCGGAACCGGGATATCAAATAAGACACTATAATAAAAATTACCGACAGGAACCGCATCATAGCTACGGATTTATCCTTGCCGGTTTTATCATCAATTTTCACAGGGTATAAATCTATGGCCACGGATGAAGAAGAAACCAACACTATCGAAGACAGGGTTGACATGGATGCGGAAAGTACCAGGAGCAGGATTAATGCCATGAGCATTCCCGGCAGGTTGGTGGTAAGGATGGTAGGAACAATCATGTCGTAGAGGATTTTCCCGGTACCATCCCTGGGGATGGTGTCCAGGTTGAAGAATGCATGGGAGGAGATACCCACCAGGTATGCCGCAAAGCCGATCACCAGGGCAAAGATGGTGGTTACAATGGTCGCCCTGGGAATAACCTTTTCATTTTTTATGGCATAAAATTTCTGGGTCATCTGGGGAAGACCCCAGGGTCCGAAGCTGGTCATGAATACCAAAGATAGAATAGTCAGCACCGACGGTTGCTGGGCCGGGGGAACATGCTGGGGGTAATTCTGGTTAATCGTATCCACCATGGCGGAAAAACCGCCTCCCTGGTTGTAAAGGACCATCACCATAATAAGGGCACCGAAGAACATAAGGCTCCCCTGTATGAGATCCGTAATGGCGATGGCAAAGTATCCCCCCAGGACCAGGTAAATACCGGTGAAGGCGATCATCAAAATCAGGGCTACATCATATGAAATATGGAATACATGCTCAAAGAGATGTCCCAGGCCCTGGAAAACCGAAGCCGAGTAGGGAAGCAGGAAGAAAAATATAACCGATGCAGCCACCGGTTTCAGATGCTTTGCTCCGTAACGTTCCTGGAGGAATTCGGGCATGGTCATGGTGTTCAGGTTCTGGGTCATCCGCCGGGTCCGCCGGGCCAGGACGATCCAGGCCAACAGTGCTCCAATAACCGCATTTCCCAAAGCTATCCACAGGGCATTAAAACCGAAGTTCCATCCCTGGGTGCCGGCAAATCCGATAAATACCACCGCAGAAAAGTAGGAGGTTCCGTAGGCCAGCGCGGATATCCATGGACCCATGGTCCGGCCCCCCAGGAAAAAGTCCCCCAGGGTTTTGGTCTTTTTCATGCCCCATATGCCTATCCCGGTCATGAGGGCAAAGAATACAACAAGCATGATGATACTTTCCATACAGTTCCTCCGATTGCGTTTCTTAAGAAAGATACAGGAGCAATTTTACTAATATGTGAAACGAATGTATATATTCAGGAAAAAAAACGGATATTTTTTAATTATCCCATAAAATCTGTTTTTAGGATTCCTTATATTCTAAGAAGAAAGAAAGCGGATACCCGGTGATTGAGGCTCCCGAAATCGCCCGTGGAAGACCCCTCTTTTTCTGGTCCCTTTGAGGGCCTCATGGACCGAACTTCCGGGAAACGGAACTTTCCCCGCGGGATATTTATCCTTGTGGGTTGGCTGGTTTTCTGATAAAATATACCTTATAAGTAAGATATGGTATTGAATAATTGCTGCCGGTTCAAAGGTTAACTGTACAGAGCGGGGTCTTGTATTACGGCTCAATTTTTTTGCTTTTGGTAGGAGCATCTAATGAACATTGGTATTTTCAGTGACACCTACGTTCCCCAGGTTAATGGGGTGGTTACGGTGATTAGAACCCTTAAGTCCGAGCTGGAAAAGCGGGGCCACAATGCTTACCTTTTTACTGTCCAGCATCCCAAGGCAGTCCCGGAGGAAGGTGTGTTCAGGATGCGGTCCATCCAGTTTCCTGCGGAACCCCAGCACAGGATCGGTATGTTTTCGGAACATCAGATTATTAAGGTGGCCAAGCCGCTGGACCTGGATATTATCCATACCCATTCGGAATTCAGTGTGTATATGGCTTCCCGGGTGGTGAGTAAAAAGCTGAATATTCCGTCGATCCATACCCTCCACAGTTTTTATGAGGATTATTTGAATTACGCTCCTTTATTAAAACCGTTTTTCAAGAAAAATCTTCCGGCCATTCTGAAACATATTCTCCGGAGTCAGCGCTGTGTTATTTCCCCCTCCAGGAAAAACAAGGATTACCTGGAAAGTATTAAGTATCCCCGGCCGGTGAAGGTAATTCCCAACGGGATTGATCTTTCCCAGTTTTACGAACGAGGCATGGAAGCGGAAGCCCTGGAGTTCAGGAAACGTTTTAATATCGATGCGGATGCGGAGTTGATTGTTTTTGTGGGCCGGCTGGCGGTGGAAAAAAACGTATATACCCTTTTTACCAACTTTAAGGAAATTGTGGCCCGGAGGCCCAAGACTAAGCTGATTATAGTAGGCGATGGTCCGGACCGGCGGGATCTTCAGCAGTATGCTTTGGAATTGGGGATTAACAAATCCATTGTTTTTACCGGTTACCTTCAATGGCCGGATGAAATTAAGCAGGTTTATGCCGCGGCGGATATGTTCATGAGTGCTTCCCACAGCGAAGTGCATCCCATCACCTTTATTGAATCCATGGCAGCGGGACTTCCTATTATTGCTGCGGCGGATACGAGCATCCAGGATATGGTGGTTAATGGAGTCAACGGCTGGGCCGTGGAGGATGATACCAGGCTATGGGAAAAGGCTATAGAAGTATTTGCCGACCGGGATATCCTGGAAAAAATGGGAGATGAATCGGAAAGGATTTCCCATAATTATTCGGTGGAACGGTTTATAGATTCCATGATTGCCGTATATGAAGAGTACCGCAAATAGGTTATACTGTCCGGATGAATAAAAGTTTTGCAGATCTGGGGGTTATCCCTTTTTTTACGGACCGCCTGGCGGAACGGGGTATCACCGTTCCAACTCAAATTCAATCCCTGGTAATTCCCGAACTGTTCCTGGGCAGGAATATTATTTTTTCATCCGCCACGGGAACAGGAAAAACCTTTGCCTTTCTTATTCCCCTTTTTCAGGGACTTTTACAGGATGGTCCCCCCGCGGGAGGGCCATTTATTCTGGTGGCGGCGCCCACCTACGAACTTTGTTCCCAGATTAAAAAAGAAGCGGAATTCCTTTTGAAGGGAAGCCCCGTCAAAACCAGTCTCCTGATAGGATCGGCCAATGTATCCCGGCAGATCGATGGCCTTAAAAAAGATAAGCCCCAGGTCATTATCGGAAATCCCGGCAGGCTGCTTCAACTGTGCCGGATGGGGAAACTCAACCTCAAAAAAATCAGGGCCCTTGTGCTGGATGAAGGGGACCGGCTTGTTTCGGATGAACTCTACGCCGAAACCAGGGAACTGGAATCGCTCATCAACAAAACAAGAATCAGCGTTACCTGTTCCGCCACCATGATTCCCAAAAATAAGGAACGGCTTCTGCCCCTGCTGGGAAGTGATGTGGTGATAAAAGAAAGTCCGGAAGAGGAAATTATAAAAAAGAGAATAGAACACTGGGCTTTTTACAGTGAAGACCGGAAAAAGATTTCCACCCTCAGGTCCCTTATTGCTGCGGTTGATCCAAAAAAGCTCCTGGTGTTCATTGATAGAAATGACCAGGTGGGCAATGTGGTTTCCCAGCTTCAGTTCCACAAAATAGCCGCGGGAGGTCTGTCCGGAGGTATGGATAAAAAGGGAAGAAAAATGGCCCTGGACGATTTCAGAGCCGGAAAAATCCAGGTCCTGGTGACCAGCGATCTATCTGCCAGGGGGCTGGATATCGAAGGGGTTACCCACATTGCAGCTTTGGATGTTCCCAAAAAGGCGGAGAGTTATATCCACCGGGCAGGCCGGACCGCCCGGGCAGGCAAAAAGGGAGTTATGATCACCATAGGTGATAGAGAAGAACTTCCCCGGCTGGCAGCCATAGAAAAAAAACTTGGGATTGTGGTGTACCCGAAGGTTTTATATAAGGGAAAAGTCTGCGTTCCTGAAGAATAAAACACCGATGAAAATCTGCGGGTGGTTTCGGGAGCCTCAACCACCGGGGGAACTCCGGTCCCTGGGGCTCTCGAAGGGTCCGGGGAAAAGTCAACTTTATTATTCGGTTCGTAAATCCGGGAGCTGGTTATTTCTTCTCCGGGGCCAGGCCGGGGACATCAAACTCCCTGGGAAGCCTCACGGGCATTCCGCTGGAATCAACAAAGGCCCAGGTTGCTTTTGCTTCTGCGATAATTTCATCACCCCGGGAAATCTGCTGCTGGATAATTCCGCTGACCGCACCTTTTTTGATTGCCCATGAGCGGATTACCAGTTCGTCATCGGGAAACGCTGATTTTTTATAATCGATTTCAATCCGCGCCACATAAACCCCATAACCGGCTTTAATCATAGCTTTGTAGTCAAAGCCGATGAATTTAAGAAAGTCCCACCGGGCAAATTCCAGATAATTGAGATAATTTGCATTATTCACGTGTCCGTAGCTGTCACATTCATAGCTCCGGACGGTAATCCTTGTTTCACATACCATGGATCTTAGTATATACTCTAGGACAGGGCTGTTCAATAATAGGGAATCCTTAAAAAGTAAAACTTTTCGGGATTTCCAATAACCCGCGGAGGAATCATGTTTACCTATTGTCCTAACTGTTCATCTAAAAAAATTCAATTTAAAGAAGGGAAGTTGTTCTTCTGCCCCCATTGTAATTTTACCTATTACCACAATACCGCCGCCGCCTGCGGCCTGATCATTGCATCGGATAACAGAATAGTAACCCTGGTCAGGGGGAAAGAACCCGCCCGGGGAAAGCTGGATTTTCCCGGTGGTTTTGTTGATCCAGGGGAAGGAATTATTGAAGCCCTCCGCCGGGAATGCCGGGAAGAATTGTCCTGGGACCCTGGACCGGAGCTCCAGCTGTTTGCTTCATTCCCAAACCGGTACCCGTATAAGGATATTATCTACAATACCTGTGACATGTTTTTTACGGTGAATATTCCGGGGGTGGATGAAAAGGATTTTATCCTGGATGAGGAAAATATTCTGGTTTATTTTGCCGAACCGGAAACTATTGACCCCGAAGAATTTGCATTTGTATCAACAAAGAAAGCTTTCCTGGTTTACCGGGAAAAATTCTGTACCAGCAGATGAACCAAACTCATCTTGACTAGATGAGGAAAAATTATTTTATAATGAGCCAGCCGGACCGGCTGAGTTTTTGATCCGGTTTGAATACCCGGGGACAGACATTCCGGTTTGCATAAGGACTAGTATGACCATCCATGAAATAGCCGAAAAGGCCGGTGTTTCCATAGGTACGGTAGACCGGGTTATCCATAAGAGAGGCCGGGTCTCCCCTGAAACAGAAAAGAAAATTCAAAAGATAATCGATGCTGCGGGTTACCAGCCGAATCCCATAGCCCGGCATCTGAAAAGAAACAAACAGTACGTTATCGGGCTGCTGGTTCCTGGTCTTGCCACGGAAGGTGGATATTGGAAAATAATTCACAGCGGTATTATCAGGGGGATTGAAGAACTTTCGGCATTTTCATTTGATTTGAAGATATTCGAATTCAACCGTTCCGACAGGATTTCCCTGTCCAGGGCATTTGCGGAAATGAACGCCGCGGGATGTTCCGTTTATATTATTGCACCGGTGCTTCAGGAAGAAACACTCCTGCTGCTGTCCGAACTGGAAAAGCCTGCTCCGTATTTCTTTATAGATTCTCCTTTGCCGGGATTATCCCCGGAATCGACCATCGCCCAGAATCCCTATAACGGCGGGTACCTGGCGGGGAGGCTGATGGAATTATTCTGCGGTAAAAGCGGTCCCCTGGCGGTGATCCGGCCCTATACCGAAGCGTTTAACCTGAATGAAAGGACCCGGGGGTTTTACAGCTGGTTTGGCCCAAAACGGAGTAAATCGGTTTTTGATATTGTAAGCCCTAAGGAGCAGGTGGAGGAAATTTTCACCACCCTGCAGGTTTCGATTTCCAAAACCGGACTAAAGGGAATTTTTGTGGTCACATCATTTGTACATAAGATTGCGGACTACATCGATTCCCTGGGGTTAAAAGAAAAAATATGTATCATAGGATACGACCTGATCGAAGAAAATAAGCAGCGCCTTAAGGACGGTACGATTGACTGTCTTATCTCCCAGCGGCCGGAAGAGCAGGGGCGGCAGGCGGTTTTTCAGGTTTTTAAAAAGCTGGTATTGAAGGAAATTCCCGACCGGGATATTGAAATTCCCCTGGATATATTTTTAAAGGAAAATATCATCTGATGAAACCCTTCAGGAAAAATTGCCGCAGGTGGTTTCGAGGGCCTCAACCACCGAGAATTGCCCGGTCCCTGAGGCCCTCGAAGGGACCTGCGGAGAAAAACAGCTTCTATTCCGAAAAGGGCAATTATCTATTTGACATTGGTTCGATTGTGTGATATTATGCGTGTACGATAACGCAAGAAACGTTTTTTCATGCATAAAAGGGCTTGCAAAAATCCGGTTGGATTTTTGGATGTTTCCGCTAATAATTAGGATAAGCCGGAACTATCCGGTTTCTTACAGGAGGGTTTCCATGGGTCTTAATAAAAATGAAGCCTTTGTGCTTGGTCTCGACTACGGTTCAGATTCCTGCCGGGCCATACTCATTGATGCTGCGGACGGCAGCGAAGTCGGGGTATCGGTGATGAATTATCCCCGCTGGGCCAAGGGCATGTACTGCAATCCCGCATCAAACCAATTCCGGCAGCATCCCCAGGATTACATTGATACCCTGGAGGGAACGGTTAAGGAAATTGTAACCAAGGCAGGAAAAGACAAGGTCGGCAGGATAAAGGGTATTGCCATTGATACCACCGGTTCGACACCCTGTGCGGTTGACCGGGAAGGAACCCCTTTGTCGCTGAAACCGGAATTTGCGGAAAATCCCAGCGCCATGTTTGTTCTCTGGAAGGATCATACTTCCATTGCGGAAACCGCCAAAATAAATGAACTGGCCAAGACCTGGGGCGGGACGGATTATACGAAGTTTATCGGCGGAGTTTATTCCTCGGAATGGTTCTGGGCCAAGATCATGCGGGTGTTTAACGAAGACGGTAAGGTGGAACAGGCGGTCTATTCCTTCCTGGAACACTGCGAATGGATGAACCTTCTCCTGACCGGAAAAAAGGATGTGCCTTCCCTGAAAAGAAGCCGCTGCGCCATGGGTCATAAGGCCATGTGGCACCAGGAATTCGGCGGGTACCCCTCGGCGGAATTTTTCTCGAAACTGGATCCCCGGCTTTTAAAAATCCGGGAAAGCCTGGGCACCGAGACCTTCACCAGCGACCAGGTCAGCGGAAACCTTTCGGAAGAATGGGCCCGGAGGCTTGGTCTGCCCCCGGGAATTCCCGTAGCGGTAGGAGCCTACGATTCCCATATGGGAGCCGTCGGCGGCGGAGCAAAACCGGGCTGGCTGGTCAGGGTAATGGGCACCTCCACATGCGACATGATTGTGGGGGAAAAACACCAGGGACCGGAATTTGCCGTACCGGGAATCTGCGGCCAGGTGGATGGCTCCATCATTCCCGGAATGATCGGATACGAAGCAGGCCAGAGTTCCTTTGGGGATGTGTATGCCTGGTTTAAGAAACTGGTAATGTGGCCCCTGGAAACCCTTCTTCCCCAGATCCAGGGAATCGATGACGCAGCCAAAGAGGAGCTTACCAAGGCTCTTTCAAAAAATATTATTCCCGGATTGGAAAAAGCCGCGGAATCCATCGACCCTGTCAGCTCGGGGGTTACCGCCCTGGACTGGCTCAATGGCCGGAGGACCCCCAACGCGGACCAGCGCCTGAAAGCTGGAATCATGGGTCTAACCCTTGGAACCGATGCTCCCAGGGTATACCGGGCCCTGACGGAAGCTACTGCCTTTGGCGCCAGGGCTATTGTGGAATGCTTCAGGGAAGGCGGCGTGGCCATTGAAGGGATTATCGGTATTGGCGGGGTAGCCAGGAAGTCCCCCTTCGTTATGCAGATTTTAGCGGACGTGATCAATATGCCGATCCACGTGATCGCCAACGATCAGACCGTTGCCCTGGGGGCAGCCATATTTGCGGCCGCCGCGGCGGGGCTTTACCCGGATGTCCAGGCAGCCCAGAAGGCTATGCAGCCGCCGGTGGAAAAAATTTATCATCCCGACCCCAGCCGGGTTAAGATGTACAATGACCTTTACACCCGGTATAAAACCCTGGGAACCTTTGTGGAAGGTCAGGTTTAACAAACGTATCGAGTCGGACAGCGTGCGGCGTTGTTCTGGAAATAATATAGAAGCTTTAACAGGAGATTTGAAATATGGTAGATCTTAAACAGTATGAATTTTGGTTTATCGTCGGCAGCCAGGACCTCTATGGCGATGAAGCATTAAAGCAAGTAGCAGCCGATGCAAAAACTATGGTTGACGGGTTTTCCCAGGATGCACAGCTTCCCTGCAAGGTAGTTCTGAAACCGGTGGCAAAGTCACCCCAGATGATAAGGAAACTTTTCGAGGAAGCCAATGCGGCCCAGGCCTGTGCCGGGATCATTACCTGGATGCATACCTTCTCCCCGTCAAAAATGTGGATCCAGGGATTGGGAATAAACAGGAAACCCCTGTTCCATCTCCACACCCAGTTCAACCGGGACATTCCCTGGGATACCATTGATATGGATTTTATGAACCTCAACCAATCCGCCCATGGTGACCGGGAACACGGCTTTATCCATGCCCGGATGAGGCTTCCCCGGAAAGTTGTAGCTGGTTACTGGCAGGAACCTGAAGTCCGGCGCCGGATGGGTGTTTGGATGCGGGCAGCCGCAGCCAGGCTTGACGGAATGGAATCAGTGGTGGTGCGTATCGGCGACAACATGCGGGAAGTGGCGGTTACCGAAGGCGATAAGGTTGAAGCCCAGATTAAGTTCGGCTGGCAGGTAAATACCTGGGGCGTGGGTGATGTGGCGGCACTTTTCAGCAAAGTTTCCGACGCCGCGGCGGAAGAACTAATCAAGGAATATCAGAAATTATATGATTTTGCTCCGGAACTTAAACCTGGCAGTGATGCATGGAAAGCCCTGGCCGGCCAGGCAAAAATTGAAATAGCCCTGAGGGAACTTCTGCAGCGGGAACATGCGGGCGCATTCACCACCACGTTCCAGGATCTCCATGGACTTCCCCAGCTTCCGGGTTTTGCTCCCCAGCGTTTTATGGAACAGGGATATGGTTTCGGCGGGGAAGGGGACTGGAAAATTTCCATGCTGGTCCGGGCTGCCAAGGTTATGGCCGCAGGTCTGCCGGGTGGAACATCCTTTATGGAAGATTATACCTATCATTTTGAACCGGGCCGCGAAGCAGCTCTTGGGGCTCACATGCTTGAGGTATGTCCTTCTATTTCAGATAAGAAACCCCGGATTGAAGTTCATCCCCTGGGAATCGGCGGCAAGGCTGATCCGGCCCGGCTGGTTTTTGATGCTGCCCCCGGACAGGCGGTAATGGCCACTTTAGTGGATCTGGGTGACCGGTTCAGGATGATCGTAAATCAAGTGGAAACTATCAAGATTGACCGGGCTATGCCGAAACTTCCCGTGGCCAGGGCACTCTGGAAACCCTACCCGAATTTAAGGGATGCGGCGGAATGCTGGATTCTTTCCGGCGGGGCCCACCATTCGGTGTATTCCACCGCTGTCGGCGTTGAACATTTCCGGGACTGGGCTGAAATGATGAATATTGAATTCGTCCTGATTGATAAGGATACCCGGCCGGTTCAGCTTCAGAATGAACTGCGCTGGAGTGAAGCCTACTGGACCGGCAGGTAATACCATGGATGCGTATAAGACCCTCCGGGAAGCTGCCTGCGAAGCAAACCTGGAAATACCCCGGAGGAACCTGGCTATATATACCTGGGGAAACGTATCGGCTTTTGACAGGGATAAAGGGGTGTTTGCCATTAAACCTTCCGGGGTATCCTACGATGCATTAACCCCGGAATCCATGGTTATTGTGGACCTGGAGGGGAAGGTGGTGGACGGAAAGTTCAGACCCTCCTCGGACACGGATACCCACCGGATTCTCTACCGGTCCTTCCCGGACATTGGAGGTATCACCCATACCCATTCAACCTATGCGGTTGCCTGGGCCCAGGCAAGGCGGTCCGTCCCGGTTTTTGGGACCACCCATGCGGATCATGGTGCAGAGGAGATTCCCTGTACGGATATGATCTCACCGGAGGCGGTCCGGACAGCGTATGAACTTGAAACAGGAAAGCTTATTGCATCAACCTTTAAGGAAAAGAACATTGATTATACGTCCATGCCGATGGTTCTGGTAGCGGGTCACGGGCCTTTTACCTGGGGCAAGGATGCATCCAAGTCGGTTTACCACGGTGCAGTTTTGGAGGAAATCTGTAAGATGGCCTTCATCACCTTAGGCCTTAATCCAAAAGCGGAGATGCTGCCGGACTATGTTATCGGGAAGCACTGGGAACGGAAACACGGAGCCGGTGCTTATTATGGACAGGGCGGCAAGGATTAACCTATCGTTCCGGTGTTAATACGTTTTTTTACAGTTGTTTTATACCCCATGGACTGGTCCATGGGGTATTTTCTTCTATAGATAATAGGATGTTTCTGCGGGATTTTTTCGGTCTTCCAAAAATCCACAACCCCGCCGCAAGCAGCAGGGCATATTGGTTCTGTAAGGCAAGGATTATATGAGGGTTTTATACACACAAAACAATTTCTTTGTTGCTTCAAAGAATCGTCCTAAGGTGCATATATTAAACCCGCCTGCGAATGAAAATACATCAAGTTGACATATACGGATAAACCATATAAAATTAATTCAATTTATTTTTATTTTTTAAAAACAAACGGAGGCGCCCATGAAAAATGTGGTCCGGAAAAAAATTACATCTCTTCCCAATATAACCCAGCCCCTGGATGAATCCAATTTACCGGTTATTGACCGGGATGATTATAATAAGCGTATACATGCATTATTCAAGCTAGCCAACGGAAAATACAGCCACTTTATAATCTATGCGGATAGGGAACATTTTTCAAATGTAGAATATTTTACAGGGTATGATCCGCGCTTTGAGGAATGCCTGCTGATACTACAAGACGGAAAAAAGCCCGTTCTGGTGGTTGGGAACGAAGGTATATCATATGCCGCCAGAATTCCCTACGGGATTGATGTGGTTGTTTATCCTGCTTTCAGTTTGCCCGCCCAGCCAAGAAACCCGGCTATTAAACTATCAAAAATATTTGCCGATGCAGGGGTAGGGCAGGATTCCGCTGTAGGGATTATTGGCTGGAAAGTATTTGACCAGAATGATTTTGCGGATTTTAACAACCAATTCGATCTTCCCGCTTTTATAATGCAGGAATTATTAACCGTCACAAAGTCCGCAAATTTACGGAATGCGGTTTCCCTGATGGTGGATAATGAAACGGGGCTCCGCCATAATCTGTGTGCCAAGGAACTAGTATTATGTGAGGTTTCCGGAACAAAAAGCAGCAGGAGTACCTATGAAGTACTTAAAAACCTCCGGGAGGGCATAAGCGAACTGGAAGCATCCCGTTACCTTCATATTGACGGGGATCCCATCAGCACCCACCCGAATATCAATTTCGGGCACAATTATTTTTATGCCCTGGCCAGCCCGAGCCATACCCAGCGTTTGAAAAAGGGCGATATTGTTGGCGCGGGTATGGCTTACCGCCGATCCCTCTGCCACAAGGTTTCATTCTTTGTTGAGCGGGAGGATGAATTGGATCCTTCAAAAGTAAAAGAAATAAACAGAATATACAACACATATTTTTCCGCGGTCTCCGTATGGTATGAATCCCTCGGGATTGGTGTGACCGGCGGCGAGGTATATGAAAACGTCAAAAAAGCAGTAGGTGATTATAAAGCGTTTAATATAGGATTGAACCCGGGGCACTGTATTCATACTGAGGAGTGGACCAACAGTCCCTTCTACGAGGGCTGCAGCGCAAAAATACATTCCGGAATGGCTATCCAATGTGATTTCACCTCCGCGGATGAAAAGAGCGGGATCGGAGTCCATGCTGAGGATGGTGTGGTCATCGCGGACGAAGAAATGCGGAAAGCCATGTCCCGTATCGCTCCCTTATCTTATGCGCGTATTCAAGCCCGTCAGGATTTTATGAGGAATGTCCTGGGGATCCGTATTGCCGATGAGGTTTTACCGACGTCGGACATCCCCGGAATAGTGTTTCCTTTCCTGGGTGATTTATCAACGGTATTAGCCAACCAGTAAGACCGTAAGCTGCAGAATTCCGCATGTAAATCAACACCCCCGCAGCAAACAGCGTGTATGTTGGTTCTGTAAGGTAAGGATTATATGCGGGTTTCATACACGCAAAACAATTTCTTTGTTGCTTCAAGGAATCGCCCTAAAGAGCGTGTATTATACCCGCCGGCGAATAAATCCAGGCGGATTTTTTCTTTCCGGCCTGTATTTTAAATAATTTTTCCAATGCTTTTTATTTTATAATACAATTTTTGATAAATATAAGGAGTAATCATGGCCGGGGGATTTTTTTTAACAAAAAGCATTAAGATAAAGTTTCTTGCGGGTATTGCCGCCTTTACAATTATTATCCTTGCTTCCACAGGTTTTGTCATTTATCTGCGGGTATCCAAAACAACAGAAGAAATGTATCTGAAAAACATTGATCAGCAGCGGGTAGGTCTGGATATCATCATCAATTCATTCTTTGCAAATGTTGCCCATGTAACAACCGCACTAGATGAAACGGATGTAGTCAAAATGCTGGGGACTAACCTCACATCATATATTCACATGAACGACCCCAGCGGAAAAAATGTGATGAAACCGAACAATCCCTATGAAGAAGAAATATTTAAACTCTGTAAACTTTTCTTTGATAACTACCCTGAAGTTTTTACCGTGGGTGTTGCTTCTGAAATTGACGGCGGATTTATTATGTATCCCCCGTCAGACAGAAGTAACGGGTATGATCCCAGAACCCGTTCCTGGTATAAATCAGCCTTCACAAATCCGGGACAGGCGGTTTTTTCAAGCCCCTATACTACCAGCGCAGGGGAACTGGTTATTTCCTCTGTGAGGACTGTAAATAATCAGGACAACCGGGTAACCGGGGTTATGATGGTTGATGTCAGTCTGAATTATATTTCGGAGGTTCTGAAGTCGGTGAAAATAGGGGATAATGTGTTTGTCATGATTATAGATGATAATGATGTTATCCTGGCGGACCCTAGGGATAATTCCCATATCTTCAAGAATATTGCGGATGTACAGATAGAAAATTTTCAGGAGATTTCTATTCAGGCAAAAAACCGGTTTGTCCCGGCTCAATTCGCGGACGGGAAAAAATATAATATCCGGATATATCCCTCCCAGAATGAATTTGTGGATATGAATTATGTCATAAGCATTCCGGAAAATGAAATAAGAAGCAAGAATAATCCAATAATCATTCAAATTCTTATTTCCATTATTGTTGCTTCACTAATAGGAATAGCGTTTGCCTATATCCTGGCATCCCTTTTTTCAAAGCCTATTCTTACCATTACCAAAAGCCTCTCATCGATTGAAAAGGGGGATCTTACCACCCGGGTGGATATAAAAAACAAGGATGAACTTGGGCATCTGGCCGGGTCCTTTAATGAAACCATTGGGAAGGTGGGAACATCCATAAGGGCGGTAATTGAAGAATCCCAGTCCATGAAAGAAATCGGGGAGGACCTTTCCAGGGAGATGAATGAAACAGCCCAGGCTATCAGCGAAATGGGAGAGACCATCCAGAATGTTAAGGACCAGACCATCAACCAGTCCGCGGGGGTGGAGGAGACCAGGAGTACCATTGAACAGATTGTGAGGAACATTGAATCCCTGAACAGGAATATTGATCTCCAGACAGACAGTGTTATGAAGTCCACCGCTTCCATTGAAGAAATGGTGGCGGGTATCCATTCCATAACTTCCATCCTTGGGCAGAATGCCGAATCCGTATCGGCCCTGGGAGAAGCCGCCTCAAAGGGGCAAAGCAAAGTAAACGAGGCTTCTACCATCAGCTTGAAGATAAAGGATGAATCCGAAGGCCTGCTTGGGGCAAGCCAGATGATCCAGAACATTGCCAGCCAGACCAACCTGCTGGCAATGAACGCAGCGATTGAAGCGGCTCATGCGGGGGAAGCGGGAAGAGGTTTTGCGGTGGTTGCCGGGGAAATCCGGAAACTTGCGGAAGATTCCAGCGCCCAGGGGAAAAATATCACCCTGGTACTTAAGGGGTTAAAGGATTCAATAGAGGAACTTGCCCGTTCAACATTGGAAGTTCAGAAACAGTTTGGTACAATTTTTTCCCTGACCGAGCAGGTTAAAACCCAGGAACAGGTAATTACAACAGCCATGCAGGACCAGAATACCGGCGGGAGCCAGGTCCTGGAGGGAATCCAGATAATCCATGAAATTACAAAGAAGGTAAAGAACGGTTCCGAAGAAATGCTTAAAGGAAACCGGGAAATCCTGGTGGAAATGGGAAAACTTGCGGATGTAACCAGCAGCATTTCCAGCAGTATGAATGAGCTGACCTCCGGTACTGAACATCTTGGCAATTCCGTTGACCAGGTCCAGGAAAGTACCCGGAGAAACCGGGACAGTATTGACCGGTTATCCCAGGGTATCCGTAAATTCAAAGTATAGGGGAAGGGCTGCCCCGGAAGTTGGCTGCTTTTGACAGTCCTTTTTTAAGGCGGCAAAGCTGCTGGGCAAGCCGGTACCGGGGATCATTGAGGTTGTGCGTATAAATTTTGTTATGCGATATTTGTCCTAACATCTCCCTGACAAAAAATGTTATGAATGATAAATTATGGAGATGACAATGCACAAATATTTTATAACGCTTTTTATATTAATAATAAGCCAAAATATTTTTGGCATAGATTTTTCTGCTGCAGATTTGAATAGGTATGTTCAACTAACTGATACAAAAATAATTTTTGAAGAAACTGAATATATATTTACTGATGCCTCTAATTATACCACACATGATAATAAAGAGGAATATGATATAAAATGGGAAATACAAAGTACAATTTCTTATATTCAATTTAATTATACTGGAAATTTATTAAAAAATGAAACTAATGGAATAAAACGATATTTGGTTTTATATGATACAACAGATAATTTTATGTTTTTGACTCTATATAATACAAAAAACGAACTAATTTATGAAATATTTGGATGGAAATATAATATAAATGCTGGCCGTTCTGGGATTGCGAATGCAACTTCGGAATTGCATGAACGAAATATTATTTATAAAGCAGGAAATCTTGTAGATGTTGATAATTTGATTCCTTGGGTCGAAGGTGTTAATGGCCCAGGCATAGGACAAAAAATTACTTTGTCATTGAAAGGTAATAATTATCCGAGCTGGTTTGGAATATTAGTTTCAAATGGTTTTGTTGATTATAATAGACCGGATTTATTCTCAGAAAACAATCGAATAAAAAAAATTCGAATCCATTATGGTAATTTAGGTAAATATTCTGATTTTGATTTACTTGACACGCCAAATTATCAATATTTAAGTTTTCCATTCGGATATAATGATTATTTCGAAAACGAAATAAAATTTGGTTTTATAACTATAGAAATATTGGAAATATATAAAGGAGACAAATGGGATGATACTTGTATTAATTTAATCTATGCAATAGCAGATTAGTGGAATACGGGCAAACGTCGCCTAATGTTCTGGCAGATAAAGACAGACTAATATAAACATGATTTACTCAAAGAATGAAAGAAGTATATCCGAATATCAGTGAAGAAGAAATAGCATACTGGAACAAGAATCCCAAACCCCTTAAATGGACCAAGAATGCTGAACGTATTTCTGACAGCATTCTGCTTTCATCTATTTATACTATTTGAATCTGTCAGGACAATAGATCTGTATGGCAATTTTGTTGCCGACGCCTCCCATGGATCACTCCGGAAAAACATCATATAAACCCGAGCGTTAGGCGCAATTTAAACATCATCATTAATTGTAGTGATATATAATATTTGTCGATGGGCTAAGATAATCTGCAAAAAATGTAATATAAATAATAGAGGCTTTTTCAAAATGTCAGATTTTGAAAAAGCAACCTTAGATTTTAGGGGAAAAACCGGCTTTTTGACGGTTTTTCTGAAGCTTTTTTCAAAACTAACCGAGTTTTGAAAAAAGCTCAATATTGAATGTTTAATTTATTATGATATAATATTTTTTATGCGTAAATTACTTATAATTTTATTAGTTTTTATATCCGGTTTTTGCTTTGGCTCTCCCCTGGTTAAGCGGTATATTGAAGATGTTCAGGCATCATCAGTACTGACTGATTCCCAGGGTACTTATTCCGCAGAAAATCTTATTGATGGCTCGTGGCGCTCCTGGGCGGAAGGTTCAAAGGGCAACGGAGTAGGTGAATATTTTACCCTTAATGTAAGAAATGAAGCTACCATTGCCGGTTTTGGACTGAAAAACGGGTACGGGAATGTTGACCATTATGCCGTAAATAACCGGGTAAAAGCGTTTAAAATTTTCATTGACGGTACTTATACCGAAACAATTCCAATAAAGGATTCCGTCAGTTTTGAGCAGTATTCTTTTTCAAAACCTGTCAATTGTAAAAAGAACATTCGATTTGTTATTGACGATGTATATCCGGGAACAAAGTTTAATGACACCTGCGTTGCGGAAATTCTGCTTCTTGAAGAAATATGTGAGGATAAAATATTTTATGAAAATGTTTTACGCTGGGCTTCTGCTTATTATGGTATGGAGGATGGCGATTCTCAATATAACAATAACAGGGAAACAATAGTTTCCATATCAGATACGGACAAACTTTTAATTTGGGATTATTTGCCCTTTGATTTTCCCGGAGTGGATGGTGTGTATTTACCATATTTATGGGATTATAAAAATAATGTAAGAAAAAAAACAAAAGTTGCGCTCCTTGATAATCCTTCAACTTTAAGATTAACTGATAATTTGCCGCGTCTTGACGGTGCTACTGCTATGTATCCAATGTATTCTTCGTTTGTGCGTGCTGTATATCCCGAACCAGCTGCTCCAAGGAAAATAGATGATGATAATTACCTTAGAGTTGTAGAATGGTTGTATTTACCACACGATGGTTATATTGATGAAAATTCTGTCAAATTCATTAATAATATTGTTTGGTGCAGTACTACTTCAAAGGCATATCAACGGCTTATAGATGGAGAAACAGATATAGTCTTCTGTTACGAACCTTCCGATGCTGAACGACAATCAGCAGCTGCTCAAGGAAAGACTTTTAATCTTACGCCGATTGCAAAAGACGCTTTTATTTTTATCGTAAATGAAAAAAATAGGATAAATAATCTTACCCAAAAGCAGATACGTGACATTTATTCCGGCAGAGTAACAAACTGGAAACCTATAAGCGGTGCAGACGAACCAATAATTGCCTACCAGCGCCCGGAAAACTCAGGTAGCCAGACAATTCTGCAATCCATAATGAGAGGCGAAACAATTATGCACCCGATTCTTGAAGGCGAATCTATACCAAGCAGAATGTTCTCTGCGTTAAGAATGGTCGCTGCTGACTTTTACAATTACAATAGTGCAATCGGTTATTCATTTTTATTTTACATGAACCAAATGGCAGGCAGTTCGGGAATTAAAGCATTATCTGTTGACGGAATTGTGCCGAACAGACAAAACGTTCAAAACAACAAATACCCTTTTGTTCAAACGATTTATGCGGTTACTACAGGCAACGAAAGTGAAAACACTAAAAAGTTCATTACATGGATTTTATCCGCCCAGGGTCAGGAATTGGTCGGAAAAACCGGGTATACGCCGCTGAGGTAAGTTTATACCAAAAAGATCGTACATCTCTACCACTTCTAATAACAGCATCTATACTGTGCGCCGATTGGATATTTTTCTGCGGTGGTTATTGTGTGTGACATTGCCGGCGGGCGTCATGTCCTTCACCGGACCTGGAATATGCTGAGAAAACCCGGAGCATTACGTGAAATTGTACGCTGAATTAGGTGAAAAATAAGGATTATGATGAAAAGTTCATTCTGTAAATGAACTTTCCGAAGTATTTAAAGAGTGAATTTAAACAAATTTTCCTTTCAGGTATGTGATGGTTTGAAAAGATCAATTTTGAGTATGGAGGTAAATATGAAAATGGATAAAATACTTGATAAGGAAAATGAACGACTTAAGACATTGATTGATAATAAAGCGGCGGAAATAGGCTTTGAAACCAAAATTATTTATGATGGCGTTGCGTTTCCCAAAAAGTATACGGATTCCAACCCACGTGTGTTATGGCTTCTAAAAGAATCATATGAAACTAACAATTGTTATGGCTGGCACGTTAGTAACATTGAGAAACCTATTCCTCAAATGCATAAAAATGGAACATTGCGTCAAGTTTGCCGCATTTCTTATTCTATATTAAACAATAGTAATTATTATAAAAACTCAAGTGTGAGTGATATAGAATTATTGGATTCATTCCAGAAAATTGGATGGATAAATATCAATAAAATAGCAGCAGGTAAAAAAAGCCCAAATGATTTAACTTTCAGATATAATATTTGGAAGGATATTTTGAAAGAACAAATAACAACTTATGATCCTGATATTATTATTTGCGGTAATACGCTGCAATATTTGACAAGGGATAATTTTTTTGAAAAATCGAGCAATAACAGAAGAGCTTTTAAGGAAGGCAGGCAATATTGCTATTATCTTCTAAAGGATAGATTGTATATCAATATTCATCATCCTTCTTATTTTAAGATACATTGGAATGAATGCCTAGATGAAGTTCTAAATGCAGTTTCCTGCTGGGATAAAGAAATGGAAAAAAAAATACCGGTATTTAACCGATAAAATAAATTGCCGGCGGGTATTACATAAGGGTATCTATGAAAACCAAGGTTTTTGGAGGGTCCCATGAAAAGGAAATTGCCTGGATCCCCGGAAGGAAAACATATTAGTGTTTCAAATCCTCCGAACTGTGTCTGTTGCGGAGCAAAAACAAAAATCAAGGTTCGGATTTATTTACTAACCGCGGGCACGGCTGCAGGAATTCACCGGATATGAAAGATCAGCTGGATGAATATTAAAAGCCAGGTAATAGACTTGTCGGATATCTGGACGGAGTACCGGCTTCGGTTTGATATCTCGCAAGTCAAGCAGTTTTGCAGCTTAAACGCCGCAAAACATGCCTATTTTACCTATCAATATTAAGGATGGATCAGGATGTACAGTAAAACAATTTTATTCATTTTCTTCTTTTGTTTACCGGTTTTTTTATTTGCACAAAATGCGGAGGCTGTCCAATTTTATGAAACCTACGGTTTTGAAAATGGATTTTACTATATGCTGGATTATCCTGTTAACATCCGCTCCCGGCCAAATTTACAGGGAGAAATAATAGGAAAATTAGGAATGAATGCACGAATAGAAATCCTTGAATGTGCCGGAAATCCTCAAAGAATAGAGAATGTCAATTCAGAATGGTATAAAATTAAATATGAAGATATGGTTGGATATATTTTTGGTGGTTATATTGCCCGGGAAACGCTGATATGTGATATTGATAATAATGGCATAATGGATTATTTCCATTACCGGACTTCCTTTGTAGTACATAATATGTACCGGATGCACGGGATCACGGATATTTTCATTTATATTAATAATCACCGGATAGATACAGGTAATATCATTGTTGATGGTGATGATTTATGGGGAATTTGTCATTTTGTTCAATTGGGTGAAACAGTAAAAATAGAATTAATTTATTCTCTTACCTCAACAGCAGGGATAACAAGTTATTATATATTTTATGTGGATACGTACGGAAAAATAGCATATGCAGGAGAACATTGAATCAGGTGGAATCCGTATGGTAACTGTGTTAGCTGGACGCAATTTTTGATGGTTTAACAACGGGTAAATAAGGAACGAAAACTTCTAAGAACTTCAGTTTTTAGAGGTTTTCCTTAGATACATTATAGGGATTTCTTTTATTCGCAAGTGGGTTTAATACCTTCTGCACGCTCCCGCGTGCGAGGCTCTGGGGCGTTCTAAAAATCTTGTAAATCAAAATTGTATGGGTATTAAACCCACATAAAATCCATACCTTACAGAACCAACAAACCTCGCCGCCCCCGCGCTCTCTGCCTCGCACGCGAAAGCGTGCAGAAGGTTTTTGATTTCGTTACAGGATAAAGAAATAAAAATTTCTCCCAGGACACCTCTAAAAATCTAACCAAGTTTTTAGAGGTGTCCGAGCGTTATTTGCAGGAGTATATTGCCTGTTTGTATAAAGAATAGCAGGAATTGGAAAATAGACAGTGCTGTGCTGGTAATTACCCTGTAATTACCTCCAAATGATACCGGAAATTATGCTGGTAAATCCTCCTTGCAGCCCGGGGTATCAATAAAGAAGAAGTATTGAAACACGGATAAAAAAGCAACCCAATCATACTTTTTTTTGAAAAACCTAGAATATTCTGGTTTTTGTGATATGTTGAGTTATAATTAGAGGCTTTTTTTAACCCTGTTGGGTTTGAAAAAGCCTTGTTTATAATAAATTATTGTGGCTTAAAAAAATGATGCTAAAAAAACTGTATTTCAGGGAGATTATGATGAAAAAGTTACCCGTATATTGCCTTGTCTTGTTATCATTTTGTATTATCCTGGGTTCCTGTTCGAACCCTGCCGGCGGGTCCGGGAGTTCCGGTGAATCGGTTATTACTCCGGCGGTTCCTCTGAACTATGCCCTCTATGTAGCCCCGGCAGCAGCTGGGGCCGGGGATGGGTCTTCCTGGGGTAATGCCATGAATGATGTACAGGCAGCAATAGAAGCTGCCGCAGATGAAGGCAGCGGGAAGACCCATGTGCTTATCAAGGCGGGAACCTATGAACCTAAGGGGTACCCTAATCTGAGCGGTGTACAGACCGACGAGCGGTTAAAGCACTTTTCCCTGAGGAACGGAGTAACGGTGATCGGAGGGTTCCGGGGGGATGAGGGAGATACCAATCCCCTGGGGGGAACCACGGTCCTTTCCGGGGGGCCGGTAACTAGTGGCGTTCCCGGTGCTGGCAATGTCTACCATGTGTTTTATCATCCCAATGGGACTGGTCTGGGTAGTACGGCGGCGCTGAAGAATGTGACGGTAACCGGGGGTAATGCCAATGAAAATGGAAATATTCTTACTAGCAACGGTGGCGGGATGTACAATTACGGCAATAGCCCAACTATCATTAACTGTACCTTCTCGGAGAACAGAGCCGCTAAAGGAGGCGGTGGTATGTATAATGTTACTAGTAGCCCTGTCCTCACCGACTGTAATTTCTCGTTGAACAGCGTAGATGGTACCGAAAGTTCGAATGGAGGCGGTGGGATGTATAATGCTATTAGTAGCCCTGTTCTCAAAAACTGTATCTTCTTAGATAACAGCGCCAGCAAAGGCGGTGGTGGGGTATATAATTCTGGAAAAAGCAATCCAACCTTCACCGACTGTATCTTTTCGGGAAACATTACCTCCGAAAATAACGGTAACTACAATGAAGGTGGCGGTGGGATATACATTTCTGTTAACGAAAATAGTACTTCAACTCTCACTAACTGTACCTTTTCTGGAAATAGCGGTGGAGGGATATGTAATTGGAGTGATGGTTTAGTCCTCATCAACTGTACTTTCTCAGAGAACAGTGCCAGGCGCGGTGGCGGGATATACAATGGCGGTAGGCTTTATCTCACTAATTGTACTTTTTCAGGGAACAGTGCCGACGAGGGCGGCGGAATGTATAATTTCACTTATGCAATTATCACCAATTGTACTTTCTCGGGGAACAGTGTCGACAGTAAAGGTGGCGGGATGTACAATTGGACCGGCAGCATAAGGAAAGTTTTCGGAAGTATTTTTGCGGGAAACTATAAAAGTGATGGCAGTGCGGTTAATGAAATAGAATGGGATATTGATCCGGAGAGCAAGGACAATCTTATCCTAGGAATAAACTATAACGGTACCCTGGAGGCTCTGTTTGCGGTTACTGAGGGCAGCGGAAACAAGGCATATGGGATCCTGGGTGATAACGGAGGTCCCACAAAAACCATCAAAATAAATGCGATACCAAAGGCGCAGATTTCGCTTCCCGAAAGCTGGTCCTATCTCGAAAACAGCGGAACGATTAATGTGCCGATGCCTGGTAAAGACCAGCGGGGGTATACCCGTTCCACGGAAGGTGGTATTGGCTACAAGGGAGCGGTGGATCCCCGGGTACCGTGAGGCCCGGTACTTTAGGTTCCCCGTACTGTAGCACTCGAAGCATCAACGGAACCTGAGGAAAAAACTAATTCCTTCAGGTGGTTTCGAGAACCTCAACCACCGGGAGTCTTGGTCCCTGAGGTTCTCGAAGGGACCTGGGAAAAGATAACTCCTCTGGTCCCTGAACTTTTCAATGACGCAGAGGATGACCCTCTACGTCATTCCTAGTATCGCTCTGAATGTTATCTCACAATATGATTCACCGCCCAGGTTGGCTTTTTCCCCTGCAATACTTCATCAATGCCCTGGGCTGCGTGAAGGCCCATCCTTTCTAGGCTTTCGTGGGTTAACGTAGCACTGTGGGGTGTCAGGATGGTATTTTCCAGCGACAGGAGAGGATTATCCTTTTTTACCGGTTCTTCCTCAAACACATCCAGGCAGGCAAATGAAATAATGTCATTGCTTAATGCATGGAAAAGATCTTTTTCATTAACAATTCCCCCCCGGGCGGCATTGATAATACATGCGGAGGGTTTCATTATTTCCAGTTCCTGCAGACGGATATAATCCTTTGTTTTTTCATTCAAAGGGATATGCAGGGTAATATAGTCGGAAACCCCCAGGATTTCTTCCAGGGACTTTGCATATTCGTACTGTGGATCATCAAAAACAGAAACAAAGGGATCATAAATTATCACCCTCATATCCAGGCCAAGCTTTGCTTTCTGCGCCACGAGTTTTCCAATCCGGCCAAACCCGATAATTCCCAGGGTTTTGCCGGAAACATCCCGGGCATTTAACGTATGCCGGATTTCAAAGTTCCCTTTTTTCAGTTCCCTGTCGCAGAGCACCAGCCTGTGCGCGGAGGATAAAATAAAACAGATTACATGTTCTGCCACACTTAGGGCATTTGACAGGGGCGCAAAGGTGACCTGAATTCCAAATTCTGTTGCGGCTTCCACATCGATATTGTCATATCCCACCCCATGCCGGGCAATGACCTTTAATTTTTTTGCGGCCTCCATAATTTTTCTGTCAAAGGAAAAATTCCTCACTATAACCCCGTCGCAATCTACAATTTCTTTTATGATTGTTTCCTGATCATAGCCTGTACCCGGTTTTACTTCGTAACCCTTTTCCCTTAAAAAATCTTTTCCGGCTGGCGCAATGTCCTGGGGGATCAGTATTTTATAACTCATTTTGCCATTCCTTGATAATTGTAGCGCCTGCTGCGGATCAGTTTGTCCTCTATTGATAATAACCGGTTATATTTTGCCAGGCGTTCACCCCTGACCGGAGATCCTAACTTGATCATCCTTGATTCTATTCCCACTGCAAAATCACCGATAAAGGTATCGCAGGTTTCATTGGAACGCAGGGAAACAATATTAGTGAGGTTTTTATTTTTTGCATAAGCGGCTGTTTCCAATGCTTCAGTAATGGTGCCTATCTGGTTTATTTTCAATAGTATTGAGTTTGTTGAACCCTGGGCATACCCGGTTCTTAACCTGTTGATATTGCTGGCGTATAAATCGTCGCCTACAATCAGCATCCCCGGTAAGGTCTGTTTCAGTTTTTTGAATGACTCAAAATCATTTTCTTCAAAAGCGTCTTCTATGAATATAATCGGGTAATTATTGCAGAGTTTTTTGTAATAAAATATTAATTCTTCAACATTCATTTCTTTTTTGCAGACATTGTATTTTTTGCTTTTACTGTTGAATATTTCATTTGCCGCCACATCTATTCCAATGGATATTGTCCCTTCCAGCTTGTGTCTGTTTATGATGTATGATATGGCGTCGAAGGCGCTTTCATTACTATCAAAACTAGTGGTAAGCGCCCCGCCTGTGTCTTGGACATTTCCATACTTATCCCTTAAATATGATTCCAGTTCAATCCGGATTAGGGTAATCATTTCCAGGGATTCCGAAAAAGAATCAAAACCGTGGGGGATGATAATGAAATCCTCAAAATCAAGCCCCTTTGAAAGGGAATATTCCCCGCCGGCGATGACCGTTGCAATGGGGATGGGTAGGGTAATTGCCGAACATCCTCCCAGGTATTCGAAGGGTTCCAGGTTGTAACTTGCGGCTGCTGCTTTATGCACCGCGGTTGAAATTGGAAGAATAGTATTTCCCCCCAGGGCGGATTTATCCGCAGTATGATCCATGTCAATCATCAACCGGTCAATACCGAATGGATTGTCCAATGGCAAACCAGTTAATTTAGGGGCAATGGTCATATTTACTATTTCCACCGCCCTCCTTACACCATTTCCCCCATAACGGCTGCTGCCGTCCTTTATTTCAAAAGCCTCGAATCCACCCCTGGAAGTACCGCTTGGGACCGACCCGGTGGTCACTATGCCCGTATTAGTGCGGAGTTCAACCTCCACAGTGGGTTTTCCGTGTCCGGAAAGTATTTCATAAGCCCGGATACTTTCAATTACAGTTTTCATGTATTTAGTTCTCCAACGATAATTAACCGTAAATTCATAACATTTGTTCCGGTATGACCGGTTTTAATAATGTTCCCGGTTTTCTTCAGGATTATTTCGGTGTTATGATCCTGCAGATATTTTTCCAGGTTCAATTTATTCCCAAGTTCTTTTTTAAAAAAATGATCCGCAACTGCCCCGGCATACTCCGTCGGACCATCGGTTCCATCGCTGTCAACCGCCGCAATGCACCAGGGAGATGTTGACCTGCACTGCTGTACAAAAGAAAGCACCGTTTCCATGTTTGGTCCGCCGCTGCCGTATATGTCATGGATGGTCACTGTGGTTTCACCGCCGGAAATTAAAACGCAGGGTGCTTTGAAGGGTCTGTTGTATTTAATAATTTCTTCGGTAATCCCGGAAAGAATGATGCCCAGATCTTTGGATTCCCCTTCAATATGTGTACCGAGTATATAGGAATGATATCCCATTTCTTTTGCCTGCTTTCGCATCTCTTCACAGGCAATCCCGGGATTTCCCACACTTATTAAGGTATGGCGCATGAAATCCAGATTTTTCAAAGTTTCCCCTTCACCGGTTTTGGCACCCTGATAAAAATACCGCAGTACATTTGCAGGAGTTTTATCAATCAATGCATACTTTTTCAATATATTCAAAGCATCCTTAAAAGTTGCCGGGTCCGGTTTGCACATGTCAGGCCAGGGCATGATATCATCACCAACCGTATCCAAGGTTAAAGTAATTATTTCTGCGGGCTGCGCCAGGCTGACCAGCTTTCCCCCCTTTAGTTTGCAAAGATGCCGGCGTACGGTATTCATCTCGCCTATTACAGCGCCGGATTTCAGCAGTATGTCATTGACGGCCTGAATATCACCAAGGGTTATCCCGTCCGGGGGTAATACGGTCATGGAGGTTGCGCCGCCGGTGATGGCCGCAAAAACAATATCCCCTTCTTTTGTTTCCCGCAGTAATGCATTTATTTTTTCTGCGCTTTTTATGCTATTCTCATCCGGAATAGGGTGTCCGGATTCGTTTATTTCAATTTTTTTTAATCTTCTTTTCTCTCCTTTCTTAACAGCTAAAATACCTTTATATAGATACGTTCCTAATATTTCTTCCAGTTCCTTTGCTATCGGGAATGACCCTTTGCCTGTACCGATGAAATATATTTTATTTATTTTATCCAGTTTGTATTTTTTGTTTTTAACAAATAGTATCCCGTTATCTATTTTTATCAATTCCTTTGTCTTTATCCCGGGATCAACAGCCTGGATTCCTTTTTCAATTAATGCAAGTGCATGTTCCCTTAACTGTTTATTTCCATGATTACATAATTCGGAATGATTTTTTATAAGTGTTTCCATAGCAAACCCTACATACCCAGATATGATTTCTTCATTGCGGAATTGCTTCTCATGTTCTCCACCGTATCTTCAACAGAGATACCTCCGGATTCCATTACATAGGCTCTGTTGGAAATCCGCAAAGCCAGGTATGCGCTTTGTTCAACTAGCAGTATTGATGTTCCCCGGTTATTGATTTCCTTAAGTGCCAGGAATATTTCCTTGATGATAAGAGGCGCCAATCCCATGGATGGTTCATCCAGAAGAAGCAGTGACGGGTTTAACATTAATGCCCGTCCAATAGCCAGCATCTGCTGCTCCCCGCCGCTTAGGGTTCCCGCGTACTGATTTTTTCTTTCTTTCAGAATCGGGAATAAGGACAGAACATATTCCAGCTGTTCCTTTTTATTTGATTTTGACTTATTTCTGTATGATCCAATCATCAAATTTTCCATAACCGTTAAATCTGAAAAAACCCTTCTTCCTTCGGGAACATACCCTATTCCCATTCCGCATATTAAATGGGGAGGTAAACCGGTAAGTGTTTTACCGTTGAACATAATATTCCCCTCTTTTGCTTTAGTGATTCCCATTATGGTATTCAGCAGTGTGGATTTTCCAGCGCCATTTGCCCCTAATACGGATACCACTTCTGACTGATTAACTTTTATGGATACATCAAACAGTGCTTTTATTTGGCCGTAATTCACATACAGCGAATTTATATTAAGCTGTTCCATCATCCGACTCCTCAACGCCCAAATATGCTTTAATAACCTCAGGATCGTTGGAAATTTCTTTCGGATTTCCAAGGGCTACTTTTTTGCCGTAATTTAAAACCATAATCCGGTTAGAAATACCCATAACCATTTTCATGTCATGCTCGATTAATAAAATAGTAATTCCTTTTTCATTTAAACTTTTTGCCAGATGATTAATGCTTTCCCTTTCTTCACTATTCAAACCCGCCACGGGTTCATCCAGCAGAATTATTTTAGGGGAGACAGCAAAGCACCGGGCAATTTCCAGTCTTTTTTGATCGCCGTATGATAATTTCGACGCATCCTGATTGATTTTATCCGACAGGCCGGAAACTTCTAAAGCATTAATCGCAATAGGTTTCAAAGCGTCATATTCCCTTTTCTGTCTTTTTATATTGATGATTTCCGAAAATAATGAAACATTACTTCTTGCCAGGAGGGGAATCATCACATTTTCCAGGACAGTAATATCCTTGAAGATCCTTGGATTCTGAAAGGTTCTTGCCATACCCACATGGTTCAGTCTGTTCGGCGGCATACCCGTTATTTTATGGTTCTGCAGATAAATATTTCCATGGCTTGGGGAATATACCCCGGTTACTACATTAAACAGGGTGCTTTTTCCGGAACCGTTTGGACCAATAATGCTGAACAGTTCCCCCTCGTTTACCTCAAAGCTCACATCGCTTAAGGCATAAAGGCCGCCGAATTTCATTGAAACATTTTCCATTTTTATCATACGGTCCCCTTCTTTAACCACTTTTTCTGCTGGAGGTTTTTTATTTTGCTGCCGATACCTTCAGGCATAAACATCATCCCCAGTAAAAGTACAAGACCGTAAGCAATCATCCGGTAATCTCCGATGAACCTGAAATATTCGGTTGCAAAAGTAAGAATCACGGTTGCGCAGATCATTCCTAAAACGCTTCTCTGTCCCCCAAAAATTGACATAGTAAGGAACAATACGGATACATCGGTTTTGAAATTATCAGGATGGATATATCCGATGTATGTTGCATATAGTGATCCCGCAATGCCGCCATACACGGCGCTGATTATAAATGCTATCAGTTTGGTTCTTACAACATTAACCCCATTCATCTTTGATGCGATGTCACTGCTTTTTATGGAGAGGAAAAAAAGTCCAAGCCGGGATTTCAGAATTCTGTTGCTGAGGAAAATAAAAATTATCAGCATTGCCAGGGCAAGATAATAAAATTTTTTCATGGTATCCAAAGGAAAACCGAGGAAACGGATCGGCGGTATCTGGGATACTCCCTGGGGACCGCCGGTAAACGATACGGCATTCATCATAATTATGTAAATGATTTCATTTATTCCTAAAGTGGTCATAACCAGGTATAACCCTGATACCTTTATTGCCGGTAAGCCTACAAGAATACCCACAACACAGGCAATTAAAATAACGGCGATCAATGCAACCCAATAGGAGGAACCCAGCCTGGTACAAAGCAATGCACAGGTGTATGCCCCGATTCCGTAAAATGCCCCCTGGGCAGAGGATATTTGACCCGAGGCGCCTAATATTCCAAGGCCTAACACCGCAATTGCGGTAATCATCATATAGATTGCCAGGTGTAAAAAATATCTTGAAAGAAGCAATGGAAAAAATAATGATACCCCGGCAACGGCAAATAAAATAATATATTTAGTTTTATTGGACATATAATTACACCTTTATGGTTTTTGCTTTTCCCAATAATCCCTGGGGTCTGAAGAGAAGCATTAAAACCAGTACCCCAAGGGATACCACGTCTTTATATGCGGAACTAATATAACCCGCGGATAAATTTTCTAATATTCCCAATATGATTCCTCCCAGGGCAGTACCGGGCACGCTGGTTATCCCGCCTAGAACAGCTGCGGCGAATGCCTTGAGTCCAATCATGCCGCCCATATCAAAGGATGCAAAATAAAGCGGGCCTATCAAAACGCCGCCAATGGTTGCAATGGTCATGCTCAATACAATGGTAGCAGAAATATATAATCCCACATTTATTCCCATGGCGGAAGCAATTTCCCTGTCGGACGCCACGGCTCTCATGGCTTTGCCGTATTTTGTGAAGGAAAAAAAACAAAACAATGCAATTATTAATATCAGAGAAATACCAATAACCCATAAGTAGGGTTCTGCAATTTGCGCACTGAAAAAAGTATAGATTTTATTTCCAAATATCGGGGGAAATTTAACAGGCTCGGGAAACAGAATCCGGACGGTGTTCTGCAATATTATACCTACCCCAATTGCAGCTATAACAAAGGTCATGTTCTCCACATTGTACAGCTTTCTCCACACCAGACGGTCAAGAATAATGCCAAAGATAACGCCTAAAAGAATTACTAATAAAATAGTATAAATAGGTCCAAGTTGGAGTTTTACTACGACCATATATCCCATAAAACAACCTGCCATAAAAATATGACCCTGGGAAAAAATAATCTGGTTTAATGTTCTGAATACAAGGGTATATCCAAGGCCAACCAGTGCATAAACAAAACCTGTTGCTATGCCCTGCAGTAAAAGCTGTAAAAGCATGGGCTTTTCTCCTGACGTTATGATACGCCGGGAAGTCCACTGCTTCCCGGCGGTCAGATAATAATTTAATTCAAATTATTATCTTTTTTGATTCGCACTTTTATTTATAAAGTACAAATGTCCCATTTTTTACTTGTATAAGCACAGTAGGCTGAACCAATTGGTTCTTCTCATTAAAATAAACTTCATCATCAAAACCGATTACGTGTCCTCTGAATGATTTTATGGCATTACGCAATGCTTCCTTATCGGTTCCTGCTTTTTCAAAGCAGGGTACAAGGATTTGTTTGATTGTCCTGTATTCCCAGGCGGACAGAATCGGCCGGGGAGGGGGCTGGGATCCTTCAAAACGTTTGGTGAATTTCTTTGCCCAATCCTGGGCGGCTGCATTGGTATCTTCATGGAAGTAGGTCGTAAGGATTGTTCCCTCGGCGGCTTCCCCGCCCAGGGAAATAAGCTGTTCATTTGCAAGGCCGCCGGTACCAATAAACTGGGCATTAATACCCAGGTTCCTGGCCTGGATCATGATTGCGGGTGCACCGGGGATAGTCCCAAACACCGCCAGGGCATCCGGCTGGGCTGCTTTTATCTTTGTTAATTGGGCGGTGAATTCCTTGTCGTCACTCTTATATGATTCCAGGGCTACCGGTTTCATTCCCTTGTCTTCCAGTACTTTTATGAATACATCCTTGTTCCCGGTTCCATAATCATTGGTGTCATATATTATTGCTATCCTGCTGAATTTCAGTTTATCAATTGCGGCATTGGCGATTTCTTCCGCTTGTACCGAATCGGATTTGATTACCGCAAAAGTCCAGTGGTTTGCGGTGGTGGTTATTTTGGGATTTGTTGCACCCACGATAATATAAGGAACCCCTGCTTTCTCCGCCACCGGCTGGCATGCCAGCACCTGGGATGAACCCCATCCGCCAACAATAATATCAACATTATCGAGGTCAATAAGCCGCTGAATTGCGGTTACCGCTTCCGCCGGATTGGTTGCATCATCAACCACAGCCATTTCCAGCTTGCGTCCATGGATTCCTCCGTCGGCGTTTATTTCTTCGATGGCCATTTCAGCGCCCTGGCGAATCCCAATACCGTAGGATGTACCGGCTCCGCTTAATGGTGCTATTACGCCGATTTTTATTGGTTTATCATCTTTCTTACCGCATCCTGTAAAAAATACAGCCAGCATAAAAAACAGTAACCCAAATAAAAAGAACTTTACATTTTTCCCTTTTCTCATGGCTCTCTCCTTCTGAATATAATTGGCTTCCCTAGGAAGCATAAAATGTACTTTCCATTTCAACTTCTATTCCCCTGAGACCCACTTGAACAAGGGTTCGTGCGGGTTTTTCACCGGGAAAATATTGCTCATATATTTCGTTAAACCTTGGGATGTTCTGTAGGTCCGTTAAATAAATAGTAACCCTTACCGCATCTTTCAGTTCCATTCCTGCTGCCAGGACAATTTCTCTGATGTTCCGCAATGTCTGGTGAACCTGTTCCTCAAAATTTCCATTGATGGGAGTATTTGTTTTTGGATCCAGCGGCCCTTGCCCTGAAACAAATAAAAATCCATTAACTTTTACTGCCTGAGGAAAAGGGCCCCGCCCAACCGGCGCTTTATTTGAATAAATAATTTCTCTGTCACCCATAATTCTTTTAACCCTCCGAATTAATTAATATTAAGTAACCTCTGGATGTTTTCCCCCAGAACCATTTTTTTGTCCGATTCACTTAAAACATTGCAGTGTGTTTCCAGATAAAGCCGGGCTTGCCTGTATGTGCAGTTCCGTTCCGTATTGGGCAAGTCGGTTCCCCAGATTAATTTTTCAGGACCAAGATTCGACAGCAAGTCCTTTATTAAGGGATGTAATTCCAGATAGGGATAATCAAAAACTGATCCCCCCGGGACAGGATGGCTTACCTGCATGGGGAACAGGAATTCCAGATACATATTTTTGCGCTTCCATATTTTCCATAAATCATCCGGAATAGGAAGGAACCTGTCTCCGTCACGGATGTTCCTTAGGGGTATTCCGTGTACAAGAATACTGGGGATTTCAGGGAACCGTTTATGCCATGACTCAAGCCGCCGCATCTGTTTCAAAAAACGGTCGAAGGGACTGCTTTCCCGGGAGTTTGGTTCATGGATTGCGCTGATATCCCAGAATACCGCCAGACCAAGATCCCGGGCCCGTTCCCAGAAGGGGAAAAAGATTTCATCATCAATGGCTGTGGTGAAACCATTTTCAAAAAATCTTTCGTTTGCAAAATAAATTGCCCTGAAACCCGGATTAGATCCATACTTTATAAGTTTTTCTATTTCAGTTTCTTCAAATGCCTTTGCCTCATTAATCTGAATTGTTCCGATAAACCGTTTTGGATATTTGGCGACTGCTTCACTTATGTAGTCATTCAAGTCACCATATAAAAAAGCATTCTGCAGAACCGCCATCGAGACCCCGGCTGCATCCATGTGGGCAAGCAAAAACTCCGGGGATGATTCCATGTTCTGCATGTTAGGTGCATAAAGGGATATATAATATTCCTCGCCATTTTTTTTCCAGGCCAGGCGGCCGAAACGGGCGGGGTGAAAATTAACTTCCAGGGCGCCATTGGGGGTTGGATCATTTTCATCCCAGAGTACATATTCTGACTTATCAGTAACCACCGAATTATCCCTTACTCTTTTTACCGCCGCCGCGGGTGAAGATGCAACAAAACGCTGAAGATAAAGAATCTGCTGTTTGTAGGATCTTTCTCCGTAGGGATTCATCAAACATGGAAATGCATGGGTGTGCGCATCTATTATCATAAATTACCTCACTTGTTTTTTCCTAAAACATATCCGCCGCCTACAATATCCAGTCCGGGAATACCCGTGGGCTGCGGTTTTGCATGCATCAGGAACCTGTAATAATCGCCCCTAAGATACGCCCTTGAAAGCTGGATTATTTCATTGGTTTTGCTGAAAGAAATAGACTGATGAAATAATAACGGGGACATGGGAGGGACTTTTAATTGTTTTGCCTGGGTTGGGGTCGCGCTGACAGCCTCAAGTTGTATTTCCACAAAACTAATCGGAACTTTCAGTTTGTTCATCAGCTGGAGAACTGATTCATTTTCCAGACCCTGCTGGTCCAGCAGCTCCCCAATGTGGACCGGAAAGTACCTTGATTCCAGCCATATGGAATCCTCTTTCATTTCGCAGATCCTCCGGATCCGGATTAATTCGGTGTTTTCATCGATATGAAATATTTCCTGGATTTCCCGGGAAGGGGTGATTTTTATTTGTTCCAGGAGTTTAGCCTTTGGATTAAATCCTTTTTGCCTTAATTCGTCTTCCATACCCCTGAAGTTTTCAACAGTGATTTTTTGACTGTTATATCTTGGAACGTAATCGGCAACAGTGGTTCTGGCGCCTCTTCTTTTTACAATAAGGCCGTCTTCTTCCAGTCTTTCCAAAGCTTTTCTGATGGTTATCCTGCTCACTTTAAAGATATCTATGAGCTCTTTTTCACCCGGAAAGATATCACCTGGTTTCCAAACGCCGTTTTCTATCGACTGACGGATTTGCCGTTCCACCTGATAATACAATGTTACTGGGCTCTTGTTATCTATCAACGTTGTCCTCTTGTTATAAGATTATGACAAGAGGACAACGTTGTCAAGCTTTTTTTTGAAATAAGATTTTATCTTTTTTTGTGCTGAAAGATGATTAAGTGATTTGTATTACATTATTTTCATTAAATATGGAGCTTTTTTCAAAACTCGGTTAGTTTTGAAAAAAGCTTCAGAAAAACCGTCAAAAAGCCGGTTTTTCCCCTAAATCTAAGGTTGCTTTTTCTAAATCTGACATTTTGAAAAAGCCTCTATGGATTTAAAAATTTTGATAATGTAACAGCGGAAATACTTCTTACCGCTGCTACACTTTAAAAAACAGGTTCCGCAGTTTTTAAACCAGCAGAAATCCAATCTTAGCCTTTTACTGCGCCGGAAAGAATTCCCTTGATCAGGTATTTGCTGAGGAACACCATCACCAGTATTACCGGGATACTCATGGACATTCCCAGGGCGGATAGCTGTCCCCAGAGAACCGAACCTTCGGATTCGCTGAAGGCGCTCAAAGCCACCGGGGCGGGCACCACCCGGGTTGATGACAGAACCAGGCCGAAAAGAAATTCATTCCAGTTGAAAACAAAGATAAGAATTCCCGCGGCAATTATTCCCGGTAATGCCAGGGGGAAAGCTATTTTAAAAAACAGTGTATGGGTACTGCAGCCGTCCAGTTCAGCACTCTCCACAAGTTCCGGCGGAAGATCCGCGAAGAATCCTGTCAGGATATAATAGGTGAGGGGAAGCTGCAGGCTCGTGTAGACCAGGATAAAATAAAGGTATGTGTCCAGGAGTCCGAAAAACTGGCCCACCATGTATATTGGTAAAAGGGTTGATACGGGCATGTACATTCTGGTGATTACCACCAGGGAAGGAAGAATTTTTTTCCCAAAAAAACGGAACCTGGTGGTGGCAAAGGCCATCATAGATCCAAGGATAAGGGTGAGCACCGATGCGGAGATGGAAATTATCAGGCTGTTCGCGTAATACCGGTAATATTTATGGCCGATGATTACTTCTTTGTAATGATCCAGGGTTGGCCTGAATACCATTGCCGGAGGCACATCCATCAGCATCCCCGCGGGTTTTACGGAGGTCAGAAAAAGATAGAACAGGGGAAATGCAGCGACCAGGAAGACCAAAGCTGTTCCAATATATAAAATCAATCTTTTCATGCTCAGCTTTTTTTTCATGCCTTTCCTCCTACGATCAACCGGGTAAGAAAATAACAAACCGCCAGGATAACCAGAAGTACCACAGCCATGGCTCCGGCATAACTGATCTGGTACCATTTGAAGGCGGTTTTATAAATCAGCATGGCCACGGATTCGGTGGAATTGCCCGGACCTCCCTGGGTCATTACGAAGATAATGTCAAAAACCCTGAATGCATCCATGGCCCGCAGGACCGCTGCGGTCAGCATGGAGGGAAGAATAAGCGGAAAGGTTATGGACGAAAAAATCCTTATCCCCGGTGCACCGTCAACCCTGGCAGCTTCATAGAGCTGCTGGTCAACAGTCTGCAGTGATGCAAAAATGATAAGGAACATAAAGGGCATCCATTCCCAGGTATCGGTTACCAGTATCGAGAAGAATGCACTGGACTGGGTCAGGAACCAGTTTACCGGAGGAATATGGAGAGCGTTCAGTATGATATGATTCAGGGGTCCGACGGTACTGTCAAACATGATATACCAGATGGTTCCCACCACTACCGGGGTGATAAACATGGGTACCAGAAAAACGGTCTGTACCACATGTTTGCCCTGTTTAAGTGCGTCCACCAGGAGGGCCAGACCCAGGCCTATCAGCATCTGGACCGCCACCGCAAAAATGGTAAATACCAGGGAGAAAACAACAGCTTGGAAAAAGTGATCATCCTTGAACAGAGCAATGTAATTACCCAGACCTATGAATTCCGGTGTTGCCAGGGCAGTAAGCTTCTGATCAAATAAACTAAGATAGGCCGTATAAAACAATGGCGCAATCCGGGTAAGAATCAGGTAGCCCAATCCTGGGACAAGGAAAATTAACAAGGCTAACCATTTCTGTCGTTTTTTCGTCACATGGTACTCCAATTATAATTTTGAATCTCTGAGAGAAAAAATGCAAATGGGACGGAAATATATTTTCCGTCCCATTTACGAACGTATATTAAGGGATATACTTAGCCCGTTTAAAGAGGGCTACCAGTTTTTCCTGGCCCTTATTCATGGAATCCTCCACATTGGCTGAAGCGGTAAGTGCTTCGGATAGGGAGGTGCCCACGATATCCACAATTTCCGAATATTCGGGCAGCCGGTCGAATACGAAAAGATGTACCCCGGAGCCGGTGAAGATCGTGGATTTCTGCAGATAAGGAGGCAGGGACTGAACATAGGCTTTGTCTTCCATGATGGATTTCATGGTTGGTGTCTGGCCGTATTTCAGTAATTTTTCCTTCTGGATTGCAGGGTCGTTCAGTCTTTCCATAAGTTTGTATGCGGCTTCCTTGTTTTTCGAACGGCCGTATATTCCCATGACATTCAACGAGAGCAGGGTAGCGTGGTCCCGGCCCATGTTAGGTACGCTGGGCATTACCGCATAATCCCACTTGCCCATAATCTTGGAGGATTTTTCATCGTTGGCCATACTGATGACCCGGTCTTCATATTCCAGGATCATGGCAACCTTGCCGCTGACAAAATAGGCTGTGCTTTCACCGCTGGAGAGAACATTCCAGTTAGAAGGCATGTAGGGAACCAGGGATTTCAGGTATTTTACCGACCTAACCACATTGGGAGAATTCCAAGTGGGCTGCATGGTTTTTTTGTCGTAGAGCTGTCCCCCGAAGGCTTCCATGTAGTTTACAAAGTCGTTCCAGAGGAAGAAGGTCGGTTTTCCTGAATGGGATGTGCCATAAAAATCTTCCGTAAGGGTAACCCCGCAGAGCTTTTCTCCCTTTTTGCGGGTGAAGAATTCCGCCACATCCTTGAACTGGTCATAGGTTTCGGGAACCTTCAGCGCATATCCATATTTAGCCCTGAATGCCTGCTGTTCCGATGGATCATTAAAAATATCAGTCCGGTAGGAAAGTACCGGTCCGGTATACAGCCAGGGGAATCCCCATATGGTTCCCTTGGGACCCATGGATCCGTCGGAGGTAACCCCTTCCATATAAACAATGTCATTGAGGTCCAGGTTAGGATCCACCAGTTTTTTATTCTCCAGGAAGGAGTTGATTGGATAAATCGCTCCCTGGGCTGTAAAGGTAGGAAGGTCGAGTTCATTCACATATACGATGTCCCAGGTATCTACGCCTGCCTGATTATCCAGAAGGATTTTGTTCGAGACCCCATCCGCAGTAAGCCATTGGGCCTCAAGTTTAATCCCCATTTCTTTTGCAGCCCGTTCCGCATATTCCATCCAGGATTCCACCGGGGGGAATCTGGTGATAAGGAGCTTCAGGGTTGTTCCTGCATAGGGCTGATCCGGATTAGCCGGAGTGGTGCTTCCCTTCTGCTGATTACCGCCAGCGAAGAGAGCCGCTGTGGTGATTGACAGTATAAGGATAAAGCTGAAAATCTTCTTCATCGTTTTTCCTCCTGTTCACAAAAAACAAGATAGTTTCTCCAGGAATCCATACGGATTCCTGCGGTTTCCATTAAGACCGGAAGGGTCCTCAAATACTTGTATAAACGAGCCAATTTCAAAAACTCGGTTAGTTTTTAAATTGGCTGTGTAGAAAGCGGAATAAACCCACTTTCTACACCACATCTAGGGAGGTGATTTCAAAATTTAACATTTTGAAATCACCTCGACTTTTAAAAACGCACGTTTTTAGGATCAAACAGGCCAAATACACTAGAATAATCCCAGATCCTGATAATAGGCCATGGTATAGATCTGGATAATTTCCTCCTGGGAGGGCTGGGTTGGGTTGTTGGCAACGCTGCCGCTGGCAATAGCATCCTTTGCCATCTGTTCTGTCTTCTTCATGTAACTGTCCCGGTCAATACCCAGATCTGCTATGGAAGGGACATCCAACTGGGTACAGAAATCCTTAAGGAGGGTACTCACCTGCCTGGTTACGTTGTTCCCCGGGGCTGCACTCATCCGGCGAAGCACCTCCCGGTATTTTTCTTCATCCCCCTTTATCGAATACTTGGTGGCATAGGGAAGGAAAAGGGCATTGCACAGACCATGGGGCTGGTTGAAATACACTCCAAAGGGCCGGGCCATGGCATGGACTAATCCTGTGGAGGTATGGCTGATCACCATTCCCCCAAGCAACTGGCCCAGGAGCATATTCATCCTGGCATCCATGTCGTCCGGGACAGCACAGGCTTGAAGGAGATTGTTGTATATGATCTCAATTGCCTGGCATGCCAGGATATCCGTCACGGGTCTGGCCTTTTTTGCGACGAATCCTTCAACCGCATGGGTAAAGGCATCAATTCCCGTGAAGGCGGTCATGTTTTTTGGAAGGGAGATGGTCAGCCGGGGATCCCCTATAGCCGCTTCCGGTGAAAGCATGGGACCGGCGATGATCATTTTCCGGTGGGTCACCGAATCGGTGATCACCGCTCCGGCACTGATATCCGCTCCGGTTCCGGCGGTGGTATTCACCGCAATGATGGGAATCTTCGGGTTTTTTGCCTTACCTATGCCCTCATAATCGGAAAGTTTGCCCGGATTGGTGGCCAGCATGGCTATAACCTTGGCTGAGTCGATTCTGCTTCCCCCTCCTATGGCGACAATCAGATCATAGGAACCGGCTTTAAAAACATCCAGGGCTTTTTCAATGTCCGCTGAAGCTGGTTCGCCGGCCATATCATCATAGATGTGAACCAGGAAACCTTCGAGCTTCAGGTTCTCAATCAGTTCATTTATAGTCTGATTGTTCAGCAGATGTTTTTCGGTTATGATAAACAGGTTATGACCGCCCAATTCCCGGGCAATCTGTCCTGTCTTGAGGGATGCTCCCTCACCGTAGTAAATATTTGATTTGACCTGAAATATCATATTTGCAAAATCCACAATTTCACCTCTTCCTGAATTACTGCGGCCTATTCCAATGGCCAGCCTGCTCCCTGATCAGCCTGCAGGGCATTGTTGCGGTAAATTGCCAGAACACCCTTGTTGAATTCCTTCACCGGCGGCTGCCATACGGCCCGGCGGGCATTCATTTCATCTTCGCTGATATTCAAATTGAGCATCCTGGCGGAAACATTCACCTGGATCTTGTCATTATCCTTGACCAATGCCAGGGGACCACCTATGTACGCTTCGGGGCATACATAACCTATGGCAACCAATCCCCGGGTAAAACCGGAAAAACGTCCGTCGGTAATTATGGCCACATCCCTGATGCCCGCTTTCTTCAGGGCATCAGTCAGGAAAAACAATTCCGCCATGGCAGGGCCGCCCCGGGGGCCTTCGTACCGGCAGACCAGAACATCCCCGGTTTCAATTTTTTTCGGGCTTCCCGTAAGAATCGCTTCCAGGGCAGATTGGTATGAATCAAAAACCTTCGCATTGAATGTATAATTCAGCAGATCCCGGTTGGGCACTATGGTATGCCGGATGATCGCTCCCCGGGGCGCAAGATTACCCTTGAGGATTGTGATGGCCCCTTCCTTATAGAGGGGTTTATCCTTTGGCAGGATCACCTCATTGTTCCGGACCTTTGCCTGGCTGATATTTTTTTCCAGGGTTTCCCCGGTACAAGTCATGGCTTCCAGGTGAAGCAGGGAAGATATTTCCTTCATCACCGCGGGTATGCCGCCGGCCCAGTGGAGATCGCAGACCGAATAGGGTCCCGATGGAGCAACGTTGCACAGTACAGGGGTCTGCTTGCTTAACCTGTCCCAGGTATCCAGGTTGATATCCAGCTGTCCCTCATGGGCCAGGGCCTGGAGATGGACCACCGTGTTGGTTGCGCCGCAGACTGCCATATCAACCTTTATTGCATTCTCAATGGCTTTTTCGTTGATGATATCCCTGGGCCTGACGTTCCCGGCCGCCAGTTTAACAATCCGGTCTCCCGCGGTCTGGGCACGCTGTTTTATTTCTGCCATCACCGCCGGTACCGTACTGGAATAGGGCAGGGCCATCCCCAGGGCTTCGGTAAGAACCATCATGGTGCTTCCGGTAGTCATTTCTGAGCAGGCTCCGCAGGATGTACCGCAGGCGGATGTCAGTTCTTCAAAATCATTCTGGTCAACTTCCTTGTCCCGGTATTTTTCCGCAAAAATATCTCCGCCCCGTCCCAGGGCAACCCAGTCGCCTTTGTAGTGTCCCGGGATCATGGAACCGCCGGGAACAATGATACAGGGGCGGTTCAGCCGGATGGCGGCCATGAGCATGGCCGGAACAATTTTATCGCAGGTGGCCAGGCCAACCCATCCGTCACACCAGCCAACCCTGAGCCCGGTTTCAATGGAGGTACAGATGGTCTCCCGCTGGGGCATGTCATAGTGAATCAGGTCATCGGTGCTTCCCGCAAAGGAACTGCAGGGACCAAGGACATTGAATTCAAAGGGAGTGGCACCGGCTGCCCGGATTCCGGCTTTTACGGATTCGCTTAACTCCCGGAGGTGCACATGTCCCGGTGACTGTTCGCTCCAGGAATTTACAATGGCTATCCTGGGCCTTCTGATTTCATCCGACGTATATCCCATGGCTTTGAATAAAGCCGATTGCTGAAAACCAAGCATTTTCCGGTCATAATTTTCCAGAAATTCCTTAACCTTTGATTGCTGTGCCAATGTAAGCCTCCTTATCAATACCTTGTTTTTGCGTTTATACCTTGATTTTTACAACAATTTTTCTCAGTTTGTCCTCGCCATCAAACCAGCATCCGGGTTTGTGTCCATCCTGGGGAAAATTAATCGTAAATAAACCAGGGGAAAGCCCCACGGGAGATCCCGGGGTTTTATCATAAAAAATGATATCCTTTTCAGGGTCATAATCACCTTTCTGTTTCAGGAAATCCGCCGGCGCCCATTCCATAATCTCCCGGCCGGAGATGATATAGCAGATATCAATATATTTTTTATGGGATTCCCACAATGCCTTTTCCGGGGATTTAGTGGTGTATTCCGCAATAAATGAATACATCTTATCTCCATCAACCTCGATATTCCTTGGACTTAAGTCCCCCGGAAGCAGGGATTCAATAAAATGGAAGGCCCTCACAAACGGTCCATCAAGTCCTGCATACAAAGGCCATTGTTCAAATCGGTCAACTATCATACATCCCTCCACAACAATGGGATTTGGGTTAATGCCCGGGATTTTTCCCGGTTCTTTATGTTTCCCGTATCCAAACCAGCATTTCCCCGGGGCCCCGGTTATTCCAGGCAAAGTAGGGTACCGCGGTAATGTCCCGGGTTTTACGGACATACTCTGATGTCGTATACAACTCAGGTCCAACCGATGATTCATCGGTCCGGGATCCTTCTCCGGTTATGGTTACCATTCCCCCAAGGAAATCCCCGTCAAACCGGGCTTTTAATAACGCATCCTTTGGAAGAGAAATGTCAGCAAGGATGGGGCCGTTATCGATTTCCTCGAGGCAGTACACCAGGGGGCCCCGCTGGATTGCCACCTTGCCCGCATCGGCCCTCAGTGCGGGGTTTGCCCGGATCCGTTCCACCGGCATAGCCAAGTCCAGGGTGATTTTATCTCCCGGTGTCCAGGTCCGCCGTATCCGGGCATAACCCCGGCGGATCATGTTCCGGATATCGATGGCTGATCCGTTGATTTTCAATTCATAGTTTCTGCACCAGCCGGGTATCCGGAGTCCCAGGGTAAATTCCACCGGGGTTTCCAGTGAAACACCTACTTCCACATTTCCGTCCCAGGGATAATTCGTATTCTGATGCAGCGCTACCCCTTGGCCGGAAATATCAAAGTTTACCGAACTGTTGGCATAGTGATGAATGAAAATTCCTTCGGAATTCCGGGAATACATATAACCCCTGAAGGAAGCAAACAGCCGGGCGATGTTCGGCGGACAGCATGCACAGACAAACCAACCCTGGCGGTTGGGGGCAACCCGGCTCTTGTCATTCCGTTTCTCACAGGATTCGGGCCACACCTCCAGGGGATTCACGTAAAAATATTTTGTCCCGTCCAGGGAAATCCCGCTCAGGATTCCGTTGTAAAGGGCTCTCTCCATTGCGTCCCCGTATTTGCCGTTCAGATCCATCTGCTGCATCCGCTGGGCCCAGAATACAAGACCTATGGCAGCGCAGGTTTCACCATATGTGGTATCGTTCGGCAGGTCGTAATCGAAGGAGAAGGCTTCCCCGAAGGCGCTGGAACCAATAGAACCGGTGAGATACATCTGTTTCCCGGTGACATTCTTCCAGAGTTTTTGACATGTCTCTGCCAGGGACATATCACCGGTCTCCCTAGCTAAGTCAGCCATGGCGGAATAGAGGTAGGTTGCCCGGACCGCATGGCCCACCGCCACATCCTGCTCCCTAACCGGTTTATGGGACTGGTTGTATTCGTAGGTATATTTTCCGCCGGTAGGGCCGTAGGGTTTAGGTTCTCCCAGGGCTTCCGCTTCCCCGTCAAAAAACCGGGGGAGCTTACCCCGTTCATCGATAAAAAATTTGCCCAGGTCCAGGTACCGTTTTTCTCCGGTTGTATGATACAGCTTGACCAGGGCAAGTTCTATTTCCTCGTGTCCCGGATACCCCTTCTTTTTTCCCGGTTCCGGACCAAAGACCGAACCGATATGATCCGCCAGGCGGCATACGATATCCAGTATTTTCCGTTTGCCCGTTGCCTGGTAATATGCAACTGCCGCTTCGATCAGGTGTCCCGCACAGTACAGTTCATGCATATCCCGGACATTTGTCCACCGCTGGTCCCGCCGGTCTATGGTGAAGTAGGTATCCAGGTAACCATCCGGTTCCTGAACCCGGCCGATCAGATCAATCACCTGGTCCGCCAGTTTTTCGAGTTCCGGCATGGGGTTGCCCGTAAGAGTATATCCAACAGCTTCGAGCCATTTGGCCACATCACTGTCCTGGAAGGGTCTTCCGTAAAACTGCCCGGTTTCTTCCCCCAGGGCGATCCTGAAATTCCTGATGGCTCCGCTCTGTTCTGTCCGGGCAACATGATCGTTTAATACGGACCACTGATAGGGGATAATCTTATCCCGGACAAGCTGTATCCGGTCAAACCAGAATCCGGGCTGGATCTCCACGTTTTCAAGACCAACGGGAACCAGGTCTTTTTCGATACTCACCTTGTCTTCAGATTCCTTGTAAATGTTTTTAACCTTATCATTTCCTTTATCGTTCATACCCTACCTGTCCGATTCCCCTCATCTGTTTGTTCCGGTCACAATACCGGATATGGTTTTAATACCTACCGTCATTATAAGTATGGGTTTTTCCATCACACAAGTTATTAACCTCGTAAAATATGGACATAATTCCGACCTGTTTTGACCGCGTGAAGAAAAACCGGTTTTTTGAAGGTGTCATTTTCTTAGAAAGGAATTCCCGTTATCTGGTATTGATATGCACCTGGGTATACAATTTGCGGTAGGTGGTGGGGGTCATGCCCTTCCATCTTTTGAACTGCTGCCGGAAATAACGCACATCATCATATCCGCAGGTCCAGGCAATCTCCTCTATATTCACTGTACCGTCCAGGAGAAGCAGGTGGGCCTGGTGCAGCCTGCATTCGTGGATCCTGTCGATAATAGTTTTCCCGTAGGTTTTCTGGAAGACCCGTCCGAGATAGTCCGGATTACATCCCAGCTTGACTGCGATCAAGGAAGTTGAAAGGGGTTCCCGGAAGTGGGTCTGGATATATACCTCCGCATGGTTTGCCAGAATGGAAACATTGCCGGTACAAATTGACTGGGGAATATTCCTGGTAACCTCACATAACATGAGGGCCACCAGAAAATCGCAGCCCGGGTGGTGGGTAAACCCCGATTCCTGGTCATTCAGGAAGCTTCGGAAGAGCTCCGTCAGGTATTCCGGCCGGGATATCAGGGTATGCTGGGGAATATCCAGGGCTGCCGGCCCGGATTCCCCGTTTTTCAGGTAAAAATGCAGCCAATAAAAGGACAGGTCCGGGGGATGCACCATGGTACCCCAGTGCCGGCGGTTCGGCCAGAGCAGGAGGGATTCCCCCGCCCGGACCTGGAAAGCCTGGTTTTCCTCCTGGATTCCCAGCACCCCGGAACGAACGAAAATCAGCTCATAGGAATTGATGATTCTATTCGGATGTTTTCCCTGGCCTGTGGAAATAAACAATCCCGCATTACATGCCTGGATTGAGAGACCATAATTAACCTGAAGAAAGGGCATCTCCACCTTGGACTCACCTCCATGCGGGTAAACCATATTGACCCGGCACTGGATACATTACACAATAAAACAGCAATCTTTTAATGGAACTGCCGAAATATTTACCATGGACAATCACTACCAGATGATGCATCAACGGATATTATTTGATTCGCAGGCGGGTTTCATACCTTCTGTACGCTTTCGCGTACGAGCTTTAGGGCGATTCTTTGAAACAATAAATAAATTGTTTTGCGTGTATGAAACCCGCATATAATCCTTACCTTACAGAACCAACATACACGCGGGGTTGTTGATTCTTTTTGTCAGTTAAACATTAAAACACGGTTTTCAGGAAAACACAAGGTATAAATAATCTTATAAAAAGGTTGTAATTCCGACTTTTTGATAATGTATTTTTTATACAAAAATAATGATAGGAGGAATAAAAAAAGGCTGCTTGAACAAAGCAGCCTTTTTCATGAATGGGCTAATTAATCGGCCTTTTTACCTGGAAACCCTATTTTTTCACCGCTTTGGCGGGTTCCATAACAACACCGTTTACAAAGCTGGTAAGTATATCCAGGAAACGGTTGTCCCCCACGGTTCCGATATATAAACTAAAGGTATACCCATCCTTTACCCAGAGAGCCCTGGCGCTGGACATGGCATTAACACTTACCTTTACATCGGTATTCCCGATTTTTCTTACATCATTTTGTTCAAACTTATCATATACCCCGGAAATATCTTCCCCTTTGCCGGTATCCACCGCCACCCGGAACTGGGGTTTATTTGCCACATCGATAGAAAAATTCAGTTCCCCTATTCTGTCAGCAATAAGGACCACACTGTCCAGTTTGTAGTTGGGATAGGTTTTTACGGCAAAACCAGCCTTTTCGGAAAAATCCGGTTTATCATATGAAACCCTTGGATTGGGAACCTGAACTGAAGTTTTCTGGGACGCGGCTGCATCTCCTGTTGTCCCGGCACCTTTTGAATCGGAGGATGTACAGGAAACAACCATAAGTACCGCTGCCGCACTAAGTAAAACTAAAAATCTTTTCATCATATACTCCTAACTATGAAACAACCTTGACTATTGGTTTACTACATAAAATGTACATATTTTTTAATGTTTAAGCAAATTTTTACAGATAAGACTTTACTTATCATATGTTAGTGAAAATGTCTTCATCCAAAAATGTTAAAAAGATTCCCCGGGGTCACAAAACCTGTTTTTGCATTAGCTTGAGTTTTATATGATGAAAACAGTTCGGTAGGTGATCACATATCCCCGGTGAATAGCTGCACAATCCGCACAATTTCCGTGGTGCTTAGATGTTTTTACAGTGCAGCTGCGGTGGTCTTCGCCGTTCTTTTTGATTTCCCGGAATTGTCTTATAAACTCATCCTCAAGCTCATGTGCCCGGAATTTATTCGCAAGTGGGTTTAATACCTTCTGCACGCTCCCGGGTGCGAGGCTCTGGGGCGTTCTAAAAATCTTGTAAATGAAAATTGTATGGGTATTAAACCCACATAAAATCCATACCTTACAGAACCAACAAACCTCGCTGCTCTGCCTCGCACGTGAAAGCGTGCAGAAGGTTTTTGATTACCCGATTTAAACATGCTCATTAATTCAATTTCCATGTCATTATTGTCTATCTGCACAGGGAACTCCTTTCTTAGTAAGACTATCATTTAAAAATTAGTTTTTTACAAAAGTAAAATCAGCAACCTTGCCGTAGGGAGGTTCATTGTACGTTTGGGGAATGTATGGTATTATTTTTTAATATACCAAATATATCCGGAAGGTTTTTATGAAAAGGAAGTTACTGCTTTTATTTTTCATTGCTTCAATATCCGTTGGCCTGGGCAGCCAGGAAATTCTTCGGGGTTATACAGGATTCTGGGAGTATAACCGGAAAATCACCCTGTTGGATTTGATAGAATTTTATCCGGACCAGCTTCCTTACTTGCGAAATGAAATCTATGCCCGTTACGGCAGACCCTTTGTTACTGCGGTATATCGGGATTATTTTCTTGCTAAATCATGGTATAGGATCCGGCAGAACTACTCGGATGCCTGGCTTTCAAAGGCTGATTCGGAAAACGCCGAATTTATCCGTTCTATTGAACAACCGTCTTTAAACTTTCAGGATACGGTAACCACGGTTTTAAAAAATATCGAGTATAAAAATAATAGCGTGTTGCTGACCTTTACTTCTAAAAAAAGTGTCCTCTGGACAGATCCTGCCGTTGATTTTGGTGCCTATGGATTAAACGGTTCTAATGCCCGGAATTTAGATTGGGTTGTCCTGGGAGACTGGATACTGGTTTATGGACAGTCCTACTATACTGATTCCTACCAAGTGACGGCGTATAAGCTGGATCATAAAACCCGGAGGATCCTTGATTCGGTTTACGGTGAAGTAGAGAGGGAGGGTATGGAGAAATTAATCCAACTTCAAAACAACCGGTAAATGAAAAAGCTAAAGGATGACCTTCAAACTATTCCCCGGCGATTTACATTAGGTATATGTTCCGTTGGAGCAATATGCTCATTTTGTATATTTCTTGTCGTTCTCAAAGTATGGAATGGCCCCTGCGGTTACGATATTTTCTATTACGCGCTGCAGATCCGTGCCTTATCTGAAGCCGGGGCATTGTTATTCTCCGATCATTCCCTGGTCTATGGTTTTTTATTTCTGGTCAATCGTATTGTAAAAAATCCAATCCTGACAACCCGGATTGTTTCTTCATTAAGTATATCCGCGGTTTATGTGTGCCTTTTATTCATTAGTTTCCGGAAAGGGTTTTCATGGTATAAAGTTGCCGCTGCAAGTATAGCTGTGTTTAATCCTGCCACTTTCTATTTGCTTCTGGAATTTACAAAGAACAGTTTTGCTCTGGCACTCTTCTTCCTGGCCTACCTTTTATTAAGTAATGATGATGGGAGAATACGTATTGATTTAAAAAACCGGTCCCGGGCGGTCAAATCCATTTTAGGTATAATTTTTTTAATATTGACTTTTTTTTCCCACAGAATAATGTTTATTTTGATTTTCTTTCTGATTATCCATAATACAGCAGCATATCTTTGGCAGGGGATAAAAGAATCCCAATATAGAAAAAGGATTATCATAATAGGCAGTGTTTGTGTTGGCATTGGTTTAATTGTTTTTCTGTTAATAACCTGGAATAGAATTTCCGACCGGCTGCCTTATTTTAATATAACCGAACCCTATCACCGAATTATCCAGCTGAGCAGTAACCAGCTTCTGCCGGGGGAGCGTATATTTTATCTCCTCACCCAGATATCATTGTTTTTCCTAATTCCCTTTATAACGGTAAAGTACAAACAATTGTTAAATCCGGTGTCTGTTTTTGCATATATGGGATGGCTGTTTGTATTTCCTTTTCTTGCATTTTCCTGGGATGAAATAGGCTTCAGACTGCTCATCCTTGCACCGGTCATTACAGCTCCCTGGGTAATGCAATTGAAATTTCCAATTATAAATACGGTTGTTGGTATATTGTTCCTTGTTGGTTGTATTCTGTTTACCCTTGAGTCGGCGCAGAATCTGGCTGATGTGAAGGGACCGGATTATCAATCCTATGCGGAGGAATTTGAAAACATAGAGGACCTTGTCCGGGGTCGGCGGGTAATTGCCCACCGGGGATTGGCGGGTTTCCTCTGGTATGAAAAGGGAATCTGGAGTGAAAACTTTACTCCCCGGACGGAACAGGATTCATATCTCAGAATTGTTTTTGCCTTTGCCCCTGAGATATTTGATGTTTATGTGAATGAGGGAGAACCCTATCCCATTGCACTGAACAGCCGGTACACCCTCATGGAAGAATATTTATGGCAGCGGTTTTACCGGGACCGGGGGGATCTTTATTTCCTTACATCCGAATTGAATCCCTGGCAGCCCCGTCCCCAATCGGGATTTATTATAAACCGCAAAATTGCGGAACTGCTCAGTCCTGTTTCGGTTGTTTCCGGGCCTTAAGGATTAGTTCCGGACGGTATTCAAAATGCATAGTATCAAAATGGTACCATTTTCCTCCCCAGATAAAACCGTGTTTTTCGAATATTTCAACAATCCTATAGGGTATGGAATTTTTATATTCCCCGGGTCCTTTCTGTTCCCATTGCCAGTAATGGCTTGGACCAACAGCTATATCCAGGGCTATACCAAAGGAATGCATGCTTAAGCGGTTGGTACCTGCCACAACCCGGTAATTGAAGGTCCCTCCGGGAGGGATCAGGTACTTGTGATACTCCGGACCAAGCGTTTCAAGTTCGGAAATAATTTTTTCAAGCTTCTTATCAATACCAAATTTTGTGCTGATCAGCAGCCAGGGACCATTCAGGGAAGGCATCCATTGGACCGCCCTTAATGAAGACCGGATTTCCTTTTCATTTTTTCCATACAGTCCTTTAAAAAAAGCGTCGGGGCGGAACCTGCCGGGATCATAATTGAATGCGGGCGGACGGTTTTGCTCGCCGGGAGGGTAGGGGAGGCTGAGCATATCCTCTATATCCGGGTGGTCCAGGAGGGCCTCAAAACTTTTTATTTCCCCGTCATTATAGGGAACCCATGTCCCATCGGAAAAACGGATTCCTTTTCCGGAAACAGTTTCAAATGCACCCGGATAAGCAGTTTCCAGTATGCCCAAATCATCTTCCGCATCCGCATATAAAATACCGGCAGAAAATAAAAAAAGGATTCCCGTGATAATGAATACCATATTAGATCTCTTCATTTTTTCTTTCCTTTACGGATTGACGGTATGCAAGTACCGTAGGACCGGGAGGTCCATGGTTTGGTTTAGGTTGTGATATATATGATACCAAAGTAGCAAATAAGATTTTTATGTAATAACCGAAATTAAGCCTTCGGTTCAGCTGGAGATCCAGCCGGCGCTGTATTCTGCTGGGAAGAATTCCCTTTCGTTTAAGAAAAATCTGGGATAAGCCGGTCCAGCCTGGTTTCAGAATCCTGCGCTCCGCCGTATTTACAAGCATTGCATGTTCCGGTAGCAATGGGCGGGGGCCAACAAAACTTTCGGTGCCAATGATGATAAATAGTATTTCCGGAATTTCATCCAGATGGGTTTTCCTTAAAAATCTGCCCCAGGGAGGAATGCGTTCAGCTTCCAAATGGGCTCTGCCAATTGGAGGATTATCCTTTTCGGTGTCGTACATGCTTTTCAATTTGATATATGTGAAGAATGTATTATTTTTTCCAGCCCTTTGGGAAACATAAAATAATTTTCCGAAAAAAATTGTCTGGGGAATTATAAGCAATACAAAAAAGACCAGGAAAAATGGCAGCAATATAAAAGCCAGCAGAAGATCAAAAAACCGTATTAAACAGGCGCTAAGAATTTTCATATGCGAAAATTAATCGGGATCTTTTTAAAGGGTAAATCATAAAAGCCAAAGGCTTTTTCCGCGGATATTCTTGATGCCTTTTCATCTCCTGTGGTGTAATAAATCTGCATGTTGTTTATATGAGTGGTTTTGTTCCGGTAAATATTATCGGTTTTAAAAGTTTCCCCGGGAAACTCCGGCGTAAGCCTTTTCATACATTCATTAAACAGGGCATACACCGGATCAATAATGATAAGCCCCGGGTTGATATCGTGTATAATAGAAGATACCGCAGGGTAATGGGTACAGGCCAGAACGAGGGTGTCTATATTTCCTAAAACAGAAAATGTTTTTTCCAGGAAAGGAGGCACCGCTTCAAGGTTTCCGGCTTCAATAAATGCGGAGAGTTCCTGGGTTGGACAGGCGTTTACGGTATTACCCGCTGTTTTAAATGCTTTTTGATAGATTCCGCTTTCGATTGTCCGGCATCCGCCGATTATACCCACCCGGTTTCCTGTTGGAAGGGGATATGAAATAAAACTATGGATCAGACTTAAAACATCTGCGGACATCGTGGAAGAAACTAGTGAAAGGAGTATACTGGACATGGCATTACAGGCCACAGCAATAGTATGTATTCCCATCTCCCGGGCAAATACGGCGATTTCGTTCAAACGCATTTTAAGGCTTTGACCATCCTGCTTTCCGTATGGAATGCTTCCTGAATCGGAAAGATACAGCAGAGGTATATCCGGCAATGCATTTTTGAGGTTTTGAAAAAGCGGGAGTCCGCCTATGCCCCAGTCCAATACCAGGAGTTTGTAATTCCGGATACTTGTCATGATGAATACTCGCTTTTTCCGGAAATAAATAATGGTTTTGTACAAACCAGACCTATGGTCCTGCCCTTAAGACCCGTACTTAATATTTTTTGTTTTTCTATAATAAATTTTTCTTTGATACTTTTTTTTGCATCGGAAAATATCCGCTTTGGATGCAACTTTACCATTTCCTGCCAATCCCTGTTCTGTATCAGCTGGGATAATTTTCGGTAATATTCCTGGTCCATACTATACTGCAGACGGGTTGCTATCCATGTTTTTATATATTTAGGAAGATAAACCGGGTTAAGGGAACCTGCGAAAAGATCTATAAGAATAAAAACACCGTCCTGTTTTAAAACCCTGCGGATTTCTTTCAATGCCCTGTCCCATTGCATATAACGAAAACTCAAAAATGAAACAATCATATCAAAGCATTCGTCATCAAACGGAAGGTTTTCCGCGGCTGCCTGGTAGATAGCAACATCATGTCCTAACCGTTCCTTGGCCAGCTGAAACATGGGACCGCTGGGTTCTGCGGCGGAAAGATTTGGAATTGTCCCAACCAATGCTTTTGAAAGATACCCGTTTCCGCAGCCCAGGTCCAAAAACGACAGTGGTTTATACCGCTGAATTTGTTTCTGTAACCAGGGCCATTCAAAATATCTTAAGCGGATATCCTCAAAAACACCGGCATATTCTTTGGCAACCGGATCATATATTTCCATGTATACCCAGTATACCAGCATTCCAGGGGATAGTTAAGTATGATTGGAAGACTGTTGGGGTTCATGAACCGGTGCTTACATTGGTTGATTTTTTAACGCCCTGGATGAAGGTTGAAACGTTTGTATGTGGTATGAACCTTCAGCCTGTATAATAATTTCCTCTGCAACGAATATACCTCGAGGCTCCGCCCCGGGGTATATTCATTTTTTCCGGAATATCGAAATATTTGATATGCACTATACTTCATGTTTGAAATGGATAATACTATGAAATAATTATGACCGTATTTTTAGTGAAACCCCATCCTCCGGAAGAAATCTTGAATCAATCCTGTCCTGTACCGGAAAAATACAAATATGCCTGGGAGCCGGTTTCCCTGAAAATAATATCCTTCCTTATTAAAAGGGATTTTCCCGATGCGGAAACGCAGGTTTGGCATCTTATAAAAACGGATGATGACCAGCTTCTGCTGGATGCGGTAGAAAAGGAGCAGCCGGATTTTGTTCTCTTTACGGAAATAGATGTCCTGGTAACCCAGATAAACATTCTGGCAAAACATATCAGGGAAATTAATTCTTCTACTATTATTCTTGTAGGAGGAAAGCAAAGTTCTGCATTGAGAAATGGGGATGCTTTTCCATTTAAAAATATTGATGCCGCTTTCCGGGGAGGCCCGGATGCGGTGCTGCAGTACATCCATCAAATCCGGAATCATGGGACACCGGATTTTATTAAAGGGTTGATCCGGGTTGATTCTCATGGAATAGTATCGGATGATAATTCATTCAGCGGGAGGTCACACCTGTACCAGCCCTTCGATAATGTGGGGATGAGAAAAATACAAGTAGTAAACCAGCCGGGGGAAGCGTATATCCGTTTGCACCAATCCCACCCCTCTATACTGAATAGCGAAATCCGTACAAGCCCGGTCTATTCCGGCGAGGGCTGTCCTTATCAATGTATCTTCTGCCAGTCACCTATGGAGTTCGGTCATGAAAATACATCCTTGCCTGGTAATGTACATTCGGCTGCCCGGGAGATTGAATGGTTAATTAAAACGTATCATGTAAATAATTTTTTCTTTCTGGAACCAAACCTGAACCTGGATCATTTACTGGAAATCTATACGGTTCTGGATTCGCTCGGGATTGATTATGCTTCTGTTTCCGGTTTTATCCGGGCCGGGGACATTGTGAAATACCACAGGAAAAATATCCTTGGAACATTAGCAAAAAAAGGTCTGCGCATCATTTCCTTGGGAATCGACATACCCGCGGACAGCCGGTTGGATGTTTATAAAAAATCCTTTTCCTTCAAAGACATGATGGAAGCCCTGGACTTATGCAGGGCCTACGGGATTATTGTTCTGGCTACTGCGGTGGGTGATCCGGACCTGCAAACGGATGATTTCCGCAATCAATTGTCCATCATAAAATCCCTGCCCATTGCCGATATAGACATCCGGCTGGCTATCCCCATAAGAAATACAGAATATTTTCAGAAAAATAAAAAGTACATGCTATACCACCCAAACACTCAAAATAATTATTTTGACCGGCAAAATTACCGCTACCAGACCCTGCAGTTCCCGGGAAAGATAACTCCTGATCAGACATATGCGCTGGTAAAAGAACTGTACCATACCTTCTTCTTTGATGATGACCATATCGGATATGTTGCGGATATGCTGGAACGTTTTCCGGATACGCTGCCTTTTTTCAGGAGGCAATACCAGGAGTTTTTGGATCATCCGGATTATTACAAAGCGAAGAAGTTGTTCAATTAATAATATACTGATAAAATATGTTCCGGAAAATACCGCTATGGTATTTTAAAGAAGAAAAATTTTGACATATCCCGGGCTGGAAATAATTTTACAATTCAATATCTATATCTGTATATTATTAGTATGACTGAAAAAATTATTGATTTGGATGAAGACCTTAAGAACATGGGCCCGGGGGAATTACTGGCCGAAATAAAGAAATTACGCAGGGGCATTCGAAAACACCGTGACAGTACAGGCCATAACCTCTGCTGGTTTCATCCCGACTTATGGAATTTACTTCCTGAAAAATATGATATGAAAATATCGGTTCCTGACTGGCCGCAGTTTATGGAAGGCTGTGTCCGTTTCCGTAAGTCGTTGGATGATCAACTGCCTGGTACGCCCCGGACTAATGAGGAATTTAACTCGGAATAAATATATTCGAAAGATAAAAGAAAAATATTATATGAAAAAAACAGTATTGATTAAAAATATATATGGCATGCCAAAAAATAGTTTTGAAAAAAGTAATTTTCGATATGACTGGGGCTATCGTATTAAATCCGGAAAACAACCTTTCCTTTATTTTCAGGCGGGTTTAATACCTTCTGCATGCTCTCACGTGCGAACTTTTGGGCGATTCTTTGAAACAACAAAGAAATTGTTTTGCAGGGTATTAAACCCGCATAAAATCCATACCTTACAGAACCAACATACCCTGCTGATTTCGGCGGGGTATGTTGATTAGTTCAAGGGGTGAATTAAAAAAATGATAGGCCAGAAACTGCGGGATTATTTAAAAAAACATAAAAAACTGTCCATATATGGAGCAATCCTGCTCGTGGTGCTTATATTGTTTTTTCTGATTTTAAAAAATCATATGGACAAAAACAAAATAACCTATATCACCGAACCTGTAAAAAAACAAAACGTCCAGAAAATTGTGAATGCCAGCGGGGAAGTAAGGGCTATAAATCTGGTAACCGTCGGTGCCCAGGCTTCCGGGAAGATCGAGAAATTATATGTTGTGATTGGCCAGGAAGTAAAGGAAGGTGACCTGATTGCTGAAATCGATTCAATGACCCAGCAAAACGATGTGGATACCAATAAAGCAAAGGTAACCAGTTATAAAACCCAGCTTGATGTTTCAAAAATATCCATGGAGATTGCACGAAAACAGTATGTCCGGCTGCAGGATCTGAGGGAGCAGAACGCGGCGTCCGCGGAAGAATTGGAAAACGCCCAGAATTCATATGAGACCGCAAGATCAAATGTCACCCAAATAGAAAGTTCCTTGAAAGAGGCCCAGATAGCGTTAAGTACCGCGGAAACAAACTTGGGGTATACAAAAATAACGGCTCCGCTCAAGGGAACCATTGTTTCTCTTCCGGTACAGCAGGGCCAAACGGTAAACGCGGCAATGAACACCCCGACCATCGTCCAGATTGCCGATTTGAGTACCATGGAAATACTAATTGAAATTTCGGAGGGGGATATCCGCGGCATAAATCCCGGCCTCCGGGTTACCTATGCAATCCTGGCGGATATAAGCCATAACTATGATACGACTCTGAAGTCCATTGATCCCGGTCTGACATTGCTTTCCCAGGGAACCTATACGGGATTCGTCGGGTCCACCGAGGCTATCTATTATTATGGCAGATTGGTTGTTCCGAACGATGATGGAAATTTAAGGATTGGCATGACCACACAAAACGAAATTTATGTGGAGCATGCCGACAATGTACTCACCGTACCCTTAACCGCAATCAGGGAAGACGGAAGCAGGAAATATGTGGAAGTTCTGGTAAAGAAAAAAGTACAGCAGCGGAATATTGAAACCGGAATATCCGACGGCCTGAATGTGGAAATCAAAAGCGGTGTTATGGAAGGTGAAAATGTAATCACCGCCCGGATGTCCGCATCCGGATTAGCGGGAAACTCCGCAGGCAGGGGCTTCTAGAATGAACATTATCGAATTGCACAAAATAAATAAATTCTTCAGCCAAGGTGAAAACAAGGTGCATATTCTTAAGGACATCAACCTGGCAGTGGAAAAGGGTGACTTTGTCGCCATCATCGGGCAATCAGGATCAGGGAAATCAACCTTGATGAACATTATTGGCTGCCTGGATGTACCCACATCGGGGACTTATAAAATCAACGGCACCGAAGTTGAGGGAATGGGGAAGGATCAGCTGGCGGAACTAAGATGCAGAACATTTGGGTTTATTTTCCAAAGATACAATCTTCTTACAAATTTAAAAGCCCGGGAAAATGCCGCCCTTCCCGGGGTTTATTCGGGTTACAACGCTGAAGACAGGAATAAAAGGGCTGAGGAACTTTTGAAGAGTTTGGATATGGAGGATAGATTAAACAACAAACCCAACGAACTTTCCGGGGGACAGCAGCAGAGGGTCAGTATTGCCCGGGCATTGATGAACGGAGGGGAGATTATTCTTGCGGATGAACCGACCGGAGCCCTGGATTCCAAAAGCGGCGAAAACGTTATGGGGATCATCAAGAAAGTGCATCAATTGGGGCATACTATTATCCTGGTCACCCATGACAGTAAAATAGCCAGCCAGGCCAGCAGGCAAATTGAAATTAAGGACGGTCAAATCATTTCGGATATAAGGAAATCTTCGGAAATCCATGAACTCAAAGGTGAAACCCGGACTATTAAAAGAAGTAAGAAGGATGCAATCAAATACAGGTTTCTGGAATCGCTCAATATGTCCATCCATGCTATTTTATCCAACAAAATGCGTTCGCTCCTGACCATGCTGGGCATAATCATTGGTATTGCCTCGGTGGTTTCCGTGGTCGCCCTGGGAAATGCATCCCAGAGAAAGATTATGGAAGAGATCAGTTCCATGGGGACGAATACCATAGACATCTATCCCGGGACGGGTTTTGGGGATATGCGTTCAGGGAAAATTAAAACATTGAAAGTCAGTGATTCGGATTATCTGAAAAAAGAAAACTTTGTTGATAACTCAACCCCAAACGTGTCGGTAAACGGTACCCTGGTTTACGAGAATTATTCCTTAACTGCCCAACTGAGCGGGGTAGGGTCGGAATATTTTGATGTGAAAGGAAAAAAAATTGCATTGGGACGTATTTTTTCCCATGACGAGGTCAATAAAACCGAATCGGTTGCTGTGATCGATGACAACACCCGGAACCAGGTTTTTTCGAATACCCCAAACCCGATAGGTGCAATCATCATGTTCAATAAAAAGCCGCTGAAAGTAATTGGTATAACGGAAAAAGAAAACAGTATTGGGCCAATGGGAAACCTTATGGTCATATGGACACCGTATACAACGGCTATGTACAAAATCAGCGGAACCAGGGATATTAATTCCATCACCGTTAAAATATCCGATAATGTCAATTCCCAGGTGGCGGAAGGAAGCATTGTAACTATTTTAACAGCACTGCATGGGAAAAGAGATTTTTTTACAATCAACAGCGATAGCATCAAACAAACCATCGAAAATACCACAAATACCATGAAACTGCTGATTGCCAGTATCGCGGTGATCTCCCTAATTGTAGGCGGTATTGGTGTGATGAATATAATGCTGGTCTCCGTAACCGAGCGGACCCGGGAAATCGGTATCCGCATGGCTATAGGCGCAAAACAAATGGACATCCTCCAGCAGTTTCTGATAGAAGCAGTTATTATCTGTATTATCGGCGGTATTTTAGGGGTGGTATTATCCTTACTGATCGGCGCCCTGTTTAATTCGCTTTCGGCAAACTTTGGCATGGATTTTTCAACAACTTCAATTGTTTTGGCATTATTTTTTTCCACCGCCATTGGAATAATATTCGGTTATATGCCGGCAAAAAATGCATCCAACCTTAACCCAATCGATGCATTATCGAGTGAATGATATGAAAAAAATCCGGATATTGAAATGCCTGTTGCTTTTAGTTCTTTTCATTCCTGCAGGATGTGTCTCAAAAAAATACCAGCCCCAGGATGTGTCCGACATATTTGGATACACCGAAGAAACAAAAGAACAGTATGTTGCGGATGAGGAATGGTGGAAACAGTACAATAACATATCGATTAATCATTTGATCGAAATTGCTTTGGCCAGAAACCCGGATTATTTAAAAGCTGCCATCAATATTAATACGGAACTTTATAATCTGAGTTTGAAGACCTCGGACCTGTTTCCCACACTGGACAGCACCCTGAGTGCATCCTCCCAAAGGGCGATTTATAAAAGTGATTCCTTTGCAAATACCTTTACCGGGGAGCTGGGGTTAAAATATGAAATTGATCTTTACGGTAAAATCAGAAACGCCAGGTCCGCCCAGGAATTTGAATATAAGGCAACCATTATGGATCAGGCCACGGCCAAATTCAGTCTGATTTACAGTGTTATCGATTTGTACTTCAACATGGAGTATCTGGAAAATGCAATTCTGCTGACAAGGGAAAATATACTTGCATATGAAAATATAGAACAAATCACCGAAAGCCAGTACCTTACGGGAAAGACGGATGGTCTGGAATTGTTTCAGGCAAAACAAAACCGGGTTTTGGAACAGAAAAGCCTTCTGGACCTGGAAACACAATTCAGGAATCTGGAACAAAGCCTCAGGAATATTTTAAACATAAAACCCGGGGAGGATCTGGCCATAGAGTTCTCTAATATTCTGGATCAAACGATCCTGAATGTGGACGTGGATGTTCCCTTATCGGTCCTGGCCAACCGGCCGGATCTTATTGCAAGTCAATACCGGCTGGAAGAAGCATTTCAGGGTTTAAAGGCGGAAGAAAAGGAATGGTTTCCCAGCATTTCATTAAGCGGGGCAATCAATACAACTTCGGATAAAGCCTCCACCACATTTAACTTTCCTTATATACTTGGTACCGTCTCTGTTTCCCTGCCGTTCCTTGACTGGAACAGGGTTAAGAATAACGTCAGGATTTCAGAAGCGGAATACCAGCTTGTATTGGTTGAGTTTAATGATACCCTTAACCAGGCATTAAATGAAGTAGCGTACTACTATTTTGCCTATTTGAAATCAGTTGAGATTTATGAAAAAATCCAGGAGGCCTGTGATGCGGCTGAAAAAATCACCATGTATTATGACCGGCGGTATAATGCGGGGAAAGCTGAATTTTCAGACTTGCTCGGGGCGATTAATAGTGAAAATTCATCAAAAATGAATCTTATTCAGCAGAAATACCAGGTCATCACATATGAAAACTATATATATAAAGCAATGGCCGGGAAATATTCTGCTGCGGATAGTTTTCCAGGGGTAATTCCGTAATAACATACAAAATCCTACACTTCTTTGAATATTAGGTTATTCTGATTTCATCCTTTCTGTGTTTTATTCATTAAAGGAATCCTTACAGGACAACCGCAAAAATCCTGAGCAGCGATTCGGCGGGTTTTATATACCAGGGCCGGTGGTTCCACTCTTCTAAATTGATCTCTTCGGAAATGGCGAAGATTTCCAGCATATCCGCCTTGATATCCTTCAGGACATCATCGCCGCAGATCCAGACAGCGTTCTCAAAATGAACATAAAAACTCCGGAAGTCCATATTAATACTTCCGATAACAGCATGTTCATCATCACTGATAACCGTTTTTGCATGGATATACCCTGGGGTGTATTCGTAAATCCTGACCCCTGCTTCCAATAATTCCCGGTAATTTGACCGGGTTACCATGTGGACATACCAATGATCCGGAATCTTCGGTGTGATGATCCGCACGTCAATGCCGCCCTGCGCGGCGGTACACAGAATCTCGGTCATGGTATTATTGATAACCAGGTAAGGAGTGGTAATATAAACATAGTCTTCGGCGCCGCTTATCATGTTCCGGTACAGGACTTCCGCCGGATTATCCGGGTTGTTTACGGGACCATCGGTAAAGGGCTGGAAAAAACCATGGTCTTCAACTGCTCCGGTAAATATGGACCGGAAACGTCCGTAGTCCTCTTCTTCCCTGGTTTCCGCTTCCCACATCTGAAGGAATGTTACCGTGAGGCTCCACACCGCATCCCCCTCAAGACGGATGGCCGTATCCTTCCAGTGGCCATACTTCTGATCCAGATTGGCATATTCATCAGCAATATTTGTTCCTCCGGTATATCCGATAATGCCGTCTATAACCGTTATCTTCTGGTGGTTCCGGTAATTGATATAAAGATTGGAAATCCATTTATGAACCGGGTTAAACCGGATCGCCTGGATGCCATAACTCTGAAGTGTTTTGATTAGGTTGTCCGGTGCGGTGACAATACTCCCAAGGTCATCAAACATAAGCCGTACTTCCACTCCCCGGGAGGCTTTCAGAATAAGGACCTCCAGGATGCGGTCCCATAGTATTCCGTCGTTGAGGATGAAGTATTCCAGAAATATAAAACGTTCCGCTTTTTCCATGTCCTGGATCATAGCATCAAACTGATGTTCCCCCAGGGGGAAATATCTGCATTGCGTTTTTTGGTAAACCGGAAAATGTTTGCGTTCGAGGTATGCGGAAATACGATGCCGGTATGGATGTTCCTTTCCTAATTCTTCTCTGACCGCTTCATCCTGGAACAGAAAGGTATTTCCCCGGTTAATAGCGGCAAGGGTCCGGCGGTTCCTTCTTCCATTGGTATCGGAACGCCCCCAGAGAATATAGAGGATATGCCCTGAAACCGGGAGGAGAAAAATTATAATGATCCAGGCAATTGTATAGGATGAGTTTTTGTTTTTACTTACCATCCTGATAATTTCGAGAACCGCCGCCATCTCAATGATGATGTATGCATATATGGCCTGGTACATCAGGGTCCGGGCAAGAAAAAAGACCAGGAACAGTTGAAGCAGGATAACAACTGCTGCTAAGGAAATCCGCAGTATCCCTGAAATTTTGCGTTCTGCCCCTGCTTCCATGGAGTACTCCCCTGGTTAAAATATACTATTTCTTCTTCAGTTTTCGTTTAACCATTTTTACGATTTCAACCACCGGAATAATTGTGATGGCTAGTCCAAAAGCAATGAAGAATTCTTCCGCCGGAAGGGGTGTAAGCTGGAACATGGTATTCAGTCCAGGAATATACATCACTATGAACGTTAATATAAAGGAAAGTACCATGGCACCCAGGAGATACTTGTTGAGGGACTTATTGGCAAAAATGGAACCAGTCCTGGAATGCATGTTGATGGCATGGAATATCTCACACATGGAAAGGGTAAAGAATGCCATGGTCATGCCGGTAACCTGGGAAGTCTGAACTCCAATAAAAAAGGAAATCAGGGTCAGCGCTGCAATAAGCAGGCCCTGGTAGATCACGTCAGTCCCCAGTCCGTCGGCAAAGATGGTTTCTTTTGGATCCCGGGGAGGCTTCTGCATGGAATCCGCCTCGGCTTTTTCCATACCAAGAGCCATGGCAGGGGCGGTGTCGGTGATCAGGTTTATCCAGAGTATATGAATGGGAGCGAAGAGCCGCATCCCTGCCAGGGTGGCAATGAAGATGGCCACCACTTCACTCAGGTTTGCCGATAAAAGGAATTGGATGGCCTTGCGGATATTTTCATAGATCCGCCGGCCTTCTTCCACGGCATAAACGATTGAAGCAAAATTATCATCCGCCAGAACCATGTCCGCCACATTTTTGGTTACATCCGTCCCGGTAATACCCATGCCGACTCCGATATCCGCGGCCTTAAGGGCGGGGGCATCGTTAACCCCGTCTCCGGTCATGGCGGTTATCTTTCCTTTTTTCTTCCATGTATTAACAATCCGGACCTTATGTTCAGGCTGAACCCTGGCATAAACGGATATCCTCTCGATCCGGTCCTCGAAATCCCTGTCGGTCATGGCGGACAATTCGGCGCCGGTAATAGCTTCCTGCCCGCCGGAAAGAATTCCCAGTTCCTTTGCAATGGCTACCGCGGTATCCCTATGGTCTCCGGTAATCATGATTGCCCGGACTCCGGCGTTATTGCATTCCTCTATAGCTGCCTTCACCTCAGGCCGTATGGGATCGATCATTCCTGAAAGTCCGATGAATACCAAGTCCTGTTCCAGGGTTTCCGGTGAAAGATCCCCGGGTTTCTCCGGATAATCCCGGTATGATGCGGCCAGTACCCGAAGAGCCCTGGCGGCCATTTGTTTATTATCCGAAAGTATCTGATCCCGGAATTGCTGCGACATTGGTTTTATTTCACCATCCTGAAATATATATGAACACCGGTGGAGTATTTCATCAGGGGCACCCTTGGTGAATTGCCGGACCATTCGGTCCTGCTGGGCATGCAGGGTGGACATCATCTTGCGTTCCGAATCAAAGGGCGCTTCCCCAATCCTGGGGGTTGCTTCCTCCAGTTTATTTTTAACAGCACCGTTTTTTGCGCCGAATTCCGCCAGGGCAAGTTCGGTAGGTTCCCCCTGGAAACTTCCATCCGGTCCGGTCTGTACGTCGGTGCACAGCGCCATGGCCGTCGCCAGTAGGTGAATATCCCCGGTCTGGTCCACCACGGTCATTTTGTTCTGGGTGAGTGTGCCTGTTTTGTCTGAACAAACCACCTGGGTACATCCCAGGGTCTCCACCGCGGTCATCCGGCGGATAATCGCATTCCTGGTGGACATATGGGTGACACCTATTGAAAGCAATACGGTAACCACCACCACCAGGCCTTCGGGAATAGCCGCCACCGCAAGGCTTATGGCGGTGAGGAGCATCTCAAAAACATGGCCGCCCTGGAAACCACCGTTTTTGAATACACTGAAAAAGAATATGAATATACATATCCCCAGGACTGCCACACTGAGGACCTTACTCAGGGATGCAAGCTTTTTTTGGAGAGGCGTTTTTTCCGTGTCTGCTCCCGCCAGAATTCCTGCGATTTTCCCCATCTCGGTAGCCATCCCCGTGGCCACCACCACACCTTCACCCCGGCCATAGGCTACGTTTGTACCCATATACGCCATATTGACCCGGTCTCCCAGGGGAATTTCGGTATCACTTTCTGTTAATGCTTCAACATGCTTTCCCTCGGGCAGTGATTCCCCGGTCAGGGCCGCTTCTTCTATTTTAAGACTTGCCGTTTCAATAAGCCGCATATCCGCAGGAACCGAATCCCCTGCTTCCAGGAGGACAATATCCCCGGGGACCAATTCCTCGGATTTGATATCCATCACTTTTCCGTCCCGGCGTACCGTGGCCATGGGAGCGGACATATTCTGCAGGGCTTCTATTGCTTTTTCCGCCTTGCTTTCCTGGACAATTCCAAGAATAGCATTAAGGACCACCACCGCCAGGATAATCATCATATCGGCGATTTCCCCGAAGACTCCCGACAGGATCGCCGCGGCGATAAGTACAATTATCATAGGATCCCGGATCTGTTCCCATATCCGCATACCCAAGCTTATTTTCTTTCCTTCCTCAAGTTTGTTTCGTCCGGAAGTTTCCAGCCTGGCCGAGACCTCAGAAGAGCTAAGCCCCAGGGGAGAACTCTTTTCTGCGTTTAGTACGTTATCAGTTTTTTCTAGGTATGGTTTCATTCTTTTTTCCTATATTTCCCTTTGTTAAAACCTGGAATAAAAACCCTGGTTTAGAAATATTAAACATCAGGTTACCTGTTCTATTGAGGTAAAACCCGGTGTTTCTACACTATATATAAACAATACGACTTTTTTTTCATTCCGGCATTAAGTAAAACGATTAGATGCTTAAAAATATGGTCCCTGTTTCAGGTTGGTTCAGCTTCTATCCGGGACGGGATCTTTAACTGAATGGGTGAATCCGCATAAATTATGAACCTTTTTCAAAACCCGGCAAGTTTTGAAAAAGGTTCATTATTATTGTTTTTTCTTGACAAAATGACTTTATAGTCATAAATTATGACTATAAAGTCATATTCAGGAAGGGATTATGCCGAAGGAAACTTTTATGCGGCTCCGCGGGGAAAAACAGGAAAACATCATGCGGGCTGCGATACATGAATTTGTCGAGAATGGATTTGACCGGACCAGAGTAGAGGATATTGCCGCCGCCGCCGGGGTGGCCAAGGGAAGTATATACCAATACTTTGAGGACAAAAAAGATCTTTTTATTTACTGCAGCGAATGGGGATTACGGGTATTCATGGACAAACTGGATGAGAGAGCCCATACAGGGAACATGGATATTTATGAATACTTCAGGGAAAGTTTTCATAAACAGGAGCTGCTGAAGGAAGAACAAAAGCTTGCCCTGTTTATGCAGCAGGTTTCAAATGAACGCTGGCTCGCGGGGGAATCCATGCAGGCCATGTACAGGGTGGCGGACAAATATGTCGAACAGCTTATCCGGAACAGCCAGAGAAAGGGTTTGGTCCGGAAGGATATTGATGATGGTCTGCTGAAGGAATATTTTCTTGGTGTGACGGACCGGTTCAAAAAAAGATGGCTGGATCTTTATTTGGATTTCAGCCGGGATATGACAAAAGAGCAGAGCCGGCTTATGAAAGCAGAACTGAATCAGATGCTTGCCCTTCTGCAGGACGGGATGGGAACAAAGGAGTCATAACATGTTTATTTCGGTAAAGAATTTGAGAAAACAATACAGCAATGGAGATGTGGTCACCCGTGTCCTTAGGGGTATTAATATCGGATTGGAAAGGGGACATATCGGGGTAATCCTTGGGCCCTCCGGATCGGGAAAATCAACCCTCATGAATATTATCGGCGGGGTTGACCGGGCGGACAGCGGGGAAGTACAGGTTGGCACGGCAGATATTACAGGCCTGGATGATAAACAGTTAACGGATTACCGCAGGGAAAACATTGGTTTCGTGTTCCAGTTCTATAACCTGGTGCCGAACCTTACGGTTGCAGAAAATATTGAAGTGGTGTCCAACATCAGCGGTAGTCCCTTGCATCTTGAGGATATGCTCCAAGCCGTGGGGCTTTCGGAAAAGAAAAACCGGTTTCCCCGGGAGCTCAGCGGCGGGGAACAGCAGCGGGTCTCCATTGCCCGGGCGGTTATCAAGAATCCGGAACTGCTGCTCTGTGATGAACCCACCGGTGCATTGGATTACCATACTTCCAGGGAAGTCCTTTCCCTGCTGCAGCGGGTGAACCGGGAGTATGGCACTACCATACTTATGATTACCCATAACAGCCCTATTGCAGGGATGGCCCATGATGTGTTCAAACTCCGGGACGGGGAAGTTGCGGAATACAAACACAATGCTGAAACCCTTCAGGCGGAAAGGATTGAATGGTGATGGTACTCAATAGACGAACCGGACGGATGATCCGGGAACATAAAGCCCGCTACATAGGGGTGCTGTTTCTGGTATTTCTTGGCAGTTACAGTTTTGTGGTCGCCGCGGGGCTTGCCGGAAACCTGGGTGCCCTGGTAAGCGGTTTTGCAGAAAAAAATCTCCAGGAAGACCTGTCCTTTTCAACGGACATTCCCCTTTCGGATTTAGCTTCCCTTGAGGCCAGGAGCGGGGCGGTTATTGAAGCATACGAAAATGCGGACGTTACCCTTGCCGGCGGGCAGCAGCTTAGGCTTATGAGTCCCTGCGGGAATATTAATATCCCCGCAATAACATCGGGCAGGGGCCTGGAAGGACCCGGGGAAATCCTCCTTAATCCCGGCTTCTGTACCAGCCAGGGAGTGAAAATAGGGGACAGGCTTTTTATTAACGGCAGGAACTATACGGTGGTCGGGACCATGGCCCTGCCGCATTATGTGTATCCACTGAAAAATATTTATGACATGCTTCCCCCCGGCGGATTCGGAATTGGTCTTGTACAGACCGAAAACTTCAGGGATTTTCCCGATGTGTTTACAGTTTATTCCGCACGTTTTAATGACCGGAACCATATCAACGGCCAGGCATCAAAACTGCATGAACTGCTTATTCAGGATGGACATGAACTTTCCGAATGGGTGGATTCCATGAACAATAAACGCATCCGCATGCCCTGGGCTTCAATCACGGGCATGCGGACCATGAGTGTTCCCATTCCTGCGGCGATGTTCCTGCTCTGCTGTCTTATTATGGGAATCATGATCTGGCGGATTGTAAAGGCCGATACGGTGGTAATTGGTACGCTGTATGCCCAGGGGTACAGGAGGAATGAACTGATCCGGCATTACCTGAGGATCCCCTTGATTATTGCATTAACCGGAGGCGCTGCGGGGGTTCTCCTGGCTGCGCCCTGTATATCCCCGGCGATACATGCGATGATTTCCTACTATAATATTCCTATAACGGGCATCAATTTTTCTCCGGTCAATATTATTATAGGCATTTTTATGCCGGCGCTTTTCCTGGGTATCGCCGGTTTTCTGGTAATCCACGGGGAATTAAAGAAGGCCCCTTCGGATCTGATGAAGGGCGGTGCTGAAAAAACAAGGGTCAACTTTTTTGAGCGTTCGCTGAAACTTGAGCGGTTCAAATTTAAAACAAAGTTTGCCCTCCGGAGCCAGCTCCGGAGCATACCCAGGCTTATCTTTCTACTGATCGGTGTTACCGGTTCTTCCATTATGATGCTCATGGGATTCACCATCAGCCATTCCATGAATACCGTATTCAGTAGTGTGGAACATGAAGATATGTACCGGTTTTCCCGGGAATATTCCTTCAAGAAACTTCAGTATGGTGAGGTGCCCCCGGGGAGTACACCTTTTAATGCTATCCGGGCATATCCGGAAAACCGGGAATCCGCGGAGTTTTACATCACCGGGATTGTCCCGGGATCGGGGGCTATTCATCTTAGGGATAAATCCGGCGGGGCTCTCCGGATTGACCAGGTTAATATCACGGCGCCCATGGCTTCCAGGCTGAAGCTCAAAACCGGGGATAAGCTTTCCTTTGTTAATAAAATGGACGGAAAGCATTACAGCCTCACCATTGATGGCATCGCGGAAACCTATGCAGGACAATTTATCTACATGCCCCTGGATGATTTTAACAGGATGGTTAGTCTGCCCCCGGATTCATATTCGGGTATTTTCAGCAATCAGGAACTTAATATTGATGAACACCTGCTTTCCGGGACAAAGGATTTACAGAACCTTTCCGGGACCATGGATGAATTGGCGGCGCCCATGACTTCCGCGGTGGTTTTTATGACCGTAATTGCCTGCTGCATGGCGGTGATTATCATTTTCCTGGTCACTTCCCTGATGATCGATGAAAGCAGAACCACTATTTCTCTCTTTAAGGTATTCGGCTACAGGAAGAAGGAAATCAACAGCCTCATCCTGAACAGTTCAACTATTATAGTGATCTTCGGGTTTTTCCTGGCGGTCCCCCTGACGGTACTTTCCGCAGACGCCATATACCGGTACCTTGGGGAAATGATCAACATGGTCCTGCCCATACTCATAAACCCCTGGTATGTGCTGTTCAGTTTTGTTCTGATCATGCTGGTTTACCAGGGAACTAAAATGCTCTCCCGCAGGAAGCTCGACGGAATAAGCATGGGAGAAGCCCTTAAGGCCGGAACGGAATGAACCTCTCCGTTGCTTGCGGGAGGCCACTGAAAAAGCTTGAGAAAACGGCACCCCAATTGCATCGGGTTTATACGACGTTTTGCCGGCCCGAATAAGGGCTTTGCGCAGCAAAGACCAGGGCCGGCAAAATGTGCCGGAGTGAGCCGTGGGAGGCGCAGCCGACCTAGGCGAACGGAGGCCGAGGAGCGCAGCGACGACGCGTATAAACTTTGTTAGGCGTAGTTCCTGCCTCTATTTATAGGCATCTTTTCGGTCTTCTATATCAAGGATAAATACAATGACTTTTGCTTCATCTATGGTATAAAATAATCTATAACCACCAATTCTAAACCGAAATATATCTTTATAATTTCCTTTCAATCGTTTTATATTTGGCCCAAAATATGGATTTTTCCGTAATATTGGATATACATAGTCTTTTATCTTGGGATACAAAGAACAATATTTATTGGAACTGATTTTCTTCTGAAATGCTTCAGTTTCGGCTATTTTATATTCACCCAATTATTTTATACCGTCCCTTCTCAACATCAGATATCCCTTTCTTTAAATCTTTTTCATTTTGCAGTATTTCCTTCATCTCATTGTCATCAACAATGCTATCTGTGAATATATAATTTATGGTTGCATATTCCATGAAATTCGAAATGGTCCGTTTATCTCCATCAGCGGCTTTCTTGAATAAATCATATATACTCTCATCGACTCGTACGGTTATTGTTTTTGCCATATCAAACCCTCATGCTTCAATAATATTCATTTTTATTCTAATTGTCAATTATTTCTTTTAGATTTTCTAGTGGAATCCATCCTTGTTCATTTGTGTCAATATTTTTTCCCCAAATCCATCCGTTTAGGACTTTTAACCCCTGTAGGATTTCCCTTTCTTTGACATTGAGTTCTTTGGCTGTATAGTTCTGAAGAATTATTTCACCATTTTTTTCATGTTTGATTATTTGTTCTGGAACCCATCCTGCATTCGAACCATCCCGCTTTGAACAATAAATCCAATTCGGCCAGTTTTCATTACCATCATATATTTCCTTAACAATTATCCGTTCATTTTGTTTTAATTTTATTGGATGAGGATACATAGTCTTCAACTATTTTAGACAAACTGCGATTGTTTTCCTCTGCATATTTCTTAGCAGATTGTATTACTGATTTGTCCAATTTGAGTGTAAGTTTTGCTCCCATATTATCATTCCTTCTATATGTGGAACATCTATCCCGGGTCACAGGGTATCGGAATTTTCCTGGACGGCGGCCTCTGTTGCCAGGTGGTTATCCGCCGGGGATGAAGGAATATCCTGACGGGCATATACCCCGGCCTTGGCGGGGGAGGTGGATTCCCGGACTATCAATTCGGTTTCCAGGAGGATACACCGGACGGTTGCATCCGGATTGTTTATCATATCCACCAGGAGTTCACAGCTGGAAAATCCCAGCTGGAATTTTGGCTGGTTGATGGTGGTAATGGTCGGGTTGGCCATGGAGGAAATATCCACATTGTCGAAACCGGTAACCACCACATCCCGGGGAACATTCAGTCCAAGCCTGGCGCAGGATTTTATTACCGCCGCAGCATAAACATCGGATGCACAGAAAAAAGCGTCCGGGCGTTTGCTGGTATGCATTAATTGGGCCACCGCGGAAACCGCCATATCATAGTTTACATCCGGAAGCTGGATGATCAGGTCCTGATCCTGCTTGATCCCCGCCCGGTTCAGCGACTCCAGGTATCCCTGAAGCCGGTGCCTGGCATATTTATAACGGATTGGACCGTTAATGAAAGCAATATTCTTTTTCCCCAGGGAAATAAGGTATTCCATGGTGCTCCGGGTTGCGGCAATATCATCAATTGATACGTAGGGAATTTCCAAATCACTGTCAAATTCACAGCACTGGACCAGGGGCAGGGTGTCGTTCAGTTTTTTAAGCAGGTGGCTTGGAACATGGTTGGTGGTGATAATGCCCGCGGCGTTCACCTTCTGGATTAGTTCCATGAGGATAGGCATGGTGTTGTCGTTTATATGTTCTTCATTTACCAGGAGCTGGTAACCATGGCGCCTGGCCGCGGACTTTGCCCCCCGGGTAATCTGGCTGTAAAAGGGGTTCCCCATGGAAGGTATGTTAAAGATGATCAGGCCGCTGTTCTGGGGCTTCTTTCTTACCTGGAGTTCTGTGATATTATATCCATGGTTGCCCAGGGCGTCCAGGATTTTTTTTCTTGTTTCATCCTTAACATTGGGAGAACCGTTAAGTATCCGGGAAATGGTAGCAATGGAAACCCCGGTTTCCTCGGCAATTTCTTGATATGTAGATTTTTTGTTGTTCTTTTTCACTATCAGATCCTTTTATTCGAAAGTCTGGTTTAATACCCCTCGGCTCGCCGGGGAGGTTCATTGCTATGTATTATATCCACGAAACTGAAAAATCGCAATTATTTTTTACATATTCTTTGTAAATATTTACATATTTTCATGAAAAATCAAATAAACAGACAGTAAAAATATATGTTAAACCCTTTCCATCTGTCCTATTTATCCGGGCAGATATGTATATTTGCATATCCGGAAAAACATAAATACAACCGTATATACCGGGTTATAAGTTTATTTCTTTATAATACAACGAAATAAAAAAATATTCAATCCGGTTCCAAAAATAAACAGCAATAAAAATGACGTTTTATTTAAAATCAGGAGAGAATATTCCGGAGAATTCAAAAATTTTAAAAAATTATGTTGACAGCCCGGGATTTGAATGATAGCATATTTTTCAGAAAGTTATTGTAATTTTTTCATGAAAAATTACATAACATATAAAGCCAACGCTACTAGAAGCAAGGAGTATTAAAATGAAAAAGGCACTGATAGCATGTTTGGTTCTGGTTTTTGCAGTAGCCACTGCATTTGCCGGAGGAAAAGCAGAAAAGAAACCCCTCATGGGCGTTATTACCCCCGCAGCGGATCATGGATTTACCGCTGAATCAATCCGCCATGGTGAAGCCCAGGCAAAGCTTTTAGCGGAAAAATACGGTTTTGATTACCGTTATATGACCGCCAACGATTCCGGGGAACAGAGCAACCATGTTGAAACCATTCTGAGTATGAAACCCGCGGTTATAGTTCTTTGGCCGGTAAACGGCGATGAACTCCGCAGCACCGCCCAGAAGGTTCTGGATGCAAAGATCCCTCTTATCGTGTATGACCGGTTTATCCCTGGGTTAACCCCCACCGCTGAAATTTCAGGGGACAACGTGGCCATTGGTGAAGGTTCAGGCCGTTACTTCAACAATTACTTCAAGGACGATCTTGCCAAGGGCAAGGTAAATTACCTGGAATTCAAAGGCGACAGTTCAACCGTTCCCATGGAAAGGACCAACGGTTTCCTCTCCACCGCAAACAAGAACTTCACCCTGGTTCAGTCATTCGTGACAAACTGGAGTCAGCAGACCTCCATGGAACAGATGGAAAACTTCCTCAACACCAAAAGCGTTGCAGAAATTGAATCCATCAAGGCTATCTTCACCCATGATGATGAAATCGTGTTCGGTATTGTGGAAGCCCTCAAGAATTACCGGGGTCCCGCAAAGATCAATATCAAACTTATCAACGGTGTTGCCGCGGGTAAGGGATTCATGGATCTTTTTGAAAACTCCGGTCTTAAGGGGATTGATTTCATGACCTATACTTTCTCTCCTTCCATGATCCGGGATGCTATTGATCTTGGTTACAAGGCAATGAAAGGCGAAACCCTCCAGAAGGAATACAAGGTTCCCACTGAAATGATCGACAAGACCAATTACAAAACATACATGCAGAGCGATCTGTACAAGGTACGTTACAGCCTCTAGTATGAAGCGATGCTGTTTCCCCGTCCATTTGCGGCGGGGGCCGGCATGTTGATCATAGTTTGGGAAATGTAAAAACCGCGAATGAGCATTAATGAATACAAATACAGCAATTATTTTATTTGTGTTCATTTATATTCATTCATGATTTTTTCTTAATTGATTCGCAGGCGGGTTTCATACCCCGCTCTTTAGGGCGATTCTTCGAATCAACAAAGAAATTGTTTTGCGGGGTATTAAACCCGCATACAATCCATACCTTACAGAACCAACATATCCCGCTGCTTGCGGCGGGGTTGTTGATTTTTTTGAAGCGGGGTTATGCCACATGATTCTGGAAATGAAAAACATTTCTAAATCCTTCGGTCCTGTCCGGGCGCTGAAAGAAGTTTCCTTTAATGTACAGCCCGGAGAAATCCAAGGATTGCTGGGTGAAAACGGCGCGGGCAAAACCACCCTGATGAACGTCCTGGCCGGAACCTTTACCCAGGACAAGGGAGATATTGTTATTGACGGAAAGGTCATCCACGGGATGACCCCCCATAAATCAAATGGGATGGGAATCCGTTTTATCCACCAGGAACTCAGCCTTTGCAATGACCTGAAGGTGTACCAGAACATGTTCCTGGGTGAGGAGTTTATATCCCCCGGCAGGTTTATAAAAAAGAACGATGAAATAAAACGGGCCCAGGAAGTACTGGATTACATGAATACCGGCATCAGGGCAACCGCCCTGGTGGGGGATCTGGAAACCGCCCAGAAACAGCTGGTGGAAATTGCCCGGGCACTGCTGTTTAAATCGGAACTTATCATTATGGATGAGCCCACCACTGCACTGAATACCAGGGAAATTGAAAATCTTTTTGTTATTATGAACAGGCTTAAACAGGAAGGGGTTAGCTTCATTTACATTTCCCATAAAATGCCGGAAATATTCGAGATCTGTGATACATACACGGTGCTCCGGGACGGTGCGTTTATCCAGGCTGGAGCAATAAAGGATATTGATGAACACCAGGCAACGGAACTTTTAATCGGCAAAACTTTTATCAGTACCAACCTGAAGGAGGGACATCTTGATGTTGTTAGCAACGAAGTGGTTCTCCGGGTTGACAAACTTTCGGGACATACCTTCAGGGATATTTCATTTGATCTCCACAAAGGCGAGATTATCGTACTGACCGGACTGCAGGGATCCGGCACGGATGAACTGGCCACCGCATTATTCGGAGCAAGTCCCATAAAAAGCGGAACCATTGAGCTGGGAGACCAGGTCCTGGATACCAGATCCATCAAATCAATAATGAGAAAGGGGATTGCCATGGTTCCCCGGAACAGGAAGGAACGGGGTATCCTGCCGGACCTGAGCATCAGGCAGAACAGTTCCCTGGCTTTTTTTGTGGCAAAACACAGGAACCTGTTTATTTCCAATAAATCTGAATCCGAGCGGTTCAACAGGAATAAGCAGAAAATGGAAATAAAAGCCGGCAGCGAAAGGGACCCCATTACATCCCTTTCCGGTGGAAACCAGCAGAAGGTGATCCTGGGAAAATGGCTTGAAATTGATGCGGATGTCTACATCATGGATAACCCGACCCAGGGGATCGATGTGGGATCAAAGTTTGCAATCTATAAACTGATAAACGGAATGGCAACCCAGGGAAAAGCGGTGATTGTGTTCAGTACCGAATTTCCCGAGATTTACCAGCTCGCGGACCGGTGTATCGTTTTATATAAAGGTTCCATTCAGGGAACCCTGAAGCACGGAGAACTCTCCGAAGTAAAAATTATGGAATATTCCACAGGTACAGGAAGGGAGGAAGAGAAGTGAGTGTGTCCTTGCTTAAAAACGGAAATATTAAAGATACCTGGCATAATATAACCGCCAATTACAGCCACTGGTTGAGTTTTATTATTCTTCTTCTGGTTGCGGTAATCGTGAACCCGGGCTTTTTGTCATGGAGCAACCTGAGCAACCAGTTTGTCCAGGGTGCCGTGGTGGGCATCTGTGCCATGGGCATGAGTCTGATTATATCCGCGGGGATGATCGACCTTTCGGTTGGTTCGGCGGTGGCGTTTATTTCAGGTATGGGAATACAGGTCCTTAATGCTACCCGGAGTATTCCCCTTTGCCTGCTGTTCTGCCTTGGGGCGGGACTTATGGTTGGGCTGATCAACGGCATCCTCATCACCAAGGGAAAAATTGCTCCCTTCATTGTTACCCTGGCTGCCATGTCCGCCTGGCGTTCGGTAATCAACCAGCTCGGGCAGGGCGGGCCCTTTACGGTGACCCGGGAGTTGTACGCTCCATTCAGGGAAATTGCCGCAGGCCGGATATGGTTTATCCCGAACCTGATGATCTTTTTTATCCTTATTACTGTGATCACCGGCATCATCATGTCCAAGACGAAGTTCGGAACCTACGTGTATGCCATCGGCTCCAACCAGCTGGCTGCCAGGCTTTCCGGGATTGGGGTGAATAAAATAAAAACCATGGTCTATATGTTCGCCGGTACCCTTTACGGATTTGCCGCGTTCCTCCTGGCCAGCCGGCTTACTTCCATCCAGGCGGCCAGCGCAGGATACCAGTATGAAATGGATGCGATTGCCGCGGTTGCCATCGGGGGAACATCCATGGACGGCGGAAAGGGGAAAATCATCGGGACATTCCTGGGGGTTCTCATGCTCCGCATTATCAGTACGGTGCTGATTATGGCAAATGTGCCTCCGTTCCTTAACGGCCTTGTCCAGGGAATTATCATCATCGTGGCCGTACTGGCGCAGAACAGGAAAAAGTAGGAGCGGGTATGCCATTAAAAATAGGAATTGTCGGCGCCGGCGGAATGGCATCGTACCACCTGGAGGGATTTACCAGGGCAGGTGCGGAGGTGATTGCCATGTCCGATATGAATACAAACCGGGCGGAGGCTTTTGCATCTTCCCGGGGAATAAAAAAGGTATTCGGTTCCCTGGTGGACATGCTGAAGGCTGTTCCTGAACTTGATGCGGTCTCGGTGATAACCCCGAATAAATTCCACATGCCCATGGTTGTTGAAGCCCTGCACGGGGGGAAACATGTGTACTGTGAAAAGCCCCCGGCAATGAATGCCGCTGAAATGCAGACCATGCGGGATGCGGCAGAACAGTCCGGAAAAATATTGATGTTTGATTTTAATAACAGAGCCCGGCCCGAGTCCCAGGCTATGATGAGACATATCAAGGAGGGAAGGGCAGGCCGGATCAATTCCGCCCAGGCCCAGTGGATCCGCCGGGCGGGGATTCCCGGTTTCGGCGGCTGGTTCACCACCAGGGCGCTTTCCGGCGGAGGCCCGGTTATCGATCTTCCCCACATGCTGGACCTGGCATTGTATTTTATGGGATACCCCGAACCGGAATATCTCCTGGGGGTTACCTTCAGCGACTTCATGGACAACAAGGCCTTTAAGGGCCCCTGGGGAATTCCAGATTCCGCAAAGGGTGTCACCGATGTGGAATCATCCGCCCATGCGATGCTTACCTTTAAAACAGGCCAGTCCCTGATGATCCGCAATTCCTGGGCTGAAATGAATGAGCGGGAAATAGTATCCGTCACATTCCAGGGCACAAAGGCCGGAGGAAAGGTTGAACGGATTTTTGAAATCGACGGCATTGATGAAACCAGTATTGATACATGCAGGATCTTTACGGAAGAATTCGGAAACCATATCGACCTGAATATCAAAATAGAAAAGGATGAGGCCATGGGCCGTACCGCCAATGCATCAAACTTTGTGTATGCCCTGGAAGGAAAAGCCGAACCCTACAACAAACCCGGGGAGGCCCTCATATTAATGAAAGTCATAGATGCCATGTATGAATCGGCATCTTTAAAAAAACCGGTCCAGTTTAAGTAGGAGAAGATATGGCCAGAATAGTAACCCTTGCATCAGGACAGTTCGGAGACCTTTCCCTGGAGGAGCTTTGCAGGCTCGCGGTTAACATGGGCTATGACGGGTTGGAGCTTGCAACCCATGCGCACTTTGACGTGCAGAAAGCATTAAACGATCCGTCGTATATTCCATCGGTGAAGGTCCTGCTGGAAAAGTATAATCTCCAGTGCCAGGCCATAAGCGCCCACCTTACGGGACAATGTGTCGGGGATCTCTGGGATGAACGGCTTGATAATTTTGCCCCGGCAAAACTCGCCGGAAAACCCGAAGAGATCAGGAAATGGGCTATTGAGGAAATGAAGGATACCGCCCGGGCCGCAAAGAAATTCGGTGTGGGTGTTGTCAACGGATTCACCGGTTCATCTATCTGGGCCCGCTGGTATTCGTATCCCCAGACGAGTGATGAAATGATAGAGGCCGGTTTCCAGAAGATATACGATTTATGGACCCCCATCCTGAATGTGTTCGACGAATGCGGCATCAAATTTGCCCTGGAGGTACATCCATCGGAAATAGCCTTCGATTATTATACCGCAGAACGGCTCCTGGAGAAATTCAAATACCGGGAGACCCTGGGTTTTAATTTTGATCCAAGCCACCTGGTCTGGCAGGGGGTAAATGAAGTAGTTTTTGTCCGGGAATTCTCGGACCGGATTTACCATGTCCACATGAAGGATGTCAAACTTCTCCGGAATGAATTGGGGGGTATCCTGGGATCCTTCCTTCCCTTTGGTGATACCCGGCGGTCCTGGAACTTCGTGAGCGTCGGCCACGGGGATGTTGATTTTGACGGGATCATCCGGGAACTGAATGCCGCAGGGTACACGGGCCCCCTTTCTGTTGAATGGGAAGACTCCGGCATGGACCGGGAATTCGGCGCCAGGGAAAGCTGCGATTTTGTCAGGAAAATAAATTTTTCCGCATCGGCTGTTGCATTTGACAGTGCGCTTGCCCGGAAATAAAATGGGGGAAATATCCGGAAATTACATCATCAGTAATGAAAGTGTTTTCCGTGAAAAATAAAAACTCCGATTAATCTGCTGGGATGATGTAACTGATAACAGGAATAATTTTTTCCATAGAAGGAAGAATGCACCATAATTGGTAATTTCTGCTTTGGCAGAAAGATTACCTCAAAAAAGTTTAGTTTCTGCCATCGGTGTTTTCCACAATTCGACAAACCGGTTGAATTCTTCCATGGGCAGCGGTTTTGCGAAGATATATCCCTGGATGGCATCACAGCCCATTTCCCTGAGCTGTTCAACCTGGTATTCCTCATCAATCCCTTCAGCCACGGTCTTCATGTGGAGTGACTTAGCCATGGAAATAATGTTTTTTACCAGCTCCCGGCCCCGGTCGGAATTATCACCATACTTGAAAAAAAGACCGTCAATCTTCAGCACATCAACCTGGATCGATTTAAGTATATTAAGGGATGAATACCCCGCACCGAAATCATCCAGAGAACAAAGGAAACCATTTCGCCGGCATTCATCCACGATGGACTGGAACAGGGTGTGGTTTTCAAATGCCAGGCTTTCGGTGAACTCCAGTTCGATGCAGCCGTCGGGGATATGGTACTGTTCCTTCATGAAAACATAGGTGCTGATAAAGTCGGGCTGTAACAGGCCGAGCCTTGAGACATTCACGGATAAAATATATTTTTGCTGTCCCCGGTCAAGTACGGTTTCCTTGTAATTTCTGCATGCGGTATCGAAGACGTACCGGTCAAGCTTGGTGATGAAACCGTTTTTTTCAAACAGGCCGATAAAGCGCCCCGGAGGTATGAGCCCTTTTTCCGGTGAAATCCACCGGACCAGTGCCTCCGCGCCCATGATCCGGTTGCCGTGCTGTATATCAATCTTGGGCTGCAGGTATACCTGGAATTCGTTGTTTTCCAGGGCGGCTTCCATGGTGGATTCTACTTCCGCTTCCCAGAGTTTTTGTTCCCGCATTTCATCGGTATAAAAGCACAAATGTTTTCCATTTTTTAAGGTTTTAGCCGATTTTTCAGCGGTGATCGCCCGGTCCATCATATCGTTCAGGGGCAGCTTCTCATCGTTTCTGTTTATAAAGTATACCCCTCCAAATAGCTCCACCCTGTACCCCCGGGAAAAGGTTTCGGGAAAGACCATCAGACGATGGGCCGCACTTTCAAACCGGGTCTCAATCTCCTGCTTGCTCTGGTATTTCCTCAAAGAGACAAAAATATCCCCGGTAATACGGCCGAACACTTCCCCTTCCTGGGTAAGTTCAAAGAGGAAGTCGGAATAATACCTGAGCAGCCGGTCACCCGTCTCCCGGCCGAACAGATCATTGATGGTTTTAAAAGCCTTTATGTCACAGTAGCAAATAGCATATTTCATATCCTGGGCGTTCTTCAGTATTTCCGCCGCGTCTATCAGAAATTTCTGGTAATTTCTCTGGCCGGTGAGAGGGTCAATGAATGCCATAGTTTCCAGGGCGTTTCGGTTTTTCTTATTGACCCGTTTTATAAGCATTATAAAAAAGATGAATGCCAGCACCGCCGCACTTATAACCACAATACCGCCTACGGTGACATTCTTAAGGCCTGCGCTCACCATGTATTCCGGAACGGCATAAAACACATGCCATCCGTTTATTCCGAGGGGTGAATAAGCCACCAGACGGTCGGCCTCATAAATCTTCCGTTCAAAATATCCCGCCTGGCCCATCGCCAGATTATCAAGGAGTTTTTGTTTATCCGTTTCTGTAAGAGGATAGGGAATGTCAAAAATGTTATCACCTATACCGATAACTATGGGACTCATGGACTTGACAATATAATTCCCCTGGCTGTCGATAATATGGGCCAGCCCTTTTCCTGCGTAAAGCGAATGGTTGATGATATTCCTGAATTCCTCCTCCGGATCCGCTGCAAAAAGTACCCCGCTGATCCTGCCGCTCGCCTCATCAAAAATGGGAACCGCGTAATAATTCACATCGATCCCATCCACCGCGTTTTTTCTGGTCCCGGTAACCACCTGCTCTCCCTGGAGGGCCCGCTCAATAAAGGGTTCCCCCGCCAGAGAACCCCTCCTGATTCCGCCTTTTTCCATCCACATGGCATAGCCGTTCCGGTCTGCGATACCCACCTGGATGTAGGAATTATTTGCAACCAGTCTTTTGGTCAGCCTGGTGAAGGTTCCGTCGGGGGAGAGTAGTTCCCGGTCATGGGATATTATCGAAGCTGCCCTCAGGTTGCCGAATTCCTCATTGATATGTTCGGCCAGGGCAAACTTGATCTGCCCTGTAGCAACCTGGATATATTCCCCGGTTTCCTCCCTGCTTAACGAGGAAGCAAAAAGTATAAATGCAATCCCGGAAACTAAAAATATTAAACTGACGGTGAAGGCTAAAAAGTAAATATTGTTTATCCGGAGTGTTCCGCCTGGAGAAGGATCCCGATAGCGGGACACCCGGGCGGAATTTCCGGGATAGTGCGGCTGGGTCGAATTATGATGCTGGCTCAGCAGCCGGTGCATTTTCTCGGTTTTTATATATAGATAATCTAATTTTTTAATTCGTTCATTTATGTCCGCGATTTCTTTTGTCAGAACTTGGTACATTTTTTCATGCTGCATCATAATCTTATCCACTTTTATCCATGTTGCAATATCGTAATATTAATATAGACATCTTTTTATTTTGGGTCAAATTAAAACCTCCGGGCATTGGCGGCGCGGTATATCCGGTACGGGGCTGCAGCCGGAATAGGGATAGTCAAAGTTGTTTATGTAATGATGGGTAACGGCGAATTATGATAAAATTACGTTATCTTATTTTGTGCAGCCGTTTTTTCATGTTTGTTTTAGAACGGGGAATTTAATTTAAAAAACCGTTTTCCTCCTACTGGCCAGCTCCTTGTCAATTTCGTAGAATTTCCAATCTTTTTCCGTAAAAAAACGACATATCACCGGTATGTATATCACAATCCTTGGTGATTTCTTAAAAAATTCAAAGAAAGTTCATAAGAATATTCATGTACTTCCCGGAAAACGGGGGGTACAATGCATCCAATATCTTTTTTAGGAGTAGATCATGAGCAAAAAAATCGTCATAGGTATCATCTTTGCACTGGTTATCGCTGGCCTGGCATTCGCCGGCGGAACGAAAGATGGTAAGGGCTCTTCCAAAAGTGGTTTAATCACTGTTGGTATCATCAATAACCCGCCTTCAGAATCCGGTTACCGCACCGCTAACGACAAAGACTTCAAAACCGTCTTTACAACCGCTAACGGCTACGAAGCCTCCTTCTCGTACAGCGACAAGATCGAAGAACAGCTGGTTGCATTCCGGCAGTTCGTTACAAATGGTGTGGACTACATTCTTCTCTCCGCCGCCGCTACCGACGGTTGGGACGATGCTTTGAAAGCTGCCCAGCAGGCCGGCGTCAAGGTGTTCCTGTTTGACCGCATGGTCTCCGCCCCCAACAGCCTTTATGAAGCCGCTGTGGTTTCCGATATGGCCCAGGAAGGACGGACCGCTGTGGAATGGCTGAAGAATCAGAAACTCAGCGCATACAATATCATCCATCTCCAGGGTGTTATGGGTTCCGACGCCCAGATCGGCCGGACCGGCGCTCTTGATGCCGAATTCAAATCCGGCGCAATGAAAAAAATTATTCAGCAGACCGGTAACTGGAGCGCTGACGAAGCAAAAGCTATTGTTCAGTCCGTTATCAATGCCCGCACTCCCTTCAACGTAATCTATGCTGAAAACGACGACATGGCAAAGGGCGCAGTAGCCGCACTTGACGCTGCCGGTATCACCCATGGTGTTAAAGGTAACGTGGTGGTTATGGGCTTTGACTGCAATAAGTGGGCTCTGAGGGAACTCCTCGCGGGTAACTGGAATTATGATGGCCAGTGCAGCCCCTTCCAGGCAAATGTAATTGACAAAATGATTAAAGATCTTCAGAACGGAAAAGCTCCCGCCCAGAAGAAAATCATTAACGAAGAAAGAGGCTTTGATGCCAAGACAATCACCCAGGCTGACATTGATAAGTACGGTCTTGGTGAATAATTAGATTTTTCGGTCAATAATCAGGCTGGAGTTCCGGCCTGGTTGGCTGCCGGACAACTCTAATAATTGATTTTTGTTGAAGTAAGATTATATTGAGTAGGATTTGAACTTGTGTAACACGGGTATATAGGATTTTTCCGTGTCCCCGTGTTATACTTTTTTTTACCGTATTCGCAGTGTCGTTTTTTATTTTAAACAAAGGAGAATGCTTTATGCAGGAAAACGAAGTATTAGTCATGCGGCAGATATGCAAAGCATTTCCGGGTGTTCGTGCCTTATGGGATGTAGATTTCACTCTTCGTAAAGGGGAGATTCACGCACTTATGGGTGAGAACGGAGCCGGTAAGTCAACACTGATAAAGGTATTGACCGGGGTCTACGCCAAGGACAAGGGACAAATTTATATAGATGGAATTGACCATGCGATAAATATTAAATCGCCCCAGGAAGCTCAAACCCTGGGCATAAGTACGGTTTATCAGGAAATTACACTTTGCCCCAATTTAACCGTAGCCGAGAATATATTTATCGGGCGCGGCAATTATAAATTCGTAAACTGGGGTAAAATGAGGCTGAAAGCCAAAGAAATACTCGACAATCTTGGCATACCCGCCAGTCCCACCCAGCAGTTATCGAGCTGCTCTCTGGCTATACAACAGATGGTTGCGATTGCCCGGGCAGTTGATATGGACTGTAAGGTGCTTATTCTGGATGAACCTACTTCGTCCCTGGGTGAACATGAAGTTGAAAAATTATTTTCTTTAATGCGTAAATTAAAAGCCCGGGGTGTGGGGATTGTGTTTGTTACCCACTTCCTTGATCAGGTTTATGAAATATGTGACAGAATAACGGTTCTGCGCAACGGGATGTTTGTCGGTGAATTTGATATTAAAAATCTGCCCCGGGTTGAGCTTGTTTCCGAGATGATGGGGAAAGCTCTCGGGGATCTTTTGGAGATAAACCAGAAGGAGATAAAGCCGGTGGTTTCTGACACTGAGCCCATATATGAGGCGGATGGACTTGCCAGTGCCGCCGGGGTCAGGCCGTTTGATTTCCAGGTTAAAAAAGGTGAAGTAAACGGGTTTGTCGGCCTCCTTGGTTCCGGCCGCAGTGAAAGCGTCCGTGCTATTTTTGGTGCCGACAGGGTTACCGGCGGCGCCGTTAAGATAGAAGGCCAGAAGGTTAAGATAGATAAGCCGATTGAGGCAATGAAAAACGGGATAGGTTATTTACCTGAAGACCGTAAAAATGACGGCATCGTAGCGGATTTATCGGTCCGGGATAATATTATTCTTGCCCTCCAGGTAATGAGAGGATTTTTCAGGCCATTCAGCAGGGCCCAGGCCCAGGCATTTGCCGATGAATATATAAAAGCGCTTAATATTAAGACGGCATCCGCGGATGTTCCGATTAAATCTCTTTCAGGCGGCAATCAGCAAAAGGTTATCCTCGCGCGCTGGCTGCTGACACATCCTAAATATCTTATCCTTGACGAACCCACCCGGGGTATTGATATTGGTACCAAGGTTGAAATTCAAAGACTTGTGTTAAAGCTTGCGGAAGAGGGTATGGGCATAACATTTATTTCTTCCGAGACGGAAGAAATGCTCCGAACCTGTTCCCGTCTTATTGTTATGAGGGACCGTCATATTGTGGGTGAACTCTCAGGCAGCGATATGACACAGGATAATATAATGCATACCATCGCGGGGGGAGGTGCTGAAGATGTCTAATGGAAAAACTGAACTTGAAAAAAGAATGAAAAATCAGAGGCCTGGAAGCCATATTAACATGAATATTATTATTCCTTTTTTAGGGTTGGTGTTGATATTCCTGTTTAACCTGATAACAAATGTTGGTTTCTTTAGAATAATCGTTACTGTAAACAATGCCGGGGATACTGTTTTATCCGGAAATTTAATCAGTATTCTTGATAATGCCTCGGAGCTTGCCATATTGGCCCTGGGTATGACGCTGGTAACCGCGGCTTCCGGCGGACAGGACATTAGTGTTGGCGCCGGTATTGCCATAGCCGGCAGTGTTATGCTCAGGGTTCTCTGCGGAAAATATGTTGCTCCTGAATTGATGCAGGCGCCTATAATTGTTGCTTTTCTGGCAGGCTGTGTAGTGGCAATGCTTTTTGGAGCATTCAACGGAACCCTGGTTTCCATATTCAAAATCCAACCGATGGTTGCTACGTTGATTTTGTTTACCGCGGGACGGTACATAGCTTACTGGATTAACGGCGGGGTTCTTCCCATCGTATCGGAACCCCAGTTTAAATATTTTGGCAATTTTATTCCCGGTATCCCCGTTCCTACTCCTATTTTTATTGTAATAGCCTGTATGCTTGTCATGGCATTGGCATTGAAGTTTACCAACCTTGGTCTTTACACACAGGCGGTAGGAATAAATGAAAAATCTGCACGTTTAAACGGAATCAACCCTGTGGTTATCAAATTTCTGGCGTATGTAATAATGGGGCTTTGCGTTGCTGTGGCTGCTTTTATCAAGGTCAGCCGGAATGCCACAATCAACCATACAACCATCGCCGCGGATATTGAGATGGATGCGATTTTAGCGGTCGCCATCGGAGGGAACGCGCTTAGCGGAGGTAAATTCAGTATGATAGGCTCCGTTTTGGGTGCCTATACGATTCAATCCTTAATGACAACCCTTTATGCGGTCGGAGTCAGTTCGGATTCGCTTAGGGCTTTTAAAGCAATAGTTGTTATTATTATCGTTATTGTAAGTTCGCCGGGTGTTAAGGAGATGTTCCGTAAGATTTGGAGCAGGATTGTGGACATGCATGAAAATAGTCCTGTGGCGCAGTGAAGGAGCAATGTATATGATTTTTAAGAAAAGAGAACCCCTTACCGACAGTAATTTGCTGCTTGTTGTAACCATCGGTATTTTTGCTGTTATGTACATTTCTTCCATATTTGCCTTTGGAGGCGGTTTTACAAGGCCCCAGCAATTCCTGAACCTTTTTAACGAGAATGCGGCGCTTATTATTCTAGCCTGCGGATTGAGCATTGTTATGGTCGGCGGCGGTATAGACATTTCAGTAGGCGGTATAACCGCTTTGGTGTGTATGAGCTGTGTTGTCTGTATTGACGATAAAGGCTTCGGTGTTTTCGGGGCGTTGTTATTGGCCCTCGGAATAGGACTGGCATTTGGTATTTTTCAGGGGCTTTTAATATCCTATCTGGAGATTCAGCCGTTTATTGTCACCCTGGCGGGTATGTTTTTTGCGAGGGGTGTGACCACCATGATTGAGGTTAAACCCCGTTCGGTACAAAATGAACTGTTTAACGCCATGAGGAATATAGAGATTATCATACCCGGACTTGGTTACAGGGCTAAAAACGGGAATTATATTGACGCAAAAATAGAATTGGGTGTGGTAGTTGCGCTGCTGATTGTGGTTCTTATCTTTTGTATCCTTAAATGGACAAGATTTGGACGGAATCTTTATGCTGTTGGCGGAAACATCCAAAGTGCATTAATGCTGGGTATTAACGTTAAACGTACCAAGCTCTTTTCCCATATGCTTTGCGGATTGCTGGCTGGCATAGGCGGGTATGTATATCTTATGCATACCGGTTCGGGTTCTGTTACACAGGCCACGGGTGCGGAAATGAAGGCCATTGCAGCATCTATTATCGGAGGAACATTACTAACCGGCGGTGTGGGTAATGTGATCGGTACGCCCTTTGGTGTGCTAGCATTGGGGACAATTAATAACATTGTGGTTGCCCTGAGGCTTAAAGGTCCCTGGTGGCAGGGTATTACCACGGGCATTATGCTGTGTTTCTTCATTGTTTTACAGAGCGTTATTTTATCATACAGAAGGAATCACCAGGTTTCCAAAACAAGTCAAACTGAAGCAAATAGTGATGGACATAACAAAACATCATAAGAAAACACACATGTAATATTTGGCGGGTACAATGGTGCCCGCCTGATTATGTTTTGATATACCTGCGTGAGATTATCTTTAGTGATTAGTCAAAATATAAACTAATTTTTCCGGATTATTTTTTTTGCTCCTTTTTCAAAGGTGGTTCATTCCGCAGGATATTTCCTTGCTTTTTCTTCCAGGCACTAAAGGAATGCTAATTATAGGAAAATATAGCTGCTGCACCGCAAATTGCTGCGGGGAAATTCATTCGACAACTTCAGTTGTCGAATGAATTCAATTACGGCTCATTGATGTCGTTTGGTGTATTACCGGAAATAAATCCGTTATTGCCTGGTCTGGAAAAAAACTGTAGCGAAGCAGCATACACTCCACCGCCATCATCGGCTGTATTACCGGTAATATAACCTCCATGCATGGTAAAAGCCCCGGGGGTTCCACTGTATACGCCAACCCCGCCGCCTTTGGGACCGGTATTACGTGTAATGTAGCCGCTATTCAGTATGAAATTTCCTGCTTCTACAGACACTCCGCCTCCGCCTCCATCTTCTCTTGCCTCATTTTCATTGATATTACCGCCATCCATAGTAAAAGAACCACCGCTATTCACATGAACCCCACCGCCGGCATAGCTGGTATTGTTATGGCTTATCTCCGGGGTCCCGGTATTCGCCATAGTAAAATTCCCATCATCATCTACATAAATTCCGCCGCCATTACTGCCGGCACTATTATATTTTACTTTAGCGGTTCCGCTCATGGTAACCTTCCCGCTATTGATATATACCCCGCCGCCATTTTGTGCCTTATTGGCATCATCCGACGAATCTCCTCCGATGATACCTCCCTGCATGGTAAAGACCGCATCGCCGCCGGACATGGTATTAATAACATATACCCCTCCGCCGCTGCCGGCAGTGACTTGATTATTTTTAATGGTACCGTCAATCATGGTAAAGCGTGCTGTATCATCGTCGGATATGTTTTTTACATATACTCCGCCGCCACCGTTAGTGGCTGTATTGTCCTCTATGGTACCACCGGTCATGGTAAAGATACCTCCGGGGTGATTGTCCCTTTCAATGGCTGCACCGCCGCCGTAACCTGCGGAATTGTCAATTATTTTGGCGGTTCCGCCCATGGTAAAGGTTCCTCTGACATACACCCCGCCGCCGCTTCTGTCTGTTCCGGCTTTATTGCCTTTAATGGTACCACCGGTCATGGTAAAACTTCCGATTACGTCGACCGCCACGGCACCGCCGTGCCCGCCGGTTGTATTAGCATCGTCGGACGAATCCCCGCCGATAATACCACCCAGCATGTTAAACAGGGCGTCCGGTGAAGTACCAACATAAACGGCTCCTCCCATTGTTGTACCCATTGTACTGTTTCCTGAAATAACAGCGGTCCTGCTCATGGTAAAAGTTCCCGACTCAATAAATACGGCCCCGCCGCTGACAAATGAAGTATTGCCTTTTCCGCGGCCTCCGATAATCCCTCCGATCATTTCAAATTCCCCGCCGCGGAGGTATATCCCTCCTCCTCCGCCGCTGCTGGAAGTGGTAGAATTGTCGCTTATTTCAGCATTTTCTCCCATGGTTAATTTACTGTCTTCCAGAAATATCCCGCCGCCGTATTTTTCTACTGTGTTACCGGTTACCTTGGCGTCTTTCCCCATGGTCATGGTTCCGTTATTCAGGTATACCCCACCGCCGTTAACAGCCTCGTTGGGGCAATTTTTACCAATGCTGCCGCCGTTCATCCTAAAGATAGCTCCGGATACGTACACCCCGCCGCCGTTGGAAACGTCGGTTTCGCCCGCTTTATTTCCTTCAATGATTCCGCCGTTCATCTCAAAGGTTCCACTGGCGGCTACATACACCCCGCCGCCGCTGTCGGCCGTGTTGCCGATGCCGGTAATGCCGGATTCATCCCCGCCAATGGTACCGGCGTTCATTCTGAAGGTTCCGCCGGTTACATACACAGCTCCGCCTCCGTTGGAACCCCCGGTTCCGTTGGCCTTATTCCCGGTAATGTCTCCGCCGTTCATCTCAAAGATTCCGCTGCCGGATACATACACCCCGCCGCCGCTGTCGGCGGTGTTGCCGAGGCCGGAAATGGCGGATTCATCCCCGCCGATGGTACCGGCGTTCATCCTGAAGGTTCCGCCGCCTACATACACAGCTCCGCCGTTTAAGGCGGTATTTCCGGTAATGTCTCCGCCGTTCATCTCAAAGGTTCCGCCGCTGACATATACCCCGCCGCCGTTGCCGGGGCTTGTATTTGTATTGCCCGCAATGGAGGCCCCGTTCTGCATGGTAAACGTTCCGCCGTTTACGGCAACCAGGGCGGCTTCATTTCCATTGCGTCCCATAAAGGTTAAGGTTCTGTTTCCGGTAACGGATCCCCGGAAAATCAGGGACTCCCCGGACCCGGCGTCGATGAAGCTGCCTGAAGCATTTTGGGTTACGATGATATCCTTTGCATTTGTGGGTTCCATGGATATGGTTTTACCCTGGGGTACCGTATAATTTGATGATGAAGTGATATCTTCAATAAAAATAATTCTTATATTTGAATATCTGATAATAAATTCATTGGAATCATTGAAGATGGCAGACAGGGTTGTGGGATATTCACCTGCCATACCGCTGCCGGTTCCATTATTGGAAACATATACCACCGCCGAATCGGTGTAATAGAAGCTGGGAGCCCGGGAAATCATATCGTCTTCATTAAATACATTCAGGTTTAATGGACCTGCGGGAACAGATTCTCCCGGAAAAATAGTGGATATATAAGGATCGTCCAGAGTTCCGTTTCCGGAGGTATTGTTCCAAAAGGGCGGGGGATCATCATAGTTTTTTGTATGGGTTTCACTTCCCAGGGAGCAGGATATGGTCATTTTTACCGCATCACTCACATCGGAAGCAACGGCTGGATCGCTGTATGCAAGAGTCCATTGTAGGATTAAACCTCCTCCCGCTGCGGGGAGAACATCGATAATCCTAGGTTCCGGGGGGTTCTGGCTGCATTTCATCAGGGGAAGTTCATAAGGAGCGTAGGGTAATTCAGTATCCGAATCCGTCAGGGTCACACGCATTTTGTAGATAGTGGGGTAAATTACCGGATAAGAGGTGTCGGTACCAATGGTCACCCGGATTCTGTCGGGTTCCTTGTGGTTATACGCGGCATCAACCGGAAAGCCCCAGGGGTCATCATCATTGATATTCTTCCATTTCTCTTCGCCATCATTCCAGTATTCCATGGCAGGCAGTAACTTATAGGGCCGGGGATTTCGCAGGATAATATCCAGTGCGGTCGGTTCTCCCGGTTTTATGATATGAAGATCCTTGTTATTGGGAGCCGTTCCGTTGGTGTTGCTGATAAATTTGTAGTCTCCGCCTGCGGCGGAATTGGCATATTTATTGATATAATCGGGAACCGAAAGGTTAAATAAATCACAGGAGGAAAAAATACATATGCATATGGGTATGCCAATACACAAAACCACCATCCTGGAAAAAATCCTGATAAAAGAAGCCCGGCTATGCCGGCGTTTGGAAACATTTCGAGGATACAATAACGTATTCATAACACTCCCGAATGACGGATATGGGTGATAATCATGACTGACACTATCCCGTTAATATTTGGGCACCCCTCTAAAAACCGGTTTGTTTTTAGAGGTTCCCATTAGTCCTTTGGTGCCTTTTTGGGATTGGATATACTTACATCCAGAATAGTATCGGTCACAACATTTCTCCAAAGGACCTGGTAATGCCAATCACCGATATCGAAGGTCCCTTCAATCCGGCTTTTCGCCCGGGTGACTCTAAACTTTTTTCCGGTGATCCGTTCTATTTGAGCCATAATATCGTCGGCACCTGCCTCGGTGACATTACCCATGGCAAGATAAAGACGTGACCATTCATGTGCAGGGTCTATAGTCCAGTCGCTTACTGATGTACCCGCGGGCTGTCTCATGCCGGCAAGGCCGATTTTCTGCCATTCCGCATTGGAAGGCCACTGCCGCCGGGCGGCTTCTCTTTGTTTTTCAGCTTCCTCTGCCTGTCTGCGCTGGGTTTCCTGCTGCCGCTGCTGCTGGGCTTGTTGCTGTTCCTGCTGCTGCATCATTTGCATCTGCTGAATCTGCTGCTGCTGCATCCGCTCAAGGTCCGCAGGATTCATGGTTTGCGGTTGACCGCCGCCTGTTCCCTGGTATTGCTGCATCATGCTGCCATAGGGTCCCATTGCCTGGATTATTTCCTGCCGGATTTCCTGTACACGCTGTAAGTCTTTTGGTGTCAGCTGTTCCCTCGTGGCTTTTGCCTCAAGTTGTTCCAGCTCTTTTTCCAGGGCTTCCAGTTTCTTCATGTCCTGCGCGTGAACAGGCGGGGAAACGGTCAATCCAATTACCAAAAAGGTAACTAGCAAATAAAAAATATTTTTCATATAAAACCCCTTTACATTACTGCTTTGAATATCTGCCCGGTAAATCCTTGTTAAAAAATTCCGCATAAATACCGCCTGAAAACCTGCCGATGGTCAGTGTGCCGCCGCTTATGGTTGCTGTGGTGGTTGTGGTCTGTTCCTGGTCTGTCTGATAATCCAGGTAGTCTAATGTAAGTTTTGTCCCGTCATAAACGTATTCTCCGCCGAACCACTCAACCCATTCCCATCCATCGGGAGCAAAAATAATGGTTTTTCCATTTAATGAGTTTATCCATGTCCCGTACAAAAGGCTGTTTTTTCCGACCTCCGGTATAACGCCGGCTACAATCTGTCCGGTACCTTCGCTGGTATTATAATTGTAATATGCGCCGGCATTACCATTTCTGTATGCTCCGTCGGCTCTGAAATAATTGTCAGCCGCTTCCCAGCCATTGCGTTCAAACCAGTTTTTGATTACCGTACCCGTGGCGCCGGTTCCCCTGAACTGGATTAACAAAGCAGGATTACCCCTGGTCATATTACTTGCCGGATTCGACACTTGTTCCCAATCACCCCGCCAGAAAACTTCCGAAGCTCCGGCAGGCTGGGGCATTCCTTCAACACCGAATTGTTTCAGAATATTTGCGGAAGGCCAGCCGTCACCCCGGTTCTGCGCCATCAGGTTTGCGGACATAATTAATAACAGCAAAGCTGCTGAACATACAATCTTTTTCATATCACCTCATGCTCCTCTGCTATCTTGATACGGAAAGACTGCCCTGGCCGCCGGGCGCTCTTGGGTAAAATGTAACTTCAACCAGCCAACCGGCGGAATTCCGGGCCTTGAAATGAAAACCCGTCGAGTTATCTTCTGTATCCTCATCAACTGCGGTAAACCCCGCATCCTTCAGAGCTTGTTTATAGGAACGGAAATTTGTTTCCGTAATTCCTATGGCCATGGCGTTAAAGTAATTGGCATTGTCAATTGTGGTGCTGCCATGATCAAAGGGCGGTACGGGGATCTGCTTCATGCGGGTATTCTCAGGCCAACCTTTGCCGCTGGTACTTTGGGCGCTTATGCTCACCACTGCAACCGATCCAATCATCAAGGCAATGATCGCCGGTAAAATAATCCTTTTCATTTTTTTCTCCCTGCGTATTATTTGATAGTCTCCCCCAGTCTGTATTCCTTATCCCGGCGGCAAACCCGCGGGCCAGCGGGTAAAGTTCAGGTTGTATTCGGTTACCTCATATCCAACCTTACCGCTTCCGTCCGCCATTTTCAGGGTGCAGCCGTTGGAAGGATCGACCCAATATTTCCTGAGCATGTTGTCAACAAAGATATCGCAGTTGATGCCCAGGAAGCGTTCCCGGCCTTTGTGGTACAGTTCAGCCTTTAGGGTTCCCCCCGCGGTGGTGTTGTACCTGTTCCAGAAATTAGTAAAATAGAGGCCGAGCATTTCCGGTTCCGCAATACTGCGGGCAATCTGCTCCTTCACCTCATTGGCGCTGTAGTAGTCGTCAAGGTACCATTTGTTTCCGTCGCGCCGGTAGGAGGTTCCCTTGGATGATGAAAAATATTCTTCACCGCCGGAGTTTCCGTTCCATAAATCCCCGTTGATGTATCCCAGAAAATGGGTGGTGCCGTTATAATCCTTCCATTTGACATAGAAATTGTTTTGCGGCGGTTTAAAAAAGTAGGCTGCACTCTGCGCAAAGACCGTCCCCGCCAAAAAAAGCAGCAGGGTTATTATCACGATTCGATTTGTTTTCCTCATTTGTTTATTCTCCCTAATAATAGGTCCCCTCGGAAACGTCCTTTGTTACACAACCGCTTGAAAAAGTTACGGTGTCCCAAACGATGTAATGGGAACCTATTTTATCTACATAATCATTGGGATCTGCGGTAGGCATTATATAAACCTGAAAACTGTATAGTTTACCAAGCCCTTCCACTGTCCGTGCCGTTATGGTATCGCTGCCGGAATAAGCGGTGGTTGCAACTTGAAACCAGGAAGTGTAATACATGGGGAGTTCCACCGTTCCGCCCTGAATTTGAATCCCCCTCATTTCAAAAATGGTTCCTGTCGTTCCATATATTGATCCTGTCTCAATAGTTCCCTGGGCATGTGCGTATAGTCCGTTATATGCGGAAGCTCCTGTTAAGGTAAATTTGCCGTTGGTAACAGGCAGTTCTTCGTTTAAAGTGTTGCTGCCGGAGGGTGTTATGGTATCTCCGCCGACGATGTCTCCGCACCCTGTAAATGTTAATACCGCCGCGATTGCCAGTGCGGCAAATGCAATATTTATACGGTGTTTTTTCTTCAATTATTTTCTCCTTGTGGAGCCATTTTCAAAACTCGGTTAGTTTTGAAAATGGCTTTGGAAAAAACCGTCTAAAAAAGCCGGTTTTTTCCCTAAACCTAAGCTTGCTTTTTTAAAAACTGAAGTTTTAAAAAAGCCTCTCGGGTTTATGCATTTCCCCATCAGTCCGATTAAGCAGCATCCATGCTCTTACTAAAATTATTTTACAATAACAGCTCCGCTGGATTTGCTGAGGTTTTGGCGCATTGCAAGAGATTCATTTTCAGATATTCTGTAATAACATTGAGCTTTATCCACGAAGGTCATGGTCTTTCTTTCATCATCTGAAAATGCGTTTTTACTGTTCTTGTAAAATTCATACATTGATTTGTCGGGAAAACCCTCGTATATGGTCACGTTGCATTGGGTGGAATTGCCTGGATTAATAGTGCAGACAACCAATGTGATATTTTCAAAGCCAGTCCGGTAGTATACCAGGGTTTTTCCCTCAACAGTCTTGATACCCGCATAATCCAGCAGGGATTGTATATACTCCCGGGATACACTGTTTGAGGATTGCGCCCAAAGATTACCTGTCATTACGATGCTTAGTAACAGGGTTGCTGCGATAAATACTTTATTCTTCATTTTGGCGATTCTTTTTTTCAGCATAATAACTCCTTTAATAACTCAGCATTTCGGGTACATTGGCAAAGCCTACCCGCATGCTGCCGTCCCGCATTACGACGGCGTGCATATCCCCCTTCCGGAGAAGGGCGTTGTACCCGCCGTGTTCATCCTGATATTCATAGGTAATTTCCCAGCCCTGGGACTTCATCTGCCGGGTATAGGCTTTCATGTCATCGCTGGTGGTGCAGTAATAGTCAAACCATGCGGCATAGTAGGGCGGGAGTTTTCCCTTGTCCGACGCCAGGTTGTACTCCGCCTCAATCTCGTTATAGTCCTGGTCATAGGCGTACATTTCCCAGTCGTCGTAACTTGAAAAGGCAATGCCAGCCTGGGGGAGGGTAGTGCCGAAAAATGACTTGGGGAGTTTATGAAAAACCGGAGTGATGGAGAACATGGCCAGTCTGGAATACCCTTCCTCCCCAAGGGCGTTGTTGTTCACCCGCAGGTAAGCGTAATAACCGTTTCCCGTCCATTCGTATTCCGAAGGGGTTCCCCAGTTTGCATCTCCCTGTTTGCTTATGCCCCCTAAAAATCCGTTTGTTTCCATCTGCTTTACAAATTGAAGTTCCTGTTTTTCATTGCAGTAAAATACAAGCCCCCAGCTTTCATAGTTTCCGTCTTTGAACTCCATGTTTCCGCTGCTGTAACTTGAAGTAAAACTGCTGTCGCCTATCCGGTGATAGGATGTTTGTTCCGCCTTCACACCTTCAATCTCTTTAGGTACAAAGTTAGGCAGCACATTACTGTCCCATACACCGTCAATCCAGGCATTGTAGGGGTTCTCATCCCAGCCCGCGGGCAGGGCCCATTTCTTCACTGCGGCTTTGAAAGCCGGTGATCCTCCCGCATTGCCGGAAGTCCCGGATTCTTTACTGCATGATCCAGGTAACAATACGGACAATAAAATAATGCAGAATAATGGTATTTTTTTCATGGCATCCGCTTACTTGATGATGTTGAACTTACCGATGACCGGAAGGGGATTCATTTTTCCCTTCACCGCGTTGATAATGCCCAGCACCGCCAGGGCGGTGACCCCCAGTCCGTACACCATCCAAATCACGCCAAAGATACCGGTGATTACCAGGATAGCCTGCCAGGCCATGGCGACCGTAAAGATACCGGTGATGATGGCCGAGAGGATACCCAGTACAATGGAAAAGGCCAGCGAAGCCAGAAACAGAACTGTTCCCTGGTTAGTGTGATATTTGACAAAGGGTGAAGTTTTGTATGTACCGGTTAAGAGCGGGATAAAGAAAAGGATATACGCCAGAATAGACATGGCTCTATTATCCTCCGCGTCCTTGACGCTGTCCTGGACCGGCGTTTTGACCTGGTCTGCTGCTGCCTGTCCGGCATCCACCGCTGTTCCGCAGTTTGGGCAGAATTTTACACCCTCCTGCACATCGATTTTACAAGTTCCGCAAAAAGCCATAATACATCCTCCAAATAATTAATGGTTAGGGATTTACCATTTCGTCCTGTTGGACATTTAAAAACGTAATAACCCCAAACAAATACTTATATGAACAGCATCCCCATTCTTTTAATGTTGAGTTGCTGATTCGGTAAACAGGTTTTTGAAAAGGCCAAGAATATTTTCGAAACCGCCGGACTGTCCATCCGGAGTCCGGGGTATGTACTCCCAAAGAGGGGCCAGTGCGGCGGATACGGTGATCCAGAGAAAAATGCCTGCCCCGATAGAGACAATAAGAAAAATCAAATAAGCCCGGGCAAGATTACGCCGGTTGAGATTACCCGTTGTACCAAAGGCCCATTTAATAGAAGAAATGAGTCCCACAATAGGAATGGCAAACAGGATACATATTCCGATATAACCGAAGGTCCCTATAACCGCGTGGCGGCTTCCCTTTTCCGGAGGCAATTCACGGGATAGGGTATTCCCCTGGTATGTTGGCTGTACAGGCCCTGGCTGCAGAAAAGGAACCGGTTCTGCGTCCGGTGATACAGCTTTCTCAACAGGGGAACCGCAGGCTGTACAGAATTGCATGTTCCCGGGGAGATCCATTCCGCATTTGATACAAAATGCCATATTCCTTGCTCCTTCACATGGATTACTTACAGTTACAAACCGTACTGTGATTCCAGGCATTAAACGGGAATGTTTTTCAACGTTTTTGTTCCCCCTATTGCCAGACTGTCTATTTTAGATCCCGAATTTCAGATAGTGTTACCCCCCGGAAGGGGGGATAGTTATTTTTTTGCACATTTTTTAATAGCCGTAGCCAATAACCCTTCCGGAAATGAGTAATACCGGATTTTCATTGGTGGTTCTTTCCGGGTGTGTCCTTGGTGGTCTTTTCCGGATAGCCTCCCGGCTGCTGGCCGGCAATTTTCTGATTTTTTGGATTGCCGGCATTTGCGGTTAAAGCCCTGTCGATGTATTCCTTCAAATAATCCTTATCCGCCTGGGGAAGTAATTTCAGCTTTTCTTCGAAGGACAATCGGCTGATATCCGCGGGTACTTCCGATTTTTTTCTCATCATCATCAGCCTCCATATGAAAATTAACCCAGTTAAATAGTATGATACCAGGTAAACTATGTCAAGAATAAAATATATCCAAAAAGACCGGTTATGTTCTTTTCTTTCCATAATATGGTTTTCTCCAGAAATACAACAATTTATCCCGGTTAAGTAACATTGACCTGGTAAAAAAATATGGATATAATAAGTTAAGGATAAATCTATGCTGAGCACGAGGCTTGAATATCTGATCTCTAACCTGGGAATGAAGAAACGGGATTTTGCAGGGAAGATCGGCTTTACCCAGGGCTATATATCCATGATTCTGAGCGGGAAGAAAACCAACCCAAGCCAGCGGTTTTACGATTCGGTAAACCGGGAATTCCATGTTAATCCCGGATGGCTCCGGAATGGAACCGGAGATGTATTTGTGTTCCCTGACCTGGATTTGTCGGCTTCCGATGCGTCCCTTCTGGCAAAATACCGGCGTCTGCCGCCGTCTGAACGGAAAATTGTTGACGAAATTGTGGACGCCATGTTGATGAAAAGTATGGCTAATACTGATGCCATACCCTAACTGTCCGGCGCCTTGCTGCGGAAAACATAATTCCTGATTTTTTTTCCCAAAAGGGGTTTCCAAGTCCGGAATTATGGCGCAGAAAAAATATACAGCCTTCACAGGATGAATTTTAAAGTATGGTTCTCAAAGGGTGTTACCCCCCGGGAGGGGGGATAATTGAATTTTTGGCAATTTTTTTTGTGGAAACCCCATTTTTTTGGTACCCCAAATATATATTTCGTGTAAAATAGTATTATTGGATGGATCGTCCTGGAAAAAACTGAAAGGAGGCGATGCTGCATGGACCATCCCATTCTTGCGGAAAACCAGAACCTGCGCCTGACCGTCCGGATCCCCCTGCTGGTCTGTTTTGCCATGTACGCTGCCTGGCAGATGGGGGTGGTGTACTTTTCCGGTACCTCCCTTTCTCTGGACGGAAGGACCCCCTTACCGGTATCCGTGGACAATATGACCGCGGTTATTGCTGCGGGGTATGTCCTGGGGATAAGCCTGATGGCGCTCCTTCCCCGGTTTACCGTCATGATTGAACGGGTCGCCGGGGGGGTCGCTCTGCTGTCGGTTCTGGCCCTGTACATTCCCCTGCCGCCGGAGATCCTGGCGAACCTGTTTTATCTTCAATCCTTCTGCTGTGTCTTTATGATTGTCTTTGAGGCGGGGATCATTACCAATCTCTTTACCGAGGAAACCGCGGTGAAGCATCTTCTGGTGGGTTATGCCTTTGCCAACATAATTGTCGCGGTGCTCCAAAACGATATTGTCCCGGTGCCCTTCCCGGTGTTCCGGCTTCTCACCGTGGTTGCCCTGGTACTGCTGCTGTTCTTTTTCTTTACGCTGCCTGCCCATGTCTGGCCCCGGTATGCGAAGAAAAACGACGGTCTGGTGAAACCCCGGCAGTTCTTCGCCGGAATTTATATCCTTATCATCCTGGACTGTTTCATGACCCTCTTCGGGGGGGCAGTGGCGGAAAGTATTCCCCATGGGGTTTCGGTGTATTACTTCTTTCTGGCCTTGTATAGCCTTGTGGTATATCTCCTCTGGAGGCGTTTCAACGTTTCTCCCCTCCGGACGGTTTCCGTGCTGGCGGCTATGGGGGCCCTGGGTTTTGTGGCGGCCATTTTTTCCCTCTATATACCGGCCCTGGGCCATGTCGCCTGCGCGCTCATTGCCGGTGGAATGACCCTCCTATGCCTGAATCCATTTTTCTGTATACTCCTGGCCAACCGTTACCCCTCCCGGTTTATCACCCCCATCAATATCGGTATCGCCTTTGCCACGGTCCTGGTCCAGTCGGTCCTCCTGGAGGCATTCCGGAGCAACCTGCAGGTTCTGTATATTGTATACCTGGCCATAGCGGTAGCCCTGACCATCGTTTACCTGATGCTGGAACCGTACCTGATCTACTCCTTCCGGAGACGGCCTATGGTTGCCGCAGAAACCGGAGTTGAAGCGGAAACTAATGTTGATGCCCGGAACAAATCCCTCCAGGATCCGCAGCACGCGGAGAAGGGCTTAGATCTTCAGCCCTTTGCCTTCGACAGTCTATCCGGCCAGGAGATCCGCCTGGCGGAGCTGATCATGCAGGGTTACGGCAATGCGGAGATGGCGGAGATTCTGCACATCACCGGGAACACCGTTAAGGGCTACCGGAAGACCCTCTACTCTAAACTGCAGATCCATTCCCGGCGGGAACTGTTTGCATTGGCGGAGGAAAGCCATAACCGTAATGAAACCGGAGCAAGACCATGACGATGACCTCTCTTATTCTTGCGGAAAATCAGAAACTGCGCCTGACCGTCCGGCTGCCCCTGCTGTTTTGCTTTGCCCTTTTTACCACCTGGCAGATGGGGGTAATCTACTTTTCAGGCCCCGCCCTTTCCCTGGACGGGCGGACACCCCTGCCGGTATCGGTGGGGAATATGACGGCCCTTATTGCCGGGGGCTATATTCTTTCCGCGGTATTTACGGTTTTCTATTCCCGGTATTCGGTCATCGCCGGCCGGATCACCACCGGCGGGGCATTGGTTTCGGTGGCGCTGCTCTATGTTCCCTTCCCTCCGGAAGTCCTGGCGGCTTTGATCTACTTCCAGTCCTTCTGCTGTGTGTTCATGATTGGTTTGGAGCAGGGAATCGGGGTGAACCTTTTTACCGGGGAAAGTGCTATTTACTACGCTGTCATTACGGCTATTGTGGTAGGTGCCGGGGTTGCCCTGCTGCAGAATGATATTTATCCGGTGCCGTATCCGGCTTTCCGGCTCATTTCCCTGATTGCTCTGAGCTTACTGCTGTTTTTCTTCTGCAGGCTTCCCCCGGATATCTGGCCCCGGTATGTAAAAAAGGCCGACGGGCTTGTCCGGCCCCGGGGACTCTTTATAGCGGTTTACGCCCTGTTTGTGGTGGACTGTTTCCTGACCCTCTTCGGGACGGCCGCGGCGGAGCCCTCGGTCCATGGGGTGTCGGTCCTGTACCTGGCCTCGGGGATATTCGGCGGTATTGTCTTTCTCTTCTGGAAACGGTTCGGTATTTCACCTCTCCGGAGTGCCGCTGTTCTGGTGGCCCTGGGTGCACTTGGTTTCGTATTCGCCATAGTTGCCCTGTATGTTCCGGTTTTCTCCCTGGTGTCCTGCGCCCTCATGGGAGCGGGAACCACCGCATGCTGGCTCAATCCCTTTATCGGCAATGTGCTGGCCAAACGGTATCCTTCCCGGTTCATCACCCCGGGGATTCTGCTGGTTGCCCTGGGAACGGTGGGTATCCACTCCTTCCTCCTGGAAGCATTCCGGACTTCACTCCAGATTCTCTATATTGCCTATCTGGGGATTGCGGTCTGCGCCGCAATCCTGTACCTGGTTCTGGAACCGCTGCTGACCTATTCCTTCCGGGAGCAGGCTGTTTCCGGGATGGCCGGAACCGTCCCGGGGAACCCCGGCCCGGGCAGGGAAGGGGACACCGGAGATCCGGTGAAGCCGGTTGTTTCAAAAGCAGCGGGTCTTGCCGCCCATGCTTTCGACAATCTCTCCGGCCAGGAGATCCGCCTGGCGGAACTGATCATGCAGGGCTACGGCAATGCGGAGATGGCGGAGATCCTGCACATTACCGGGAATACCGTCAAGGGATACCGGAAGACCCTTTATTCCAAATTGCAGATCCATTCCCGGCGGGAACTGTTTGAACTGGCTGAAAAAGCGCCGACGTTCCCGGTTTGAAAAGGAGGATAAGCCGTGGAGTATCCAATCCTTGGGGAAAACCGGAAAAAGCGCCTGACCATCCGGCTGCCCATGCTGATTTGCTTTGCCATGTTTGCTGCCTGGCAGATGGGGGTAATCTATTTTTCCGGGACAGCCCTGTCCATCGGCGGCCGGACGCCCCTGCCGGTATCAATCAACAATATAACACTGATCATCGTGGCGGGGTACGCGGCAACCATTACATATCTGCTGCTGCTCCCCCGGTTCGTCGTACTGGCGGAACGGATTACCGCTTCGGCGGCGCTGTTGTCGGCCCTGGTTCTCTATCTGCCCTTACCGCCGGCGGTCCTTGCGGGGGCTTTTTATTTTCAATGTTTCTGCTGCGTATTCATGATCGGTTTTGAGATGTCCCTCATCATCAATCTCTTTGCGGAGGAAACGGCGGTCCTCCATTTAGGGGTCGCCTATGCCGTTTCTTCGTTTATTATCGCAATTTTACAGAACGATTTAATACCGGTTCCCTTTTCCGGTTTCCGTATATTCATGGTAACCGCGCTGGTTATGATGCTGATATTCTTTTTCCGCCTCCCCGCGAATATATGGCCCGAATCCGTAAAAAAAACCGACGGACTGGTCTGCCCGAAACAGCTCTTCGCGGGGGTGTTTATCCTTATCTTTTTCGGCAGCGCCATGACCGTGTTCGGAACCGCCGTGGCGGAGAAGGTGCCCCATGGCGTTTCGGTGGTATTTCTTTCCTCGGTCGTCTACGAACTCACCGTATATTTCCTCTGGAAAAAGTTTCATGTCCATTTCTTCCGGAGTATTTCGGTTCTGGTTGTCCTTGCGGCGCTGGCCTTTGCCACAGCCATTGCGGCGTTGTACGTTCCGGCCTTGTCTCTTCTAGCCTGCGTGTTTATGGGTTCGGGCTTTTCAATTCTGGCTTTTACCCCCCTGTTCAGCCTTCTCCTGGCGAAACGCTACCCCTCAAAAATAATCGCGCCCCTGGGGACGTTCATCGCCTTCCTGCCCGTCGCAATGCAGACCATGATGCTGGAGATGTTCCGGGACAGAATTCAGATGGTTTATATCATCTATCTTGTCATAGCGGTAATTACGGTTGTTCTCTATTTAAAGATGGAACCGGTTTTAACCTATTCCTTTGGCGGAAGGCCCCGGGTTCCGCTGCTGCCGAAGGTTGATGTGCCGGATAATACTGTAAGCGGTCAGGTTCCGCCGCCGCCTCCCGAGGAATCCGAAGCTATCGAACGTATAGCGTCGGCGAAGACCGATAATCTCCGGACCCGGGCCGTTGACCATCTCTCGGGCCAGGAGATCCGCCTGGCGGAACTGATCATGCAGGGTTACGGCAACGCGGAGATGGCGGAGATCCTGCACATCACCGGAAACACCGTCAAGGGTTACCGGAAGACCCTGTACTCAAAACTGCAGATCCATTCCCGGCGGGAACTGTTTGAGCTGGCGGAATCGGCGCCGCCGATTCCAGTTGGGAAAGGAGGATAAACCGTGGACAATCCAATCCTTGAGGAAAACCGGAAAAAGCGCCTGACCATCCGGCTGCCTTTGCTGATTTGCTTCGCCATGTTCGTTGCCTGGCAGATGGGGGTGATTTACTTTTCCGGGACAGCCCTGTCCATCGGCGGCCGGACGCCCCTGCCTGTTTCGGTCCAGAATCTTACCCTGCTTATCGTGGCGGGATATGCGGCGTCCATTGCGTTTCTTATCCTGCTGCCCCGTTTTGTTGTTATTGCTGAAAGAGTTACCGCCACTGCGGCACTGTTGTCGGCCCTGGCCCTCTATCTTCCCTTGCCTCCGGAGGTCCTCGCGGGAGCGTTCTATTTCCAGTATTTCTGCTGTGTCTTTATGATTGGTTTCGAAATGGCAATCATTATAAACCTGTTTTCCGAAGAAACGGCGATCCGTCATTTAAGTGTTGCCTATGGTGTTTCCTACATCATCGTCGCGGTGCTGCAAAACGATGTGATACGGGTACCATTTTCCGGTTTCCGTATATTCATGATAATCGCGTTGATCCTGATGCTGATTTTCTTTTTTCGTCTCCCGGCGAAGACATGGCCAAGATATGTGAAAAAAGCCGACGGACTTGTCCGGCCCCGGGGACTCGGTATTACAATTTACGCCCTCTTCGTGGCGGTTTGTTTTCTAACCCTCTTCGGAACAGCGGTGTCGGAAACCACGGTTCATGGGGTAACGGCTATGTCCCTGGCATCGGGAATATTCGGCGGGGTGGTCTTTCTGCTCTGGAAACGATTTGGGATTTCACCGCTCCGGAGTGTCGCTCTGCTGGTGGCCCTGGGAACCATGGGCTTCGTCTTTGCCATCCTGGCCCTCTATGTGCCGGTGTTTTCCCTAGTATCCTGCGTCCTCATGGG